>NZ_JAPCIN010000024.1:0-370450 GCF_025910025.1 Priestia sp. JV24
CCGCCGCTCTTAGGCGACTTTACTATCATAACAAGTTGCAACCTAGTTGTCAACAAGTTTTTTTATTTGTTTATCACTTCGATGTTTGCTTTAGCAGTTCATCTTAGCGACATTTAATAATATACCATGCCTTCTTTTATTGTGCAATAGTTTTTCGATATATTTTTAAAAACTATTTTCTTACAAACGAAACGTTCGCCAATTAATAGATACTAGCATATCTAGAGCCACACTAGCATAATGTCTATTAAATCATTATCCGCCAAGGAGGCGTTCACTTGGATACCTTAATTGCAGCTGCACTCTATTTGTCCTTTTGTATGTCTATTCTCTTAATTTCACTTGCTTATTGGGAATCAATTCAAATGTCTAATAAAGAAGGCAAGGTCAACGGCCTTTCATTTATTTCACTTTCAACATTCAGCATGATTTTTTGTTTGTTTACTTCATATTTTTATACCATTCTTTATTAACATGCGTTGTCTTCTTATAAAAAGGAGACATTTCTTTATTTTATTACAATATTCGCATTCAGTATACTTACTTATTGAAATCAATGCGATAACTTCAGTCACTCCTCTTCTTCTATACGTACGATGGACAGTGAAGGAATTTGTCGAATGATTTTTTGGAACACTTTCTTTAAATTTGATAAACTACTTTTAGAAAACGCTTTCATTTATACTTTAACATTATTCAAGGAGGAAACCAAATGAAACCATTGCTTGAATTAACAGTTGGAGAACTTTTAAAAGAAAGTACAAAAAAGTTTGGGCATCAAGAAGCGGTTATCTACTCTGAACAAAATATTCGTTATACGTACGCGGAATTTTATCAAGAAACCTCTCGAGTTGCAAAGGCACTTCTAGCCACCGGTCTCAAAAAAGGCGACCATATCGCTATCTGGGCTACCAATGTGCCGGAATGGTTGCTTCTTCAATTCGCAGCAGCTAGAATAGGCGCTGTTTTGGTTACCCTTAATACAAGTTATCAATCCTCTGAATTAGAGTATGTATTGAGTCATTCTGATACAACAGCGCTATTTTTCATTGATGAATTTAAAAGCACTTCTTATACGTCTATTATCACTAGTATTGAACATAACCTTCCCAAACTAAAACATCTTATAAACTTAAGTGGATCAAGCGAACATACATCTTGGAATGAGTTTTTAATGAGTAGCTTAATGATCTCGGATGAGGTTCTCGATAAGCATGAACAATCCCTACATATCCATGATGTTATCAATATGCAATATACTTCCGGAACAACAGGTTTTCCAAAAGGAGTTATGCTAAGTCACCATAATATAGTAAACAACGGCTTTTTAGTTGCTCAGTCTATGAAACTGACTAACGAAGACCGCTTATGCATCCCAGTTCCTTTCTTTCATTGCTTTGGATGTGTGCTGGGTGTTCTAGCATGCGTATCTGTAGGTGCTACTATGCTACCGATTATTGAATTTCAACCTGCCTCTGTTTTACGCACCGTAGAGAACGAAAAATGTACAGCTCTTCACGGTGTACCAACTATGTTTATTGCGGAATTAAATGCACTTGAGTTTAATCAATATGATTTATCTACTCTTCGCACAGGAATCATGGCTGGTTCTAATTGTCCAGCAGAAGTAATGAAACGAGTCATACATGACATGGGCATCAATGAAATTACGATCGCGTATGGTCAAACCGAAACATCTCCTGTAATCACCCAAACAACCCCAACTGATTCTATCGAGCGGCGAGTACAAACGGTTGGCAAAGTTCATAATCATGTACAGATTCAAATTATTAATCCAGTTACAGGTAAACCAGCTTCTTTCGGAGAACAAGGAGAACTTTGTGCAAAAGGATATTTAACAATGAAAGGGTATTATAAAATGCCGGAAGAAACAGAAAAAACAATTGTAAAAGATTGGCTACATACAGGAGATTTAGCTACCATCGATAAGGATGGCTATGTAAAAATTACAGGACGTCTAAAAGATATGATTATTAGAGGCGGAGAAAACATTTACCCAAGAGAGATTGAAGAGTTTTTATATAGAATACCCGAGGTAGAAGATGTGCAAATTGTCGGTATTCCTGATCCAAAGTATGGAGAACGAGTTGCTGCATGCATTAAACTCAAGCAACATTCTTTTCTTACCGCTCAAGAAATCAAAGACTTTTGCAAAGGTAAGCTTGCTCATTTCAAAATTCCGGAACATATTTATTTTATAGACGACTTTCCCATGACGGCCTCCGGCAAGATTCAAAAATATAAATTGAAAGAAAAGATTGTAGCGCTTTATAAATAATCAGATTTTTTCGAATTCCACCTGTTATTATGAAGAAAAGTTTACTATACTAATACATATCTGTTTTTCTTCTTTCATACAGATATAAACAACAATGTTTATTGAAATAGGTGAAAATAATGGAAAATGAAATGTTGCTTAAATTAGGTATTTCCGCTGTACTTGGTCTTATTATTGGAATTGAAAGGGAACTAAAACGAAAGCCTGTTGGTTTAAAAACATCTCTCGTAATTTCCATTATTAGCTGTTTACTCACAATTGTTTCGATTGAGTCTTCTCAAATTTTTAATAAAGGTGATCATATCACAATGGACCCGCTTCGTCTGGCCGCTCAAATTGTTTCTGGAATTGGTTTTTTAGGGGCGGGCGTCATTTTACGAAAAGAAAATGACAGCATCTCAGGGCTTACAACAGCGGCTATTATCTGGGGAGCAGCAGGTATAGGCATTGCTGTAGGTGCAGGGTTTTATCCTGAAGCTATTACCGGAGTTGTACTGCTCATTATCAGCGTTGAACTTCTTCCCTTCCTTATTACTATTTTGGGGCCTAGGCAACTGCGCGAGAAAGAACTTATTCTTCAACTCAAGCTGGCGGATAAGCACAATATCTTTGATACAACTAATAGCATTAGAGAAAAGAATATTACAATTAAAAATATTCGAATCAAAGATTTAGACACCAATGAATTGTATATACGAATGAAAGTGTCAGTTAATAACCAGCGCCCTACTACAGAAGTGTATTACGAAATTCAAAAAATCAGCGGTATTCGAAGCATTGAAGTTGAAAATGTATAAATAAAAAACGGCCAATTGGCCGTTTTTTATTTATATTTTTCAATCTGTTGTAAAAATTCCCGCTGTTTTACTAGAGACAGCCGGTATTGATCATCGATAATTTCTGTTAATAACTCATGTTTACGGCTCTTTGACACATTCAATCTGTGGATAAGAACTCTGCATTCATACAAAAACTGTGTATACTGTGTGTAACTCTCATCATAATTTGAGGATAAGTCTTCTTTGATTCGTTTTGTCAACAAAGGACTAGCGCCATCTGTGGATATTGCTAGCGATAATCTCCCTCTAGAAAACTGTGCAGGGATTTGAATATTTCCATCGGAAAAACTGCTGGCCATATTAACCAACTGATCATTTTTAATATGCTGCTTAACAAACTTATTCACAGCTTGATCATTTGTAGCCACAACAATTAAAAAGACATTAAGTAAGTCTTCTTCTCCTACTTTTTTTCTTTTTACACGCAGCTGATCTTTAACTTCCCATTCATTTATTTCAGCTGAAACAGTTGGAGCAACCACTGTAATGGCTGCTCCTTCTTGTAAAAAACCTTTAATTCTACGAGTTGCGATTGTTCCGCCCCCAACTACTAAGACCGAACGACCCTTTAAATCAAGCATAACGGTATACATCGTATTGATTTCCTTTGCTGGATAATAACGTTTTTACTTGGTGACTTAAAATGTGTGCAAGTCCCTCATGATAACCTAGGTAGTTGGCTAAGATAAACTGCTGGGCATCTGTTGATAGCTGCTCCAATTCTTCCTTAATTTCGTTCATTAAAATACCGGTAAACAAAAGGTATGGAAGAACGAATACTTGCTTATACGAAGTTCGTTTAGCAAGGTGCAGGCCTTCTTTTAAATTAGGAGAAGCTGCAGCTAAATAACATGTGCTCACTTCTTTAAAAGCACCTTTCCCTTTTAGCAGTTGAGCTATTTCGTTAAAATCTTTTTTTACAGCAGGATCACTGCTTCCTCTGCCGACCAACAATACCATCGAATCTTCATGCTTATCCACATTGGTTTCATTGATTCTCTCTAGCAAGATATCAACAATTCGTTCGTCTACGCCGAATGGTTCTCCGTACAGGACTTCTACCTGGGGATAACGTTCATATACTTTGTGTATTTCTTCGGGTATATCATGCTTTGCATGCGCAGCTGTTAATAACAGAAGAGGCACAATTGCAATACGAGTAGCACCTTGTTCAATGCATGCTTCAAATCCTTGTTCAATAGTGGGGGAAGCTAGTTCTAGGAAACAAACTTCTTGAATCGGTACATCTAGATTTTTTTTACATCTTTCAATAAAAGCAACTGCCTGATCAGCGCCTTCTTTTACGCGGCTGCCATGGCAAACATATAAAACTGCATCCATATAATCAACCTCTTTAGTAAGCTTCTTGTGCAAACGAATAGTAATGCTGTCCAGTCTTCTCAAACCAATTTAATCGATCATGAAAATTCACAACTTCACCAACGATAATCATACTTGGATTTTCAATTTGTTCTTCTTTAACAATATCAACAATTGTACCAAGAGTTCCAGTTACAGTGCGCTGGTGCGCACATGTTCCCCAGTGAATCAATGCAATTGGCGTAGCTGAAGTTTTTCCGTGTTTCATTAACTGTTGGCAAATGTACGGTAAGTTCCGCACCCCCATATAAATTGCAAGAGTATCTACACCTTTGGCTAGGCTATCCCATTTGATTGCATCATGCTCGCTATCTTTACGATGACCTGCTACAAAAGCAAAGCTTGCGCTGTATTCCCGGTGAGTGACAGGGATTCCTGCATAAGCAGCGGCTGCGATACCTGATGTAATTCCTGGAACAATTTCAAATGAAATGCCCTGCTGCACGAGAGCTTCTGCTTCTTCCCCTCCGCGTCCAAAAACAAATGGATCTCCGCCTTTTAAGCGCGTTACAATTTTTCCTTTCTTAGCGAATTTCACTAAAAAGTTGTTAATTGTTTCTTGCTTGAGGGTATGGTAGTTCGGAAGCTTTCCGCAGTAAATGATATCCGCATCACTTTTAGCATACTCCAGCAGGTCCTTATTCACTAAACGATCATATAAGATAACATCTGCTTGTTGAATTGCTTTCAACCCTTTTAATGTAATTAAATCTGGATCTCCCGGTCCTGCACCGACTAGATATACTTTCCCCATGAATGCCTTTCACCCTTCCATCATTTCCACGTCTCCGCAGCGCTCCCACATTTTAATTTGAATTAGAACAGCGGACAAAGTCCGCTGTCATTTAGATAAACTTTCGGTTAGCTAAATATTCAATAACAGTTTGTACACATTCTTCTACAGACTGTGTGCTTGTATTAATTGTTAATTCAGGGTTAGCCGGTGACTCATACGGAGAATCAATTCCTGTAAAGTCACGGATTTCTCCGCTTCTTGCTTTTTTGTAAAGGCCTTTTGGATCTCTTTTTTCACATTCTTCTAACGGACACTCCACGTATACTTCCAAAAATTCATTCCCCTCTAAGATCTCACGCACTTGAGCTCGGTCCTCTTGGAATGGAGAGATAAATGCTGTTAGTACCACTTGACCGCTGTCTACAAATAGCTTAGAAACCTCACCGATACGGCGAATATTTTCTGTACGATCTTCAGCAGAAAACCCTAGATTCTTATTTAAGCCGAAACGAACATTGTCACCATCTAATACATAGTTGCGAATATTTTTATCAAAAAGCGCTTTTGCCACTGCGTTTGCTACGGTAGATTTACCTGAACCCGAAAGACCTGTAAACCATAATACAAAACTGTGATGATTATTTTGCTCGCGTCTTTCCTCTTTTGTAATTCCAGCATCATGCCACGTAATGTTTGTTGATTTGCTCACTTCAACCGCTCCTTATTTTGAAGATACTTTTTGTTTTGCTAATCCTTTAATTAACACTTCAATTACTTCTTTACGGCTGAATGTGCTTGGTGGCACTTCTCCGTTACGAAGCATTTCACGTACCTTTGTTCCAGATAGAATCATATGATCTTCCTTGCTGTGAGGGCATGTTTTCGTTGATGCCATCGCTTCACACTTTTTGCAATAGAAGCTGTGTTCAAAGAATAAAGGTGTAATTCCTAATTCATCTGCTGTAAAGTTACTGAAGATTTTTTGTGCATCATATGTTCCATAGTAGTCACCCACACCAGCGTGGTCACGGCCTACAATGAAATGTGTGCATCCAAAGTTTTTTCGAACCATTGCATGGAAAATAGCTTCTCTAGGTCCAGCATAGCGCATCGCAGCAGGGAAAACTGCTAAAGCTACACGATCGCTAGGATAATAGTTCTCTAAAAGTACTTCATAACTTTCCATACGGATATCTGCTGGGATATCATCTGACTTTGTTTCTCCTACGAGTGGATTTAAAAATAGGCCGTCTACAATTTCTAATGCCGTTTTTTGAATATATTCGTGCGCACGGTGAACAGGGTTACGAGTTTGGAATCCAACAACCGTTTTCCAACCGCGTTCTTCAAATGCTGCTCTTGTTTCAGTTGGATCTAGGTAATACTTTTCAAAACGCGTTTTAGGTGTACGTTCTACAAGTACGATTGGACCTGCTACGTATACATTTGGGCGTTCCATCATTTTTTTTACGCCAGGATGAGCAAGTTCTGCTGTGCGGTACACGTTCTCCGCTTCTTTTTCTTTATTTGGCGTATATACTTCAGAAACTTCTAAAACACCATACGTTACGCCGTTTTGAACAAGTTTTACTTTGTCGCCAATGTTTAATTCTTTAGCTTGCTCTTCTGTTACAGGAAGAGTGATAGGAATACTCCATACTGTTCCATCTGCTAAACGCATATTTTCAACAACTGATTGATAATCTTTTTCTCCTAAAAATCCTGTAATTGGGCTGTAAGCACCAATTCCAATTAGTTCTAAATCACTTAGAGCCATGTTATCTACTTCGATTTCTTTTGTTAGTGACGTGTAGTCATATGTTGGTTGATATAAATTAATTAATTCTCCACCGTGTGCTTGAATTGTTGTCATTTTGTAAAATCCTCCTTAAATAATTAACACAATATAATAAAAAGCACTTGAATCACGCAGTCATTTTTTCTTTTTCCGACTGCAAGCTTGCTCTTTTTCTTCTAGTCGCTCTAGCTAAGCTTAGAACACCTGCTGTGGCAATACATCCGCTAGCTAGCACTACAAATGAATATAAGTCGCTTTCAAGTACTAATTTCACAAGAACATATGAGATTACGAGTGAAAATACAGGGGATACCACCCAAACCTTTAACATTTGAATGACCACTTCGCGCTGTTCTTTCGTGAATCCCGTTTTCGCTGCTCCTATTCCAATAATAGAAGACGTAGTGACCTGTGTAAGCGGTACTGGCAAACCAAACAGTGAAGCGACTGTGACAAGAGAAGCACCAGTACCCGAGATAATGCACCCTTCCCCTACAGAATAGCGAGTAATTTTTTTCCCGTTTGTTTCAATAACTCGGCCTCCTAGTAAAAGAGCTCCGAGCGCCACTGCCAATCCTCCTGCTATGACACCCGTTGTGGCATCCATTAATCCAGCTCCTACTAGAGGACCGACAGCATTTGCCACGTTATTCATTCCAGCTGAGAAGGCTTCAAAGAATCCCGTCGCTATAACTAAAATCGTTAAAACTCTTTTCCACTTTCCCTCTGCTTCTTTTTTATGCGCTCTGCGTTTTATCACTTTTCCAATCAAAAAAGCAATGACAAATGAAACCAGCGGAACAATAATCCAAAAAGACATGACAACTAAAAGTTTTTCCACATACAGAGATTGATAAGCTACGCCTACTCCAACAACTGAACCAACCGTTACTTCACTTGTTGATAGAGGAATACCAATTAAATTCGCGAAAAAGAGTGACAGCGTTGCAGCAGCCAGAATGATAATAACTAATTCTACTGACAGCAATTTTTCAGGTATGATACCTGAACTGATAGTTTTTACCACCTCGCCGCCTCCGATAATGGCTCCGAGCACAATACCTATAGCACAGATGAACAGGGCTACTCTTTTCTTTTTAATCGCACCGGAGCCGTATGAAACGCCCATAGCTGCTGCTGCACCACTTGCTCCAATATTCATTGCAAAAAAAAGCGCAATGATAAAGGCAACATATAAAAGCATCATTTATTCAGCTCTTTCGTATTTAAGATTCGTGTAATCCGCATTCAACTTTTTGTGTACCTGCCCATCTTCCTGAACGTAAATCGTCTACATTGTAGGCAGGTGCGGTACAGGGCTCACAGCCAATACTTGGGTAGCCTTGATCATGAAGTTTGTTATATGGTAAATCATGCTTATACACATAGCGCCAAACTTCTTTCCAGGACCAATGAATTAACGGGCAGACTTTCACTTTCTTGAATTTCTCATCTTTATTAAAATAATTCGTGTTGGCACGAGATTCAGACTGCTCGCGTCTCAAACCAGAAATCCACGCATCATAAGGAGCAAGAGATTCCCTTAGCGGGATGATTTTTCGAATTTGACAGCATAGGTTAGGCTGACTCTTCCAAAGTTCATCTCCATGTTTCTCAGCTTGTTCTGCAAGCGTTAAATCCGGTTTTTTCATACGAATACGCAAATCAGGAAAGCGTTCTTTAATTGCATCAATTACTTCATATGTTTCTTTAAAATGAACGCCCGTATCTAAAAAGACGATTTCAGCATCTTTTTTCACTTTTGAAATTAAATCAATTAACACAATCCCCTCGATACCAAAGCTTGATGCGTAAATAATTGAATCTCCGTAGGTATCATACGCCCACTGCAATGCTGAAAGGGCTCCTTTTGTTTCATCTTCACTGTCGAACTCTGGAAATGTATCACTCCAGTTTTCGTACGTATATAAGTCTGCCATTTTCTTCACTCCAATTCTTAGTTATCCGCGTTATCCAATAAAAAAAGACGGTTTTACCCACTAGAATTGGATAAAACCGCCTCTAGTGTGTCTAGTCAGCGAAACTATTTAATTCTTACTTTGCTTCAACATGCTCAAAGATTTGTTTTAAGTCGGGGGTTACAGTCATTGGTGTCCCTCCTCAAATTATCGCTTGCGCTATATCAAAATAAAAAGTCTTCCATATTGAAAGACTGGGTAGGCAATAAATTTTCACCTTATCTTTCAAAATGATACACACTTTGCTGGAATTAGCACCTTGCTAAGCAGGTTGCCGGGGTTCAGCGGGCCAGATCCCTCCACCACTCTTGATAAGCATTTTTTAAAAATTTTAGCATATTTAGAATATTTGTCAACATTAAAAATCATATATCCGATAAGAAAACTATACTTTAAATTCACAGAAATATCTATACTTTTATTTAAAACAACATATGTAAATTTAACCCAAATGTGAACGTATCAGTTTATAAAACGCTTTCTTTTTTCTCCAACTTTTTATATTCTCTTGCTAAATAAAACACAAAACCTCTCTATAAAATTAATAAGGGATTTATAAGCTTTACGGATAATTCACCCACATTAGCACACATTACAGATAACACTGACTGACAGATAGGAGCTATATAAGATGGAGAGACAACCCTTTCAATTAGACGATACAATTAAAAATAATGTGCGAACATATTTACAGCAGATTTCAACTGAAGCCTCTAATTTAATTAAACATTTAGACACGAGTGATCATTGTATCCTATGTGATTTTGAGGAGATGCGAAAGTTATTTCAAGATGTTCAAGCTACGGCTGCCTCTTATTATTTGCGTCATTATCTATCGCCTTATACATTTGAATATGCTGCTCTGTCCTTAGCTATTCATAACCTTTCTGAGAAACGTCACGGCGCTTTAATTGTCATTGAACGGGAACAAAATGTAGACTCTCTTATTCAAAAAGGAATCCCTATTCAAGCTCCTGTCAGCGCTACGCTAGTTGAGACGCTGTTCTATCCAGGGACACCCTTACATGACGGAGCCGTCTTGATTAGAAATAATCAGCTTATCTCAGCTGCTAATGTTTTACCTCTCTCGTCTATTATTTCAACGACCAAAAAATTGGGAACACGCCACCGTGCAGCCATTGGAATGTCGGAAAAATCGGATGCATTAATTTTAGTTGTATCTGAAGAAACAGGCAAAATTTCGTTTGCTCTTGATGGAAGCCTCTACCCTATTCACTCCAGCAAAAATATGATTTAAGAGCCCTTTCCTGATAAGCAGCCCTATCTTGACTTCTATATCCTTTCTCTTTAATATATTTCATAGTTTTTACATACTATAGATACGGGTGATGCATATGACAATTTTAAAATTTGAACATGTAGGCGTTCAAGTAAAGGATATAGAAGAATCTATTGAGTTCTATACGCAAAAAGTGGGATTAGAGCTCATCGAAACACTACCACATACCGATCCATCTTTGAAGCTAGCTTTTCTAGGTTTAGAAGGCAATGTAATCGTAGAGTTAATTCAAGGGTATAACTCAAGCTTACCTAACGAAGGTAAAGTTCATCATTTTGCCCTGGCAGTAGACGGAATTGAAGAGGAGTTTGAGCGTTTAAAATCAGCAGGCGTTTCATTTGTGGAAGAAAACATTGTAACTTTGCCAAATGGAGCAAGATACTTATTTTTCTACGGTCCAGACAAAGAATGGATTGAATATTACGAAGTAAAAAGATAAAGATATCTTATACCTTCAGTAGAAAATGGTCATACTGTGGTTATGACTAATCACTGGAGGTTTTTTTATGATGGAATGGCTATTATTTCGACTTTTTCGTCGTTCTATTTTAGTGCGGCTTCTTTTTATTATCGGCTGCCTTGTTCTGCTTTTCGGCATGCTTATACATTTCCTAGAGCCGCAAACGTTTGGGAATGTGTTTGAAGGAATTTGGTGGGTTATTATTACAATTTCTACTATAGGGTACGGTGATTTTGCTCCGACCACTACGATTGGAAGGTTAGCTGCAATTATTTTAGTCCTGATCGGAACGGGATTTATTACTACTTATTTTGTTACGCTTTCTAAAATTGCTGTTTCCGCTGAGAGCGCTTATTTGGAAGGGAATTTAAAATTTTATGGAAAAGATCACTTTATCGTTGTTGGGTGGAATGAGCGCGCCAAACTCGTGTTAGAGTCTTATCGCGACGCATTTCATAAAGAAGACATTGTTCTTATCGACGACTCTCTGACTAAAAATCCCATGATTTGTGATCGCGTTCATTTTATTAAAGGAAGTCCCTCTCATTATGAAGTATTAGAACTTGCCAACGCTCGGTACGCAAAAAAAGTGCTGATTACTGCCGATCAACATAAGACAGAAGAATATGCAGACATGAATACGATTGTTACGTTAGTCGCTCTGCAAGGATTGAACCCTTCTATTTACAGCATCGTTGAACTGTTAACAAAAAAGCATATTCAAAATGCACAAAATTTGGGGGTGAATGAAATGATTAAAACAAACGAGTTGATTAGTCAAGTCATGTACGAACATATTTTTGTGAAAAAAGTAGAGAGTTTAAAAAAAGAATAGTTCCTTCAATTACTGAAGCAGCGCATCTTCTGCCTCTCTAATTAGCTCTTCTCCTAAGCTGATATACTTTTCTGGAAATGAAGCGTCTGCGTCTTGGGGTTCTGCAAACTGATTAAATGAAGCACTCACATTTCCATTGTGAACATCGTCATCTAGACCAATTTGATATTTATGTGAAAGTAAAAATGGCGTGCCAATCTGTACGGTTGTTCCTTTAGAATCCAGCTCTCCATTCGTAGCTGTAAACGGGATACGTAAAAATTGATAGCCGACTTCATCATTCATCTTATAGTCGAATGAACCATGGTCATAATCCCAATTCCCTCCAATGTTATACCCAAGCGGCTTAAGCGTTTTTTCTAATTCATAAAGCTTGAATAATGTGCCCTCTAATCTTGAAGATAATTCAATCATGTTATCCCTCCTCTGTTTTAACATGTCCTTTTTCCAGCGTTTTATCCTTTATCTCAAAAGCAAAAAAGAGATTGAGATATAACTAAATGAATCCAACCTAAAGACGAACAAACTGGATAAAGTAGCTCGTATAAATCGCTTGTGACACCGTGATGTCCGTGCAAGGCTTCGCTTTCCGCGGGCGGGCGCTGAGCCCCCTCGTCGCTTGCGCTTTTCCCGCAGGAGTCTCCGCCTTGCCCTCCAATCAACTGCTAGAAGGACCTAAACAGATGAAACTATATTCACCATAACAAAAAAAACGAACCACTAATCAAACATGTTGATCAATGGTTCGTTTTTCACTTGGGCTAAAATACTTTTGTACCGCCCTCTTTTTACTTATTTCAAACGCTTTTCTAATTCTGCTTTTTTCTCTTCAAAACCAGGTTTTCCAAGAAGAGCAAACATATTTACTTTGTATGCTTCTACTCCCGGCTGATCGAATGGGTTTACGCCTAATAAATAGCCGCTGATTGCACATGCTTTTTCGAAGAAATATACAACATATCCGAACGTATACTCATCTAGCGCAGGAATGTTCACAACTAAGTTTGGAACGCCTCCATCTGTGTGAGCAAGCATTGTACCTTGGAACGCTTTTTTATTTACAAAGTCAACTGTTTCACCAGCTAAGTAATTTAATCCATCTAAGTCCGCTGCATCTTCTTCAATTGTTAGCTCATGACGAGAATCTTGAACTTGTACAATTGTTTCAAAAATATCACGGCGACCTTCTTGTACATATTGACCTAAAGAATGAAGATCCGTTGAGAAGTTAGCAGATGAAGGGTAAATACCTTTTTGGTCTTTTCCTTCACTTTCGCCAAATAACTGTTTCCACCACTCAGCAAAGTATTGAAGAGCTGGCTCATAGTTAATCAGCATTTCAATTGTTTTTCCTTTATTATAAAGCACATTACGAGCTACAGCATATTGATAAGCTGGGTTCTCTTCTAGCTCTGATGATGAGAATGCATCTTGAGCATCAGCTGCCCCTTTCATCATTTGTTCGATATCAAGACCCGCAGCGGCAATTGGTAATAAGCCAACCGCTGTTAATACTGAATAACGGCCGCCTACATCATCTGGAATAACAAATGTTTCATAGCCTTCTTCGTCCGCTAATGTTTTTAATGCGCCGCGCGCTTTATCTGTTGTTGCATAAATACGCTTGCGTGCTTCTTCTTTGCCGTATTTCTCTTCTAATAATTTACGGAAGATACGGAAAGCAATCGCCGGTTCTGTTGTTGTACCAGATTTTGAAATAACATTAATAGAGAAATCTTTATCTTGTAAAACATCCATTAAGTCTTTCATGTATGTTGAGCTGATGTTGTTACCAGCAAAAATAACTTGCGGAGTTTTACGCTGTTCTTTTGATAATGTGTTATAGAATGAATGCTGAAGCATTTCAATAGCAGCACGAGCACCTAAGTAAGATCCTCCAATACCGATAACAATTAATACATCTGAATCAGATTTAATTTTTTCTGCACTTTTTTGAATGCGTGCAAATTCTTCTTTGTCATACTCCGTAGGAAGGTCGACCCATCCTAAAAAGTCGTTTCCAGCACCTGTTTTCTCATGAATTGAATGGTGAGCTACTTTCACGGCATCACGTAAGTATGTAAGTTCATGTTCACCAAAAAATGATAACGCGTTTGAATAATCAAAACGAACATGTGTCATAGTCTGTTCCTCCATTAAAATATCTTTATTTTTCACTTTATCGAAACTGTTAGCTGAATTCAAGTGAATCCACTTACAATTTGACACAATCATTATAGTTTGTTGAAACTGCAATCATTGTATGTACCCTTTTATTTAACGATAAATTCAGTTGTGAAGTCAACTAATGTTCTTTGATTACAGGACGTAATTCATGCACGATTACGCAAATAATAAGCAAATAAAAAACGACTAAGGAGTGGTCTTCAATCGTTTTTTATTTGCTTATTGGGTGGTGCAATATAGTTCATTTCACCTATCTTCACATATTGTCTCGGTTTATAAGAGGCTTTTAAAAGGGAAGAGTCTATTGATATGGAATTTCCAGCTTCGTTTTTAGAAGTGAGCAGCATCCTGTTTTCTTCTTTCATTTCCAAGTGATTATTTAGCACAAATCCACTCATACATAGTGCAGTAAAAATGAGAAAACTGATGGCTATTTGTTTCCTATACATTTCCATCACCTCACTCTTAGAGTGACAATTTCGCATGATTTTTATACGTCGAAAAAAATTTTTTTATGTTTTTTTTATGGATTTTGTGACGAGTTTCTATTTATTTAATAAGCCTTGAAAATTCTGCTGATACTAAGAATTAGCATGGATGCATGCATAATTAAATTATTATATAATCGGTTACAGAATTGAATATCACAAGGAGGTTTGTCTTTTGTCGTGGTTGCACTTGGTGATTTTATCGCCTTTTTTATTAGCCTTTTTTGTCCCGCTTCTGTATAGGAAATTCCAGCGTATTCATACAGGGTGGTTCGTTTTGCCTCTTCCACTTGTGTTGTTCATTTATTTCACACAATATATCAGTGGTGTTTCTAAAGGGGAAAACTACCTACATTCAATGAAATGGATACCTAGTCTGGGTATTAACTTTGATGCTTACGTGGATGGACTCGGTCTTCTATTCTCTCTGTTAATCACCGGAATTGGGACACTTGTTATTCTTTACTCCATTTATTATCTTTCTAAGACAAAAGAAGCGCTGCATTCGTTTTATGTCTATTTGCTTCTTTTTATGGGGTCTATGCTAGGAGTTGTATTATCAGACAATCTAATGAGCCTGTATAGCTTTTGGGAATTAACAAGCCTTTCATCTTTTTTATTGATTGGTTATTGGTACAAACGGGAGAAATCTCAATACGGAGCCTTAAAATCTATGCTTATTACCGTATTCGGAGGACTTTCCCTATTAGCAGGAATTATGCTTTTATACGTCATGACAGGTACTTTCAGCATACGCGAAATTATCTCAAACGTAGATGTAGTCACATCAAGTCATCTATTCATTCCAGCTCTAGTCCTCATTTTATTAGGGGCCTTTACAAAATCTGCTCAGTTTCCTTTTCATATTTGGCTGCCAGATGCAATGGAAGCTCCAACCCCAGTGAGTGCATACCTTCATTCAGCCACAATGGTAAAAGCGGGAATTTATCTTTTAGCAAGACTCAGCCCTGTTTTTGCTATAAGCGCCACTTGGTTTTTTGCTATTTCAATTACAGGACTAATTACACTGTTTTGGGGCTCATTTTCAGCAGTAAAGCAGCAAGATCTGAAAGGGATTTTAGCTTTTTCAACCATTAGTCAGCTCGGGATGATTATGTCACTTATAGGAGTAGGTAGCGCAGCTCTTCACTATGATTTTTTAGACGATAATATCTACTTAGTAGCTCTTACTGCAGCGGTTTTCCATTTGATTAACCACGCTACCTTCAAAGGCAGTTTGTTTATGGTAGTAGGGATTGTCGATCATGAAACAGGCACGCGTGACATTAGAAAGTTAGGCGGGTTAATGAGCTTCATGCCTGTGACATTTACCATTGCTATCATCGGGGGATTTTCAATGGCGGGTCTTCCTCCTTTTAATGGATTCTTAAGTAAAGAGATGTTTTTTACAGGTATGGTAAACGTGACAAAAATGGATATGTATAGCATGCAGACGTGGGGAATTTTGCTGCCTGTCATCGCTTGGTTAGGAAGTATTTTCACTTTCGTCTATAGTATGATTTTTGTCTTTAAAACCTTTACAGGCAAATACCAGCCCGAAAAACTAGAGAAGAAGCCGCATGAAGCACCAGTAGGCATGCTTATTTCACCTGTTATTTTAGCATCACTGGTTGTTATTTTCGGCTTTGCTCCTAACTTATTAGAATCAACCCTTATTGAGCCAACAATGGCCTCTATCGCACCTAGCCTGCTAGCTGAAGGTAAAGAATATCAAGTGCATATTAAATTTTGGCACGGCTTTACGCCAGAATTATTTATGACGCTAGGGGTCATCATATTTGGTGTTTTGTTCTTTATGACGATTCAAAAGTGGTTAAAAATCTACCCACGATTCCCTTCTTCTTTAACGCTTAATAACGGCTATAATTATGGAATTAAAGGGATGGAAAAAGGGTCAACACGTATCATGAAAACATTAATGACAGGATTTATTAGAGACTATCTTTTAATCATTTTTACTTTCATAGGCATTTTACTTCTCGTGACGCTCTTTTCTCAGAATGCCTTTGCGATTGATTTAAAAGATACTGCTTCTATAGGCGTTTATGAGGCCATATTAGCAGTCGTAATGGTTGCAGCTACTATTACAACTTTATTAGCAAAATCACGCCTCACAGCCATTATTTCTCTAGGAGTTGTCGGGTATACGCTCTCTTTATTTTTCGTATTATTCCGAGCTCCTGACTTAGCTTTGACTCAATTAGTGATTGAAACTGTATCCGTATCCCTATTTTTACTATGTTTCTACTACTTGCCCGAGTTTCGGAAGCGAAAAGTAAGGGTGAAGTTTCAGCTGCCAAACTTACTGGTTGCTCTTCTTGTTGGAACGACTGTTACACTGCTTGGCATATCAGCAAACAGTACGAAACTATTTGAATCGATTTCACATTACTTTATTGAAAACAGCTATGAAAAAGCAGGCGGCGAAAACATGGTGAACGTAATCCTTGTTGACTTCCGCGGATTTGATACATTATTTGAAATTACCGTACTTTGTATAGCAGCTCTTGCTATCTATGGCATGATTCGTCTTCGGTTAACAAAGGAGGAAGAAGAGTGAAAAAAAATGATTTGATACTACAAACCACAACGAAAGTAGTCACGTTTATTATTATCATTTTTGCCATTCATCTTTTCTTTGCAGGTCATTATACACCGGGGGGAGGGTTTGTTGGAGGACTTACTACCTCAGCAGCTCTTGTATTACTACTGCTGGCTTTCGATATAAAAACCGTATCGAAAGTCATCCCATTTGATTATAAGAAGGTCGCGGCTTCCGGACTGCTGCTAGCTATTTTAACCGGGCTTGGGTCATTTATTTTCAAAGTCCCATTTCTAACTCACACATATAGCTACTTTAACCTTCCCCTTCTCGGGAAAACATCTTTAGCTACCGTTGTACTGTTTGATCTAGGTGTATATCTAGTAGTTGTTGGTGTTACGATGACCATTATTCAAACGATTGGAGAGAGTGAATAGTGGAAATATTAATGTCCATAGTGGCAGGGATTCTATTCACTGCCGCTGTATATCTCATGTTATCCCGCAGTTTACTGCGAATTATTATTGGAACAGGCTTATTAAGCCACGGTGTTCACCTGTTAATTTTAACGATGGGCGGATTAAAAGGGGGGAGTGTTCCCCTTCTGGGAGAAAAGGCTTCTTCTTATACAGATCCTTTACCTCAAGCTCTAATTTTAACTGCCATTGTCATAAGCTTTGGCGTCACTTCTTTTTTCCTTGTACTAGCGTACAGGGCTTATCAAGAACTCGGAACAGACGATATGGACAAGTTAAGGGGAAATGAACATGACGAGTAATTTTGTAATCATCCCACTGCTTATCCCGTTTGTTGTAGGTGTTGTGCTCATTTTTTTCAAAGACAATATTAAACTTCAAAGGATAATCAGTGTTTTATCATTAATCACCACCACTGCTTTTGCTGCCTATTTAGTACAGTTGGTTCAATCAAAAGGAGTTTTAACTCACGAGCTAGGGAACTGGAAACCTCCTTTTGGAATTATTCTAGTAGCGGACATGTTCGCTTCCCTTCTCGTACTTACTGCTAGTATCGTAACACTATGCTGCGTTCTTTTTGCTTTTCATACAATTGGCGAGAGACGTGAACGCTTTTACTTTTATTCATTTGTGCAGTTTTTATTAGTAGGCGTATTTGGCGCCTTCTTGACAGGTGATATCTTTAACTTATTTGTCTTTTTTGAAGTCATGCTTATGTCTTCATACGCTCTTATTGTAATTGGGGGTACAAAAGCACAGCTTCGAGAGTCTCTTAAGTATATTTTAGTCAATGTCATTTCATCCGCTTTGTTTGTAATTGCTGTTGCTTATTTGTACGCCGTAACAGGAACTCTCAACATGGCAGACCTTTCGCAACGAATTGCAGAGGCTAACCAGCCGGGAATTTTAACAACCATTGGCATGCTTTTATTTATTGTATTTGCATTAAAAGCAGCTTTATTTCCAATGTATTTCTGGCTTCCAGGTTCGTACAGTGCACCTCCACCCGTTATTATCGGATTATTTGGTGCGTTGCTAACAAAAGTAGGAGTTTACTCTATTTTCAGGACTTTCACTTTACTGTTTTATCACCATCCTGAATTCACTCATCAAATTATCGGTTACGTTGCGCTTTTGACTATCGTTGTTGGTGCAGTAGGCGCCATTGCTTATTCAGATGTGAATAAAATTTTAATTTATAACATTATTATTGCTGTCGGAGTCATTGTCTACGGTGTAACTTTAACAACAAAAGCAGGTTTTGAAGGAGCCATTTATTATTTAATTCACGACATGATTATTAAAGCAGCTCTCTTCCTTCTTGCTGGAAGCATCATTCGAATAACTGGAACAACAAAATTAAAGAAAATGGGCGGGTTAATTAAAGACTATCCGCTGCTTGGCTGGATGTTTTTTATCGCTACTATTTCGTTGGCAGGAATTCCTCCCCTAAGCGGCTTTATTGGAAAATTCCTTTTAGTTCAAGGCGGTTTAGAATCAGAGAGCTACACGTTTGTAGGAGTTTTACTAGCTTCAAGCCTGCTCGTTTTATATTCTGCCATTAAGATTTTCATGAGCTGCTTCTGGGGTGAACCTACGCTTTCTTCTGAGCATGAAAAAGTATCTCTTAAAGGTATTCTATACCCATCCGCTATCTTACTTGCTGTTTCTGTCTTTTTAGGACTAGGTGCAGAAGCTGTTATTCCTTATGTGTCGACAGCCGCTCAAACGCTTATGGATCCTTCAATTTATATCCAATCGGTGTTAAAGGAGTAGATCTGCATGTCATTTCAACTATTATTAAACGTAATCATTGCATTCACATGGATGTTTTTGAGAGGGATTTGGACACTACCTTCTTTTATTATAGGATTTTTCTGGGGAGCGGTACTGCTGTTTGTTTTCCGCCGTTTTTTTCACAGACGTTTTTACTTGCATAAAGTGTATGCGATCATTAAGCTGCTGTTTATTTTCATACGAGAATTATTCAAAGCCAATATTGCAGTTACTAAAGACATATTGCGCCCTAAATTAAATATTCAGCCAGCCATCTTTGCAATGCCAACCCGTCTGGAGAGTGAATGGGAAATTACCATTCTTTCTCTTTTAATTACGCTAACGCCAGGCACACTAGTAATGGATGTATCAGATGATAATTCTACTATCTATATTCATGCAATCAATACAGACGATATTGATGACATTATTACAGATATTCAGCAAACATTCGAAAAAGCTATTATGGAGGTGAGTCGTTAAATGCTCGATATTTTTTTAAACGTTTCGCTCATTCTCATTTCTGCTTCAACTATTGGGTTTGTTTACCGAGTGGTAAAAGGTCCGTCAACCGCTGATCGAGCAATGGCCCTTGATGCTATTGGAATTAACATCATTGCTATCACGGCCATCATCTCGATTATCTTTCGAACCCAGGCTTTTTTCGAAGTCATTTTACTGCTAGGCATCATAGCCTTTGTAGGTACCGTTGCTTTTTCTAAGTTTTTAGAGAAAGGAGAAGTGATTGAATATGAACGTGATCAGTGAAATCATTGTAGGAGCTTTGGTACTAATAGGGTCTCTTCTGACAGTGGTGACCATGATTGGGCTTATTCGCTTGCCTGATACGTATACAAGAAGTCACGCTGCCTCCAAAAGTGCTACCTTAGGCGTCCTGTTTATATTAGTGGGCTGCTTACTCTACTTTTGGATTGACACTGGCCATATTAGTGCACGGTTAATTTTAGCGATTGTCTTTGTGTTTATCACCTCTCCTATTGCTGGACATTTACTAGGAAGAGCGGCTTATTACAGCAGAGTTCCCCTTTCTGATAAAACCGTTCGGGATGATTTGAAAACCAAACAGCAGAAAAAGCTTACCCATCATGAATAGAAAAAAACGCCGTGCGGTTTGCACGGCGTTTTTTATCGAAAATCTTATAAAGAAGCGCGTAGGATTGCTAGTACATCTTCTTTGTTTAATTTTTTGAATTTACCAAATTCACCTTTAGCCATCGCACGATCAGCCATAAGATCTAATTTGTCTTCACCAATATCATAATCTGCTAAGCGAGTTGGTGCACCTAGGCTTGACCAGAATTCACGAAGCTTATCAACACCTTCAAGTGCTACTTCTTTATCCGTCTTGCCTTCCGTATCTACGTTAAATACGCGTACAGCTACTTGCTTGAAGCGATCTACGTTCTCATCCATTACGTGTTTCATCCAGTTCGGGAATAAAATTGCGAGTCCACCCGCATGAGGAATGTCATATACAGCTGATACCGCATGCTCAATATTATGAGTAGCCCAATCGCCTTGGTGTCCCATTTGTAACATACCGTTTAATGCGATTGTCCCATTGTATAAAATCGTTTCACGTAACTCGTAGTTCTCTAAGTCGTTTAATAATTTTGGTCCCGTTTCAATAACCGTTTGCAGTACTCCTTCACACATGCGATCTTGAAGCGGCGTATTTGTTGCAGCATGGAAATACTGTTCAAATACGTGGCTCATCATGTCGACCATGCCATAAACTGTTTGATTTTTTGGTACAGTAAATGTATTAACGGGATCTAAAATAGAGAATTGAGGGAATGTTGCCGGGCTGCCCCAGCCGTATTTTTCTTGTGTTTCCCAATTTGTAATAACAGAACCAGCATTCATTTCTGAACCTGTTGCCGCTAATGTTAGCACTGTTCCAAATGGAAGAGCTTCAGCTGCGAATACGTCGCGGTTAATGATGTCCCATACGTCTCCATCATATTTTGCGCCTGCTGCGATTGCTTTTGTACAATCGATTACGCTTCCTCCACCTACTGCAAGTAAAAATTCAATACCGTTTTCTTTACAAATATCGATTCCTTTTCGAACAGTTGTCAGACGAGGATTCGGCTCTACTCCCGCTAACTCATGTACCTCTGCATTCATGTCATTCAGTACATCCATTACTTGATCGTATAAACCGCTGCGTTTTACGCTTCCTCCGCCGTATACTAATAATATCTTTTTACCAAAGCGACTTGCTTCTGTTTTTAATTGCTCTAATTGACCTTTACCAAAAATTAATTTTGTAGGGTTATAAAATGTAAAATTGTTCACTATAAACTCCTCCTTACGAGCTTGATTACATGCATCATTATGAAGAACAACTTTTTGATTGTAAAGAAAATTGACTTCCTAAAGATTATTCCCTGTTGGCTAGATGCTCACCCCATCCAAATGAACGTTTATTTGTCTGTATCTTCCAAAAGCAAATATGCATATTTCCCTCTAAAAAAAGCAGGCTAATAAGTGAACTACAAAACAAGGAGGGTTCATCATGAGTGGTATTCAACGTATTGCGCTCGTATTAACGATTATTGGAGCAATTAACTGGGGACTTATTGGCTTTTTT
Organism: Priestia sp. JV24; assembly: GCF_025910025.1. NCBI lineage: Bacteria > Bacillati > Bacillota > Bacilli > Caryophanales > Bacillaceae > Priestia > Priestia sp. JV24. The sequence continues at coordinate 21,734 of NZ_JAPCIN010000024.1, forward strand.
CAATTTGATTTAGTAGCAGCAATCTTCGGCGGTCAAACATCTGCTTTCTCCCGCATTATTTATGGATTGGTTGGAATCGCAGGACTGATTAACTTAGGTCTATTATTTAAACCTTCTGCTGAAGTAGAGCGTACAGAACCTAGAACGGAACATTAAAAAAGAAGGATAGCTCAGCTATCCTTCTTTTTTTCTTATTTCTTAATTAGATCTTCGCGGTTTGATTGCTCAATCCACTCTTCTAATTTTTCTTTTAATGTGTTGAATCCTTGAGTAGATTCAGTATGAACTGTTGCTTGACCTTGACGCTTTTTAGCAGGTTTTTTAGGTGCAGAAGCTTCAGTTTTTTCTGGAGCTGGCTCAGTTGCACGAATAGATAAACCAATTTTACCAGTTGACTCATCAACAGATAAAACTTTAACGTTTACTTCGTCTCCTACTGATAAATGTTCGTTAATATCTTTAACGAAGCCATGTTTTACTTCTGAGATATGAACTAATCCTTGAGTTTCTTCATTTAATGCAACGAATGCACCGTATGGTTGAATTCCTGTTACTTTACCTTTTGTAACAGTACCGATTTCAAATTTTGACATATAAACACTCCTAGATACCTTATTATTTTCATCACTATAGCCAATTTAAAATTATAGCACAGTTCATAGATTGAATCAAAAAGTAGTTATACTATATTTATTATTTACCAATTTCGTCACAAATATAAACTAACACTACATTTCATCATAGCAAAAAAGATATTATATCAAACCGTCTATACGATATGACATAATATCTTATTTTTATTATAACTTATTTTCAACAAAACGGCTAATCCGTTTTATGGATTCTTCTAATGATTCCATTGAAGAGGCGTATGAACAGCGAATATGTCCCTCTCCGCCTTTTCCAAATACATTGCCTGGCACCACAGCTACTCGCTCTTCAAGCAAAAGCTGCTCAGCGAATTCTTCCGATGACAATCCCGTTTTCTTGACAGAGGGGAACACATAAAACGCTCCTCCGGGAGAATGGCATTCCAGACCAATTTGGTTTAATGACTTTACCATATAGTTTCGTCTTCTGCGATAGCTTTTTCTCATCTCTTCTACGTCATGCTGCCCATTTTGTAGTGCTTCAATTGCCCCATATTGTGCCATGGTAGGCGCACACATCATTGTATACTGATGAATTTTCAGCATTGCTTTCGCAATCTCAGTTGGTGCACATATGTACCCAAGACGCCATCCAGTCATAGCAAACCCTTTAGAAAAGCCAGAAATAATAATAGTTCGTTCTTTCATTCCTTCTAAAGAAGCAATAGATGTAAATTCTTCATCATATGTTAATTCTGCATATATTTCATCCGTGATAACAAGCAAGTCATGCTTGATTACAATATCCGCAATAGCCTGCAGCTCTTCTTTAGATAGTGAACTTCCTGTTGGATTATTAGGAGAGCATAAAAGAAGAGCTTTCGTGTTGCTTGTAATGACTTCTTCAATCTGTCTAGGCTGCAGTTTAAACTCTGTTTCTGCCGTTGTTTCAATTGCCACAGGAACTCCTCCTGCTAGTGAAATTAACGGGCTGTAAGACACAAAGTTTGGCTCCACGACAATAATCTCATCTTCAGGGTTAATCAAAGCCCTCATTGTAATGTCTAAAGCCTGACTTCCTCCAACGGTCACGATAATATCATCTTTATAATCATACGAGACGTTAAAATTTCTTTTCATATACTTCATAATTTCAAAGCGGAGCTCTAAAAGCCCCGCATTTGCCGTATAAGAGGTATACCCTCTTTCCAACGATAAAATACTCGCTTCTCGAACAGCCCAAGATGTGACAAAATCAGGTTCACCTACTCCAAGAGAAATGACGTTATCCATACTTGCTGCTAAATCAAAAAAGCGGCGAATACCTGAAGGTTTCAGCTGTTGTACAGTTGTTGACAAGCGCTCTTTCATTACGGAGACACCACGATTCTGCGATCTTCATCGCCTTGGTCGTAGATGGTACCATCGTGCTTGTATTTTTTCATGATAAAGTGAGTCGTCGTAGATAAAACAGAGTCTAGCGTAGAAAGCTTTTCAGAAACAAAAAATGCTACTTCAGACATTGATTTTTCTTCAATAATAACAGACAAATCATATGCTCCTGACATTAGGTACACGGATTTCACTTCTTGAAAACGATAGATGCGCTCCGCAATCTCATCAAAGCCTACTCCTCGCTTTGGTGCAACTTTTACATCTATCATAGCGGTGACGCCCTCATGTCCATCTACTCGTCTCCAGTTAATATCAGCTGAATATTGCACAATTACTTTTTCTCTCTCTAGCTTTTTAACAATATTAGAGGTTTCGTCAAACGTTAAATCCACCATTTTTGAAATACTATCTATTGAAATACGGCTATTTTTTTCTAGAATTTCTAAAATTTCTAACTCTTTTTCTTCTAAGAACACCGCGTTCCCCTCCTACACCGATTAAATTTTTTCACTTTTTCCATTATATCAAATTTAAACACATCTTTATTGTGAAATCTATACCGGTAATTGAGTTTCATTTTATAGATTGCTGGAAATTAGGACAGACTAGAAAGAAAAAGATGGAGTGAAACAAATTGACTGAATCTAAAATTACTTGCCACCAGCGTACTTTTAATGGAGTCAATGTTTACTACGAATGTCATAACTATCACCCTGATAAACCAGCTATTGTATTTATTCACGGCTTTTTATCATCGAGTTTTAGCTTTCGGCGTTTAATTCCTTTATTTGAAGATACGTTTTCTATCATTACGCTGGATCTTCCGCCATTTGGGCGAAGTGAAAAATCGTTAACCTTTCAATACTCGTATAAAAACTTAGCCAAAATTGTCATCGAGTTGATTGAATATTTAAACTTGAAAGATGTTGTACTATCGGGACACTCAATGGGAGGACAGGTTTGTTTAAACGTAGCAAAATTAAAGCCTTCTTGCGTATCAAAACTTGTTCTTCTGTGCAGCTCAGCTTATTTAGGCCCTTCACATTATGGGTTGGTCATGTCTTCTTATGTTCCATTCTTTTATCTGTGGGTAAAAACGTGGCTGTCTCGCAAAGGTGTATTAGGCAACTTGCAAAATGTCGTATTTGATCATCAGTTAATCGACGAAGAAATGATTGATGGCTATACTGAACCATTTTTGGATGACCGTACGTTTATGGCTTTAACAAGAATGATTCGTGATCGAGAAGGAGACCTATCCTCAAAGGATTTGCAGCACATAAAAAAACCAAGTTTACTCATTTGGGGAGAAGAAGACCGAGTTGTCCCTTTACATCTCGGACGTAAGTTAAAAGATGATTTAACAGACTCTACCTTTATCTCTTTAAAGGAAATTGGACACCTTTTACCAGAAGAGTGTCCCGACATTGTGCAGTCTCATATGGTCGATTTCTTGTACGATGAACAAGCCCTGTCTCAATAATGATGGGGCGAGTTCGTATATGTCACAAGAAGCGCTAACTTTAATAAAAAATTTAGTAGTGGCGCTTCAACAATTTTCCATTTTCTTTATTAACTTCACGAGTTAACTTCGTTGACAAACGTATTAAAAATAATCAAACTATTGTATTAAAAAGGGGGTACTTTTATTGTCTACTTATTCTTTTGATCAATTAATTAACCGTACAGGTACGCAGTCCGTAAAGTGGGACAAAACTGATCTTGTTTTTGGAGCAAAAGATGTTCTGCCTTTTTGGGTAGCTGATATGGATTTCCAAGCGCCGCCTAATGTTCTTCAAACCATTAATGAGCGTGTCAAACACGGTATTTTCGGCTACACTTCCCCTACTGAATCTACGGCGAATGCTTTATCATCTTGGGTAGAAAAAAAGCATCAGTGGACCATTGATCATGAATGGATTACATACAGTCCAGGAGTTGTGTTTGCCCTGAGTATGGCTATTCAAGCATTTACGGAACCCGGAGATTCAATTTTAATTCAGCCTCCCGTCTATACTCCATTTTTTAACATGATAAAGGTAAATGATCGAGAAGTTGTTGAAAATCCGTTGAAACTTGCAGGCGATAAATACGAAATTGATTTTGCAGATTTAGAGAAAAAATTTGCAGAAGGCGTAAAATTAATGATTCTTTGCAGCCCTCATAATCCAGTAGGACGCGTGTGGACAAAAGAAGAACTGAAGAAACTTGCTGATCTTTGTGAAAAATACAATGTATTAATTATTTCAGATGAAATCCATTCTGATCTAATTTACCAGCCTTATAAACATATTCCCATCAGCATGGTGAGTGAAGATGCAGCCAATCGAACCATTACGTGTATAGCCCCTAGCAAAACATTTAATATACCGGGACTTCAGGCTTCAGCTGTTATTATTCCAAATGAGAAACTGCGCACACAGTATGTTCAGCAGCAGCAAAAGCAAGGGTTTTCTAATTTAAACACATTTGGAATCATTGGATTAGAAGCAGCTTACAGCGAAGGTGGAGAATGGCTAGAAGCACTGCTTGTGTACCTGAAGAAAAATGTAGATCTCGTGACGCGTTTTATAAGTGAAAACTTGCCTGAACTGCGAGTGGTTCAGCCAGAAGGAACTTATTTACTATGGATTGACTGCAACAAGCTGCACTTATCTGAAGAAGAATTACATGAACGCTTATTAAAAAAAGGCAAAATCGCCGTAGAAAAAGGCGAAAAATACAGCTCCACATATGGAAAAGGTTTTATCCGCTTGAACATTGGCTGTTCACATGAACAACTTCAAGAAGGATTAAATCGCTTAAAAATAGCTTTAACGTAAAAAACAGCGTTCTTTCTCACGAAAGAACGCTGTTTTTAATGTTTTTTTGAAATAATTCCACACGCGATTCGCTTTCCAGAATTACCTGATGGCTCTGTCATTCCGTCATCACCTTGTTCGGTAATAACAAGGGAGGAACCATCCATACGCTTAACGAGAGATGTCTTTCCTTCTTTTAACGTGACTTGAGGAACCATATCCGTTCCTTTATACGTCTGATCGTCTTCTACCACAATATTTTTCATATCGCCTAAATGCGGTCCTTTTGGATTTAACAGTCCGTGTTTCTTTTTATCAGGATCAAGGTGATTTCCTGCACTTTTAAAGTTAGGAGCTTTGCAAATTCCCATTTCATGAATATGTACGCCGTGTTCCCCAGGTGGAAGTCCGCTTAAATCGTAAGTAAACTCAATTCCATCAGCCTGCTCTTTCAACTTGACTGTACCGATGCTATCTCCATCTGCGTTATAGAATTTGACTTCTTTATTGGATATTTCTTTTTCCATACACCCCGTTAACAAGAAAAAAGGCACGGTTCCAATGAGTAGTAGTTTTTTCATGTTGCCCTCCAATCGCATATGCACTAGCGAAAGTTTTAGATGTCTTTCCATAGATTGTCCAGCAACATATCATTTTAAACGCTTACATTTTATTTGCATTTCATTAGAGTGACTTCTTATTTTCTTGTTCTTTCAGCTTTGCTTCTAATTCCTTCGTTTTTTCTTCTTCTTTTTTAGACACCTTGATGATGAACCGCCAGACTGCAACTGCTGCTAGTACAAAAATCGCCATTGTAGCAAAAGCAGGAATATATTCTGTTTTATCTTCCGGAAAATAAAGCAAAAACATTAAATTCATCATGTACAACATCCTTTCATAGAAACGGTAGTGGGTTTTGATTTATACTGTTTATAATAAACACTTTACTTAAAGGAGATCTGGCAATATGACATTTACAATTGGTCAAACCGTTACGGCACTTTATAAAACCGGGAAATACATCGGTGAAATTACACAAGTTCGAGATCTGCATTATGTTGTACGAATTCAAGCTGTGTTGAAGCACCCAGAACAAGGTGACTTACATAATCCTGGACAAGTGGACGTACCTTTTTTTCACGAGCGAAAAGCACTTGCTTTTCGAGAGCAGGCAAACATTCCTCAAAAAATGGTTCATCTCTATGAAGACAGCGTTCCTGATTATAAGCATTCACTAAAAAAAGCCCTTGAATTAAAGATAGCTGAACAACAAGGCAAAGATAGCGCTTTTGCTCAAGCAAGTATTTCCTGTTTAGAAGAGTTAAAAAAAGAGTACGGTATTCATTAAGCAAAAAGCCAAATTCACATAGAAGTGATTTGGCTTTTATAATGCAAATTTATTTAATACTTTTGAAAAATCGATTCGATCTCCTATGGTCGTTGGCTCCGGCTTTTGAAGGTACCTCTTATCTTTTTCTACAAGCTTAAAGATGTTGAGTGTAGTCATCGCATCATCAAGCGCGCAGTGGTGCTTTCCAGTTCCTTCTTTACCATACTCTTGCACAGCTTTCCAAAGGCCGGTTTGATTTTGATCTCCAAAAAAGCGCTTATACTCCATCGAAAGATCAATTTCTTTACCTGTAAAAGGAAAAGGCACCTTATTTTTTTGACAGCACTGCCTTAATACTTTCATATCCATGTTCCCCCATGTAATAATCGTGCTGTTTTTATACATGCCCAGTCGCTGTACAAGCTGCTCTAGCGTAATTCCTTCATTTACTTGATTTTGTTCGATATGGAGAAATGATTTACAGCGCTCAGTTAATTTTGTAAAGTGTGTAGGCTGTACGTAAGAGGAGAAACGATCAATGATTTCTTGATTTTTAACAAACACCAAACCAACTTCAATGATTTCCGGAAAAAAGCCTTTTGGAAAACCTTTATACTCTGGCATTGTAAATTCAAAATCAATGAATAAATACTGAGAGTTCTTATCCAATATTATCACCCCTTTGTAAAATAAACCGCCCTACTATATTAATGCTATTATAGCACGATTGAACAATCGGAAGGTCTATTTTCTGTTCTTATTTTTAATATTATGAATATTCTAGTTGCTGAATAAAAAGAATACTTTACTACTACTATATTCTAGAGCATGTCTCTATGCGCAGGGTAACTGTCACGAATAGACATAATTTCGCTTCTTTTTTTTACCTATTTTTTCACTTTTTTATGTATCCGCTCTTCCCAATTCTCTTTAAGCTCTCACATCAGTGTGTGAGGCGGCTCCCTCCCGACTCCAAAAGCATACCTCACACCTTTTTAGACTAAGCCTTTCTTATATTTAAGCTTTAGGCAGAATAGCAAGCGTGCATCGGGATATACAGATTAAATTCTCTTCTTCATCTTGAATTTTCACTTCCCAAACCGCTGTTTTTTTTCCTTTATGTAAAGGAACGCCTATAGCTGTAACGATTCCGTCTTTTTTCCCTTTGATATGATTGGCATTAATCTCTAAACCCACGCAGATTTCTTTTTCAATATCTACACTTTTAATAGCACCTAGACTAGCCACAGTTTCGGCTAACGCCACCGATGCTCCTCCGTGCAAAAGCCCGAATGGCTGACGCGTTCGCTCATCAACAGGCATCGTCGCTTCCACTCTCTGTTCACTTGCGCTAATAATCTCAATTCCTAATGCTTCTAACAGCGTATCTTTTGTTTTCATATCCATACCTCCCTTTGTATCTAGTATACAATAACGGTTTTGCTACAACATATACGAACCCTCTACATATACATAATAAAAATCCGTTTTTTAGGAGGATTCTTATATGAAACCATTTGCTCCCTTGTCTTACTATTGGCCATCGTACTACATGCCTCACCCTTATACATACAGGGTACCTAGCTTACCTGAGGCGGACATAGCGACTTTCCAGCAATCTCTTAAAGTGATTCCCTCTACCATGCAAAGCGCCACCATATTTATTCAAAGAGCTAATACTTCGCCAGCTTTAATAAAAAAAATAAAAGCTGCTGCTCAAGAATCTAAAATGAGTGAAGTAAAAAGACTCATTCTTTCAACGGGCGTTAAGGCAAAAATTGATGTTTTTTATACGCCAGACTATATTAAAATTACGTTTATTCATCCCGATAACCAATTTAACTGCTGTCACGTTTCGTTAAATATTAAATGGTAAAACACAAGGAAAAAAGTCTTATTTTCTTTTAAAAAAGATGTACATGTTGTTTTGTTTCGAATATTATAATATATGCCATTTTTGGATGTAAAAACAAATTACACGATAATTGTATTTAGGAAATAAATATGATATTGTATTTGGAAATATATTTTTTCTTTAGGAGGGATGACATGATGAGACATGTTACACTAGTAGAAATTTTCACGCATCCTATCGCTCAAAAATATTTAACTCGATCTGGCGTTGCGCATGCTGTATCCGTCGCCTATCATGCTTTTCGTCTATCTGTCCAGCATAATGTAAACCCCGATTTAGCTACAAAAGCAGCGCTGCTTCATGATATTGGCCACTACGAATGGTACACAAATGGTCAGTGGGATTATGAGAAGTATCGTCAAAATGATATTCACGCTATTAAAGGTGCTGAACGTGCACATAAATTACTCATTCGTTTAGGTGAGGAACCTCAGGCAGCAAAAGAAATTGCCTTAGCTATTTTACTACACACAGACTCATATTTACCTGAAGGAACCATTCAACAACGCCCTCTTCAAAAAGTAGTCAAACTAGCTGATGAAGCTGATGAAGAGCCAGGCGGCAAACACCATTACCGTGAAATGGAATATAATTTGGCTGTAAAGAAAATTAAGGAGCTTGATAAGAAAGTGCTTGAAATTCTACATTCCAACCAATTTAAACAGTTAGGCTGACAGGATTAACTCCTTTCATAAGAGTTAATCCTTTTTATTATTTCTCCTCATAATTCCCTGCAAATTACTCATACTACTTATTGATTCTCATTTTTGGTTAGTTAGGAGGAAGAAGAATGTCTAAAAACGCTAGAGGTTACGTGCAGGATTCTTGTACGTCATTAAATCAGGCAAAAGCAAGCCTTGAACAAGCTCTTCAAACAGTAGAGAAAGATTCAAATCGTGAACGTATTGAGCAATCTCTTCAGGCTGTAGAGCAAGCATTAGGAACTTGTGACAGCACTGCTTCTACTCTTTCTCAAGCATGAAAAAAAGCAGCCGGTTTTGATCGGCTGCTTTTTTCATTATAGACCTCTATTTACAAGATAACCGAGGCAATCCATCCAAAAATAATGAGTGGAATGTTATAGTGAAGAAAAGTTGGTACACACGTATCCCAAATATGATCATGCTGACGATCGACTGCTAATCCAGATGTGGGTCCAAGCGTACTGTCGGAAGCTGGTGAACCAGCGTCTCCAAGCGCTCCTGCTGTACCAACAATACAAATCGTCGCTATTGGACTCATACCAAGTTCTAAGCAAAGAGGAACAAAAATCGTCGCGATAATTGGAATGGTAGAGAAAGAAGAACCAATGCCCATTGTGACTAAAAGCCCGATGACAAGCATAAGAAATGCCCCCAGCATTTGGTTTCCGCCAATAAGAGCAACAGAATCTTTTACAAGCGCTTCTACGTCTCCAGTTTCTTGAAGAACTTTTGCAAAACCAGAGGCTGACAGCATAACGAATCCAATGAAAGCCATCATTCTCATTCCGTTTGTTAATACTGGATCTGCTTCACTCCACTTCAAAGCTCCGCTGAAGTAAAGTACAACAATTCCTGCCAGCGCTCCAAAAATCATAGAATCCACTAAGAGCTGCACAGTTAAAGCTGCTACAATCGCAACCAAAGCTATAATAATGCCTCTTGTTGTATAACCTGTACTCTCTTCTGCACCTTGATCAATGTCAATGTCTTCATACCGACGTGGTTTGCGGTATGAAATAAAAACAGCAAACAATAAGCCCGCTATCATTCCTAAAGCTGGCAGAGCCATCGCTGCGGTAATATCTCCTTTATCAATCGTTAGTCCACTTTCTTTGATGTTAGTAAATAAAATATCGTGATAAATCTTACCGAATCCTGCGGGCAAATACATATAAGGTGTAACCAGTCCAAACGTAATAACGGTTGCGACTAATCGGCGATCGATTTTTAACTGATTAAATACTTTTAATAGAGGTGGAATTAAAAGCGGAATAAATGCAATGTGAACCGGAATAACGTTTTGAGAAAAACATGAAATAATAAGGATGATCAATAAGATCAGTACTTTTGACAGTGACTTCTTTTTCGTTTCTCCTTCTTTCCCTACTATTTTTAACGCTAGTTGAACAACGGCATCAGGCAGCCCTGTCCGCGAAACAGCCATTGCAAATCCTCCAAGCAAAGCATAGCTTAATGCAACAGAAGCACTGTTTCCAAGACCATCTGTATATATACTTACTGTATCTGTGAGGCTGATACCGCCAACAAGTCCTCCAATTAACGCTCCGACTGCTAAAGAAAAGACAACGTTGATACGCAATAAGCTCAAAATCAGCATCACGAGCACAGCTATTAATACTGCATTCATTTTGAAACCTCCATTTTTCTTTTTACTTTATCTCATTAAAACATTAGAGAGATAAACAACATGTTCATTATATTAGGTATAGAAAAAAAGTCAATCGTCTTACTAAATAAACGTTTGTTTAACTTCTCTACACCCTTAACGATATAAGGATTTTTCTAAATAATCTTTTCTTACTAAAAAGAAAAAACATTATGTAAACATATTAAAAAAGAAGCATCATCGATGCTTCTTTTTACGTTTCTTTCTATCCCTGCTATACTTTTTTCATTAATTGGCTTCAAATGAACAAACCATTGCAGCTAGTGTTCGCACCATCACGCCTGTTGCACCTGAAGGTCCTAACTCATGAGAAGCAGCGGATGTTGCAGTTCCAGCAATATCCAAGTGAACCCATGGTGTTTGCTCTGCAAACTCACCAATAAAGGTTCCTGCCATAATTGCGTGCCCCTCTCGTCCAGGAGAGTTATTTAAATCTGCTACCTTACTTCCCCGAACACGCTTTTTGTCTCGTTCTGTAATAGGCAGCTCCCAAATCGGTTCGCCTGTCTCAATGCTCGCTTTTTCTATTTTCTGCAATAAAGCAGAATCATTCGTCATTGCCCCCGTTGTATGTGTACCAAGAGCTACAATTACACCACCCGTTAATGTCGCCACGTCTACTAAATAATTTGCTCCGTGGTGTTTGGCATAGGAGATACCATCAGCTAACGCTAAACGCCCTTCAGCATCTGTATTCAGTACTTCTATTGTCTTTCCATTCATTGCTGTAATTACGTCATCTGGCTTAAAAGCACGTGCGCTAATAACGTTGTCAGTTGATGGAATGACAGCTACTACGTTTTGATGAGGTTTTAATTCTCCAATCGCTTCCATTGCACCAAGAACAGATGCAGCTCCGCCCATATCTGTTTTCATACCTACAATCCCGTCTTTAGATTTAATAGAGTAACCACCTGTGTCAAAGGTAATCCCTTTTCCTACTAACCCAATAACGTCCTCCCATTTTTCTTTTCCTTGATATTTCAGCACAATCATTTTAGGAGGCTCTGCGGAACCTTGATTAACTGCTAACAGTGCGCCCATTCCCAATGTTTCCATCTCTTCTTTTTCTAAAATTTCATATTCAAAACCATATGTATGTGCCATTTCTACTGCATAATTAGCTAAATCTGTAGCCGTTAGCATATTGCTTGGTAAGTTAACAAGGGTGCGCGCTGAGTTTGTTGCTTTTCCATACGTATATCCAACCAAAGCAGATTGTACAACGTCTTTATAAAAAGAAAACAGTTGAATTTTCTCCAGCTGCTTATCAGGTTCGTTTGATTTCTTTTTGTAGTTTTCAAACTCGTACATAGCAAGCTGTTGAGCTTCTCCTAATAAAGCTGCAGTTTCTTGCTCTGGCCACGCTCCTGTATCAAATGTAGGAAGGGCGACCGATGCGTTTGAAATCTTCGCTTCTTTTAACTTTTTAAATAACAGCCCAAAGCTCTCTTTGAGCCCATTTTTAGTTAACGCTTGCTTTCGTCCGAGCCCTACAAAATAAAGACGTTTTGCTCCTAATTTTCCTAGTGTATGAATCGTTGATATACGTTTTTCTTGTACACGTATATCCCCTTCTTTAATCAAATGAATCAGCTGTCCACCTAAAGCTTCATCAATTTCTTTTAGAAGGCCTTCAAACTGTTGGTTTTGATTAAATAACCCAATTACGAGCGCTTCTGTTTGATGATCAACACCAAATGTTTCTACATGCGAAAACATAAAATTCCTCCCTTTTACGTATAGAGATTTTATTTTTATTTATCATCTGCTTTGTTTAATCTATTCAGCAAGTGGAATATATATCATATTCACCACTGTTTTCATCTATATACATATGATAGCAGAAATACAATTTTTAATCACAGTTCAAAAACCTTAGTTTCACACATATACTTTCATCTACCGCTTTTTTCATCATATGGGTTTAGCTTTTCAGACATTTTAAGTTGAGGGAGGACGTCTCAATGGAGTTATTCTCAAATTTTCCACTTTGGAGTTCATTAATCGCTATTTTCTTTGCTCAATTTATTAAGATTCCCCTTTCTTTTGTAGCTACTAAGAAAATAGACGGCAGCTTATTTTTTAGTACGGGAGGTATGCCAAGCTCTCACTCCGCAGCAGTAACTTCCTTAGCCACTGCCATTGGGCTAGCAGAAGGTCTTAAATCCCCTATTTTTGCTCTCTCCGCTATTTTTGCCATTATTGTCATGTTCGATGCTAAAGGAGTAAGAAGACACGCAGGAGAGCAAGCAACGGTTTTAAATCGTTTAGTTGAAGACTTTCAGCGCGCGGTAAAAGAGGCAAAGCTGTGGACGACCAATGAAGAAGACGAAAAACAAGTGAAGCTAAAAGAGCTGCTTGGACATAAGCCTATCGAAGTTTTCTTTGGAGCCTTAACAGGGATAGCAGTTGCTTTTGTAACGTATTATATATGGCCATAAAACATAAGAAAACACATGAAGAGTTCTTCATGTGTTTCTCGTTTATTTTACCTGCTGGCGAAAAACCTGCATCGACTTCTTTTCATTCAGCATCGTTAACTCTTCTTCAGTTAAGCGGCCGTCCCCTGATTTCACTACATAGACGTTTAATTCTTTTTTACCCCATATGTTGTACACATCGGAAACAGTCTCAAAATATAAATCAAGATGATTGCCTTTAATAGCCCCACCTTTATCTGCTACCACTCCATAGCCATAGCCCGGAATAAACAAGATCGTGCCGATTGGAAATATGGTTAAATCAGCAGCGATGGTTGAATACAAGTCACGTTTTACTTTAACGCCCGAATATGTAATACCGTACCCTGGATGATTGGGATTTTTCCCAGTTGATTCGTAACCAGCTGTGTAACCCGTAGCCAATACATTCTTCGTTGGATAACGCGACCAATCAAATGCTTCTTCAATCGTCAGACGCTCTTTGTCATTGCTAGCCGCTTCAGCTCTTAGTGGTTTTAGAAATGATGGCAAGAGCCTTTCATTCATTAGAGGATGCCCTGTACTGTTTATAAAAGGCATATATTTGATGACTGTGGTTATTGGGACGCCAGTAATTGCTTCATATGTTGTAAACAGCGCTCCGACCAGTAGTAGGCACATAATGAATCGCTTTGCTATTTTTCCAATCATTGTGATTTCCACAACTCCTCTCACGAATCTATTTGTTTCCAACATAAAAACAAATTATTCGTTTGCGAGAAGAATTTACATTTAAAACATTTGGTACCCTCTTGTTCGTAAAGATTTAATGGTAATGCCTGAAGCTAGTGCACCTATAAAACCAGCCATTAAAATCGCAATGTCAGCTGTGGCTAAAGATAGCACTTTTGTCCCTAGCTGCTGAAAGGAGTGAGCGGGATGTTGAATGTAATCAACCGCTCTTACATCATCAATAATAAAAATAAAAATCACGGGATAAATAATGGCCATAATCCAAGACATGCGAAGCAGCATATTCAATAAGAAACCGATTCCAAAAAACAAAACAAAAAACAACAAGATGGAGATAATTAGTACAGGCACACTCATTTCCATTGCTTTTCGCCTCCGTTATTCTTTATACTCTCAGTTTACTTAAGAGTAATGAAGGCGTCAATCACAGAAAAGTAAGTTAATACCAAAAAAGCAAAAGGCTTAAAGACCTTTTGCTTTTTGTTTTAAAAGAAATTAAATTTTCCTTTTTTCAATACAAGACCTGCTCCGCCTTGAAGGAAAAGCGAGCGATTATCAACAACTTTTTTCATAAAAGATGCGCTTGAACCAAATAGTTTCCGACCGTATACAACGCCAATTGCGTCATCATGCCCTAACGAACATACCGTTCCTTTAATATCTGGTTTGAACTCGCTTAATTCTTTTTGACCTTTCATCAAACGGCTAATATTTTCAGCGCAGGTACCGCCTTGCTGCATAGCAATTTGAGCTGTTGGCGGATAAGGACGTTCTGTTTCAGGGTTAATCATTAGTGAACAATCTCCAATAACAAACACATCTTCATGCCCTGGTGCCAGCAAGCTATTGCTTACTTTTACACGTCCGCGCATGTTCTCAAATCCAGCTTTTTCAATCACATGACTGCCTCGAACACCCGCAGCCCATACAACTGTTGCTGATTTGATTTCTTCTACTTGGTCATCTTTTGATACAACAATTCCTTCTTCTGTACACTCTTTAATCGCTGTTCCGATCTTGAACTCGATTCCTTTTCGTTCTAGTTGTGTTACCGCATATTCTACAAGTTCTGGATCAAAACCTGGCAAAGCCGTAGGCGCTGCTTCTACACAAATAACGCGTACTTTTTCACGCGGAATATCAAACTCTTTGCAAAGTTGAGGGACTCGATTTGCTAATTCTCCCACAAATTCAATGCCGGTAAAGCCAGCACCCCCAACAATAATGGTCAGAAGTTCGTCTCTTTTTTCCACTTCATTGTTGTACGTCGCAAACACATAATCAATATGCTCACGAATTTGACGTGCTGCATTAATGCTCGTAATGGTAAATGCATGTTCTTTTAAACCTTTAATTCCGAAAGTTTCTGCTTCATACCCTAAAGCAACAACTAAATAATCGTACGTTAGCTCACTGTTTTCAAGAAGAACACGCTTTTCATCTAACTTAATATCTACGACCGTGTCTTTGATAAATGTAACCTTATTTGTGTTAATTAAATTTTTAACAGGAACACGAGAGCGATCTTGATGAATTGTACCTGCTGATACTTCATGAAGCCATGTCGTTTCGTAATGGTAATCGTTTTTATTTACCAAAACAATTTCCGCATCACTAGCACCTAGCTTCTTTTGTAAATTAACAATGGTCATAATGCCGCCATACCCGGCACCCAAAATGACGATTTTAGGCTTTTTCATAGGAATGTCATCCACCTTTTTTAGTTATAGTCACAAGTATGTCTTACAAATATAATGATAAGAGCAATTTTATTTAGTTTGCTTTTTTATGTTAGTTTGAGCAAGAACGATCATCGCTATCCATTTATTATTCACATAAAAAAACAATGTGAATCACTTCACGTTCTTTTTTAAAAAAATACATTTTTTCTTTTTTAAAAAAATGTAAGCGTAAGTCCTAGCTTGATTTACACAAACATCTTATGCTTTTTTAATCGGTTTTTCAACCCTTCACTTTGTATTTACAAGCTTTTTAATTTTCAATTACTTTCCTGTATACCCAGTTTTATATTTGACCAAAACGCGTGTTTATGTTAATGATTACAAATACTGCTCTTTAAGTTGAGAAAGTTTCTCAAACATTCCAGCGTGTTTTAATGATATTTTATAATTTACTATGCTATCATAAAGTAGAATATGCATTGGCACAGAACAATCTAGAGGTGATTATAAATGAAAGAAGATAAACAAGTATATGATATTACCATCATCGGAGGCGGCCCTACAGGCTTATTTACAGCATTTTATGGCGGTATGCGTCAAGCGAGCGTAAAAATTATTGAAAGCTTACCACAGCTTGGTGGACAGCTTTCTGCTTTATATCCTGAAAAATATATCTATGACGTAGCTGGTTTTCCAAAAGTACGCGCTCAAGAATTAGTCAATAACCTAAAAGAGCAAATGGATCAATTTAAACCTGCAGTTGCACTAGAGCAAGCCGTAGAAAAGGTAGAAAAACAAGCGGACGGCGTATTTCGATTAACTACTAATTCTGAAGTTCACTATTCAAAAACAATTATTATTACGGCTGGAAACGGTGCATTTAAGCCCCGTAAAATCGAGCTAGAAAACGCAGAACAGTTCGAGCAAACGAACCTTCATTATTTTGTGGATGATATGAATAAATTCAAAGGCCGCAAAGTATTAGTATGCGGGGGCGGGGATTCTGCTGTAGACTGGTCTCTTATGTTAGAGCCGATCGCAGAAAAAGTAACGTTAACGCATCGCCGAGACAAGTTCCGCGCTCATGAACACAGCGTAGAAAACTTGCATAATTCATCAGTTGATATTAAAACACCGTATGTACCGGTTGAATTTGTTGGAGATGACCGTATTACACAAGTTGTGTTAGAAAACACAAAAGGTGAAGAAAAGACAGTAGTAGACGTAGATGATGTTATTGTAAACTTTGGATTTGTTTCTTCTCTAGGTCCAATTAAAGAATGGGACTTAGATTTAGAAAAAAATGCAATTGTTGTTAACTCAAAGCAAGAAACAAACATTCCTGGCATCTATGCAGCAGGTGATGTCTGCACATATGATGGAAAAGTAAAACTCATCGTGGCAGGATTTGGCGAAGGTCCCACTGCCGTTAATAACGCTAAAGCATACATTGATCCAAAGGCTCGCTTACAGCCTATGCACAGTACGTCAATGTTCTCATAAAAAAAGCAGGCGAGAGCCTGCTTTTTTTCATTGCTGGATTGGTGTAACCATTCGATGAATGATTTCACTCATCATTTCCGCATCACTGCTTATTAAACAGATTTCATAAAAGGAATGGTTTCCTTCTTGACTAGTTACGCTCATCCTGTAGGTCTTCAAACCTTCGAGCTTGCTTAAATATTTTACTACCTCTGATTGACCGGCAATACGTTCAATCAGCAGAATATGCTCTCCTTCAACTGCTCCGTAGCTTTCAGCCAGAGATGCGTTAGCATTTTCATAATAGCGAATGTAAGGTTCAGAATGGTTAAGAGGCGCAGAGGACGAGTTTTGATGACAGGCTTCACCTGAGGAAAAAGGCAAATGCTGAACAAATAAATACGATTCACTAAAATGAATACTTTTTACATCCTTAGACTCCATTTTGCTACTTTCAAGTTTTAACCAGTTTATAAACCCCTTCCATAGAATAGGCAGGGTATTTTTTTTACGAAAACTTCCGTAACCTCCTACTTGTTCCGCGTCGTAACGAGGCGCATCTATCAAATCCGTTCATCTCCTCTTTTTTATTGAGTATAAAAAAGACTGATTATTCAGTCAACATATTTGACAGATGATGTAACATACAAAAATTTCTCACTAAAAAAGCTTTCTTCACCAGATGATGTGAAGAAAGCTTCTTGATAAAAATATATTTAGCACTCTTCAGGAGCACCTGCGTTGCTTGCTGTACGGAAAGAAGAGCCGCAGCCGCATGCTGCAATGGCGTTTGGGTTATCAATTGTAAACCCTCCGCCTAGCATAGATTGCTTGTAATCAATTTTTACATCTTTTAAAATTGGAGCACTTTCGCTATCTACAAGAATCTTAATGCCATGTTGTTCAAACAGCGTATCGTTTTCATTTACTTCGTGAGCAAAACCCATGCCGTAAGAAAGACCTGAACAGCCTCCTCCATTTACATTAACACGTAAATAAGCATTTTCTTCTTCATGTTCTTTCATCATATCTTTTATTTGAAAGCTTGCAGCTTCTGTAATTGTTAGGATATCCTGACTCATTTTTAAACAGACCTCCTTTTTTGTTTAGTATACGACGAAATGTCTGCGACGACAAATCGTCTGCTTCTTCATTTTTTAATAATAATACGCGCCGTCACAAATCACATTGGCTGGACCTGTCATTAATACATTGCCTTTATTTTGCCAAACAATCGTTAAATCTCCTCCAGCGAGGTGTACGACAGTAGGAACATCTTTTTTCGTCTTCTCATTTAATACAGACGAAACAACAGCAGCACATGCTCCGGTTCCACATGCTTGAGTGATACCCGAACCTCTTTCCCATACACGAAAATTCAGCTCTCTTTCGTTCACTACCTCGACAAATTCAACGTTCACTCCTTCTGGAAAACGCGAATCTTTTTCAACCACAGGCCCTAATGTAGTAAGAGGCGCTTGTTCAATATTATTTACGTAAAAGACAACGTGAGGATTTCCCATTGATACAGCCGTCCCTTTTAACCGTTCTTTTCCAAATTCCATCTCTTCATTAACGACTTGGTCTTGGCTTGCTCCCGTCATTGGAATTTGTTCTCTAGCTAAAATAGGTGCTCCCATATCGATTGTCACTTCTGGAACTTCATTTCCCTGCGGATGCACCGTTGCTTCTACAACTCCAGAAAGCGTTTCGATAAAAAATCTTTCGCTTGTTACTAAATTATGTTCATATGCATATTTAGCTACACATCTTAAACCGTTTCCGCAGTTTTTTGCTTCCGAGCCGTCATTATTAAATACGCGCATTTTCACATCTGCACGTTCAGATGGACAAATAAGAATCATTCCATCCGATCCAATTCCCGTATGAACATTTGAGACTTTTACAGCAAGCGGTGCTAACTCTTGCTCTTCTATATGTTCTTCAAACATATTTACGTAGATATAGTTGTTGCCAAGTGCATGCATTTTTGTAAACTGAAATTTTTTCATATTATCACCCATTATTTTTTTATGTAGCTCTAGTATAAAGTGATTCTCTTTTGTACACAATAATATCATCCCCCGTTTTTTTAGCTCCTTAATCATAAAGATTAAGGGGTTTTTTATTTTGTCCTCCTTTGGAGTATTAAAAAACTAAAGAAGCTTTATGATTGCAAAGAGGATGGTTAAAACGCAGATATTTGCGCAAAATCGCATAAAAAAGCACGGCAAGACTAGCCGTGCTTACATCATCTATTCTATTAGCCTCATGTCCCTCTCCTGATAAAAAGAGATACGACAGCGGGGATAGTTTAAAACATTGGGTTTTCTTCTAAATGAATATAAATATTATCCACTAACTGTTCAGGTGTTTCCGCTGTAACAATCTCTCCGTTTACCAAGGCAAATAAAGATTGTGAACATTTCCCGCAATAACCTAAACATCCGTATTCAATAATATCTAGATTTGGATCTTTTTCAAGCTTTTCTAAAGCTCCTTGAGAACCACTGGCTAAATTACTAACGCAAAATTCAATAATTGGCTGTATCACGTTTTTCACCTCTCTACTATTAGTTTATCCTATCTCCTTTCATTTTCAACGTCAACTTTGGAAATTCACGTTCATGTTGCGCACGCTTTTTAGCTTCACAGACTTTTTCAAAAAAACGTATAAATAAAGCTTTATTACAGGGATAGCTTTAAATTATGTTGAAACATATTGTGGTTTTTTATTAATTTAGTTATACTTTTATGTATAGAAAACCAAACGAGGTTATATTAAATTATTATTTAAGTAAAATATGTTATCTTATATAGCCTTTCATATCTTTTTGGCAACCATCCTTATTAACGGTAATTTGTACTCTCCTATTCTCAAAAGCAAGAATAATAGAGAGAAAACAAAAATGCATGAAGCTAAAGGGGAAATTCACATGAAGAACCTTGTCATACTGGGCGGCGGATACGGTGGTATGCGCGTTTTGCAACGCCTTTTTCCGAATCAATTGCCTAACGATGTAGAAGTAACGCTTATTGACAAAGCACCTTATCACTCACTAAAAACTGAATTCTATGCACTTGCAGCTGGAACAATTTCTGATCAGCATGTTCGTGTTGCTTTTCCTGAACACCCTCGCTTAAAGATTCGCTACGGCTGTGTAAAACGCATAGACCTAAAAGAGAAATGTGTCTATGTGGATGATCAAATGATCGCTTATGATGACCTGATTGTAGGACTTGGATGCGAAGATAAATATCATGGAGTTCCCGGAGCTCTTGAGCATACATACAGCATTCAATCCATTGATGCTTCACGAGCAACTTATCAGACATTAAACAACTTGCCAGCCCACGCTACTGTTTCAATTGTAGGAGCTGGGTTAAGCGGAGTAGAACTAGCAAGCGAGCTAAGAGAAAGCCGCCCCGATTTAAAAATCATCTTATTTGACCGCGGTAAATTAATTTTGTCTGCTTTCCCAGAACGTTTAAGTAACTACGTTCAAACTTGGTTTACTTCAAACGGTGTTGAAATCGTAAATAGTGCTAATATTACAAAAGTAGAACCGAACATTCTTTATAATCATGATGAGCCCATTCAAAGCGATGCAATCGTGTGGACAGCAGGTATCCAGCCAAATAAAGTGGTACGCGATTTAGACGTAGAAAAAGACCCTCAAGGACGCGTCGTCTTAACGAAATACCATAACTTGCCTGACGACGAAAATGTCTACATTTTAGGTGATTGTGCAAGCCTACCGCATGCACCAAGCGCTCAGCTGGCAGAAGGTCAGGCTGAACAAATCGTGCAAGTACTTCTTCACCGCTGGAAAGGCGAAGCGCTTCCGGATGAATTGCCAACTATTAAATTAAAAGGCATACTTGGTTCATTAGGCAAAAAGCATGGATTTGGCTTAGTTGCCGAACGGCCAATTACAGGACGCGTAGCTCGATTATTAAAATCAGGTATTCTTTGGATGTATAAACACCATAGTGGATAAAATAAAAGCCGTTAGATGACTGACAATCTAACGGCTTTTTTCATTATAATGCGCAGAAACCATACTTCTCCATTTCCTCAAATACGCGCTTTAATTTCGGGTTGCCTTCCCCAACAATTTCTCCGTTAATGACCACTACAGGATAGAATAAATCTTCTTCAATCACACGCTTGGCAAAAGCTGCTTTTTCCAGATCCGTATGTGGCTCGTTTATATCTACATACGTGATAGCAAACGGCTGATTCGGATATTTACGAGAAATAGCTGCCTCTAGCCAATCATAGGTGTCTTTTGAAGACGGCAGGTTAACGCAGCTTGCACAAACAATTTCAGCTCCATAAATACACACTTCTACCTCAGTTGATTGCATAGCACATCCCCCTTGAATCTTTACATTCAAACTGTACGATTATTCACACTTTTACTTCATTATGAATACTATTTTACACAAAACTGATTCATTGCACATCTTTTTCTTTTAAGGTAACATTACGATGTATACTCCGATAGATTTTTCATGAAAGACCGTTTATAATAAGAGTAGAAGAAAGGAGTCGATAGTTATGTCAGAAATGCACGAGCAAGTTCAAGAAGTATTGGAAAAACTTCGTCCGTTTTTACTTCGCGACGGTGGAGACTGTGAGCTAGTAGACGTAGAGGATGGTATTGTAAAGTTACGTCTTTTAGGCGCATGCGGAAGCTGCCCAAGTTCAACAATAACGCTAAAAGCTGGTATCGAACGTGCCCTTTTAGAAGAAGTACCTGGTGTAGTCGAAGTAGAACAAGTATTCTAATCTCTTTGATTTTATTATAAAAGCAACCTCCCATTTTATTGGGGCTTGCGAATGAAAAATCCTCATTCAAATGAATGAGGATTTTTTTATTAACTCGTTGTGACTTCAGCTTCTACAAATACACCTTTGCGATCAATTTGTAAAACATCTATTTCGCAGTTCGGCAGTAAAGCATACATATGTTCAGCAATCGCTTTTCCTTTTCCTTTTGGTGCTAAACATAATACACTCGGACCGGCTCCGCTTAATGACACACCGTATGCGCCGAGAGCTTTTGCCTCTTTTCGCACAAGAGAAAGCTCTGGCACGAGTCTCATACGATAAGGTTCGTGATATAAATCTTTCTCCATAAATTCGCCTACCAGAGGTAAATCTTTATTTAAAAGGGCTGCTACTAGCATGTTCCCGATTGCCCCAGCTTCTACTGCGTGGCGATAATTAATATCGGAAGGCAGCACATCACGAGCATCGGTTGTTTTTAATTCATATTCTGGAATAGCCATCACGATATCGACATCAAATTCAGGTATTTGAGCAATATATGTTTCATTTTCATGATGGTAACCAACAACGATGCCGCCGTAAATAGAGGGGCTGACGTTATCAGGATGCCCTTCCATTAAGCTGCTGATGCGAAGCTTTTCTCTTTTTGATAAACGCAAGTCACACAGTACATTGGCCAGCTCGATTCCAGCTACGATAGCCGATGCGCTGCTTCCAAGTCCCCTTGCTAATGGAATGTTGCTCCAAACAGAGACCTTCGCACTTGGAAGATCAATGTTAAATTGACGAGCCACGTCTTGTGCCACTTCATACATTAAGTTATCTGTACCTGTAGGAATACTTTGCACTTCTTTCGTTTCAGGGATAAAAATCCATTCCTCATGACACTCTACTGTTAATCTTAAGTAGCGAGATAAAGCCACTCCAATGGAATCAAATCCTGGCCCTAAATTAGCAGAGCTAGCTGGGACCGTAATGACAAAACGCTCATTTTCTAGCATGAAGCAACGACACCTTGGATATACTCAAATACCTTTTCTTCATCATTTGGTAAAACCACTGGCTTTACATTATGAGCATCGATTGCTACGTTTGGATCTTTTAATCCGTTACCTGTTAGTACAGCTACAACCGTTGAACCTTTTGCAATTTTACCAGAAGCTACATCTTTAAACACACCAGCTATTGAAGCGCAAGAACCTGGCTCTGCAAATACACCTTCTTTGCGTGCAATTGTACGATATGCTTCTAAGATTTGTTCATCTGTTACTTCATCAATTTTTCCGTTTGATTCTTTTGCTGCGTTTACAGCATAATCCCAGCTTGCTGGATTTCCGATTCGAATAGCCGTTGCAATTGTTTCTGGATTTTCGATAACTTGATTACGCACGATCGCCGCCGCACCTTCTGCTTCAAACCCGTGCATGTGAGGAAGAGACGTTTGGTGACGCTCACTGTATTCTTTGAAGCCTTTCCAGTAAGCTGTAATATTCCCTGCATTCCCCACTGGGATAGCTAAAACGTCAGGCGCTTTTCCAAGCTGTTCACAAATCTCGAAAGAAGCTGTTTTTTGCCCTTCAATACGGTATGGGTTTACAGAGTTTACAAGTGCAACCGGTGATGTTTCACTCAGCTTACGAACCATAGAAAGTGCTTGGTCAAAGTTTCCTTCAATTGCTACAATTTCTGCACCATACATAACAGCTTGAGCTAATTTCCCCATCGCAATTTTCCCATTTGGAATAACAACGATACAGCGCATGCCAGCGCGTGATGCATAAGCTGCTGCAGCTGCGGATGTGTTACCTGTAGATGCACAAATAACCGTATTGCTTCCTTCTTCTTTTGCTTTTGCTACAGCCATTACCATTCCGCGGTCTTTAAATGACCCCGTTGGATTTAACCCTTCTACTTTCACATGTAGATCAATGCCTAGCTCTTTTGATAACTGAGCAAGATGAATTAAAGGCGTATTTCCTTCATGTAATGTAAGCATAGGTGTTTTCTCTGTTACAGGTAAAAATTCTTTATATTCAGCTAATAGACCTTTCCACATCATACTGTGCCAACTCCCTCTACGCGGTAACTGCTTTTTACATTCTCTACAATTGGTAAATCCCGAAGCTGCTGAAGGATTTCCTCATAATCTTTTTGAGATGTTTTGTGTGTAACTACAACAATCTCAGCTAATTCGCTTCCTTTCACAGGAAGTTGGATAATTTTTTCGAAGCTCACGCCACGCTCTGAAAATAGCGTTGTTAATTTTGCAAATGCTCCAACCTGATCTTTAACATGAATACGTAAGAAATGTTTCGAGAACATTTCATCTTCTGCTTTTAACTGTTTCGGATACTGAGGTGTTACCGCACTTTTACCATTCACACCTAAACGCATGTTTTTCATAACACCTACTAAATCGGATACGACAGCAGTGGCCGTTGGCAGGCTTCCCGCCCCCGGTCCATAGAACATAGTTTCTCCAACAGCTTCTCCGTATACATATACAGCGTTATACTCATCGCTTACTGAAGCAAGAGGATGTGTATCTGCTAAAAGAGTTGGTTGAACACTAACTTCTACATTGTCACCGTCACGATGTGCATATCCAATCAGTTTCATCGTATAGCCTAGTTGTTTACTATATTGCAAGTCTTCTTCCGTTACTTCTGTAATACCTTGAACACGAACATCATCCAAGTCAATTTTCATTGAAAATCCTAATGTAGCCAAGATTGCCATTTTACGAGCAGCATCTAAACCACCTACGTCAGAAGTTGGATCCGCTTCAGCATATCCTAAATCCTGAGCTTCTTTTAACACTTCATCATAGGCGCTTCCTTCTTTTGTCATTTTCGTTAAAATGAAGTTTGTTGTCCCATTTACAATTCCCATCATCTTCGTAATACGATCAGATGCTAACCCATCTGCTAATCCACGAAGGATTGGAATACCGCCAGCTACACTTGCTTCATAAAATAAATCACAATTATTTTCAGAAGCTACTGTTAACAATTCTGAGCCGTAAACCGCCATTAAATCTTTGTTTGCCGTTACAACATGCTTTTTATTACGAAGAGCTGTTAAGATATAATCTCTTGTTTCTTCAACGCCACCCATTACTTCAATGACAACGTCAATCTCCGCGTTATGTAAAACGTCTTCAACATTCGTTGTTAATTTATCTTCACTGATCTCCACGTCACGTTTCTTATCAATATCTTTAACTACTACTTTTTTAACTTCTACAGGACACCCGACTTGATGACTTAATTTATCCTGATGATTTTCAATAATTTTGACTACTCCGCTTCCTACCGTTCCTAATCCTAATAATCCTACTGAAATACTTTTTGTCATATTCCTCACCTCTGTGTTCTTTCTACGTATACATTTGTTCTCTTATAGAGGACATTATAGACCTTATTTTTCTTTTTTACAAGGTTTACTTGCCATCTTTTCTCGTAAACTTGTTAAAAAAATTGGTATATAAAGATAAATGTAAATTTTTAAAATATTTCATTTTATTATCATAACATGGCTACTCCTGTTTTTTAATAAAAAAAGGACAATTTCACCGAAATGAAATTGCCTTTTTTATTATGATTTTTTCGCAAACGCTTCTTTATTTACAATTGTAATAGGAGACTCGTTTGTGAGCACTGCTTTAATGTTTTTTACGCATAAAGAAATCATTTCCGTGCGCGTTTCAATACTCGCACTGCCGATATGAGGAAGAGCTACAACATTAGGCAATTGAAGAAGAGGGTGAGAAGCAGAAACAGGCTCTTGATCGAATACATCCAAGCCAGCTCCAGCAATTTCACCGGATTGAACCGCATGTAACAATGCTTGTTCATCAACCACTGCTCCTCTTGAAGCATTAATAAAAATTGCAGTTGTTTTCATCTGTTCAAATGCTTCAGCATTAAATAAATGTTTGGTTTCGTCGGTTAATGGTGTCAAACAAACAATAAAATCAGATCGTTCAAGCAGCTCATTTAACTCACAGTAAACTGCATCGAGCTTTTGTTCTGCTTGAAGGTTGCGGCTTCGGTTGTGGTACAGAATTTCCATATCAAAACCTGTAGCACGTTTCGCAAGCGTCTCTCCAATTTTCCCCATTCCAACAATACCTAATGTTTTATGATGAATATCTCTACCCGCTAACAAAAATGGACTCCAGCTTTTCCACTGATTTTCTTTCACATATCCAGCAGCTTCTACTAAACGTCTAGCTACACTCATTAATAAACCAAACGTTAAATCCGCTGTTGTATCAGATAAAACATCGGGGGTATTAGAAACGATAATTCCTCGTTCAGTTGCCGCTTCTACATCAATATTATCGAATCCGACCGCCAAGTTAGCTACAAGCTTTAAATGAGGAGCTTGCGTAAGCAATTCACCGTCAATACGATCTGAAAGCATTGTTAATAGAGCATGTGCGTGCTTAGCTTTTTCACAAAGCAGCTCATGAGGGACTGCCTCATCTTCTTTATCCCACATTTCTACATTCGCTACTGCCTTTAAAGGTTCGATTAATTCATTCGGTATTTTTCTCGTAATAAATACAAACGGCTTGTCCATATGTACGCCACCTCTTTATCCTTTTTAAACTGCATGCATAAAAACAAAATAGAAAAACAGGTTTGGATTATCCAACACCTATTTTTCTATTTTATCATATTCTATAGTAATCGCTTTTTAATGAATCCATGTTAATTCAGGAATGTGATAACGAGACGTTGAAATACCCACCGACTGGTAAAAGCGCTTCAGAAAAGCTTCGTAGTGAGAAGAATGAGCTAATACTCCTTCCAGCTTCTCATAATACTTTTGTTTTTGCCTCTCATCTTGTACACTGTAATACCCTTCAATGACCTCAAAATAATGAACGGGAAAAAGAAGTCTAGCATATAACAGTCTCCATGAAAAAGAAGAAAGCGGATTTACCTTTTCGTATTCACTTAAAAACTGATGCATGTGCCTTTCATCGACAGCGTATGTTAATAAATATTGTTCCCTTATATATTCAGCAATATCTCTGCTAGGGTGATCGAAAACCCAGTCTGCCGGGAGCTTGTAAACGTGGTCTTCCCCCCATGTTTTTTGCCCGAACCGATGATGACAAATCGTCGCAGCGTCAACTGAACGAGGCAAATCGTCAATTTCCGTGTCTACTAGGTATTGAATAGCATTTTCCGTTAATCCTAGGTAATAAGGAAAAGTTTCTAAAAAACGTTTTTCCATCTCTTGATTAGGCAAAGCACGTAATCTTCCATACCAAAATTGCTCCATCTGGTCGAGACGCTTCTCCCACATGGACTTCCATTGCCCTAGCCGGTTTGCTTTTTCCACTTCATAAGGAAACAGTCTCCCTTTTTGATGAAAAACAGCTAGCTCGTGCCCAGGTGAAAAGTTGGGGTTTTTCTCTTCCGCAAGACAGCGGCAAATGATAAATTTTTCAGTTTCAGTTTCTGTAATCATTTCACCATTCAAATTAGGCATAAATGTTGCCACATGGCGATCACCTTGGCCCATCAAAAATTGACTCATTTGATATAGTTCATTTAACTCGTCTTGTTCCATTTGTTTTACATTAATGATTGTATATAAAATATCTCGATACTGAAAACCTTCAAATTTACCTACGGGCATAAATTCATTTGGACGTAATCCGTAATGCTCATAAATGGTTTGTATCATTTTAATCCCTCTCTTCATTCATTCAAGAAATTATATGATGGAAAACAACATTACTTGTCATAATATTTACGGAGGAATGAATAGATTAGAAATACACCATTTATAGTTATTTACTCCGGGTTAGTAGTATGAAACAACTTTAGACTTAAAAATATATAGAAAACAGGTGATGATACTTGGAGAAAAAACATACACAAAGTGAGTTAGAAAAAAAAGCAAGAGAATGGTTAATAGAACGCGGCGTGGCTCTTACAGACATTGCTGAACTGGTCTATTACTTGCAAAAAAAGTATCACCCAAACTTAACAATCGAAGACTGTTTATATAATGTTGAGCGCGTCATTTCTAAACGAGAAGTTCAAAATGCTATTTTAACCGGTATTCAACTAGATGTCCTCACGGAAAAAAAAGTGATTGAGCCGCCTCTGTTGGATATTCTTGAGAAAGACGAAGGTTTATACGGTATCGACGAGATTTTAGCATTATCGATTGTAAATGTGTACGGATCAATCGGCTTTACCAATTACGGGTATATTGATAAACAAAAGCCGGGTATTTTAGAAAGATTAAACGATAAATCTACTGGAGAGTGCCATACTTTCTTAGATGATTTAGTAGGCGCAATTGCTGCCGCTGCTTCTAGCCGGTTAGCGCATCGGGCTGCCAGTCAAGAATAGGTTTTAAAAACAAAAAAAGCTGTCAATTGACAGCTTTTTAAATTCGCTCCATCCACTCTTTTAGTGAATCTACTGTATAAGTTGGCTTTTTCTCATATCCTTCTAGTAACTCTCTTGTTGTTACCCCTGTATGGACTAATAATGTATCTAAGCCTGCATTCATCCCTGCTAAAATATCTGTATCATAGTAATCACCAATCATGATTGTTTCTTCTTTTGGCGTACCGATGACTTCAAGGGCTTGCTCCATAATAATACTTTCTGGTTTACCAATAAATACTGGATTTGTTTGAGTAGAAACCGTAATAACGGACGTAATAGATCCATTACCAGGCAGTAAGCCTCTTTCAGTAGGAATCGCAATATCTCCGTTCGTTGAAACAAAAAAGGCGCCGTTTCGAACGTTTAAACATGCTTTTGCCAATTTTTCATATGTAATTTCCTGATCCAAACCAACAACTACAAAATCCGTATCTTCCTCTTCAATGGTAAATCCTTTTTCAAGCAATGCATGTCGGATTCCTTCTCCACCAATTACATAAGCTGAAGCGTTTGCTTTGCGTTCATGCAAATAATTAGCTGTTGCCTGACTCGTTGTAAAAACTTGCTCTTCTGTTGCAGGAATGCCAAATGCCTCTAGCTTTTCAGCTACTTTATCGGGCGTTTTTGTTGAGTTGTTTGTTACAAATAAATAAGGAATTCCTTTTTCCTTTAATTTAATAACAAAATCACGTGCCTCGGCAATTAGCTCTGTTCCTTTGTACATTGTTCCATCTAAATCAATCAAATATCCTTTATATTCCTTCATGTTATGTGTGATCTCCTTTCAAGTCTCATACTTGAAATCATAGCTTATTTTTTATACAACTACAACTTGCTTGCCTTTAGTTACGAAAAGCAGACACAGGCCCTAACTCTGTCTCTAGATATGTCCTTACGCGCTCTGAAAATGCTGCCAGTACGTCTTTATGCTGCATCACTTTTTGATAAATATCCTGATGATTAACATCCACATATTCTTGAACAAGGCTTTTACGCAATTGAACGATCTCTTTTAATGGCGTTTCTTCCTCTTTTTTAACCACTTTCTCATCAACTAAAATGTCAATAATATCGTCGTAACTGCCGGGATCTCTCATAATAAATCCATCAATCATTGCATTTCCTACATCTAAAACGTTTTCAATTAAAAGATGTACAATTCTCTCTAATGCCTTTTTCTCTATTTCTGTGTTCCAGCTCGAATGCTCAGCAAACAAACGAACGTGCTCATCAAAAAAAACAAGCGTGGCTTCTATTTTTTCACGATCTACAAAGTACATATTATTTCCTCCCTAGTTGTCAGCTCTCTATAAATCTTTTTTCATAAACAAACGGGGTTCCTGTTCTATTTTATCATGACCCATTATCCATTTGATAAATTCATTTTTGTTTTTGACCTTATTTGATATGATACAAATACAACCTATGAAAGGAGTATACCTATGAGCGAACGCTTTTATCTATATGACGATGTCGTATCTACAAAGACCCGTTTTGTCAGCTTTATGGGCGAAAATCAACGATTTGATTTAGCTATTATCCAAACCGACCGTTATTATGGCAAACAAGTTGTTCTTGATATTCAAGGAGGACGCTTTGCCATCATTGGACAAGATGACCTTGAAGAACCAAACTATCTTGAAGAAGTATTTAAATTAAACAGTGAAGACGGTCAGGAACTTCGCGAATTTTTATATGAAATCATCTAAAAAAAAAGGCAGCGTGAAGGACAATTAGTGTCTTCGGCTTGCCTTTTTTTACTTATGGACTTTTTTTAAGACAAAATACGCACAGCCAAAATTACAATATTCATGTAAATAGTCTTGAAGCGTACTAATCTTCGTATCATACGTTGCCTTTTGATTCCGGTCATCAAAAAAGCCTCGCAGTCGAAGCTGATTGTATCCCCAATCTCCCACAATATAGTCATAGCGGCTCAACACGTCAATAAAGCGACCTCTAAACGCCTCTTCATTAAATGCTTCGCGCTCATCTTTTAATACTTCATAACAAATATTATTGATACAGACCATTGCTCACACCTCTTCTCTTAAAATTTACCATACCATAATTATGATGATGAAACCATCAATTAACATGAAATTTTTCACGTATAAGCAGCACTCTAATCCTGTAGGAGTTTTATCGGTATACCTACTGATCTTTTATGCTCCACATGAGGGTTCGCCGGTTTACCTGGCGTACGATATTTAACTACAGGAGGTGGAAATGGTGAAGAAATCTATTCTTGGAATCGCTTTGATAACAAGTATTTTAACCATTGGCTGTCAAAATAAAAATACAGCTGAAAATGAAAATTTATCACCAAACAACCCAGATGCCATTAATGTAAACGAGCCTAATCATTATTATAATCCAAATAATAATAGCGGCACAAATTATGGATATGTCCGATACACTAAAAACACAAATGAACAAAATTCCAATATGAACCAAGTAGGAACATTTAATCGAGAAGAAGCAGCCGACAATATTAGTAAACTGAGCACCGCTATCCCAAATATTAAACAAGCCGCTACGCTAGTAACGGATAAAGATGTGCTTGTTGCTTATAAAACAGATGCTAAAAATAGGAATAACGCAGCCGATCAGGTAAAACGTACAGCTATGTCTGTAGTCCCTCGTTATTATCATGTATACGTCTCAGATAATCCGAAACATATGGACCAAATCGAAAATATCAGTGAATTGAATACACAAACAAATGATGCTAGAAAACGAATCGATGCCGTTATTCAACAAATGCTAAAATCTCCCCAAGGGCGTAAAATGAACGGCGGAGAAGATGCAAATGGAAGAGAGAAAAACGAATTGAATGAACCGATGACGGACAAAGATATGGTAGAATAAACAAAAAAGTTGAGACGTAACTAAAAGAATGTAATCGAAAGACGAAGAAATGAGACACATGAGCTGAACCGCTTGTGACACCGCAGTTGATTTCCGTGCAAGGCTTCTTTCCGCGGGCGGCCGCTGTTCCCGCAGGAGTCTTCGCCTTGCCCTCCAATCAACTGCTAGAAGGAACAAAACAGATAAATTTTACGTTAACCGTAACAAAAAAAAACGAACCACTAATCAAACAGTTTGATTAGTGGTTCGTTTTTCACTTCGGCTAAACTACTTTTGTTCCAGCCTCTTTTTACCTTATTTGCTTTCTTGTGCTTTGTTTTTTGCAGCAGCGTTAACTTGCTCATCTGCATGGTAAGAAGAACGTACA
Organism: Priestia sp. JV24; assembly: GCF_025910025.1. Lineage (NCBI taxonomy): Bacteria > Bacillati > Bacillota > Bacilli > Caryophanales > Bacillaceae > Priestia > Priestia sp. JV24. Next base: position 52,957 of record NZ_JAPCIN010000024.1, read on the forward strand.
AGAGGACCTGCTTCGACATGGCTGAATCCTTTTGATAATGCAATTTCTTTTAGCTCTTCAAACTCATTTGGATGGTAATATTTTTGAACTTTTATGTGCTTTTTAGTTGGCTGTAGATATTGGCCTAGCGTCATAATATCTACATTGTTCGCACGCAAATCATCCATCGTTTCAATAATTTCTTCTTTTGTTTCTCCTAGACCAAGCATGATACTTGATTTTGTAGGGATATCCGGCTGCATTTCTTTTGCACGGCGAAGGAACTCAAGAGAACGCTCATATTTAGCACGAGCACGAACACGAGGCGTAAGGCTGCGTACTGTTTCAATATTATGGTTTAAAATATCAGGACGTGCGTCCATTACAATACGTAAGTTCTCTTCCACACCGCCCATATCAGAAGGCAATACTTCAATTGTTGTGAATGGATTTTTACGACGAATCGCACGAATTGTTTCAGCTAATACGCTTGCTCCTCCGTCTTTTAAATCATCGCGAGCTACTACTGTAATAACCGCATGTTTTAAGTTCATTAGCTGAACAGAATCCGCTACGCGTTCTGGCTCTTCTAAATCTAATTCTGTTGGTAAACCTGTCTTAACCGCGCAAAAACGACAGGCACGTGTACATACTTCTCCCAAAATCATAAAAGTTGCCGTACGACGAACAGCCCAACACTCATGAATATTCGGACATCTTGCTTCTTCACAAACTGTATGAAGGTTTTTTTCACGCATCATTTTCTTTAAGCCTGTGTAATTTTCGTTTGTGTTTAGCTTAATCTTCAGCCACTCGGGTTTGCGGACATGCTCTTCTTTTGTTGCCATATTATCAACTCCACCAATCTAGAAAATGTCTATAACCTATATGCTTAATTTTAACTACATATTAAAAACATAACTATATGTCACTTTATCATAAAAAAGTGAGATTCGACAAGTTGTCTGCTCTTTATTTTCCTGAGTTTTCTTCTATTTTCCATCCGAATGTGTGCGTTTTCATCCTCCGTATAATTTCCATTTATCTTCTGAATAAACTTCTTTAAAAAAGTTTTGGAGCGATTTCCATTAATTAATATTTATGAAATCTTTTTTCTCGCTGCAAACTAGTGTTACACACTATTTTTAGAAAGGGGGAAACACGATGCGCAAAACGATTATCTTACTTTTTATGTTCATGTCTATATTCACAGGATGGCACCACGTAACAGCTGAATCTTCAGCAGATCAAGAAAAAATACTTATTCAAAAGAGATTAGAGCTGTATAAACAAATGGAAGCCGCTACTACGATTCCTTGGTATTATTTTGCTGGGATTGACCAGTATGAACGAAATATTCGACGCTCTCATAAAGATATTCCAAGAGAAAAAGGCGCGATCGCCATTTATTATCCTCCAGAAAAATGGTCAGGTTCTCTAAATCCAAATTTGGAAGATACAAACCCACTTACTATTTCTCTGCTCGGGGGAATGGGCAAAGATGGGAATGGAGATAAAAAAGCAGACCAATTTAATGATGAAGATATGCTTTTTACAATGGCAGATTATATTCGGACGTTCGGGGTGTCCGAAGACTATATTAAAATTGCCCTTTGGAACTATTATCACCGGGCTAAAGCAGTTGATATTATTTTAGGGAATGCCAAAATTTTTCGCCATTATGGACGCATTGATTTAAAAGGTTCTTCATTTCCGGTGCCTCTGCGTGCGAACTACAGTTATCGCAGTACATGGGGAGATGCGCGCGGCTGGGGTGGCAAACGAATTCATGAAGGAACAGACATTTTTGCAGATTACGGAGTTCCAGTAAAATCCCCTTGCTATGGCATTATTGAGCTTAAAGGATGGAATAAATATGGAGGCTGGCGAATCGGTATTCGTGACCTTCATAATAACTATCACTATTTAGCTCATTTAAGCGGATTTGCAAAAAATTTAAAAGTAGGACAAATTGTAGAACCAGGAACACTCATTGGCGGAGTAGGAAGTTCCGGTTATGGACCTCCTGGAACTTCTGGGAAATTCCCTCCTCACTTACATTATGGAATGTATAAAGATAACGGTAAAAATGAGTGGTCGTTTGACCCATATCCTCAGTTAAGAACGTGGGAACGAAATGATCGTTTAGAACTAAAGAAAAAATAAAAAAACAGGAAGCTGATGCTTCCTGTTTTTTATCCTGATGTTTTGCTTTCCTTTGCTTTTTTCACAGCATGAGCAATACTCGCGGCCAATCCGCCCCATATGATGACCATCCCTACAACCATCATTGTTATTGAACTTCCATCCATTATTTGGAAACCCCCTTCTCTTTAACTGACAAACGAATCGTCCCATCTTTCCATCGTGCAAAAGAAAAAGCAATTCCTAAAATAACTGCCAGAGCTGCCACGCCCCAACCAAAAGGACCTACAAAAGTTGTTGCATACTGCTCGTAATTTTCCGAAATATTTTTTCGGAAGTTATCAAACATCATATACCCAAGTACAAGTGGTGTAACCACTCCTAAACATATTTTCCACCATGAACCGATTCGGATATCAGAAACTTCGTTTGCATGCTGCTGAAGGCTGCTCAACTTTTTAAATACCCAAGCAACTAATACAACTTCTACTAAGCCTGCTAAAGCAACTCCAAAGTTATTAATGAAATAGTCGACCACATCTAAGAAATAAAGTCCGCCTTGTGTTGCAAATAACAGCGAACAAATTGAAGCGATTCCTCCGCCTATTAATACAGATTTTGTACGTGAGATAGTAAATTTATCTTGAATGCCCGCTACAAAGGTTTCAATGATTGAAATAAGTGACGTTAATCCTGCTAATGTTAAAGAAGCAAAGAATAACATTCCAAACAGCTGTTTAAAGGCCGGAAATTCATTAATAATTTGCGGAAAAACAACAAAGGCTAGTCCTACTCCTCCCTGAACCACCTTATCGATTGGGATACCTTGCTGAGTAGCCATAAAACCTAGTGCGCTAAACACACCGATTCCCGCTAGTAATTCAAAAGCGGAATTACCGAATCCAGTAATAAACGCATTATTAGTTAAATCAGATTTTTTAGGAAGGTAACTGGAATAAGTGATCATAATAGCAAAACCAACAGATAAACTAAAGAAAATTTGACCATATGCTGCAATCCAAACCTTTCCATCTCCAATTGCGCTCCAGTTTGGTTTAAAGAAAGCGTGCAGACCTTCCATTGCTCCGTCCAATGTTACTGCTCGAATGACAATGATTAAAAATAGAACAATTAGTGTTGGTAAAAAGATTTTGTTTGCCGCTTCAATTCCTTTTTTGATTCCCTTTAATAACACACCCAACGTGACAATCCATACAAGTACAAGCGGAATTAAAACATGTAATACAATGCTTCCTGTTTGTCCTGGTGCTTCAGCTAATTTTAAGTAATCTCCATATAAAAACGCTTCCGTATCCTTTCCCCAGCTTAACTTAAATGAAAAGATAAAATACGACATCGCCCACGCGATAATAACGGAATAGTAAATTGAAATAAAAAAGGAAATAGCTACTTGCCACCAGCCTAGCCACTCAGCCTTTGGACTTAGTCTCGCTAAGGATAAAGGAGAAGAACCTTTATATTTATGACCTATAGCAAACTCCATGATTAAAATAGGAATTCCCGCCGTCAACAAAGCAAATAAATAGGGAAGAAAAAATGCTCCTCCTCCGTTTTCATACGCAGTAGCTGGAAACCTCCATATATTCCCTAGTCCAATTGCTGAACCTGCTGCTGCTAAAATAAACCCTGCTCTTGATCCCCACTGCGGCCTATTTTCCACTGTAATTCCCCCTTCTGTTCTCTCCCTACTCTCTTTTTATCGTAGATCAGCGAGAATTTTTATAATTTTTAGATTATTATTTCTATAACTTCCTATCTCAAATTATAGAAGGGAGAAGATAGTATGTCAAAATATTTTTTATAGAAAATTCAGACAAATTATCCAAGGAATAAAAGCAAGTATGAAAGTCTTTTTGAACTTCCGCACCTGCTTTTTTAGTAATACTTTATCACGTTAATATAATATTGTTAATTTTTCTTCGGAAGTTCAATCGCCGGAGAAGACGAGTTTCCACCGTTAAAATAGTCAGGAACGTTTCCAGGAATAACGGTGCCTCCGACCGGGATTGTAGCCGTAACGGTTGTTTTTTTAGTTGCAAATGGGATAATAATTTGCATGTTTACTTTTACTTTGATAGATACTTCAAGAAACGCATTATTTATTCCATACTCCTCGATTTTTCGCACTACGTCTGTTTGAACGTCACCAATAGCATGAAATTTAACCGGAATCAGCGGACCTAGATTTCCAAGCAGCGCATTATTAGTCGCTTGCCCAAGCGGAACTTGGTATACAATTCCTTGATTCCGCAACTTTTCATCTTTTTCAATACGAATATCTGTTGGAAGTTCAAGTGCATCTAAATTCCCTTTCTCTGCTTCTTTTAAGTTAGCCTGGACAAATGACGTAGTTTGAGCTCTAACCCGATTTACAAGCGCTGTGTCAATTTTAGCTACTTGACCGTTAGGTGTAGATTCCACTTTAATAACATCTACGTCCAATTGATCAAGTACCTGTTTATTCACCGCTTTATTAATAACTAAAGTTGCAATCTCTTTTGTTTGTGCTTCAGCATATTTCATTAACGTCGGTTCAATCCCTCTATTAATTAGCCATAATCCTACCCCTGTAGAAAGCATAAAAAAAAGAAAGGTGAGCAACAGAACGTAACGAAAAGGAAGCGGGCCTTTTCTTGTTAATTTCCGACGAAGTTTAACCAAAAAAAATCCCTCCTTACAAGCTATATGTATGCATGTATAAGGAGGTTCACGCTTCTTTTAAAAAGTTTTATCTTAAATTCTCGACTATATTAAAGCATTTTCAATAAAGCATCTTTGCCAATTGTTCCTTTAAAAATCCCTCTTTTTTCAGCTTCAAGCGTTACAGATTCAAGAGGCGCTTCAAGAAGCTGCTCAATTGTACGTACACCTACAGCTCTTCCAGCTATTATTTGACGATCAGCTAATTTATCATTTAATAGACCTACGTCTAGTGCTCCGCACATAATGTAACCTTTATCTGATGAGATTGTTAACAAAGTTGTTTTTGGCAGTAATACGGTAACTGCATTAAACGTATGACCTTCAATTACGATAGGCGCTAAGGTAATCATAGTAACTCACTCCTTTCTTAATCAATTTATGATTTTGAAAGAAAAAAGTGAGGTTTTACATATACTTTTCTACCTATTTGACGTTTATATTCCTTCTTCCTTATTTATATAAACTTTTATAGGACTCAGTGCTAAAATTCATTAAAAAAATCTAATTGTTTAGGAGCTAAATTCTCATATTCAATATTTAATAAACTCATAAGCTGTTTGGCATTATGTACAGCATCTCCGCCCGAGTTATTATTAAATAACAGGTAAATGTCCTTCGTTTGTTTTTGCAGCTTTTCAAGCCGTTCTTTCCACTCTAGGAGCTCTTTTTCATTGTAACGATACAAAAACCTTACTGCTCGCCAATTGCCTTCTGCGGGCTTATTCCAACCGTGTACGTTTCGTCCGTGAAAACGGATAAGTGTTTTCTGTTTATCTGTAGCATGAATCACAATAGGAATAGAGCCTTCTCCTGCCTGCGGTTCATCACAAATACCGTGAATCCACTTCTCTTGTTCCATAAACGTCAGCGTTTTATCGTAGAAAAATGGCTTAAACCAAGATTGATTTCGAAACTCAAGCGCTACTGGCAAATCGCCAAACTTCTCGCGGCTATATCTCAAATAGGCTACATTTTCTTTTGTACAGTCAAACCAGGGCGGCATTTGAAATAAAATCATACCAAGTTTATTCGATGTTACGTAAGGCTTCACTGATTCTAAAAACGCATGAAACATTTCTTCTTTGCTATCAAACGGATTTCCTTCTCTCATATGCCCTGTCATACCTTGATAGGCTTTTACTACAAAACGAAAAGATTCCGGTGTATCGTTCACCCATTTTTCTACATTTGATGTTGGTTGAATTGCATAAAAAGATGAATCGACTTCAACAATTGGAAAATGGCCTGCATATACGGCAAGCTTGTCTCTTGATGAAACCCCCGCTTCATATAATGAATCATGATCTCCCCAGCCTGTAACTCCAATATAAATCATGCCACTCCTCCTCTATGTTCTTAGCTTCGCTTTTCTTTATTTTAATACAAACGATACAAAAAAACTCGTTTGCATAAAGAGCAAACGAGTTTTGATCTATTATTAACCGATTGAACCTTCCATTTCAAATTTGATTAGACGGTTCATTTCTACTGCATATTCCATTGGAAGCTCTTTTGTAAATGGCTCAATAAAGCCCATTACAATCATTTCTGTTGCTTCTTCTTCAGAAATACCGCGGCTCATTAGATAGAATAATTGTTCTTCAGATACTTTCGATACCTTCGCTTCATGCTCAAGTGAGATGTTGTCATTTAAAATCTCATTGTACGGAATTGTATCAGAAGTTGATTGATTATCCATAATCAGCGTATCACACTCAATGTTCGCACGTGCACCTTCTGCTTTACGGCCGAAGTGTACGATACCGCGGTATGTTACTTTACCGCCTTGTTTTGAAATTGATTTTGATACGATCGTTGAAGATGTGTTCGGTGCTAAGTGAATCATTTTTGCACCAGCATCTTGGTGCTGTCCTTTACCAGCAAGGGCAATAGATAATGTCATACCACGTGCACCTTCACCTTTTAAGATAACAGCTGGATATTTCATTGTTAACTTAGAACCGATGTTTCCATCAATCCATTCCATTGTTGCGTTTGCTTCACAAACCGCGCGTTTTGTTACAAGGTTGTATACGTTGTTCGCCCAGTTTTGAATTGTTGTATAGCGGCAATACGCATCTTTTTTGATGATGATCTCTACAACGGCACTGTGAAGAGAGTTTGTTGTATAAACAGGTGCTGTACAGCCCTCTACATAGTGAACGTGTGAGCCTTCATCAGCAATAATTAACGTACGCTCAAACTGTCCCATATTTTCAGAGTTAATACGGAAATAAGCTTGTAATGGTGTGTCTACTTTTATGCCTTTCGGTACGTAAATGAATGATCCACCAGACCAAACCGCTGAGTTAAGAGCAGAGAATTTGTTATCCGTTGGCGGGATAACTTTTCCAAAATGCTCACGGAAAATATCTTCGTTTTCTTTTAGCGCCGTATCCGTATCTTTAAATACGATACCTTGCGCTTCAAGATCTTCTTTCATATTGTGATAAACAACTTCAGATTCGTACTGAGCTGATACACCCGCAAGATACTTTTGCTCTGCTTCAGGAATACCAAGTTTATCAAACGTTTGTTTAATTTCTTCAGGAACTTCATCCCAAGAGCGTTCAGACTTCTCAGATGGTTTTACGTAGTACGTAATTTCATCAAAGTCTAAGCTTGCCATGTCTCCGCCCCACTGTGGCATTGGCATGTTGTAGAAGTGCTCTAGAGATTTCAAACGGAAGTCAAGCATCCATTGTGGTTCCTCTTTCATACGAGAAATTTCTTCTACGATTTCTTTTGTTAAACCGCGTTTAGAGCGGAAAATTGATACGTCTTTATCGGAAAATCCATATTTATAATCGCCGATTTCTGGCATTTTTTTAGCCATCTTTTATTACCCCCTACTTGATAGGATTGGGAATGAATGAAGGTCTTATTTTTGTTCGTTAAGACCTTTTTCCATCGCTTTCCACGCTAGTGTTGCACATTTAATACGCGCAGGAAATTTTGCTACACCTTGAAGTGCTTCAATATCTCCTAAATCTATACTATCATCATACTCTTTACCTTGCATCATGTCAGAGAAGATATGGGCCATTTTAAACGCTTTGTCTACTTCTTGACCTTTAATTGCTTGTGTCATCATTGAAGCTGATGACATTGAAATTGAACATCCTTCACCTTCGAACTTTGCATCCACCACTTTGCCGTCCTCTACTTTTAAGGAAAGTTCAATGCGGTCTCCGCACGTCGGGTTATTCATATGAATGTTCACAGTATCTTCATTCAACGTTCCACGATTACGCGGGTTTTTATAATGGTCCATAATTACTTGACGATAGAGAGTATCTAAATTATTAAAAGCCATTTGTAAAATACTCCTTCGTTTTTATTAATGATGACACCAATTTATCTACTTCTTCTTCCGTGTTATACAGATAGAAGCTTGCACGTGCAGTAGAAGATACGTTTAAATATTTCATCAGCGGCTGCGCACAGTGATGACCTGCACGAATCGCAATTCCATCAGCGTCTACTACTGTCGCAACGTCGTGCGGATGCACATCTTCAATATTAAACGTCACAACACCTGCTCGCTCTTTCGGTCCGTAAATCGTAATTCCATCTACTTGCGATAAGCGATCCAGTGCATATTGCGCTAACTTGTGCTCATGTGCTTGAATATTATCTAAACCAACTTCTTCTAAGAAATCAATCGCTGCACCTAAACCAATGGCACCTGCAATGATTGGCGTACCTCCTTCAAATTTCCAAGGAAGCTCTTTCCACGTTGATTCGTATAGGTTTACGAAGTCAATCATTTCGCCGCCAAACTCGATTGGTTCCATTTTTTCAAGAATCTCTTTCTTTCCATAAAGAGCGCCGATTCCAGTCGGTCCGCCCATTTTATGTCCAGAGAAAGCAAAGAAATCACAGTCTAAATCTTGTACATCCACCTTCATGTGAGGTGTACTTTGTGCACCATCCACAACCATTACTGCACCGTTAGCATGTGCAATTTCTGCAATCTCTTTTACTGGGTTAATCGTGCCCAATACGTTAGATACTTGCATAATCGATACAATTTTGGTGTTGGATGTAATCGTGCTTTTTACCTCTTCTAGTGAAAGTGCATGATCTTCTGTTAATGAAATATATTTTAACGTTGCACCTGTTTCCTTGGCAACTTGCTGCCAAGGAATGATGTTGCTGTGATGTTCCATATAAGTAATCACAATTTCATCACCAGGTTTAAGATTCGCACGGCCATAGCTTGCAGCTACTGTATTAAGAGCTGTCGTTGTACCGCGCGTAAAGATAATCTCTTCCGTTGATTTTGCATTAATAAACTTACGAACCTTTTCACGAGCGCCTTCGTATCCGTCTGTTGCTCTTGTACCAAGCGTGTGAACACCTCGGTGTACGTTTGAGTTATATTCTTTGTAATACTTCTCAATCGCTTCAATTACAGCAAGCGGCTTTTGTGAAGTTGCTGCACTGTCTAAATAAACGAGTGGGCTGCCATTTACCTCTTGGTCTAAAATAGGAAATTCTTTACGAATATCAGAGATATTCATTATCGAACTTTCCTTTCAATTAAATCCGTTAATTGTTTTTTAACCGTTTCGATTGGCAACTCGTTTACAACTGGTGCTAAGAACCCGTGAATAACTAGACGTTCTGCTTCTGTTTGTGGAATACCGCGGCTCATTAAGTAGTAAAGCTGAATTGGATCTACGCGTCCAACAGATGCAGCGTGTCCTGCTGTTACATCGTCTTCATCAATTAGAAGAATTGGGTTTGCGTCTCCACGCGCTTTTTCACTTAACATTAACACACGAGATTCCTGCTCAGCGTTTGATTTAGATGCACCGTGTTCAATTTTACCGATACCGTTAAAGATTGAAGACGCGCTTTCTTTCATAACGCCGTGTTTTAAAATGTAGCCTTCAGAATGTTTTCCAAAATGTACGATACTTGTTGTTAAGTTTTGAGACTGCTCTCCACGTCCAACTGTTACCGTTTTTGTATCTCCATATGAACCGTCGCCCATTAGATACGTTGTATTTTCTGAAACTGTATTTCCTTCACTCATTAAGCCTAAAGCCCACTCAATGCGACCATCTTTGCCCGCTACGCCGCGGCGGTTCACATAAGTAGTTGTGCCTTTAGCTAAGTAGTCAACAGCTCCAAACGTTACTTTTGCATTGCTGTTAGCGAATACTTCCGTCACGATATTGACAACACCGTTTGACTCTTCAGCAGTCGCAATGTAGTTTTCTACATATGTTACTGAGCTGTTGTCTTCAGCTACAACAATCACATGGTTGAATAAAGCTGCTTCTTCATCTTCACGGACAAATACAGCTTGAAGCGGCTCTTGTATTTCTACATTTTTAGGAACATATACAAATACACCGCCGTTTAATAACGCTGCGTTTAATGCAGTTAAACGGTGCTCATCTACTTTAACTCCGTCTTTCATGAAGTACTTCTCAACAAGGTCGCTATGCTCTTTAGCGGCTGTTTGAATATCTGTGAAGATAACACCCTGAGACTTTAGCTCTTCTGTTAACGTTGAGTATGCAGCTGTTTGGTCACGCTGAACATATAGATTTTTAACAGCTTCTGTATCAATCAATGCTTTAACCACTTCTGGAAGCTCGTCTACAGATGAGATTGTGCTTGCCTGTGAAGTGTGCTTGTCAAAAGCAGTAAAATTCCATTTCGAAATGTTTGTTTTATCTGGCTTTGGAAGTGCAAGATCTTCTGCTTTCGCAAGAGCTTGTAAGCGAAGATCTAACAGCCAACTTGGTTCATTAGCTTCTTTTGAAAAGCTGCTGATGTACTCTTGATCAAATGGTAATTTCGTATCAATAGTCATAGAGATCCTCCTAACTCTTAAGCTTCTTGCTCTACAGTTTCGTCTTCAATACCTAATTCTTGTTTGATCCAGTCATAACCTTCTGCCTCTAGACGCTGTGCTAATTCTGGTCCGCCTGATTTTACAACGCGACCTTGCATCATAACGTGAACTTTATCTGGTGTAATGTAGTTTAATAAACGTTGGTAGTGAGTAATCATTAAGCAACCGAACTCGCTGCCGCGCAGTTCATTAATACCTTTTGATACAACTTTTAACGCATCGATATCTAAACCAGAGTCGATTTCATCTAAAATTGCAATTCCTGGTTGAAGCATCATTAATTGAAGAATTTCGTTACGCTTCTTCTCACCGCCAGAGAAACCTTCATTTAGGTAACGCTGTGCCATGTCTTGATCCATTTCTAAGAAATCCATGTTTTTATCTAATTGACGGATAAATTTCATTAGTGAAATTTCTTCGCCTTCTTCACGACGAGCATTAATTGCTGAACGTAGGAAGTCTGCATTTGTTACACCGCTGATTTCACTTGGATATTGCATCGCTAGGAATAGACCTGCACGAGCGCGCTCATCTACTTCCATCTCAAGTACATCTTCGCCGTCTAGCGTGATGCTTCCTTGTGTAACCTCGTATTTAGGATGTCCCATGATTGCTGAAGATAATGTTGATTTACCAGTACCGTTTGGTCCCATGATTGCATGGATTTCGCCGCCCTTAACTTCTAAATTAACACCTTTTAAAATTTCTTTACCTTCAATTGCAACATGAAGATCTTTAATTGTTAAAGTTGACCCTGCCATATTAAAACCTCCAGTTATAGACGTATATAGTAAAAAACGATATACCTATATCTTTTTAATTATTCTCATTTTATTCTCATTACAATCTTATAACAAATGAAAACTTATAGCAACCTTTTGACCCAAAAGGTTTTAAACCATTATGTACATTTTTCAAGACTAAATCCACTCATAAAAAAGTTGCCTTAAAAGACTCCATAGAGCCTTCTAAGACAAGCTTTTTTACCCTCTTTATTTACTCTTAGTGCGTGTGGCTAGTCAGTTCTGAAATACACTCTTGGACAAGCGTAACGGACTGACTCATCGCTGCGCCTCCGCCAAATGCTGCTGACACTCCGCATGCCTCTAGAATTTCTTGTTCAGTTGCACCTTGATCAATGCAGCCTTTTGTATGATAAATCATACAGTACTCGTCTTGAGCTACTACGCTGATTCCTAACGCGATTAACTGCTTTTCTTTTTTAGAAAGAGAACCTTCTCCAAAACATGCTTCAGTAAACGCATTAAACGTTTTTGTTACTTCCGGCAATTTTTCGCTAAATTTCCCAACACCCATTTTATAATCATGAAGTGCTTGCTCAGTTGAATGACGTGCTTCTTGCTGCATAACGTCAGCTCCCATCATCAGTAAAGTTTTCACGGTTAGTATGCGTGAGAAAAATAAGAGTTATTCGTTTTCCCGCATACAAAAAAAGCACTTGCCCAGAGTGGGCAAGCGCTTTTCTTCTATTATTTATTTACCGGCAGTACTCCGCCTTTGTATTTTTCTTTAATGTAGTCTTGAATTTCTTTAGAGTGAAGAACTTTTACTAAAGCTTTCACCGTATCTTTATTTTCGTCGCCTTTGTGAACCGTAATAATGTTTGCATAAGGGTTATTTTCCTTGCTTTCAACTGCGATTGGATCTTTTACTGGATCTAAACCAGCATCGATAGCATAGTTAGCATTGATAACAACAGCGTCACCTTCATTGTTTTTGTACATTTGAGGTAACAATCCGCCTTCAACATCGGCTTTAAATTTTAAATTTTTAGGGTTTTCTACAATATCTTTAATTTGTGCATCTATTTTCTTTACGCCTGGCTTTAATTTGATCACGCCAGCTTTTTCAAAAATCGATAATATACGTCCTTGCTCTGCTACCGCATCACGCATAATAACTGTACCGTTTTTCGGAAGATCTTTTAAGCTTTTGTATTTTTTAGAGTAGATACCAATTGGTTCAATATGAATGGCACCGGCACTTACGAAATCATACCCTTTTTCACCCTTGTGATCTTTTAATACTGAATTCATATAAGGAACATGCTGGAAGTAGTTTGCATCAATTTCATTGTTTGCAAGAGCTGTGTTCGGTAAGATGTAATCTTGGAATTTTTTAATTTCTAAGTCAATTCCTTGTTTTTCTAAAATCGGTTTTGCTTGTTCTAAAATTTCAGCATGAGGCGTATTAGATGCACCCACGACAATTTTCTTTTCATCTTTTGATCCATTGTTAGATCCACACGCAGCTAATCCTACTACTAGTGCAGATGTTAATGCTAAAGCCGAAAGCCATTTTTTCATAATAAATAATCCTCCCTTTATCTTTTATCAATTTTTGCAGTAATCGCATCTCCAATAAGTTGGATAATAAATACAATAATCAAAATTAAGATTGTAGCGGCTAGCGTTACGTCATTATGACTGCGCTGGAACCCTTCTAAATATGCAAGGTTTCCAAGACCTCCGGCTCCAATCACACCCGCCATTGCCGTATAGCCGACTAATGCAATCGTTGTTACCGTCAAACCGGAAATTAAAGCTGGCAGCGATTCAGGTAAAAGCACTTTAAAAATAATGGTGCTTGTTGTTGCTCCCATTGATTTAGCAGCTTCAATCACGCCTTTATCAATTTCGCGCAAACCAATTTCTACAAGACGCGCATAAAATGGTGCTGCTCCAACAATTAAAGCAGGTAACGCTGCATTAGCACCTAAAATACTTCCTACCAATGCTTTGGTAAATGGAATCAGTAAAACAATTAAAATAATGAATGGAATGGAACGAAAGATATTTACAACCGCTGACACAATGGCATATAAAGGTTTGTTTTGCCAAAGCTGTCCTTTGGACGTTAAAAATAAAAGCAAGCCCAATAAAATACCTAGAACAAATGTGGCTACAACTGAAATAGCCGTCATATATAGTGTTTCATTTGTCGCTTGAATAAAATCATCTAAAATAACGTTTGGAAATAGTTTCTCAAGCATTTGTCATTACCTCCACTTCTACCTGCTGCTCATGAATGTATGCAATGACTTTTTCAACTTCTGTTAATTCTCCGTCTAAATGAACGAACAACGTTCCGTATGAACCTGTTTGCGTATGAGAAATCTTTCCTTGTAAAATATTAATCGTTACATCAAACTGTTTTAAAATCGTTGTAATGAGCGGTTGCTCTGCTTTTCCGCCAACAAACGTCAGCTGAATAATTTGCCCGCTTGGATACAGCTCTTTTACTTGTTCAATCGTTTCAAACGTTTCCTCTGGTTCAGAAATCTGTTGAACAAATCGTTTTGTAATCGGCTGCTTAGGTTTTCTGAATACTTCTAGCACTTGTCCTTCTTCTACTACTGCCCCATTTTCCATAACGGCTACTCGATGACAAATTTTACGAATGACGTGCATTTCATGAGTAATTAATACAATGGTTAACCCTAGCTTCTCATTAATATCTACTAACAGATCTAAAATAGAATCTGTCGTTTGAGGATCAAGCGCTGATGTTGCTTCATCACAAAGCAATACTTTTGGATTATTCGCTAGCGCTCGAGCAATACCAACACGCTGCTTTTGTCCACCGCTAAGCTGCGATGGATAAGCATTTTCACGACCTTCAAGTCCAACTAGCTTAATGAGTTCGTCTACTCGTTTCATTCTTTTTTCTTTTGAAATCCCTGCTATTTCTAACGGAAAAGCAATATTTTCTCTCACCGTACGCGACCATAAGATATTAAAGTGTTGAAATATCATACTAATTTCTTGTCTCGCTTTTCTGAGTTTTCCGCCTTTAATTTTTCCAATATCATTACCTGCTACCTCGACCGTTCCTGTCGTTGGTGTTTCTAATCCGTTTAGCAAGCGAATCAAAGAACTTTTCCCCGCTCCGCTATAACCAATAATTCCGTAAATTTCACCTTGGTTAACGGTTAGATTCACATTATCAACAGCTGTTACTTGACCGCTTTTAGCCTGATAAATTTTTGTAACGTCTGTTAATGTAATCATATTTCTTCACCTTCTTTAATAAAAACTTAATTATGTTAGGTTGTCCTATAGGATAAAAAAGCCGTAAAACAATTTTCCCCATTAAAAAAGCCTCTCTGCGCATGACAGAAAGGCTCGATATTTAATCCTTTCTCTCATCTTTCAAAGCGCATAGCTTTGCAGGAATTGGCACCATTTCAGTTAGTCTGACGGTTGCCGGGTTTCACAGGGCTCAGTCCCTCCACCTCTCTTGATAAGAGTTCGCAACAATTATTTTGTTTTTGGGAAATATTCATTCATTTATGAACATTCATGAGTGTGATTTTAGCATGTGTCAGATAGGCTGTCAACAGATTTTGTTCTTGGGATAATATCCCAAGATTTCAACAATCCCAATGGTTTGCTCTCTTTCAATTTCTTCATTTTAAACAAACGTTTGATTATCGAAGCTCTTCAAGTACGTGCTCGATGGAATGAAACGCATAGAGTTTTTTTACCATTTCGCCATTTTTCACTTCAATCAAACAAGGTACACTTTCAATTGAAAATACTTCTGCTTTTGAGGGCATATAATTTAAATTGCTCATTCCGATGGTCACACCGGGCAGCATCGCTTCTGCTACGGTTAACATTTTTTTTGCCAGCTGACATGTCCCGCAAAAAGGTGTATGGAAAAAGATAAACGCTCTTTGTCCTTCTTTTAACTGATCGTCAAGCTGTTTTTCGCTCCATTCTTGCATGTTGCTCATTCCTTTTATGTTAAAAATTCTGCATTAACATCGATATTGGCACTCAGTAATACTGTTGCTATGTGATTTCTAGGGGCGGCAGCAACCTCTCGGTACATTTTATCAATATATAGATGCTCTGCTTCCGGAAGCTCTCGTTTAAATTGTTTTCTTAGCTTATTCCCTGAATCATCAGAGTCAACGAGTATGTATACCTCTTTGTTAAACGTAAAGTCAATAATTTCATCCAGCTTTGATAAACTAATCGTACCGTTTGTACAAATAATTTCAATTGGTTCTCGAATGATATCTTGGATACGTTTTTTATCTGATTTTCCTTCAACAATAATTACTTTTTCAATTTCAATTAGCCCCATTTTCATCACCCATAATCGTCAGTTGTATAGTAACATCATTTCTTTATGCTATACAATATTCGTTAATGTATCACAGTTCACCTGTTTTTTAAAAGAAATTTGCAAGAAAGAACTGTTTTAAAAGGCAGCTTAAGCCATATTGTTTCCATAAAACAAGAAAAACAGCGGCAGTTGCCACTGTTTAGCACCATCCTGCTTCTTCATCGCAGTCTGTATATTTTTGCGTTTCACCTTGTTTTTGTACGTCCGTATATTGGTAGAACTTATTATTTTCTTGCGAATATCCTTCTTCAAAGCGGTATTCATTGCCGCTTGTTCCGTAACTAACTTCACCAATTGGCTGCTTATCAACATATAATTTCATACCGCCGTCATGAAATTTAGCTGTAACGCGATCTGTAACGTCCATTTTTTGTTTTTCAAACATAAAAAGACACTCCTTTAGCTTGTTTACTAATAGAGTGTCCAGTCAAAAATTTTTCATAAAGACAATTTATGGAGGAATATTATCCTTCGTTTGTCATTTCTTCGTATTGCTCTGCTGTCATTAGCTTGTCTACTTGAGAAGAATCAGATGGTTTGATTGTAATCATCCATGCTTCTTCGTATGGAGAATCATTAACAAGTTCAGGGCTATCGCTTAAGTTGTCGTTTACTGCTACAACTTCACCGCTAATTGGTGCATAGAGCTCAGAAACTGTTTTTACTGATTCAACGCTGCCAAACGGCTCGTCAGCTTCTACTGTTGCTCCTACTTCTGGCAGTTCAACGAATACGATGTCTCCAAGCTCAGCTTGAGCGAAATGTGTAATACCTACGCGGACAACGTCTCCTTCTGTTTTTACCCATTCATGCTCTTCAGAATAACGCAAATCTTTTGGTGTACTCATCTTAATCCCTCCAAAATATGTATCGTAATTTGTTTATATAAAAAGCGCCTTCAACGTGAAGAACACTTTCTACAACCTAAAATAACTTCCTATTAACAGTGTAACGTAAAAGGTAAAAATTTTCTATTTGAAAACTCACTTCCACACGTCTTCAAACTGCTCTTCTTTGAAACCAAGCGTTACTTTTTGTCCATCTGTTAGCAGCGGACGCTTAATTAACATGCCATCTGACGCAAGAATAGACAGAAGTTCATCTTCACTCGCACTGCTTACTTTATCTTTAAGCCCTAATTCGCGATATTTTTTACCGCTTGTATTAAAGAATTTTTTTAATTCTAAGCCGCTGTTCTGATAATAAGACTGCAGCTGCTCTTTTGTTGGCGGGTTTTCTACAATATGAATTTCTTCATACGCTACTCCGTTATCATCCAGCCACTTCTTTGCTTTTCGGCACGTCCCACACTTTGGATATGAATAAAAAAATAATGACATTTCGTCAACCACCCTTTATTTTAAGCTTTTTTCGTATTTTAACACATCCTTTATCATTTACCTAGATAGAGGCTTCTTAAACAAAAAGGAGCTCGCAAAACGAGCTCCTTTTTCCTTAAACCGTGAACTTCTCTACTTCTAGAAGCGTTTTCGCAATCTCACGCTTTACGCTAATCACATTGATTGGTGTATAGCGCGTTAACTTGCGAAGAGACGAAAGCATGACTCTAAGCGTATCACCTTGTTCAACGCCAATTAACGTTTCTTTTGCATCTGCTTCGATCCGATTAAATGCTTCTTGGCAAAATACTTGGGTATACTTTAATTTTAAGCTATTCTGACCTGCTCCTGTTTTGGAAATGGCTTTTTCAGTACGCAAAACAGTAGATTCCATTGCATATACGTTACTGATCATATCGGAAATATTAACGAGAATTTCTTGTTCTTTCTCTAATTCTTTGCCATACTTTTGTGCAGCTAATCCCAAAAGCAAGAGCGCAATTTTCTTCCCGTTTTGCACAAGCATTTTTTCTTGATCTAACGGCTCATTTCCTACTTCCTGCGGCATAAGCATCATCAATTCTTCTTGAAGCGTTTGTGCTTTTTGAAGCAGCGGAAGCTCTCCTTTTAGCGCTTTGCGTAAATATGTGCCTGGTACTAAAAGACGGTTAATCTCATTTGTTCCTTCAAAAATACGGTTAATGCGGGAATCGCGATACAAGCGCTCGATTTCATACTCACTCATAAAACCATAGCCTCCGTGAAGCTGCACCCCTTCATCTACGATGTAGTCAAGAGATTCCGTGGCAAACACTTTGTTTAATGAGCATTCAATAGCATATTCAGCAATGGAAGCGGCAATTTGTTTTCCGTCTTTTTGCTGTTCTTCTGAAAGCTGGCCCATATGGTCTTCGAAAAGTCCTACCGTACGATATACGGAGCTTTCAGTTGCATACAATTTAGAAGCCATTGTGGCTAACTTTTCTTGTGTTAATGAGAATTTAGCAATTGGCGTTTTAAACTGCTGACGCTGGTTAACATATTGAGACGTAATTTCTAATGCACGTTTTCCTGCTCCAACTGCTCCAACTCCAAGCTTATAGCGCCCAATATTTAAAATGTTAAACGCAATCACATGTCCTTTTCCAATTTCACCCAACACGTTTTCTTTTGGAACAAGCGCATCTTCAAGAATTAATGTTCTTGTTGATGAACTTTTGATTCCCATTTTCTTCTCTTCCGGTCCAACCGAAACGCCTGGGAATTCGCGCTCCACGATAAAAGCAGAAAATTTATCGCCGTCGATTTTCGCATACACCACGAACACATCAGCAAATCCGGCATTCGTAATCCACTGCTTTTCTCCATTTAACACATAGTGTGTACCTTCTGCGTTAAGGCGAGCTGTTGTTCGAGCACCCAGGGCATCGGAACCAGAACCAGGTTCTGTTAACGCATATGCTGCTATTTTTTCCCCAACTGCTAAAGCAGGTAAATATGCTTGCTTTTGCTCTTCTGTTCCAAATAAGACGATTGGCAATGACCCAATTCCTACGTGAGCACCATGAGTGATGGAAAATCCGCCTGCTCGAGACATTTTTTCAGCAATTAAAGCCGAGGTAATCTTATCTAAACCGAGGCCACCGTATTCTTCCGGTACATCTGCACCAAGTAAACCTAATTCACCAGCTTGTTTTAATAACTTTACAGAGCGTTCAAACTCATGCTTTTCTAAATATTCCACTTGTGGAAGGACTTCATTTTCTACAAATTCATCTGTCGTCTTGGCAATCATCTTTTGTTCAGATGTATAATCCTCCGGCGTGTAGACGCGGCTTGCATCGCCCTCTTCAATTAAAAAGCTTCCACCTTTAATCATTTGTTTTGTTTTATTTGACATGTTTATATCCCCCTTTGAAATGATTATGCTAACAACTCAAATACACCAGCAGCTCCCATTCCTCCGCCAATACACATGGTG
Source organism: Priestia sp. JV24 (assembly GCF_025910025.1). Lineage (NCBI taxonomy): Bacteria > Bacillati > Bacillota > Bacilli > Caryophanales > Bacillaceae > Priestia > Priestia sp. JV24. The sequence continues at coordinate 72,158 of NZ_JAPCIN010000024.1, forward strand.
ACAATTCCAAACTGCTCATTCCGACGCTGCATTTCGTGCATTAAGCTAAGAGTAAGCTTAGCTCCAGTACAGCCTAATGGATGACCTAAGGCAATAGCGCCTCCGTTTACATTTACTTTATCTTCATTAATATTTAATTCACGAATAACGCCGAGTGCTTGAGAAGCAAATGCTTCATTCAATTCAAACAACCCGATATCAGAAAGTTCCAGCCCTGCTAGTTTAAGAGCTTTAGGGATGGCAGCTACCGGGCCAATCCCCATTACTTCAGGCGGAACTCCTCCAACTGCAAATGAGCGAAACTTAAGCAAAGGCTTTAACCCTTCTGCTTCAGCTTGTTCTTTATCCATTAGAAAAACGGATGCAGCTCCGTCACTTGTCTGCGAAGAGTTTCCAGCTGTTACCGATCCTTTAACCGAAAAAGCTGGACGAAGTTTCCCTAATACATCCGCAGTTGTGCCAGGACGAACTCCTTCATCTTGAGAGAACATCAGCTTTTGTTCACGGAGCTTATTGTTTTCATCCACTTTTCGAAGCGTCACTTCCACCGGAACAATTTCGTCGTTAAACTTCCCTTCTTGAAGTGCTTTTGCTGCTTTTTGATGGCTGCGTACAGCAAACGCATCCTGGTCTTCACGTGAAATTCCATATTTCATCGCCACTTGTTCTGCTGTATGTCCCATGCCCATATAATACTCCGGCGCATTTTCAACCAGCTGAACATTCGGACGCGCTACATTTCCAAACATCGGAACAAAACTCATTGATTCTGCTCCTCCAGCTAACACTGCTTTGGCTTGCCCTAGCATAATTCGCTCTGCACCGTAGGCAATACTTTGCAAACCTGATGAACAATAACGATTAATCGTTATTGCTGGCACCGTATAAGGCAAACCTGCAAGAGCGCCAATATTTCGAGCCATATTCAAACCTTGTTCTGCTTCAGGCATCGCACAACCAATAATTAAATCATCAATTGGTCCTTCGTATCCGCCTGCTCGGCGAAGAGTTTCTTTAACCGCAATGGCACCCAAATCATCAGGTCTAACACTTGCCAATGAACCTTTTTTTGCTTTTCCGACCGGTGTCCTAGCACCTGCTACAATAACTGCTTCTCTCATTTTTTCTCCCCCTTAATTGCGCAGTGGTTTTCCTTTAACTAACATGTGCTGCATACGTTCTTGAGACTTCGCTTCTCCAACAAGGCTTAAAAATGCTTCTCTCTCTAAGTCCAGCAAATACTCTTCATCAACTTCCGAACCAAACGCTACACGTCCTCCGGCTAACACAAATGCTAACTTACTAGCAATTTTATAATCATGTTCTGATATATATCCTGAATACTTCATGGATTGAGCTCCTAGCAGCAACGTTGCATACCCTGTTTCTCCAACGACAGGGATCTTAGTTCTTACAGGCGGTTTATAGCCCGTGTCATGTAAAGCAAGGACTGAGTTCTTCGCGTCATTCAGCAGGTGATCTCCGTTTACGCTGATGCCATCATGGCGATTTAAGAAATTTAGCTGTTTAGCTTCTGCAGCAGAAGTGGATACTTTTGCAGTAGCAATTGTTTCAAATGTTTTATTCGCAATCTGCTGAAGATCGAGCGTTACACCGTTAGGTAAACCACTTAACTGTTTGATATAAAGCTCCTTGTTACCTCCTCCACCAGGAATGAGTCCGACTCCTACTTCTACAAGGCCCATGTAAGTTTCAGCAGAAGCTTGAATTTTAGCTGACGGCAAGCAAATTTCTGCTCCGCCTCCAAGAGCCATTGCAAACGGAGCTGCAACAACCGGCTTCTCATTGTATTTCACCTTCATCATTGCCTGTTGAAATTGTTTAATAACGAATTCAATTTCAAAATAATTGTCATCTTGTGCTTCCATTAAAATCATAGCTAAGTTAGCGCCAACACAGAAATTTTTTCCTTGATTTCCTATGACCAGCCCTTTATAGTTCTTATTCACTTCTTCAAGAGACTGATTTAATAAGCTGATAATATCTAGCCCAATTGCATTGTTAGGAGAAGTGAACTGCAGGCACGCCACATCATCTCCTAAATCAATTAAACTCGCTCCGCTGTTTTCTAAAATGACATTATTTTGAGAGCGTAAAGACGACAGGTGAATCACCTTTTTATTTTCTTTTACCGCTTTATACTCCTCATCTTCGTAATAAAGCGTTTGACCTTCCATTTCTTTATAAAAGCTTGTAAATCCGTTTTCCTGCATTTGTTTTACCCACTGCGGAATTGCTAAGCCCTCCTGCTCCATCTTCTCCATTGATTTTTCTAAACCAATTGCATCCCACGTCTCAAACGGACCCAGTTTCCAGCCAAACCCCCACTTCATAGCCTGATCAATGGCCACGATATCGTCGGCAATTTCATCTTTTAACTGAGCTGCATACACAAGAACGGGACTGATGATGTTCCAAAGAAGCTGGCCGGCACGATCACCGGAGTATATAAGCGCTTTCATTTTGTTTTGCAGCCCTTTTGCCTGCTTGCTTAATTCCGTAGAAGCTGTTTTTAACTTCTTTCTCTCGACGTATTGAAGTGTACTAGGATCAAGTTCTAGAATTTCCTTTCCTTTCTTTAAAAAGAAGCCTTGCCCTGACTTGCTTCCTAACCAGCCATTTTCCTGCATTTGTTTCATAAATAAAGGCACATCGAATACTTCTTTTTCTTTGCCTTCCACTTTGTCAAACACATTGTTGGCCACATGAATAAATGTGTCTAGTCCCACTACGTCTAACGTTCGAAACGTTGCACTTTTTGGTCTTCCAATTAAGGGACCCGTCACAGAGTCAACTTCTCCCACGCTGTAATTGCCTTTTAACATTTCTTGAACAGTCACAAGTAAACCGTACGTACCGATACGGTTGGCGATAAAGTTAGGCGTATCTTTTGCAATAACTACTCCTTTACCTAATACATCTTCACCAAACGTTTTCATATATTCAACAATTTCTGATTTTGTGTCATGAGTTGGAATGATTTCTAATAACTTTAAATAACGTGGTGGATTAAAAAAGTGCGTTCCTAAAAAATGCGCTTTAAAATCTTCTGAGCGTCCTTTAGCCATTTCGTGGATCGATATTCCTGAAGTATTTGAACTTACGATACTGCCTTTTTTTCGTACACTGTCAATTCTTTCAAACAGCTGCTGTTTAATATCAAGACGTTCCACTACTACTTCAATAATCCAATCACACTCGCTTAACTGCTGTAAATGATCTTCAAGATTTCCTGGCGTAATTAACGATAGTGATGACTTCGACGTTAAAGGTGCCGGTTTTTGCTTCGTTAATTTAGCTAGAGCAGTTGTACTCAACCGATTTCTCACTTGCCTATCTTCAAGCGTTAGCTGTTTTTTTTCCTCGTCTGCTGTTAATGAAGTTGGAACCACGTCTAGCAAAAGCGTTGGAATTCCTACATTTGCTAAATGAGCTGCAATTCCAGAGCCCATAACTCCTGAACCTAAAACCGCGGCTTTTTTTATGTTCATAATTATCCCCACATCCCCTTTAATATATTGAATGAATGATCATTCATTTTATGCGTAAAAAAAGAGAGTCACTGTTAATCTCTGTTTTTACTATAAAACATTTTTTAAATTTTCGCAATATATTCACAATATTATCTCTAACTATTTTTGAGGTGTTTGGTTATCTTAATACACAGGAGGTGATTTTGTGAGCAAATTAAAGAAGGATCCATCGTCAGCAGGCGTAAGCGCAGCAAGCGTTAAAGGAAATGCTGGACCGGTCAATGAACCGCACGGACGCGGCAAAAAGACATCTCAAAACCAACAGTACACAAAGCATAACACTCAAGGACATTAACCTCAAAATCGAACATGAGTAATCGAATCATGTTCGATTTTTGATTATTTCTTACTTTGTCATCACGACCATTTCATTATTATTTTTTTACAATTCCTTTTAAGACAAATGCGACATTTGCAGGTCTTTCTGCAAGGCGCCTCATAAAGTACCCATACCAGTCCGTTCCATAAGGAACGTACACTCTCATTTTATATTGTTCTGCTACGAGCTGAACTTGCCTTTCTGACCGAATGCCGTATAGCATCTGAAATTCAAACTGATTCATTGAAATTCCATGCTTTTTAACAAACTCTTTTGCATACTGAATGATTCGTTCATCGTGAGTAGCAACTGCTGTGTAGTGACCGTTTAATAAGTGGAGCCCAATTATGTTTTTGAAGTTTTCGTCTACGTCTTCTTTATCAGGAAACGCCACGTCTGCTGCTTCTTTGTACGCCCCTTTCACTAACCTTAATTTAGGAGCATAAGCATCTAATTCACGGATGTCACTTTCTGTTCGATATAAGTATGCTTGAAGCACCGTCCCTACGTGTTCATACTCATTTTTTAATTGTTTAAATAGCTTAATCGTCTTGCTGCATCGCTTATAATCCTCCATATCAATCGTCACAAATACGCTATATTTTTCCGCTTCTTCAAGAATACGCCGCATATGATGAAGTGCCAAATCCTCTGAAATATCCAGTCCCATAGACGTTAATTTCAAAGAAATTTCTGAATCTAACCTTTCTTTGTGTATAAGGTGAATGGCCTTTATGCATTGAGCTGCGGCATGATCAACTTCAGCTTCACTTTCCACAAACTCGCCAAGATAATCAATCGTTACTTTTAATCCCTGTTCATTTAGCTTTTTTATCACACTAACAGCTTCATCGATGGTTTCCCCTGCAACAAAACGTGCTGCTCCAAAACGTAAGCCATAGCGTTTAGCCAGCTTTGTTAACTTTTTGCTTTTTGATAACAATAAAAAAAAGTTTCTTATCGTTTGTTCCAAAGCAACCCCCCGCCTTCACTTGTCATACGCCTCACAAAATTTATTTAATTATCATTAATTTTACCATTTTCCAAACTAGATAGATAGGCACCCTTTATTAACCTATGCATACAAAATCAAAAAGCGACCGAGAGCTTTTGGATAAAAAAACATCCATCAGCTTCGTGATGAATGTTTTTATTCTGGTTTTCGCTGTGACGCTCGATGCGCTTCATTCAGCTCTTTGATTTCCTTTACAATCTCCACCATTTCCGCTTTTGCTTCCGGATATAATTGATTCCAATGCTTTGTTAAAGGAGGCATGGATTTTGAGATATGGTTGTAAAGTGCCCACATTTTTACTTTTTCCTGCAGCTGTTCGTCACTTTGACCAACCATTAGTTCCGTATACTTTTCAATTAAACCGTCAAATTGCTCTTGAAAGGTTTTACTCATGCACAATCACTCCTTTCTTTGGTTTACAAATAACTGGACAAGTTTGACAATAAGTCTTTTTAGCTCCTGTTTGGTAAGATAAACAGCACGTTTGCCGAACCCTTATCTCCTGCATTTGCTTCTCTACTTGAAGAGGTGAACTGTACCTAGCAAACGGATTATGATGGTATGAACCAAAGTGATGACCCTCAGCTTCTTCCAACACATATCGTAAATTCTTTTGTACTTGTACATTTTCTATTTCTTCATTTGCTAAAAGCAAATCATAAAGCCAGTGGATATAAACAGCTACGTTTTCCCACAGCGTCAGCTTTGAAATTTTTGTCACTTTACGCAGTGATGACCATATCCGCTCAATGTGATGAGCAAACAATTCATCAAGAAGTTCATCAAGAAGAATTTTCCGATTGTCCTCTGTTACTTCTTTCGTCTCAATTTCTGAGATGAACACTTTTGGGAGCCAGATCGTTTCAGCGTCTTCTGTATGCAACGAAACATTTTTAGTCGATGCGTTTATCTTTTTTTGAAACACAATAAATGAATACAAAGCCGCCACCACAACAAAGCTATACCGCTTCGCTAACATAGAGGCAGCTGCTCTCAAGTTATCAGCCTCCATCGTCTGTTGAATCCATAGCAGCTGAATCCTCAGCGTGCTTTCGTCCATGCAGCTGGAGGGAGACAACCTATACAGCGAGTTATCTTTAAACGTACAGCGGAATTTTTCTGCTAACTCGCTTTGCTCTTTCTTATTGAGCATGCTGCGTTTCAACGCGCAGCTTATTCACAATACATCGTCCGCGCCCATGAGGAATACAAAGAGGCGTTCCAAATAACGGATCCACCGTCACTTCACAGTTCATATTAAAGACTCGCTGTACTAAATCGCAGTTAATGACTTCTTCTGGTCTTCCCTGTGCATAGATTTTTTTATCTTGAAGCGCCACAATATGATGAGCATAGCGGCAGGCTAAGTTTAAATCATGCAGCACCATTACGATGGTACGATTTTCTTTTTCATTCAGTTCAAACAACAAGTCCAAGATCTCAATTTGATGCGTCATATCTAAATACGTTGTCGGTTCATCAAGTAAAATAATATCCGTATCTTGTGCTAATGTCATAGCAATCCATGCGCGCTGACGCTGTCCTCCAGAAAGCGAATCAACTTGACGATCAGCCAAGTCTGCTAACCCTGTTGCTTCGAGTGCATTTTGTACTTTTTCTTCATCTTCTTGAGACCACTGACGAAACCAATTTTGATACGGATAGCGCCCTTGTTTAACAAGCTGAAGCACTGTCAGCCCTTCAGGTGCAACAGGACCTTGCGGAAGAATTGCTAGCTGCTTTGCAATTTCCTTGGTAGGAAGAGAGGAAATTTTAGAGCCTTCTAGCAAAATAGAGCCGGCATGTGGCTTTAATAATCTTGCTAGTGAACGCAGCAGCGTAGATTTTCCGCATCCATTACTGCCGATAAAAACCGTAATCTCACCCTTTGGGATGGTAACGTCAAGCTCATCTATAATCATCGCTTCTCCATATGATAATGTTAGCGATTTTGTTTCTAACGAATGCATGCGAATCGCTCCTTCTACAAAGAATGCTATACGTTTCTTTGTTTGTATAGTAAATAAATGAAGTACGGTGCGCCAATTGCAGCTGTAAATACACCTGCTGGCACTTCGATTGGCAAGAAAAATGTTCGGCCAATTAAATCTGCTGCTGTGATTAAAATCGCTCCGATTAGTGCCGATAGCGGTATTAAAGCTCCGAATGAAGAACCTACCAGCTTTCGGGCAATATGTGGAGCAAGCAATCCTACAAAGCTAATTCCGCCGGCAAATGCAACGGCGCTTCCTGTTAAAGCTGTACTCATCAGTAATAGTGCCAATCGATTTTTTTGAACGCGACTTCCAACGTTAGTCGCAATTTCTTCACCTAATTCTTGAACATTTAAATTTCGAATCATTAAAATCGTGATTATAACCAGCCCTATTGTAACAGGAACTAGTACGGAAACACTGGCCCAGTTTGAGCCATACACCGTTCCTGTAATCCAAATATTTGCCTGGCTGGCGCGATAGATAGGACCCATAATCATAAACAGCGTGGTCATAGCTTTCGTTAACGCTGTTAATCCAATTCCTATTAATACTAGTGTAATAGGAGAGACGCCATTTTTCCAGGCAAACACATAAAGTAAAAGCGCCACTGCCAATGCACCTAAAAATGCGCTAACAGGCATCCAATTAATACTTACGGTTAACGAGTTGCTTTTATCACTAAATAGTGTCAAAAATAACACTACACCGACTGACGCTCCCCCTGTTAATCCAATCAAGTCTGGTGAAGCAAGCGGATTTCGCACAAGCCCCTGCAAGATAGCACCTGCAATGGCTAAACAAATACCGGCACAAATGGCAACGATAATGCGCGGAAGTCTAAAGGAGGTAACAACTAACCGTTCAAACTCCAGTCCATGACCCGCTAAAATGTTAATCACACGAAAGGGATTGATAAATAAGTCGCCCGTACCTGCACTTAATAAAAAAAGAGCAATAAGTGCAGCTGAAAAACCAGTGATAATCAAAGCTGCTTTTATGTTAACTAAAAATGAAATCCGCTTTAAGCGAAGAGATAAGTATGTTTTCATGACGCCTTGGCCCCTTTCCTTGCCATATAGATAAAGAAAGGTGTACCAATAACAGCAGTCATGACTCCAACAGGGATTTCTTGAGGCATAATGACATACCTGGCCGCAACATCAGCTAATAAAATTAAAATCCCGCCGGCAACCGCACTATAGGGAAATACCCAGCGATAATCTTGTCCTACAATTGCTCTTACAACATGAGGAACAATGATTCCAACAAAGCTAATCGGACCGGCTACTGCAACGGCTCCACCAGCTAAAATGGCAATAATGATCCCGCTTATAATTTTCACAAGAGCCGTTCTTTGACCTAATCCTTTAGCTACATCTTCACCAATCGTTAAAATATTAATTTTTGAAGCAATAAAAAACGTGACAATAATTGCTAGCACTACATAAGGCAGTATGCCATACAGCATTTCCACCTTGCGCCCTTGAACAGACCCAGCCAGCCAAAAGAGAACTTGATCAAGTGAAGATTCATCGACAGCCAGCAGCCCTTGTGTTAAAGAAGAGAAAAAGGCTGCAATAGCCGCTCCTGCGAGCGTCAATTTAATAGGCGTTAATCCTTCTTTTCCGATGGACCCAAGAAAATAGACAACCACTACGGTTAATGCCGCTCCTACAAATGCAATCCATGTAAAAGCTTGAAGTGAATTGACCGAAAAAATCATCACTGCAACAACAATAAAAAAGCTGGCCCCAGCGTTCACACCAATAATATCTGGTGAAGCAAGTGGGTTTTTCGTTAACGCCTGCATCATTGCTCCTGCAATTCCTAAACAAATACCTACCACAGCACCAATTATAGCGCGCGGCAATCGAATATTTTGAATAACTATGTGCTCATTCGAACCGTTAAACGCTTGAAAAGCTTCAAATGCTGTCTTGATACTTGTATCTGTGTATCCGAGTACGATACTTAATCCAATACAGATTAAAAGCAGCATGATTCCAATGATGAGCCCCATTACTTTCATTTGAACACTGCGTAGCATCATTTTCATTGCTCTCCTCTAAGATGATTCCTATATATATCTAACCTTTAGTTTAGGAAACATTGAAAAAAGTGTCAATGATTTTGAGAATCATTTTCAATTTTTAATTGACACCGCTTAAAAGTTAGAATATTATCTTAATTGTTAATGAAAATCATTATCACTTAAGAGGAGGAAGAGATGTGAATACATATTCTAAAGGCAAGTTGTCATATTTGTTATCCATTCTTACCATTATGACACTGCTTGTGCTGGCAGCCTGCGGTAATTCAAACAGCGCTGACGATAATAAAAAAGAAAAAACTGAGGGTTCTGGCGAAACTTATACAGTAAAACACGCAATGGATAAAACAGAGATTAAAGGAACACCTAAACGAGTAGTCGTTTTAACAAACGAAGGTACTGAAGCTCTTCTTGCAATGGGTGTAAAGCCTGTGGGTGCTGTTCAATCATGGTTAGGAAATCCGTGGTATGACCATATTAAAGGTCAGATGAAAGGCGTTAAAAGTGTAGGTACAGAAAGCGAGCCAAGCTTAGAAGCAATCGCAGCTTTAAAACCTGACTTGATTATCGGAAATAAGATGCGCCAAGAAAAAGTATACGATCAGCTGAGTCAAATTGCTCCGACTGTATTTTCTGAAGAGCTGCGCGGAGACTGGAAATCAAACTTTAAGCTATATGCAAAAGCTGTGAATAAAGAGGAAAAAGGTAAAGAAGTATTAGCTGACTATGACAATCGCGTAGCAGATTTAAAGAAACGTCTTGGTGATCAGTTAAAACAAAAAATCTCAGTTGTACGCTTTACAGCTGGAGACGTTCGTATCTATCATAAAGATTCGTTCTCAGGCGTTATTTTAGATCAGCTTGGCTTTGCTCGCCCTGAATCTCAAGACAAAAATGATTTTGCTGAAATGAATGCAACAAAAGAACGCATTCCGGCAATGGACGGCGATCAGCTATTCTACTTCTCTTATGAAACGGGAGACGGCGAAGCAACAAAGCTTGAAAAAGAATGGATAAACGATCCGCTTTTCAAAAAGTTAAAAGTAGCTCAAGAAGACCATGTTCATAAAGTAGATGATGCTACTTGGAATACAGCAGGCGGTGTGTTAGCAGCTAATATCGTACTTGATGATATTGAAAAAATCTTCTTAGATAAAAAACAATAATACTATGAAAGAAAGAGCTTCGACGAATCGAAGCTCTTTTTGCATGTATAATGTATTTCCTTTCATCGCACACTAACCGTGGTCTCACTTTATTAAATAGGAGTGGTGAAAATGAATTCAAAAAAACAGCCTAAAAAGCAGCCTGATACAAATGAAATGGCTGACCGTCAGTTCGAAACAGAAGATTATAACCGACAAGATGCACTCTCACAAGGCCTAGCAGAAACACATGAGCAAGTAAGCGACGCCTATCAAGAAGGATCATTTGAAGATACAGATCGTTAATAAAAAAGAGCTGACTCTAAGTCAGCTCTTTTTTATTTTGAATGCTGCCATGCCGTTTTAGGCAATGACATGGACATCCACTGCTGGCGCTTTGATTTATCAATCGTTACTTTCTTTGCTTTAATTCCTTGTTGAATCAGCTGTTTCATTAGTTTATCAATTGACTTCATCGCTATTCACCTCAAAAGCGGAAATTTGTTTTGCTTCTACTTTTTTACTTTTTTGCGCTTAAACTTCATAAAAAACTCATAGACAATTGGAACGATAATGAGCGTAAGCAGCGTAGAACTTGTTAGTCCTCCGATTACCGTAACCCCTAGCCCTTTTGAAATAAGGCCTCCACCTTCAAATCCAAACGCTAATGGAAGCAGTGCACCAATCGTTGCAATAGCTGTCATTAAGATCGGGCGAAGACGTGTCATTCCAGCCTCTAGTAACGCTTCACGCGTCGACAGACCCTCTTGCTCTTTATGAATCACGCGGTCAATCAGCACAATTGCATTTGTTACCACAATTCCAATCAGCATAAGAGCTCCAATCATCGAAGAAATGCTGATTGTTTCTCCAGAGATTAACAGCGCCACTAGTGCACCAATAAGTGTAAATGGAAGTGAGAATAAGATAGCAAACGGTGCTAGCCCTCCCCCAAATGTCAGTACTAGTACGAAGTACACGATACCGATGGCTGCGAGCATAGCAATTCCTAATTGACTAAATGAGTCATTAATTTGCTCTGATGCTCCGCCAAAGTTAATATCCATATCACTTGGCAAATCAATTTTCTTCACTTCTTTTTGGACGTTAGAAGAAACGCCGCCTACATCGTCACTCTTAATATCGGCACTTACCTCTGCATAAATTTTATTATCACGGCGAGTTACCGTATTCGATGTTTTACCTTTTTTAATATCGACAACTTCATTTAATGTAACTTCCTGTCCAGTTTGAGAGGTCACTTTTGTGCTTGAAAGTTCGGCAAAAGTAGAGAAATCCTCTTTTTCTTTTGGAAGGTATACGTTAATTTCGTTTCCATCTTTTTGGATAGTCGTTAATACTTCACGCTGTCCAAGGTTCGAAATTTGCATGCTGATTTGACTAGCAGACAAGCCGAGTTCAGCGGCTTTCTTTTGGTTCGGTACTAGCGTATATTCATCAAACGTATCTGAAAGCGTAGAATCGACATTTTTCAGTTCTTTATGCTTTTCTAGAACATGCTGAACTTTATCAGCATAAGGTTTGATTTCATCTAAGCTATCTCCGTAAATAAGGACGTTTAATGAATTATTGCTGCCGCTAGACGCTGTATTCATTGAGCCCCATTCACCTTGATTCGCTTGTTTATTAAGAGCTTTTAATACTTTATCCTGCTCTTTATCAAAGTTTTGTGTATCCTCGTCATATTGCACAAATGTTAAAACGTTATTTTTGCTTCCCGGATTAAACGAGTTGCCTTCACCGAACGAATACTGAACCGTTTTGACACCATCTCGCTTCATCAAGTACGCTTCTGCACGATTTGCTGCTTTTTCTACGTCGCTTTGAGACTGTCCTGCTTTCGGTGTATACGTAAGCGTCAGCGTTTTTTCTTGATCGGATGACAAGAAGCTCACGCCAATAGAAGGAACTAAGAATAAACTTCCTACTAACAGTAGGACGGCTAATCCAAAGGAAATAAGCTTATGGTTTAGCGTCCAGTTCAAAATTCGCTTATATCCATGCGCTAGTTTGCTTGGCTTTTCTTCTTTTACTTTTACATTTGTTTTAAATAACGAATGAGCAAGCATTGGCACGAGTGTTACCGCTACTAGCAGTGATGCTAACAGTGCAAAAACAACCGTTAACGCAAACGGTAAGAATAGCTCTCCTACCGGTCCTTCTACGAGACCTAACGGTAAGAATACGGCCACGGTTACGACTGTAGAAGAGAAAATTGGAACAAACATTTCTTTCGTCGCCGCAACAATTAAATCTTTTCCTTTAAGCTTTTCTTCCTGATAAGCCATGCGGCGGTAAATATTTTCAATAACGACAATGGAATCATCTACAACCCTTCCGATGGCTACAGTCATCGCTCCAAGCGTCATAATATTTAAAGAGATATCCATTGATTTGAGCGCCAAAATGGCGATTAATAGCGAAAGCGGAATTGAAATAACGGCAATAATCGTTGAACGAATATCACGTAAAAATAAAAGAATAATAATAACCGCAAAGACCGCACCGATAATAGCTTTATTTAGCATCGTATGAACAGAATCTTCAATCGGTTTACCTTGATCAAAAATATTGTCAACGTGAAGGTCTTTATTTTTCTTTTCTAGGCTATTCATTTTTTCTTTAATATCATTTACAACATTTACTGTGTTCGCATCCTTCGCTTTGACAACTTGTACAGCAATTGAAGGTTTTCCGTTCGTGCGAGAAATGGATTCTGCTTTCCCCATCACTTTAACATCCGCAATTTCTTTTAATTTCACAGTTGGAATCGAAGCTGCGGACGGCACCTGCTGTACGGCTCCTTGTGTCTGCTGCTGGCTCATTTCTTGTTGCTGACCTTGAGCAGCTCCTTGACTAGGCACAGCTGGGATCTCTAAGTTTTCCAAATCTTTTTCTGTTGTCATCTTTCCGTCTACCACAACAGATTTTTGAGATCCATCCATCGTATACGTACCAGCCGGCACTTTTGCATCGGATGCTTGGATCAGCTTTTTCACCGTATCTTCATCGAGTCCCAGCTGCTTGAGCTTGTCTTGTTTGAATACAAGTTCTGCTTCTTCAACTTGTTCTCCTGACACGCTGACCGAAGAAATTCCCTGCACTTTTTCAACTTGGGGAACAACGGTATTTTTTACATACTTCGTTAAGCCTTCTAATGATTTTTTATCATCTGAAACACTTAATGAAATAATCGGAAAATCACTGATGCTTTGCCTTGAAACATTTGGTTCCTCTACATCATCTGGCAGATCTACGTTTGAAAGAGCTCGCCTAACTTCGTCTTCTGCCTTCTCCATATTTTTACTAAAGCTATATTCAACTTGAATAGTAGCCATATTTTCATAAGAAGACGAGCTAACTGTGTCAACACCGCTCAGTCCCTGAAGCTTTTGTTCAATCGGCTTACTCACCTTATCTGCCACTTGTTCCGGAGTGGCTCCCGGATAAGTTGCACTGACTGTTACAACAGGCGTTGAAATATCAGGAATGGTCTCTAGTTTCATATTAAACCCTGAATACAGCCCTGCAATAATGACAAAGAGCGTTAACAGCCATACTGCAAATTTATTTTTCAATGAAAATTTAATAAACTTCCCCAATGCATATCCTCCTTCAAATATATGTATACTAATAAAATTGACTGATCGGTCACAACAACTTAAAATATAAATGACTAACTGGTCAGTGTCAACCCTAAGCAGGCTCTCTCCTAACATGTTCATAATAAAGACATATTTACGATAAATCGTTTTTTAAAGGAACTGACTCCCGGTTTTAACTTTGATATATACCTTTATCTTTTTTAGTGTATGATACTATTATCTAACGAAATGAATGGCTAAATTGTTCAATAAAGGAGGTAGAATACATGAAAGAAAAAGAAAAGAGAATAATTGAAGCTTCGATTAAGCTTTTTGCCAAAAAAGGATTTAATGCTACCTCTGTGCAAGAAATTGTAGATGAATGCAACATTTCAAAAGGTGCATTTTACCTGCACTTCAAATCTAAGGATGCACTTTTATTATCAATTCTAAACTTTTACTATGAAAAGCTCTTTAGCTCTGTTTATGCTCTCGACGAGGAAGTAAACGATGCCCGCAGCCGCTATATGAATCAGCTTATCTATTTCTATGAATTTATTACGGAGCATAGAGATTTTATTATCATGCAAATTCGTGAAAAATCTATTCCATTTAACAAAGAAGTGGAGACCTTTGTTCATAAAATGCAGCGAGAAACGTTTTACTTTCATCGCAAAAGCCTCGTTAGCGTATACGGAGAAGACGTAACTCCTTATATCTCGGATTTAACGAAAATGATTGAAGGTATTCATCATTCCTTTTTAGAAATTATTATCTTCAATCAATACGAGCTTACCTTTAAAGAAGTAGCACATTACATAATGGACCGAGTTGATGTATTAGTAGAAGATTTATTGGCTAGAAAACCTCGTCCCCTTATTCCCGCTTCTTTTGGTGAAGATATATACGGAAAGGAACGAACGACTTTTCTAAGTAAAAATGAGCAGGTAAAACAAGTTCTTGAGGAAATTAAACATCTGCTAGACACCAGCGATCATATTTCTGATGAGCACGCAGACAGCTTTCACATTTTACAAACGGAGCTAAAAAAAGATAAGCCTACCGCTGCTATTGTAAAAGGCATGGTTGGAAATTTAACGGAACTTAAACCGTTGGAAGAACCGCTTAATCTTTTAACAGCCTTACTCCAACAAAAATAACAGAAGGCTTCAACAAGCCTTCTGTTATTTTTCTGTTTTTGAACTAGATACTCCCCCAGATAACACGAACTTCATGGCTTCTTCCGGCTTAATATCTAACCATTCAATTTCTTCTTTTGGAATCAAAAAAGTAAAACCAGCTACTTGAAAAGTTTGTGGAACATAGACGGCTACGTGGTCTTTTAACGAGTGAATCACCTCTTCTACTTCTTCAGAGGTCACAAACCCTATAACTTTCATTGACGTGCCGGGCATCGTCACTAAAGCGACTTTTGAAAAGGACTTTTTCTCTCCAAGAAAAGATTGAAACGTATCTTTAATAACGGTATATAGCGTTTTAACAAGCGGTATTCTTTCTAACAACCGGTCAATTAAGTTAATGATTTTCCCTGCAAAAAAACGAGTGGATAACCATCCTAAGAACGTAATTAAAAGAAGAGTCGCTAAGATCCCAACCCCCGGTATATAATCCTGCTTCATATAGGGCTTCAATACGTTTCCTAAAATGCTGTCTAAAAAATTAAACACTCTTACCAAAATATAAATAACAAGGATAATAGGGACAATCGTTAAGAGTCCATTAATAAAGCTTTTTATGATTGCTTTCATGTAAACACCTCATTTTTTCTGACATACTGCTGTTCATTATACAATGGATTTGCCTTATCTGCGTCTCTTTATTTTTATTCACATATGTATAACCTGGCAACGTTTTATCAAAATAATAGAGGAGGACATGAACATACATACCTATTACACTTATTTTTGCGGAGGGATACAATTGGAACGTCTAAAATCAAAAGTTTCTGTTATTACAGGGTCAAGCTCTGGCATAGGAAAAGCAACCGCTGAACGCTCCGCGAAAGAAGGTGCGGTATTATTTTTAGCATCTGATGACAGCTCATATGTAGCAGGTCATTGCATTGCGATAGACGGCGGTCATAGGACTTATACATGGTCTAAAAAAATGCTTTACAGTAAAATGTGGTAATAAAACCAGCTCTATACCACTAGGTATAGAGCTTTTCCGTTTGAATTTTTTCTTTAAAATAGACGTGACATTATGTCAAGACAGGTGTAAACTTAAAGCAAAATTCTTTGCTTCTAGGAGGAAGACATGAAAACAAAACAATTATCAGAACGTCAGCTGCTTGGCATCGCAGGGCTCGGGTGGCTCTTCGATGCAATGGATGTTGGCATTTTGTCTTTTATCATTGCAGCTCTTCACGCTGAATGGGGACTTTCCCCTACTGAAATGAGTTGGATAGGCAGCGTTAACTCGATCGGAATGGCGGTTGGAGCTTTGGTGTTTGGGTTACTGGCTGATCGAATTGGGCGAAAAACCGTTTTTATTGTAACTCTTGTTCTTTTTTCAGTGGCAAGCGGCCTTTCAGCTCTTACTACTACCCTTGCTGCTTTTTTAGTATTTCGATTTTTAATTGGAATGGGTTTAGGAGGAGAGCTTCCGGTTGCTTCTACACTTGTTTCTGAGACGGTGGCGCCGGAAAAACGCGGTAAAGTGGTCGTATTATTAGAAAGTTTTTGGGCCTTCGGCTGGCTGCTGGCAGCGCTTATTTCTTATTTTGTAATCCCAGCTTACGGGTGGCAGCTAGCGCTTATCCTAACGGCTATTCCAGCGTTTTATGCCATTTATTTGCGCATTAAACTGCCCGATTCTCCTCAGTTTGTAGAGGCGACAAAGGAAAAGAAACCGTCGATTGCGGACAATGTAAGAAGCGTGTGGTCTAAGCCTTATCGTCAATCTACCATTATGCTCTGGGTTCTGTGGTTTTGCGTTGTATTTTCATATTACGGCATGTTTTTATGGCTACCTAGCGTCATGGTCATTAAAGGATTTAGCTTGATCAAAAGCTTTGAATACGTATTGATTATGACATTAGCTCAACTGCCTGGCTATTATACGGCTGCTTGGTTTATTGAACGCATGGGCCGAAAATTCGTATTGGTCACATATTTGTTAGGTACGGCTGCTAGCGCATATATCTTTGGAAATGCCGAGTCACTTTGGCTGCTGCTAACAGCAGGTATGCTGTTGTCTTTCTTCAACTTAGGTGCTTGGGGTGCTTTATACGCGTATACACCTGAGCAATATCCGACATCTATCCGAGGCACAGGAGCTGGAATGGCTGCTTCTTTTGGACGAATTGGAGGAATTTTAGGGCCTCTGTTAGTTGGATATATGTCAACGCAAGGTACGTCTTTAACCGTTACGTTCTCAATCTTTTGTGGAGCTATTTTAATCGGTGTTGGTTCGGTTGTTTTTCTAGGAAAAGAAACCAAACAAAAGCAGCTCGCATAAACAAAGACGCTCTTTTAGAGCGTCTTTGTTGTGCTTATTATTTATTTTCTACCAGCTCTTTTTCATCTGCCTCTACTTCCACGTCACGCTGAGCGAATACTTTCTTGGCTACGCTTAAAGCATTTAACACGCGAGGGAAGCCTGTGTATGGGATTAACTGAATAATGCTCTCCACAATCTCCTTCGGCTCTAGTCCAGCTGTTAAACCTGTATTTAAATGCAGCTCAAGCTGAGGCTCTGTACCCTGAGTGACCAATGATGAAATGGTAACTAATGCTCGTTGCTTATTGGTTAGACCCGGTCGTGAATAAATGTCTCCATAGGCAAATTCAATAATATATTTCCCAACGTCAGGAGCTAGGTCTTTTAAGTCTTCTGTAATTTTTAAATGAGTTGAAATATCATCGTTACTCGTTAATGTATATTCCATTAATTTATCTAAACCTTTTTGATAACTATCTTGTGCCATGTAAAATCAACCTCCGTATTTTTTACTGACACCGCGCGGAATCAATGTTTGTTTTCTTGTATGTTTTCTACACTATCTACTTTAACGCACATTCTCTCTTTCGTAAAATACATATCTTCAATACAACATATGCATTTTATCTATATAAAGCAGAATGCTGTTCATTCATATAGTGAAGAAATTGCTTAGAGGCATATGAAATATATTTATCTTTTTTTAAAATCAATCCTAAATCCCATGAAATTGAAGGGTTAGTAATAGGAACTGCTTTTACAATAGAGGAATCTACTTTTGCCGCAATGGACTGTGGAAAGATAGATACTCCTAAGTTTTCGGCAATCATTTCACCAATAAAATCCCATTGAGAGCTCTCGTAAGCTACGTTAGGTTCAAATCCTGCTTGTTGACATGCATGAATAAGCCGGTCGTGAAGCGTAAAATCTTCATTAAATAAAATAAATTTCTCTTGGGCCAATTCATTAATTTCCACATGAGTTTTAGAGGCTAAAGGATGGGAATTGTGAACATATAAAAGCATTTTTTCAGAGATAAAAGGATTACTATCAAAAAGATGTTCATTTACCGGAAGCACCGCTACACCTAAGTCTAACTCTCCTTTTTCTACTGCTTTTTGAACACGATTGGCTCCGTATTCAATAAGTTTAATCGTAATATCTGGATAGAGCTGCTGAAACCCTTTGATAATCTTTGGAAAGAACAGAACTCCAATCAATGGAGGAATTCCAATTTTAATCATCCCTTTCTTCAGATTCATCACATCATATAAATAAGTCGATAGCTCATCAATGGATGTCATGACTTTTTGTCCTTGCGTATACACCACTTCCCCGGCGTCCGTTAAATCAATCTGTCTTGCGGACCGATCAATTAATTCTACTTCCAATTCTTCTTCTAAGTTTTTCACCATTTTGCTCAAGGTCGGCTGTGAAATATGGAGACTTTGAGATGCTTTAGTAAAGCTCCTTAATTTAGCAACTTCTAAAAAATAATTAAGCTGACGAATATCCATCTCTGCTCCTCCTATAGATAAAGCGAATATCTTTTATATTATTTATTCATTTTACCTATTAAGTTTTAAGATATACAGCAAAAATATAAAGAAGAGATGGAGACATAATAAATCAATTCAATCTAAAGAAGGACAAATGGGATAAAGGCGCTAGTATGACCGCTTGTGACACCACTGTTGCTTTCCGTGGGCGGTCGCCGAGCCTCCTCTTCACTTGCGCTCCTACGGGGTCTCACCTGTTCCGATTTTCCCGCAGGAGTCTACGCCTTGCCCTCCAATCAACACCTAGAAGCTACTACATGCATGAAACCTACGCTTACTATAACAACAAAAAATCCGAACGATTCATCGTTCGGATATACCTTCACCTAAAATACTGTTGTCCCGTCCTCTTTTACGAATATGATTTAAAATGTTTTGGCTGATTGTGCTGCTTGTTCTAGGCCACTTTCAATAATTTCTTGCCCACGATCTGGAAACTGATTATGTCCCTCAATAATAACAGAGTTCACATCTGTGATTCCAAAGAATTGAAGTACGCTGCCTACATATTTAACGGCCATTTCGACCTCAGCTGCTGGACCTTCTGAATACACTCCGCCTCGTGCATTTAATAACATCACTTTTTTATCGCCTAGTAATCCCACCGGACCTTCTGGCGTATACTTAAACGTTTTGCCTGCTTGATTTAAATAATCAAAGTACGTATGAAGCACGGCCGGCACAGTAAAATTCCAAAGCGGAAAGGCAATAACAATTTTATCTGCTCTCACAAATTGTTCTAAGTAATAATTAGCAGTTTCTGCTGCTTTGTTTTCCGCTGCCGTCACTTCTAGCCCTCTTGCTAATTTAAACCGACCGTTTATCATGTCGGCACCTAAATAAGGAAGTTCTTCTTGAAACAAATTTAGCTCTATTATTTCTTCATCTTGATGCGATTGTTGATAGCTTTCTAAAAATGCATCATATAATTTCACGCTAACCGCTTCACTTGCCGATCTGTCATTTGCTTTTATAAAAAGAGTATAACTCATACTAAAACCTCCACTGATTGTTGATACTCTTATTTTATTCGCTTTTTTCATGCGTTTCGAACGACTTTATAATGAAATACCTTCATACTTTAGTCTGAGAAAAATAAAAAGATCCGAACGATTTATCGTTCAGATCTTCCTTCCACTAAACCACTTTTCCCCCAATCTCCTCATTTTTCAACGGGAAGGTGAATCACAACTTCAGTTCCTTTTTCTTCTTCACTTTTAATAAAAATCTCGCCTTTATGCTGACGGACAATAGTTTGTGCAATCGACAGTCCAAGCCCCGTTCCTCCCGTAGCTCTGCTTCTGGCTTTATCGACTCGATAGAAACGTTCAAAAATATGTGCAAGATCTTCTTTTGGAATGCCAATTCCATAGTCTTTTACTTTGATAATGACATCTTCCTGCTTTTTTTCAACGGTCACTTCAATTTTATCCGTACTGTATTTAATTGCATTATCAAGCAAAATAATCAATACTTGCTTCATTTTTAGTTCATCCACTTCAATCATAATGGGCGTTTGATCATAATGAAGAACTAATTCTCTTTTATATACCTGCTGCAGCTGCTTAACGATTTGTTCAAAAATAAGAACAAGATCTGTTTGCTTCAGATCAAGCGTTTGTTCTTTTTCCACACTTGCCAGATCAAGCAGCGTTTCAATCATTTTTTGCATTTTGGTTGCTTCTGCATAGATAGTGTCGATCGCATCGAGCGTAATTTCTTCATTTTTAATCCCTCTTCTTCTTAATAAATTAGAATAACTGCGAATAACGGTTAGAGGGGTTTTTAATTCATGAGAAGCATCGGAAACAAACTGATTTTGCTTTTCAATATTTTCTCGCAAGCGGTCAATCATATGATTAAAGGTAACGGTCATCCCCTGCAGTTCATCTCTCGTTTCGGTTTGAATAAGGACTTTTTTAGGAACACCGCTCTCTTCGATCTCTTTCATCGTTGTGACCATATTTTTAATAGGATGCATAATGACGCGTGATAACCATCTTCCTCCTAAAAGAGACAGTAAAATGGACACAAGCGAACAAAAAATCAAAATTGATAGCAAAATATCTTTACGGGTTTCAAAACCAGTCAGGAGCTCACCAATCTCAAGCGTTTCAACGACTTGATTATTGACTTTGACAGGCATGCGAATAACCAATACTTGCTTTTCTCTGATTTTGCGAAGTTTCACCTTTTTTTTCTTTGAAAATTCGGGCTTAATTTTCACCAGATGAGGGTCATTTGATACCTGGTTAATGACCGTAGAATTTTCTGAGACTGTTCGGATAAATGAATGGTTGGTCAAATAAAATTTTAGTAACTCGGGCGAGAGCTCCACGGAATGATCTTGCTGACCTTTTTGAATAATCTCGCGTGCTTTTTCGAATAAAATGTCCTGTTCCATATTCACGGTAGATTTAGTAAAGGAGAAAAAAACAACGATGTTCATGATTAATAAAATAACCACTAGCCATGCTGTTGTCAGTAAATTAATCTTCGTCGTGATCTTCATGTTTCTCCTCTTTCATCATATATCCTACGCCCCGCACCGTATGAATGAGAGAAGTAGAAAAACCTTCATCTACTTTTTTTCTTAAGTGGCGAATATACACATCAATTACGTTCGTTTCTCCTTCATATTCATAGCCCCAAACGTTTGTGAGAATTCCTTCTCTCGTGACAATTTTATTTTTATTCGTAAGCAAATACACGACTAAATCATACTCTTTCGGTGTCAACGTAATGGATTCATTGTTTCTTAGGACTTCCCTTGTTTCAAGATTAATGGTCAAATCACTGATCGTTAAGAGCTCCGCTTCAGCTTCTTTCGTTCCTGATGCTTCTACGAGCGAACGATAGCGAATACAAGAGCGAACCCGTGCTAACAGTTCTTCAATTTCAAACGGTTTTGTAACATAATCATTAGCCCCTTGGTCTAAGCCCATTACCTTATCCAGCGTCGTATTTCTGGCAGTTAATAAAATAACTGGCGTAAATACTTCCGCTTTCCGAAGTCTTCTTAACACCTCAATACCACTCAGACTTGGAAGCATCACGTCTAGCAAAATGAGGTCATATTGAGCGGATGTTGCCGTCTCTAACCCCGCTTTCCCGTCGTACTCAACATCTACTTCATAATCTTCAAATTCCAATTCAATCTTTAACACTTTCGCAATTTGCGCTTCATCTTCCACAATTAAAATTTTCTCTTTCATGTTATACACCTCTCACCACATGTCTTAAGTGAAAGAATAGCTTCTTTAGATAAAAAAACAACATCTTTTTCAAAAGATGTTTGTTTTTTTATCTAAACCCTACTTTTTCAACATGCTTGTCTTTTAGCTTATCCTTATTGTTTGTAAACATGAATGTTTTACGCATGAAGACCAATCGTTTGCTTTTCGCCTAAAATCCAATTGACTACTGCTAAAAGTTCTTCAGGCGTTTGTGCTTCGATTTCTTTATGGTAAGCAGCAATCGCGTTATATAATGTGCTCATTTTATCAGCATCCTGCAGCACTGCCTGCAGCTGACTTTCTAACGATTGATCCGCCTTTAGTTCTTGAACTAAGTTTCGTTCTGTTAAATAGCGTAAATTCACTTCTTCTTGACCTGGTAAAGCAGAATGAACAAAAATCGGTAAATTCTTGCGAAGAGCTTCACTGACCGTGATACCACCTGGCTTTGTTACAATAGCATCCACTTGTTCATACAGTTCATTCATTTCTGTGCGTGATGAAATGTACGGAATCGGTGTAACGTGCTGTAATTCCCATCCCTTGATTTCTTCATATAGCTTTTGATTTTTGCCGCATAAGACAAAGTAATGAAAATGGCTCGCATCTTTTAAATCATTGTAGAAATCCATAATATTGCCTAAACCGCTGCTGCCTCCAGCAATTAAAATATTTCGGTTACCAGGATGCTTAAATGTTCTTGTTTTTGTTATTTCTTCATGTACCGGTATTCCTGTGACCATCATATTTTGAAGTGGAATTTCACTTTGAGCACGAAGTCCTTTTTTTACTTCTTCACTAGGGAGAAAGTGAAAATCAATCTCTTCTTTTCCCCATAAATTATTAATAAAGAAATCTGTGTAGACATTTATAATAGGTACATCGCACTTGCCTTTTGCTTTTAATTGACTGAGCAAATAAGAAGGAAACCCATGTGTGCATATAATTAAATCCGGATTTTCTTCTTTAACTAAGTGCTCCATTTTTTTTGCGAATACGTGATGATACCATTTGAATGAATGAACAGGCGGTTCATAAAAGAGATGTTTGTATGCCATATTGTACGTTTCTGGAGCATAACGAATCCATTTCAAATATGTGCCTGTGACCACTTTTTCTAATAGTTCGTTTGTATAGCTTAATAAATCTATTTTTTTATAACAAATATTTGTTGTTCTTCTTTCCAATATATCCATTAACGCCTCTGCCACTTGATGATGGCCAGAAGGCATTTTTAGAAGAGGTAAAAATAAAACCTTTTTCAACTGTTTCATCTCCTATTCTAAAAGCAGTTTCTTCCTCTCCTTTTTATATCATTAAATGCCCTTAAATTTCAGATTTTAATTGATTTTTAATGTGAAATTCATCGTTTTTTTAGAGTATCAATCTAAACTAAGAGTGAAAAGTACTGCATAAGGAGAAAACAAATGAACCTCAATTACGAAGTATTTCAATGGATTAACTCGTTTGCTGGTAAATCCAGCGCAATGGATTCTGTAATGATTATCATCACGAATAGCGTTCCTTATTTTATAATGGCTTGTTTGCTTTTGCTGTGGTTTAGCGGAAAAACAGAAAGAACAATTTATCACCGTTATACAGCTTTATACATGTTGTTTACAATTGTACTTTCTCTATGTATCAACGAAGTCATTCACCTGGTGTATTACCACCCGCGTCCGTTTGTGACTCATCACGTTCATAAGCTGATTCCGCACCCGGCTAATTCATCTTTTGTGAGTGATCATTCGATTTTAGTCTTTTCTGCTGCTTGGATTATGTGGTTACGAAAAAACAAATGGAGAAGCATCATTTTTATATGGGCTGTCATTTCGGGCCTTTCACGTATTTACGTAGGCGTTCACTATCCAGCAGATGTACTTGGAGGGATGGTGATTGCGGGAGCTATCGGATGCTTTATTATATACGTTTCAGCTAAAACAACTCCTCTTATTCAGCGATTATTCTGGATTCACGATTTGATTATCAAGCGTATTCCGTTTCTATCTCCCTATACGCATGAACAAATTAGCAAAAAAAATCATTCAGCTTAAAGAGGCTGAGGCAAAAATAGTTTAGCTGAAATGAAAAACGAACCACTAATCAAACAGTTTGATTAGCGGTTCGTTTTTTTTGTTATGGTGAACGTAGATTTTATCCGTTTCGTTCCTTCCAGCAGTTGATTGGAGGGCAAGGCGAAGACTCCTGCGGGAACAGTGGAACAGATGAAACCCCGCAGGAGCGCAAGCGACGAGGAGGCTCAGCGGCCGAGCAAGCAGTCCAGATTATATATCCAGATTGTTCGCCTTTGGATGAGATTCATTTCGTTACGTCTCAGCCTCTTTCTTTATTATTTTTAAAAAACAACGTTCACTTTCTTGACTTTCACTTTTATTTATTTTATATTATTTGATGTATCAAACATTGATGTATCAAATATTAATTCATCAATAAATATCATAGAAAAAGGAGCGACTTTCTTGTCACATTCATGTTCTGAAAAAGCAAATGTTCTGTATGCTCTGCAAGAAGTTAATAAACAAATTAATCAAAAGTTTGAGCATTGTACCGGTGTTAGCCAATCACGTCTTGATATTTTACATCAGCTTTATGAAACAGGTGAAATGAGTCAAAAGGCGCTTCAACAGCAAGTAAACATTGACAATGCTGCAATTACAAGGCATTTAAAGCAACTCGAAGAAAGAGATGTTGTATCACGCCGTAAAAACCCTGATGACAACCGCGTAACATTTGTAAAGCTTACGAAAAGCGGACATGAAAAAATCGGTGCATTTCGAAACGAAAAAGCTCGCTTTATTGATGAAGCATTTAAAGATTTCAGCGAAGAAGAACAGCTGCTGCTTTCCAAAATGCTTGAGCGTTTAAAAGTAAACATTTCGGCCATTGAACGGTCATAACATTTTTAACATAAAGGAGAGTTCATCATGACGCAAACAAAACCACTAAACAATGATTTCCAAGATATTATTACAGGGCGCAGATCTATTCGTTATTACGACCCATCTGTCAAAATCAGCCGTGAAGAAATGAAAGAAATTTTAACCGAAGCGACGCTAGCTCCATCTTCTGTTAATGCACAGCCTTGGCGCTTTCTAGTAATTGATAGCCCTGAAGGAAAGGCAACATTAGCTCCGCTTGCTAAATTTAATCAATCACAAGTAGAAACATCAGCAGCTGTTATTGCGATTTTCGGCGATTTAAAAAGTGAAGAAAATTTAGATGAAATTTACGATAAAGCTGTTGAACTAGGCTATATGCCACAAGAAATTAGAGATATGCAAATTCCTAAAATCAAAGCGCACTACGCAGCTGCTTCTGAAGAATTAAATAAAGAAACAGTATTAATTGACAGCGGTTTAGTATCTATGCAGTTAATGCTTGCTGCACGTGCTCACGGTTATGATACAAACGCTATTGGCGGTTATGAAAAAGATCAAATTGCCGAAGCATTCGGTTTAGACAAAGAGCGCTATGCGCCGGTTATGTTACTTTCAATCGGCAAAGCAGCAAATAGCGGTTACCCGTCTGTACGTTTACCAATCGAAAAAGTAGCTCAATTTAGATAATAAAAAAAGGTGCTGTATATTCAGCACCTTTTTTTATCCTCCACTAACGGGCGGAATAAATGCGACGGTATCTCCCGTTCCAATGGTTTCTTCATCTGTTACAAACTCTTCGTTGACTGCGGTCATCGTTTGCTTCAGAGAGGACAGCTTATACGTTTTTTGCACATATTCCTTTAATTCCTTCACTGTTATATCTTGCTTATCAACTGTTACTTGTTCCACTCCAGCCTCTTCACGTATAGCAGCGAAAAATAAGACGTTAATCATTTTTACATCTCCTTCATTGGCTTTCCTTCAGGATATTCTTTTGTTTCTAACTGATCTCCAATCCATTTTGTTCCGTCTTCCCAAAATTCCTTTTTCCAAATTGGCACAATTTGCTTAATACGTTCAATAGCATACTCGTTTGCTTCATAAGCTGTTTTGCGATGCGGAGAAGAAACGGCAATAACTACTGCGACTTCTGTTATATCAAGCTTCCCGATTCGATGAGTAATAGCTGTCAAAGCATCGGGCCACTTTTCCTGAATTTCGTCACCAATTTGGCTAAGCATTTTCACGGCCATTGGCACATAGGCTTGATATTCAAGAGAGAGCGTCTTCTTGCCTTTTGTAAATTCTCTTACCGTTCCAATAAATGTCGTAATAGCTCCCGCGTCTCTTCTAGAAACTTTTTTAATTATTTCATCTACGGCAATTGGCTGATTTACTACTTCAAATAAGTGCTGGTTCATCTTCTTTCCCCCACTTCTTTCAATAAAAAATTAAGATAAAGCTCGTCTTCTTGTAAGTGAAATATTGGATATGCTCGCAGCAATTCTTTTTTAAGCGGAACGTGACTGATCACGCATATAATATTAGTTAGAGAGGAAAGCAGAACAAGATCTTCTTCACTTCGAATCAAGACTGCTTTTGGATAGGATTCTTTTTTATATCCTTCAACAAAAATGACATCTGGCGAGAAAAATTGATAAAAATCAATCAGCTTTTTTAGGGTCCAGTCTTTACTATCTGCCGTAAGCTGAAGGATTCCACCTCCCTCTACACCTGCCACATCGGCACCTGCTTGCTGGTGGCGATGACTGTCTTTTAGCTCACTGCTGCTATCTGGAGGTCCGCCGTGTCCATGGTGCTTAATAGAACCTACACATAGATTGAATTGTTTCGCTCTTTTAATGAGCTTTTCCACTAAAGTAGTTTTTCCGCTGTTTTGAAATCCAACTACTTGTAAAACGGTACAACAAGCTACCAAGGCCATTCACTTCCCCGCACATCATCTAGCAATAAGACGTCAACCAGCATTCCTTCTTTGTATCCTCTCGTCCCTCCAGGAAATATAATTAATGTATCCGCATGAGCTAAAGAAGAAACAGCACTAGATTTTGTAAAGCTTAATGGAGAAGCAATCAGCTGTCCTTCCCTGTATGAAAGCCTGCCAGATACAAATCGCATAAAAGGATTTGGCTTTAAGAAGTCCTTTCCTAACAAAGCTTTTTCTTTCCGAAGATGAGGGGTTCTTTTACCCGCATATGTACTGATTACCGGACGAGCCAGAAGTTCAAAACCGACATAGCACGCTGTAGGATTTCCCGAGAGGCCAAATAAAAGCTTTTCTTCCATACGAGCAACCGTTGTTACACTGCCTGGTCTCATTGCTATTTTATTAAAAAGAACTTCGGCTTGTAATTGTTTATACACATCTGGTAGATAATCATAGTCTCCTACTGAAACGCCGCCCGTTGTAATCAGCATGTCCACTTCTGATAGTGCAGCTTTTACCGCATTGTAGCACTGACTTAAATCATCAGGCATAATACCAAAATAGTTCACTTCGCCTCCAGCTTTTTCAATTTGCGCACGCAGCATATGAGCATTGCTATTACGAATTTTGCCCCGTTCAACAGGATCATTCACTTCCACTAGTTCACTTCCAGTTGCAAGTAATCCAACTACAGGTTTTTTGAAGACAGCTACATTACTATAGCCAAATGTGGCTAAAAGAGCTGCTACTCCGGGAGTAATATACGTTCCTTTTGAAGCTAACACAGTGTCTTTTGTTGTTTCTTCTCCTTGAAAAGAAATGTTATCTCCGCTGTTAAACGAACGCTTGATTTGAACGATCGGCTGATTGTCTTTCGTATATTCTTTTGTTACTTCAAGCATTGCAACCGCATCGCAGCCTTTAGGAATAGGAGCTCCTGTCATAATACGCACAGCCTGCATCGCGTTGACTGTATGTTCAAAAACAGAACCCGCTCCTATTTCTCCTCGAACAGCCAGTTCTACTGGATGAAGTGATGATGCTTCTTTCGTATCTTGCGACCGAACGGCAAAACCATCATATGGAGAACGATCAAAAGCAGGAATATCATGATCTGCTATTAAATCTTCAGCTAAAAATCTGCCGTGAGCTTCTTCAAGCGCAATGATTTCTTGCTTTCTGTTTTTTGCATACTGCATCACTCGTCCAACGCATTCTCCGACAGGGATAGGAGTTCGCTTTTCTCTCATTCTTTTCACTCCTTTACTCATCCTAGTAAACGATAATATAAGCTTCTCGCAAATTGAATATCATTCGTTCCATGAATAAATACACGGCCATCTTGAAAAATTACAAAGCGCTGCTCTGGAAGCTGACATGACAGAAGATATGGATTGCGGTCTACTTTCCCCTGTTTTTTTAACCGTTTTTCCAATTCATCGAAGTTGTACAAATGGCGCTGCGAGGGTCTGATTTGAACCGTCTCTCTGCCGCACAGAACTTCTGTTTTAAGCTGATTTTCATACGCTAAGTACGGATATGTTTGGGTTGATCCGCAAGAAGAACATTTATCACTTTTCATTTTGCCCGTCTTAAATTCAGCATGCTGATTATTCCAGACGTCAAAGGTTAGAAATGTGTGGCGCAAAGCTTCAACATCTTCGACTAAAATTTTTAATGCTTCGGTTATTTGATAGGCTGCCACAATTTGAACAGCGGGACTAATAATTCCTGCTGTCTCACAGGTTGCTCCTCCGACAGGCACTTTTTTCAATATGCAGTGCAGACAAGGGGTTACATTTGGGATAACGGTATAAGTGGCGCCATAACTCCCTACACATGAGCCGTATATCCAAGGAACTTCATACTTATGTGACAAATCATTTAAAATAAAACGGATGTCGAAGTTGTCTGTCGCATCGATGATCACATCGGCTGTTTGGACGATACTTTCTAAATTAGCAGGCTGAGCATCCATCACCAGCGCTTCAATCTTCACTTCCGTGTTTATTTGACGCAAACGATTTTTTGCTGCTACAGCTTTAGGTAGTTTGTTTTGCGCATCTTGTTCTGTATAAAGCTGCTGACGCTGTAGATTACTCCATTCTACATAATCACGATCTACAAGAGTCAATTTTCCAATTCCAGCACGCACGAGGGCTTCTGCGCTAGCGCTGCCTAGAGCCCCTGCACCTACAACTAAAACATGCTTACTTCTAATTTGCTGCTGCCCTTTGTTTCCAACAGGCTGGAAAAGCTGCTGACGTGAATAACGTTCTGTCACTCTTTTCTCTCCCTTTCTCATTCAATCTCTGACTTCACTGTCTATTCCTTTGTCAAAGATATTTCTTTAAAAACATGCTATTATACACATAAAGCTACGCTGCTTTACGGAGGCTTTTTTGCATAAATATACAAATATATTTTGATGGAGGTATTTAATAAATGTCCATTGCAGGCATTGTATTAGCAGGAGGAAAATCTTCTCGCTACGGTCAACCCAAAATGTTTGAAACCTATAAGAAGAAATCATTTTACGAATATAGTATAGATGCATTAAAAGAAAATCACGTCACACCTATACTTGTGTCTACCAACCAAGATTTACTCCCTTATTTTCAAAGAAAGGATGTTGCATTTGCAGTTGAAAAATGCCCGTATCAAGGTCCTTTGTATGCAATTCATCACGCTTTAACTGCGATCGATTGCTGCGCTGAATGGTTCTTTATTCTTTCTTGCGATATTCCTTTTATTAATGCTGAGTTTGTTCATCACATGATCACACTGACCCAAACGGACTCACCTGACATTGTTCTTCCTGTTCAGCCTGATCACATTCACCCGCTTCTAGCACTCTATCACCGTAGAACGCTTCCTCTTATTGAACAACTCGTTACACAGGGTGAAAGAAGGCTTACGCAATTGTTGAATCAGACAAACGTCCTTCGCGTGCCTTTTTCAGCAGAAGATCCCACTTTTATAAATGTGAATCACCGCAGTGATTGGCATTTATAAAGCTTCTTTGAATTATCCACCAATATGAGACATTTCCACTTTTTCAGCGCCTTGGACCTGTCTTCCATTAGCTCGTTCGTCTGAGTAACGATCTTTCCGATGACTCCAGATATCAGAAATGGTGTCACAAACAGTATGATCAGAGGCTTCTGACCGTATCAGTGTGCGGAGGTCATATCCTTTTGACGCGAACAAACAGGTATAGAGCTTTCCTTCAGCCGATACTCTTGCGCGTGAACAAGTGGAACAGAATGAATCTGTGACAGATGAAATGATACCAATTTCCTCTTCTGTCCCGACGTATCGATACCTGGTGGCTACTTCTCCCGTATAATGAGGTGTAATTTCTTCAAGAGGCATTTCTTGTCCAACTATATCAAGAATTTGTTTCTTTGTTATAACCTCATCCATTTTCCAGCCGTTTGAATTTCCAACATCCATATATTCAATAAAACGCAGCGTATGTTTTTTGTCTTTAAAATAGTGGGCCATCGGAAGAATATCCTGCTCATTCTTGCCTTTTTGGACAACCATGTTTATTTTGACTGAAATCCCCGCAAGAGCTGCTGCTTCTATTCCTTCTAATACTCGTTTTACGCTTCCTCGGTTTCCATTCAACTCTTGAAATCTCACTTCATCAAGCGAGTCTAGGCTAACGGTTACTCTTGATAATCCCGCTTTTGATAAGGCTTCTGCATGCTTCTTTAACAGTGAGCCGTTTGTTGTTATGGCAATATCATCTATACCCCCAATTTGCTTCAGACGATTGATTAGATCTGGCAAGCCTTTTCTTAGCAGCGGCTCTCCTCCCGTTATACGCACTTTTTTTACTCCTAGCGATGCGAATAATCTAGTGAGTCTCTCTAATTCATCAAACGAAAGAATGTTTTCGGCAGGTAAAAATGGATAGTCTGCCCCAAAAATTTCTTCAGGCATACAATATCGACAGCGAAAGTTACAGCGATCTGTTACTGACAAACGCAAGTCTCGTAAAGGACGCTTTAAAGTATCAACTATAGCGTATGACATCTGCCTCATCTCTCCTCTCTCTAGCTGTCAGCTTCTCCACAGCAGATTAACTCTCTCTTAAAATTCTTTCCGGGCATGTATAAATATTCAACGAATCATTTCGAATAAACCCTACCGTTGTAATTCCCAATTCTTCTGCTAGATTTAAAGCAAGTTCAGTCGGGGCGGATTTTGAAAGAACCACTTCACACCCGATCTTCGCTACTTTCAACAAAATTTCTGAAGAAATACGGCCGCTGAAAACGACTACTTTATCTCTAATTGAAATATGGTGTTTTAAGCAATACCCGTATAGTTTATCTAGAGCATTATGCCTACCAATGTCCATTCTGCTAAGCATAAAGCCATTTTTATCACAAATAGCAGCGTTATGAACGCCACCCGTTTCTTGAAACGTAGCAGCAGATTGCTGCAGCTTATTCATCAATTGAAAACAATCCTTAATTGAAAGTTCTACCGATATATCGTTCATTTTTTTAGCAGTCAGTGCATCATTTATAAAGACAAACCCTTGTCTGCTCGCCCCGCAGCAAGACGTGATATATCGTTTATTTTGAAGGTTTTGAAAATACGGGTTTAATTTATCTATTGTAACATGAACATACCCTTCTTTTTCTTGAACCCATATGTTTTTAATGTCTGTGTATGCTCGGATAACCCCTTCAGATGCTAAATAGCCAATTACCATATCTTCAATGTATTGTGGGCTACATACCATCGTGACAAACTCTTCTTCATTAATTTTCACAGTCACAGGAAACTCCGTTACAATTTTATCTTCCACGCTTTCCATTTGACCATTTTTAAATCTAAGAACTGTACGCTTCTTAACGGTCGAGTTCATGTGATGTCTCCTTTTTTAAATAATGTTTTTATCAAAAACGAATACGGAAACCGCTATATTTTCTTTTATTTTCATATCTGAAAATAAATTAACCAACTTTGCTCCTACCAATTCTTCTAACCCTTCCGGCGGATTCGATGCATATACATCTTGGATCATTTTTGTTCGAGCTAGATGAACCATGTCACATCCTTCAGCAGTGCTTGCAATAAATGTTTCTGTCGGAGTTAAATTTCCATACAGTGTTGAGACAGCCATATTTTCAACAAAAACCGTATGTATTCTTTCCGGTCCTTTTCCAAATAAATCTTTTCGAAGCTTCCGAATAATATCATTAAATTCATGAATAGTTTTTGACATAATCAACGCTCTCCCACCGATTAAAATTAAATTGTGCATTTTATTCCTACAGTTTTTTTATCATAAATCAACACTTCAAAAAATAAAAGCCTAAAATCTTTGCAGCAAAACTTTTGAAGAGAGTTGGGTATTTAAAAAAGTTGTGCATTTAAAAACGTAGCGATATAATTATAAATAACCGAGATGGAATAATAATAATGAATTGTTATTACTCTATCACTTTTTCTTAACGATATAAATGGGCCGGATTGGCATATTAGTAAGACCTGCTAGTAAACTATTCCACCATGATTGCACTTCCCTTATTTAATTAGGCGTGTGTATTCATGGTGGTTTTTTGTTTTTATATAAAGGAGGAAAACAAATGAGTCGTGAAATTATCACTGTTCATATAAATGGCAACGAATACAAAGCAGCTTCAGGCTCTACCATACTTGAAATTATTAATC
The DNA here is from genome assembly GCF_025910025.1 of Priestia sp. JV24. Taxonomy (NCBI): domain Bacteria; kingdom Bacillati; phylum Bacillota; class Bacilli; order Caryophanales; family Bacillaceae; genus Priestia; species Priestia sp. JV24. The sequence continues at coordinate 104,645 of NZ_JAPCIN010000024.1, forward strand.
AGCAAAGCATTGAGCACCCTCAGATTTGTTATGTTCCTGAAGTGGATCCTATTCAAACTTGTGACACATGTATCGTTGAAATGAATGGCGAGTTAGTTCGTTCTTGTTCTACAAAAGCTGAAAACGGCATGAAGATAGAATTACAATCAGCACCCGCAAAAGCGGCACAGACGGAAGCAATGGATCGTTTATTAGAGAATCATTTGCTATACTGCACCGTTTGCGACAATAACAACGGAAATTGTAAATTACATAACACAGCCGAAATGATGGAGATTGAACATCAAAAATACCCCTATACGCCAAAGGCCTCAGAGAATGAAGTCGATATGTCTCATCCGTTCTACCGTTATGACCCTAATCAATGCATCGCTTGTGGCCAATGCGTAGAGGTTTGTCAAAATCTTCAAGTTAATGAAACACTCTCTATCGACTGGGAAGCAAAACGTCCCCGCGTTCTCTGGGATGACGGTGTAGCAATCAATGAATCTTCTTGTGTGAGCTGCGGTCAATGTGTAACCGTATGCCCTTGTAATGCCTTGATGGAAAAATCCATGCTTGGAGAAGCTGGATTTATGACTGGGCTTCCAAAAGACGTTTTAAATCCAATGATTGATTTAGTTAAAGAAGTAGAACCTGGATACAGCGGAATTTTTGCTGTTTCAGAAGTGGAAGCCGCTATGCGCGAAACACGCACGAAAAAAACAAAAACTGTCTGTACATTTTGCGGAGTTGGATGTTCATTTGAAGTATGGACAAAAGGCCGTGAAATCCTTAAAGTTCAGCCTAGCTCTGATGCTCCCGCAAATGCCATTTCAACCTGTGTGAAAGGAAAATTCGGCTGGGATTTTGTCAACTCTGAAAAACGTATTACTAAGCCTTTAATCCGAAAAAATGGTGCATTTGTAGAGTCGTCATGGGAAGAAGCCCTCGACTTAGTAGCAAGCAGGTTAAGCTCTATTAATCAGCAGTATGGACATGGATCAGTTGGTTTTATTTCTTCTTCTAAGATTACAAACGAAGAAAACTATGTTATTCAAAAGCTGGCTCGCCAAATGTTTGAAACAAATGACGTAGACAACTGCTCTCGCTACTGTCAGTCTCCTGCAACTGATGGATTATTTCGAACAGTGGGAATGGGAGGCGATGCCGGCACGATAAAAGACATCGCAAAAGCTGGACTGGTTATCATCGTTGGAGCTAACCCTGCTGAAGGTCATCCTGTATTAGCAACTCGCATCAAACGCGCGCACAAGCTTCATGACCAAAAACTAATCGTCGCAGATTTGCGCAAAAACGAAATGGCTGAACGCTCTGACATTTTCATCAGTCCAAAACAAGGTACGGACCAAGTATGGCTAATGGCTGTAACAAAATACATGATTGACCAAGGATGGCACAATGAAAAATTCATCCAAGAAAACGTCAACTATTTTGAAGACTTTCACTCTTTGCTTGAAAAGTACACGCTTGAATATGCTGAACAAATTACGGGTATTCCAGCAGCAACGCTCATTCAAATAGCTGAAATGATTCGAGACGCCGATGGAACCTGTGTGCTGTGGGGCATGGGCGTAACGCAAAATACGGGAGGCTCTGATACATCAGCGGCTATCTCAAACCTGTTGCTTGCTACTGGAAACTATCGACGCCCTGGAGCAGGCGCTTATCCGCTCCGAGGCCACAATAACGTCCAAGGAGCATGTGATATGGGAACTCTTCCTGCTTGGCTTCCAGGCTATCAGCACGTCACAGACTCAGTCGCCCGAGCGAAATTTGAAAAAGCATACGGTGTAAAAATTAAAGATAAGCCAGGGCTTGATAATATTCAAATGCTGCATTCAATTGGTGAAGGAAAAATGAAGGCCATGTACCTTGTCGGTGAAGATATGGCTCTTGTTGATTCAAATGCTAACCATGTACACGAAATATTATCAAATTTAGATTTTTTTGTCGTCCAAGACATTTTCCTTTCGAGAACGGCTCAATATGCTGATGTTGTACTTCCTGCTGTTCCTTCTCTTGAAAAAGACGGAACATTTACCAATACGGAGCGACGTGTCCAAAGATTGTATCAAGCATTACCAACGCTCGGTGATTCAAAGCCGGATTGGTGGATTGTTCAAGAGATTGCCAACCGCTTAGGTGCGAACTGGACGTATACACATCCTGGTGATATCTTTGCAGAAATGGCTAGTCTATCACCTCTATTCAGCCAAGCCAGTTACGAAAAACTTGAAGGCTGGAATAGCTTCTTATGGGGGAGCTTAGAGGGAAAAAGCACGCCGTTACTTTACGTCGATGGGTTTAATTTCCCAGATAAAAAAGCGCGCTTTGCTTTATCACATTGGGTACTTCCTGCCGAATTCCCAGAAGAATATGATCTACACATTAATAATGGAAGAATGTTAGAACATTTTCATGAAGGGAATATGACCAATAAATCGAGCGGCATCCAATCAAAAGTACCGGAAGTATTTGTAGAAATTTCACCTCAGCTTGCCAAGGAGCGTGAAATTGAAGAAGGTTCGCTTGTCAGATTAATCTCACCGTTTGGAGCAGTAAAAGTACAGGCATTAATTACAGAGCGAGTAAAAGCAAATGAGCTGTATCTTCCAATGCACTCTGTTCATAAAGATTCGGCTATTAACTTCTTGACCGGACCTGCAGTCGACCAACGAACAAATACGCCGGCTTACAAACAAACAAAAGTACGGATGGAAGTATTAAGTAAAGGTGGAGCAACGCCTTTACCGTCTACAAATCCGCGTAACAAAAAACGTCATCCTCAAAATGGGGTCGAGGTTCAGCGTAAATGGAACCGTCCTGGCTACGTCCATTTAACAAGTAAATAGGAGGAGAAAAGATGGCACAACCTATTACAGAAATTAAGAAACCTCTTCTAAGCGAGGAAGAAGAAAAACAACAAAAATTAGAAGATTTAACTTCTCTGCTGGCAGATAATGAAGAAGCGTTGAACCGTATTATCGGTATTGTGGGCGAACTTAATGACATGGGTGTTCTTGAAGCTGCTGATTCAATGATTCAAGCGAAAGAAAAAATCTCAAAAATTGCGCTTCATCAAATTTCCAGAGAACCGGTAACCAATTTAATTAATACTCTTATGGGTGCAAGCAGCGGTTTGATGAAGGCAGATCCAGAGGTAACTGCTAAACTTGTAAATAGCGCAACAGCTGGTATGAACGAAGCGAATGAATATGTAAAAACCGGAAAAAAAGTAAGTGCATTAGCTCTTATAAAAGCGCTAAACGATCCAGACGTCAATCGTGCAATTGGATTTGGGCTTCACTTTTTAAAAGGAATGGGCAAAGCGTTGGAAGAATAAATGAAGCAGCGACTTGAAAGTTTTCCCCCTTTCAAGTCGCTGTTTTCTTTTTAGGAAGTCAAATTTAAAATGAACGTGATATAGTTATACTAAATTGCTTTACTACAACTAACTGAGGTGACACGATGCAACAATACTTTAAACCCTTATTCGCACTATTATTTTTAATTATGTTTACTGCTGCTTGTTCGAACGAAACAAATACCGATCAATCCGCAGCTCAGCATAAAAACATCAGCTTAACGATATCCGCTGCGGCCAGCTTAAAAGATGCGCTCACTGATATTCAAAAGCAATATGAAAAAAAGCATCCAAATATAGACTTGAAATTTAATTTTGGAGCTTCAGGCTCGCTGCAACAGCAAGTTACAAACGGCGCACCTGTTGATTTATTTTTTTCAGCAGCGGAAGACAAGTTTGATGCACTAGTAAAAGCAGGAGCTATCTCCAAAGAGAATGGTGCTGACTTGGTTGGCAATGACCTTGTGCTTATCGTGCCAAAGAATAATACGTCTGCTATCACAAATTTTGAAGATCTATCAAAGCCGACTGTTCAAAAAATTGCACTTGGAATACCAGAATCCGTTCCTGCCGGACAGTATGCGAAGGAGACTTTTGAACACATGAACCTCTGGAAAAACATTGAGCCAAAAACCGTCTATACGAAAGACGTACGCCAGGTGCTTTCCTATGTAGAGACAGGAAACGTTGAAGCTGGGGTGGTTTATAAAACCGATGCCTTGATTTCAAAAAAGGTGAAGATTGTCGCTACTGCAGATAATAGCACTCACAAACCAATTGTATATCCTGTAGGCGTTATTAAGGATTCGAAACATCCACAAGAAGCAAAAGCTTTTTATCAATTTTTACAAAGTAAGACGGCTCTTGACACTTTAAAGAAATACGGTTTCACTGCAAATTGAGGCCGCTATGATTCAAGAATTTTTATCTCCTCTTCAGCTATCGCTTAAAATTGCATTAGTAGCAGGATTTGTCGTTATTATTTTAGGCACTGTTATAGGAAAACTGTTATCTAGGAAACACTTTAAGGGAAAAGTGATGATTGAAACGGCGTTAATGCTCCCGTTGGTGCTCCCTCCGTCCGTTGTTGGATTTTTATTGATTGTCATATTCGGGAAACACAGCCTGCTCGGCCGGGCAATTGAATGGGTCTTTCAACAACCCGTTATTTTCACATGGTGGGCAGCTGTTATTGCCTCCGTTGTCGTTGCGTTTCCGCTTATGTATCAATCTGCCAAAACAGGCTTTCAAGGCGTTGATTACGAAATTGAAGACGCAGCTCGAGTAGATGGTGCAAGCGAATGGAAAGTCTTTTTCTTTATTTCTATCCCTTTAGCTTCTAAAGCCATCGTAACAGGAGGAGTGCTAAGTCTGGCAAGAGCACTCGGAGAGTTTGGAGCCACTTTGATGTTTGCCGGCAATATTCCAGGTGAAACTCAAACTGTGCCTACTGCTATCTACGTAGCGATTGACTCTGGAAACATGAATCTCGCTTGGCTATGGGTTATTTCAATCGTCTTTCTTTCCTTTCTTATGCTGCTTTTTGTTCAGCTTAAACAAAAATAAAAGGATGCCTCTTTGTGTAACAGGCATCCTTTTATTTCTTTCCTGCTTTTTTCAATTTTACATAAATTATAAATTAAAAAGGAGCTAATCAAATGAAGAGCATACATTTGATTAACTCCTGTTATAAGTAAGGTAAGCCACCATACAATATGTATTGGTGGAGACGGTGGGAGTCGAACCCACGTCCAGAAATATCGCCACTTAAGCGTCTACGAGTGTAGTTGGCATATTGATCATTCGCGAGCTGTTCTGCCTACCAACAGGCGTCCCAGTCGCTAGTCTGATTATTCTCTTCCTTCGTCCTCAGACGGCGAACTCCGGCGTAGCCCACTTAAAGTGAGTCCCTTACCCTACCACATGGGCGATGGAGGGAGGAACCGCTAAGCTACTATTATGCAGCTAAAGCGAAGTTATTGTTAGATTTGCCAGTTATTATTGGCGTTGATGTTTTAACGAGGCCATCTCCTCGACTCGCAACCTAAGCTCGAACTACCCCTGTCGAATCCGTAACGTCCCCATATAAAAGGGAGTCGGAATGTGTAAGAAAAAATCTTACATCAGATAGCGACTTCAGTGTGCAAAATGAAATCTAACTGATAACAATACTTATTATATCACAAAATGAGCATTTTGCAATTGTAAGATTTTGTAATGTTACATCTTTTGACGATCACGAAATGCTCGTTCGATATCGCGCTTCGCTTCTTTTTGTTTTAAGTCTTCACGCTTGTCATATTTCTTTTTACCCTTACCAAGCCCTAGTAAAACCTTTGCGTATCCATTTTTTAAATACACTTTTAAAGGAACTAATGAATAACCCGTTTCTTTTGAATAGCCAATTAGCTTGCTGATTTCACGCTTATGCAGCAATAGCTTTCGTGTACGCAACGGCTCATGATTGTATCGATTTCCTTGTTCGTAAGGACTAACGTGCATATTGTGTAGAAATACTTCTCCGTTTTGCACACGAGCAAAAGAGTCCTTTAAATTTACACGCCCATTACGAATTGATTTAATTTCCGTTCCTTGTAGAACAATACCCGTCTCATATGTTTCTTCAATAAAAAAGTCGTGGCGGGCTTTTTTGTTTTGTGCAATTAATTTCCCTTCACCTTTTGGCATAAAACGTTCCTTCCCTTCAGCCGTACTTACGTATATGTATGATATTATGTATCATTTTACTGTATGGAAATCTAAACAACAACTAAAACGTTTAATGGAGCTGTTTTGAAGCAGAAGGAATACCCTTCTGCTTCACTGCTGTCGATTTCGATTATTTACGCTTTTTCTTTTTGCGCTTAACATTTGGGGCACCCTCGAAGAATCTCTTTTTCTTTTTCTTCTTTGGCTTTTGAGTAGACCACTCTTCATTTTTGCTTCGGCTGCCCTCGCGAACTTTTCCTTTATCATCTTTGCGTGACTTTTGTTTTGCTTTAATCACTTTAGGACGGTCTTTAGATAAGCGTTTGCGACTTTCTTTCATTCCTACAATAATAAAGTCAACCGAACGCTCGTCTTTATTCACATCGGCGACTTTCACTTCAATTTCGTCTCCAATTCGGAAGACATTGCCCGTTTTTTCTCCAATCATCGCATAGTGACGTTCGTCGTAACGATAATAGTCATCTGTTAAGTCACTGACGTGAACTAAACCTTCAATCGTATTTTCTAGCTCCACGAACATTCCAAAGTTAGTAACAGAGCTAATAATACCATTAAATACTTCCCCAACTTTATCAGCCATAAACTCAGCTTTTTTCATATCGTCCGTTTCCCGCTCAGCGTCAACTGAACGACGTTCCATATTAGAAGAATGCTCAGCAACATCAGGCAGAAGCTCGCGCCATTTTTCTTGCGTTTGCTGATCTGTTTTTCCTTCAATTAAATACGTGCGAATGAGACGATGAACGATTAAATCCGGATAACGACGGATTGGAGACGTAAAATGCGTATAGAACTCAGCTGATAAACCAAAGTGGCCTAAACTTTCTGCTTCATATTTCGCTTGTTTCATCGAACGAAGCATAACAGTTGAAATAACCATCTCTTCAGGCGTGCCTTTTACTTCTTCTAAAATATCCTGTAGCGCACGCGGATGAATATCGTTTCCTGTTCCTTTCACCGTGTAACCAAAGTTTGTAATGAACTCTAAGAAACGAGTAAGCTTCTCTGCATCTGGATCTTCATGAATACGATAAATGAACGGTACGTTCATCCAGTGAAAATGTTCTGCTACTGTTTCATTCGCCGCTAGCATAAATTCTTCGATTAGCTTTTCAGCAACCGAACGTTCACGCAAAATAACATCGTGAGGATGGCCATCATCGTCTACTAATACTTTTGCTTCTTTGAAATCAAAATCAATGGCCCCGCGATCCATTCTCTTTTTACGAAGAATAGCTGCCAGCTTTTCCATACGCTCAAACATCGGAACAATTGGCTCGTAGCGTTCTAACACTTCTTCATCTTTATCCACTAAGATTTTGTTAACGTCTGAATACGTCATTCGTTCTGTCGTTTTGATGACACTTTCAAAAATTTCATGTTTCACTACTTCACCCTGTGGATCGATTTCCATCTCACACGAAAGCGTAAAACGGTTAACTTTTGGATTTAATGAGCAAATTCCATTAGATAAACGGTGAGGAATCATCGGAATAACTCGGTCTACTAAATAGACGCTTGTTCCGCGCTCTGCTGCTTCTACATCAATCGGAGAACCTTCTTTAACGTAGTGACTTACATCTGCAATATGGACGCCTAATTTGTAGTTTCCATTTTCAAGCTCTGTAACCGTTACGGCGTCATCCAAATCTTTTGCATCTGCTCCGTCAATGGTTACAATAACTTGATCACGAAGATCGCGGCGGTTGCCGATATCTTTTTCGTCAATCGTTTCAGGTGTATCAATTGCTTGTGTTAAAGCATCAGCAGGAAATTCTTGAGGAAGACCGTGCTTATGGATAACAGAAATGATATCGATCCCCGGATCGTTTTTATGTCCAAGAATTTGAACAACTTTTCCTTCTGCGTTCATGCGGCCTTCCGGATAGGTTGTCAGTTCTACTACTACTTTATGGCCTTCAACCGCACCGTTTCTTGCTGCTTTGGGAATAAAAATATCACCTGCAATTTTTTTGTCATCCGCAATCACAAAGCCAAAATTTTTGCTTTGCGTATACGTACCTACAATTTGCTGGGTACCTCGTTCTAAGATTTTTACAATGGTTCCTTCACGACGAGCACCTGATGATTCTGATGACACTCTTGCAAGCACAATATCTCCGTGCATAGCATTGTTTGTTTCAGTAGGGGGAATAAATACATCACCCGCATCTTTTTCTTCAGGAACTACGAACGCAAACCCTTTTGCATGTCCGCTTACTTTCCCTTTGACAAAATTCATTTGTTCCGGCAGCCCGTAGCGATCGTTTCTTGCTCGGATAATTAAACCCTTCTCTTCCATAATAACAAGTGCCTTCACAAACTCTTTGAATGACTCTGCATCCTCAGTATTAAATTCTTTTGCAAGCTCTTGGACAGTCAAAGGTTTGTAATTATCCCTTTTCATAAAATCCAATATTTCATTTATATAGGGCTGATTTTCTTCTTTCACATCATGTCCCTCCTTTTTCTTTATTCTTATTATCTCTATCACCAATCAAGTGATTCCAAAAATGCATATACATCCTCGTGAAGCTGATCACGCTCTTTATCAAAGGTAATGGTATGACCAGATTCTTCGTACCATTTTATATCTTTTGTAGGAGACTCGACGCTATTATAAATAATATTGGCGCTGTCTGTATTAATCATATGATCATGACGACCTTGTACAACAAATGTCGGTGCATAAATCATATCAACTGAATTTCGCACTTCAGCGATTAATTCCTGTAAAGACTTTAATGTGTTCATTGGTGTTTGCTTGAACTCTTCCATTTCTTGTTCAATCTGTTCAGACGATTTACCTTCACGCTTTTTATATTCGCGTGCATACGCTAAAACACCTTCATACATGACTTCTTCACTCTTTATATACATAGGGGCGCACATAGGCACAATACCCTTTATAGGTACAGTGTAACCTAATTTCAGTGAAAATACGCCACCTAGTGAAAGACCTACAGCGGCAATACTTTCATGACCTTTGCTTTTCAAAAACTCATAGCCGTCCATGACATCTTTCCACCAATCTTTTGGACCAGTATGAACAAGTTCTTCAGGCGCTACGCCATGTCCTTTGTAATGAGGTGCGTGGCATGTGTATCCTTTTTTCTCTAAAAAACGACCTAACATACGAACATCAGCAGAATTTCCGGTAAAACCATGAAGTAATAAAACAGCTTTTTCGCCGCCTTCAAATGTAAATGGCTTTGGTTGTGCAATTTTCATATATCATTTAACTCCTTTTAGTTATAATATCTGCAGTCCTAATAGAAAAAAACATGTATTTATGTGACGGTCATCACATAAAAAGAGATGTAGCCATCAACTTTTACGCTTTTATACTATATTTAGTACTTTTTTCTAAAGCTATATTATATCATTACTTAAAAATGAAATTAAAGTATTCAACACGCCCATTAAAAAACCACCTAATACATAAGTTGGTATACACCAAGTACATATGCATTAGGTGGCAGTCTATCCAGTAACATATTAAAGTTTGAAATAAGATACAGCAAGTGTTAACACAAAGAATAAGATAGATAACACTACTGTCAAACGGTGTAAAACTAAGTCAATTCCACGTGCTTTTTGTTTCCCAAATAACGTTTCAGCTCCACCGGAAATAGCTCCAGATAATCCAGTAGTTTTACTTGATTGTAAAACGACCACAACAATCAAAGCAATTGAAACAATCACTAGCAAAGTAATCAGCAATGTATGCACTAAGACACACCTCCTACACCAAGTAATAGTCCATCAGCGGGGTTTCTTCATCCCTTCTGATTGGCATTACCGGGGATAAAGTACGCGCACTACGCTAAGGTTAATTTATCATAAAAAACCCTCTCGTACAAGTAATGGCAGTGAAATACAACGGATTTTAACGTAAAAAAAACGGACGACAATCGTCATCCGTTTTTTATACTTTCAACTTATTTTTTTAAGTTGTAGAAAGATTTAGCGCCATCGTATACAGCTAGAACACCTAACTCGTCTTCGATGCGTAATAATTGGTTGTATTTCGCAATACGATCTGTACGGCTCATAGAACCAGTTTTGATTTGACCAGCGTTTGTTGCAACAGCGATATCAGCGATTGTTGCATCTTCAGTTTCACCAGAACGGTGAGAAACTACTGCTGTGTAACCAGCACGTTTAGCCATTTCGATAGCTTCGAACGTTTCAGTTAATGTACCAATTTGGTTAACTTTGATAAGGATAGAGTTACCTACGCCTTGTTCGATACCTTGAGCAAGTTTTTTCGTGTTTGTTACGAATAGATCGTCACCAACAAGCTGTACTTTTCCGCCAATGCGCTCAGTTAATAGCTTGTGACCATCCCAGTCATTTTCGTCTAAACCGTCTTCGATTGAAACAATTGGGAATTCGTTAACTAACTGCTCGTAGAAATCTACCATTTCAGCAGAAGTTACGCCTGTACGGCCTTCGCCTGCTAAATCATATTTACCAGTTTCTTTGTTGAAGAATTCAGAAGAAGCTACGTCCATACCTAATTGGATGTCTTTACCAGCTTCGTAACCAGCTTTTGTGATTGCTTCTACGATTACTTCTAATGCTTCACGGTTAGAACCTAAGTTAGGAGCGAAACCACCTTCGTCACCTACAGCTGTGTTTAAGCCTTTAGCAGATAAAACAGATTTTAACGCGTGGAATACTTCAGCACCCATACGGATTGCTTCTTTGAATGTAGGAGCTCCTACAGGTAAGATCATGAATTCTTGGAAGTCAACGTTGTTATCAGCATGAGAACCACCGTTGATGATGTTCATCATTGGAGTTGGTAATTGCTTAGCGTTGAATCCACCAAGGTAACGGTATAATGGAAGACCTACGAAATCAGCTGCTGCGTGAGCTACTGCCATAGATACACCAAGAATAGCGTTGGCACCTAATTTACCTTTGTTTTCAGTACCGTCTAACTCGATCATAAGGCGGTCAATACCGATTTGATCAGTTACGTCCATACCTACTAATTCAGGAGCGATAATTTCGTTTACGTTTTCTACTGCTTTTAATACACCTTTACCTAGGTAGCGAGATTTGTCACCATCGCGTAATTCTACTGCTTCGTATTCACCAGTAGAAGCACCACTTGGTACTAAAGCGCGTCCGAAAGCGCCTGATTCAGTATATACTTCAACTTCAACTGTTGGGTTACCGCGAGAATCTAATACTTCGCGTGCATAAATGTCAAGAATTGCTGGCATTTTAAAACTCTCCTTTATAATTAATTATTTAATTAATGTTTTACCTGTCATTTCTTTTGGCTGTGCTACATCTAGAAGAGTAAGCATCGTAGGAGCTAGATCTCCTAGAATACCATCTTCACGAAGCTCTAAGCCTTGTTTGGTTACGATTACTGGAACAGGATTCGTTGTATGAGCCGTCATTGGATTACCTTCAAGTGTAATCACTTCATCAGCATTACCATGGTCTGCTGTGATGATTGCTGTACCGCCTTTAGCTAAAATTGCATCAACGATTTTGCCTAAGCACTCATCTACTGTTTCAATCGCTTTTACCGTTGGTTCTAGCATACCTGAATGGCCTACCATATCAGGATTTGCAAAGTTTAACAAAATAGCGTCTTGCTTATCGCCTTCGATTTCTGCAAGCAACGCGTCCGTCACTTCATAAGCACTCATCTCAGGTTTCAAGTCATATGTTGCTACTTTTGGTGAATCGATTAAGATACGTGTTTCACCAGGAAACTCTGCTTCACGTCCACCGCTCATAAAGAACGTTACGTGAGGATATTTTTCTGTCTCGGCAATACGAAGCTGCTTTAAGTTATTTTGAGATAATACTTCACCAAGCGTGTTATCTAAGTTATTTGGCTTAAAGGCTACATATCCGTCAACTGTTTCGCTGAAGTGAGTTAAACATACAAAATGTAAGCTTTTCGGATGTTTTTCACCGCGATCAAATGAACGGAAATCTTCGTTTGCGAACGTATTTGAAATTTGAATTGCGCGATCTGGACGGAAGTTGTAGAAAATAACTGCATCTTCGTCTTGAATTGTCGCAACTGGCGATCCGTCTTCTTTTGTAATAACAGAAGGTAAAACGAATTCGTCATAGATTCCATTTTCATACGAATCTTTTACGCACTCTTCAGCGCTTGTATATGATGGACCTTCGCCGTACACCATTGCGCGGTATGATTTCTCTACGCGCTCCCAGCGTTTATCGCGGTCCATTGAGTAGTAACGTCCTGAAAGTGTTGCAATTTCACCAACGCCGTACTCTTCAATTTTTTCATTAAGTTCTTTTAAATACGTTTCAGCAGATTGAGGTGCTACGTCACGGCCATCTAAGAAACCATGAATGTAGACTTTTTCTAAGCCTTCACTCTTAGCTAGACGCAATAATGCATATAGATGTTCGATATGACTGTGTACGCCGCCATCAGATAAAAGACCGAAAAGATGAAGGTTTGTACCCTTTTCTTTTGCGTGCTTTACAGCTGCTAGAAGCGTTTCGTTTCGTTCAAACTCGCCTTCACGAATTGCTACGTTTACACGAGTTAAGCTTTGGTACACAATTCGGCCTGCGCCGATGTTTAAGTGACCTACTTCAGAGTTACCCATTTGGCCTTCTGGTAAGCCTACAGCTTCTCCAGACGCCTGAAGTGTAGCATGAGGATACTCGTTCCAGAAACGGTCGAAGTTTGGTTTTTTTGCATGTGTTACCGCATTACCTTTATCTTCATCGCGTAATGCAAAACCATCTAAGATGATTAATGCTACTGGCTTTTTACTCATTACTTACCAGCCTCCAAAAGCTGTAAGAAAGAATCTGCTTCTAAGCTTGCTCCACCTACTAAAGCTCCGTCAATGTCTGATTGAGACATATATTCTTTAATATTAGCAGGTTTTACGCTACCGCCGTATTGAATACGTACAGCATCTGCAACATCTTGAGAGAATTGTTCTGCAACAACGCTACGGATGTATGCACAAACTTCGTTTGCACCTTCAGCAGTTGAAGATTTACCTGTACCGATTGCCCAAATTGGCTCATATGCAATAACCGTTTGCTTTACTTGCTCATCAGTTAGACCAGCTAATGCTTTTTGCACTTGATTAGCTACAACTGTTTTTGTTTGATCTTGTTCGTACTCTTCGTTTGTTTCACCGCAGCAAACGATTGGTGTTAAACCGTGTTTGAATGCAGCAATTGTTTTTTGGTTTACTGTTTCGTCCGTTTCAGCAAACATTTCACGACGCTCAGAGTGTCCTAAAATGACATAGTTCACACCTAAGTCTGCTAAAGCAACAGGGCTCACTTCTCCAGTGAACGCACCGTTTTCTTCAAAGTGCATGTTTTGTGCACCAATTTTTAAGTCTGTGCCTTTAGTCGCTTCTACTAAACGATCTAAAAATAGTGCAGGTGCACATACTACTGAATCTACGCTTTCAGGAGATGGTACTGCTCCTTTTACTTCTTCAACAAAGCTAGTTGCTTCAGAAAGTACTTTGTTCATTTTCCAGTTTCCTGCAATAATTGGTTTACGCATGTATAACACCGTCCTTTGTTTATTGTGGGTTTTCCCTTCACGCGTTAGATGTCCAAGAGGGTGCTGTTAAAAGTGATTCGGTCCCTTTTATCTCTTGGTCATCCATCTTCGCTGCTTGATAATTTTTTATATTATCAGTCGTCAGGTCGGTCCTCCGTCTTACTGAAACATAAACTTACTTATCGTTTAATGCAACTACGCCTGGAAGTTCTTTACCTTCCATAAACTCTAGTGACGCACCGCCACCTGTAGAAATATGGCTCATTTTATCAGCTAAGTTGAATTTTTCAACAGCTGCTGCAGAGTCTCCTCCGCCGATTACTGAATATGTGTCAGTTGCTTCTGCTAAAGCTTCTGCTACTGCTTTTGTTCCGTTAGCAAATGCATCTAATTCAAATACACCCATTGGTCCATTCCAAATAACTAACTTAGAGTTTTTGATTACGTCAGCATAGATTTCACGCGTTTTCGGTCCTGCGTCTAAGCCTTCCCAATCGCTTGGAATATCTTCAATTGATACAACTTGAATATTAGCATCATTTGAGAAGTCATCTGCTACTACCACGTCCACTGGCATGTAGAAGTTTACTCCGTTTTTCTTAGCTTTTTCCATGAAAGATTTTGCAAGTTCAATCTTGTCTTCTTCAAGAAGTGATTTACCTACTTCATGGCCTAGTGCCTTAATAAATGTGTAAGAAAGTCCTCCACCGATGATTAAGTTATCTACTTTATCAAGCAAGTGGTCAATTACACCGATTTTGTCTTTAACTTTTGCTCCACCAACGATTGCAGTAAATGGACGTTCTGGGTTTGATAATGCTTTTGAAAGCACATCAAGCTCTTTTTCCATTAAGAAACCTGCTACTGCTGGAATATGTTGTGCAATTCCTTCTGTTGAAGCATGCGCACGGTGAGCTGCACCGAATGCATCGTTTACGTACACGTCTGCTAATTCAGCAAATGCTTTTGCTAATTCAGGATCGTTTTTCTCTTCACCTGGGTAAAAACGTACGTTTTCAAGTACTAAAACATCGCCTTCGCTCATGCCGTCGATTGTTTTCTTTACTTCTTCACCAAAAGCTTCGTCAGCTTTTGCAACGTCTTTACCAAGAAGAGCTTGTAAACGTTCTGCAACAGCATTTAGACGTAACTCTTCAACAACTTCGCCTTTTGGACGTCCAAGATGGCTAGCTAAAATTACTTTTGCACCTTGTTCTACTAAATATTGAATAGTAGGAATAGCTGCACGAATACGAGTTTCGTCTGTTACTTTTCCGTCTTTCATTGGTACGTTAAAGTCTACGCGACAAAATACTCGCTTTCCTTTTACATCGATGTCTTTCAACGTTTTTTTGTTCATCGTTAAAAGGCCTCCTTAAGTATTTATGGTACTAAGCAAGTAGGCTTCTATGTAATCATCAATCCACAAACCACCGTAGATTTCATTTTATATATTGGCGCCTTTCTATATAAAGTGAAACTCCAGTTAGCTGCTTATGACGCTTTTTCATGTAGAAGCCAATACATAAATCAAGGAAGAGGGGGTATGCCCCTCTCTTCCTTAGCAAGTCTTATTATAGTCGTTCTATTTTCAGATATCCAATAAAAAAGGAAAGTCTAGTCGATTTCTGTCTTATTGAATAAAATAGAAGCGAATTTTAAGTTATTCTTATAGTCCTTTAGCAGCGATGTATTGAGCAAGGTCTACTACACGGTTAGAATATCCGCTCTCGTTATCGTACCAAGAGATAACTTTAACCATGTTACCTTCCATTACCATTGTAGATAATGCATCGATTGTAGAAGAGTTGATGTTACCATTGTAGTCACCAGATACTAGTGGCTCTTCGCTGTAACCAAGGATGCCTTTAAGATCGCCTTCAGCAGCTTCTTTAAGAGCGTTGTTTACATCTTCAACAGTTACTTCTTTGTCAAGTTCAGCAACTAAGTCTACTAAAGAAACGTTTGGAGTTGGAACACGCATAGCTCCACCGTTTAATTTACCTTTTAATTCAGGTAATACTAGAGATACAGCTTTAGCAGCACCAGTTGAAGTTGGGATGATGTTTTCAGCAGCTGCACGAGCACGACGGTAATCTTTGTGTGGTAAGTCTAAGATTTGTTGGTCGTTTGTGTAAGAGTGAACTGTTGTCATCATTCCGCGTTTAAGACCGAACTTGTCATTTAACACTTTAGCAAATGGCGCTAAGCAGTTAGTTGTACAAGAAGCGTTTGAAATTACGTTGTGGTTAGCCGCATCGTATTTGTCTTCGTTAACACCCATTACGATTGTGATATCTTCGTCAGATGCTGGAGCAGAGATGATTACTTTTTTAGCTCCTGCTTCTAAGTGTTTCGCAGCGTCAGCGCGTTTTGTGAAGAATCCAGTAGATTCAACAACGATTTCTACGCCTTGTTTGCCCCAAGATAATTGAGCTGGGTCACGTTCAGCAGAGATTTCGATTGTTTTACCGTTTACTACTAAGTTGCTACCATCTACTACTACTTCTGCATCTAATTTTCCGTGTACAGAATCATATTTTAAAAGGTGAGCAAGCATGTTAGCATCTGTTAAGTCGTTGATTGCTACTACTTCAACGTTATCATTTTTTAAAGCTGCGCGGAATACATTACGGCCGATACGACCAAATCCGTTAATACCAATTTTTACTGCCATGGGTATTTCCTCCTTGAATGTAAAAAGTATTTTTTATATGAGGGATTAATTAAAACCCCTTACTAACTCTTTTGCGGCGCCTTCATCTGTAATGAGAATCGAATCATGCGCTTGTTGCATAAACGCTTTAATTGCCTTTGCTTTTGATGAACCTCCTGCAACAGCAATAACACATTTATTGTTCTTTAAATCATCGAGTTGTATGCCAACTGTTTTAACTTTATGAACAACTTCGCCTTGATGATTAAAATAGTATCCAAATGCCTCACCTACAGCATGTCCATTTTTCACTTTTTCTAAGTCTGCTTGTGGTGTTTTACGGCGTTCTGCCATTGTCATAGCGTCTCCTATTCCGTGAACAACCATACCAGCGGACTTAATTAAATGAAGCATGTCTTTAATAGATGGTTCACCGATAATGGATCGGTATGCTTCATCACTAAGCTGATCTGGAACATGAAGCAAGCGATAGTGACTCATGGACTTTTCAGCCATCTTAGCACAAATCGTATTTGCTTGGTTTTGTACATTTTCACCTAGCCCTCCGCGAGCAGGTACAAAAAGTACATCAGGGTGTTTTAAATCAGGTGTCATCATTTCGGCAACGGCGGCAAGCGTCGTACCACCTGTAACAGCAACGGTATTTTTTTTACCAACAAGGCGCTCCTTGATACACGAAACAGATGCTCGACCCATTTCATTTTTGACCCAAGGAGACTGATCACTATCTCCAGATACAACAACAACTTCTGATAAAGAAAACGCCTCTTTTAATGTTGTTTCCAATAACCGAAGTCCTGAAACTTCCTTCATTACTTCTTCTAATTCAGCCAGAAGGAGCTCTCCCTCATTTGTAAGCGTCATTCCACTAGGGTAAATGTCAATCAAATCTTGTTCTTTTAAGAATGTTACTTCGCTTCGTAACACACGCTCTGTTAGCCCAAGGCTTACAGCTAAGTTTCTGCGGCCAATCGGCTGCATTAAACGTATGTATTGCAAGATTTGATAGCGCTTTTGCATAACTGAGAGAAGTTCAGGTAATAATTTTCGTTGTACTTCTATTAAAGAACGCATGTTAAAATCCCCTTAAGGCATAAACTCGCTGGACACATTTCGTCCCGTATAGACATATTATGTCCCACCTTGCGCAAAAAAAATTCACCCTGCTACAAAATCTATTCTAACAGGAGTGAATCCTTTATTCAACTCATGTGTTGCCTATTTTTAAAAGTAAGCGTTTTCTTAATGGAATACCTGTTATTTTTCCATATTCCACTTCTTCTCCGTCCATTTCTACTACAGGAATCGTAAGATGATATTTTTCCAACCACTCATCGTTTTTATAAATATCTCGTTCAATAAGCTGAAAGGGAAAATCCGACTGCAGCTCTGCAAGCAGCTTCTTTGCATCATCGCATAAATGACAGCTATTTTTGGTATACAGTACGACTTCCACATTCCCACTCCTTTACTGCGTGACAAAAAGTTTTCGTTGACTGGATGGTAGAACGTTTAATTGATCTCGATATTTGGCTACCGTTCTTCTTGAAATAGTAACGTTATAATTGCTTTGCAAGACGTTAGCTAACTGCTGATCTGAAAGCGGACGCTGTTTGTTTTCTTCTGATACTAGCTTTTTAAGCAGTTCTTTTACATGAGTTGTAGAAGTCGCTTCGTTGTTGCCCAGTTGAATACTAGTTGAGAAAAAAGATTTCATTGAAAAGGTGCCAAAAGGTGTTTGAATATATTTGTGCCGAGTAGCACGGCTAATCGTCGATTCATGCACGGACGTTTGTTCCGCTACTTCCTTCATTGTTAAGGGTTTCAAATACGAAGGACCCTTTTTAAAAAATGCTTCTTGTTCAACAAGTAAGGTATTCATTAATGCGTTTAATGTATCTTTGCGTGTGTATAAACTTTTCATAATCCATTGAAATTCACGATATTTCTCTTGTAAATAAGAAAACATTTCTTGGTTTTGCCTGTTTTTCAGCTGGAGTTTGTATTGTTCATTCACTGAAAGGCGAGGTTCCAAATCCTCATTTGCATAAGCAACGACATTTCCATCTTCAATTTTTACAATAAAATCCGGTACAATGAATCGTTCATTGGACTTCATATAAAATGATCCAGGACGAGGATTTAATTTTTTAATCTGTTCATGTAATTGTTGAAGAGCTTCAAGTGAGATTTGACATAACTTTGAGATTTTCATCCATTTTTTATACGCAAATTCCTCAAAGTGATGTGTCAAAATTTGCTCTATTTTTTCTGTCCATTGATTATTCCTTTTTAATTGAAGCATTAAGCACTCTTGTAAACTTCTTGCCCCTACTCCTGCCGGGTCCATCTGCTGCACAAGCTGGAGAGCCTTTTCAACCTGCTCTTGACCTTGACCAAGCTGGTTAGCAAGTATAATTAACTCATCGTGCAAATAGCCAGCATCATCCAGACTATGAATAACAAACTCAACGGCTGCCTGCTCACATTCATCTAATTTTAATAATGCGGATTGATTCATTAAATGTTCGTACAGCGTTTCTTTAGGAGCTGGTATACTGCTCATATAATCTGTTGAATCAGAAGTTGCATGATTTTTTTGATTGTGAGATGTATAGACGGGCAGCTCTGAAAAATCTATAAGCGGATTTTGAAGCGCCTGCTCATGTAAAAACGCTACAATATCCATCGATGAATATTGTAAAAGAGAAATAGCTTGTGATAATTCTTTTGACATCGTCAGCTTTAACGACTGCTGCTGAAATAATCCAATCTCCATTATTTCTCCCCTCCCCTTTATCTATTTTACTATAAAAACGCTTTCAAAGAGCATGTAACTATTTTTTATATGTAATTTTTTCATCAAAAAATCTCCGTCAACCTTTGTTAACGAAGCGGTTCATCCTATTTTTAATTACTAACCATCAAAAAAGTAATAGAGCTATGTACCTTTATAACTTTTCATTATAATTCGCACCAACCACATGATCCGAGTAATAATCCGACATGACGTTCTCTTCGTCATGTCGGATTTTCTGCATGTGTATAATATATAGAAGAATTACTTATTGAATGGTCTGTGCCATTTGCATAAACTTGTCCAAGTTTTCTTCGTCGTTTTTCGTGAAGATGGTTAGCTTCGTTGGTTTCTTTCCTTTAACCAACACAGCGTTTACCTTATGATCGCCAGATGTGGCTTCATACCAAACAGAATCTTTGAAGATTCCATTCTCTTCAAGATTCTTTTTCTCTGCTGCATTTTTATCAACTGCTGTTGCCGTTTGTTTAACAGATTGAGCAGCGTCGTCCATCGATGCTTTTGATGACATCATTTCGATACGCATAAATTGAGAATCATCTGAAGTTAATACTAACGCATCTTTTCCTGGTTCTTCACCCGTTAGTTTATAACCGTCCATTACTTGAATAGAATAATCTTGTTCTGGGCTTTTTGTTAGTTTTGTTTCTGAAGAAGACGTTGACTGTTCATCATCCGCTGTTTCGCTAGTTGATGATTGACTTCCTGAAGGTTTGGCTGAGACCTCAGAAGAATCCGCATCTTTTTTCGAATCTTCTTTTGCAGCGCCTGATGTTTGATCAGATTTAGAAGCTGTGTCCTGCTGAACATTTTCTGCTTGATCATTAGACTTCGGCTGAGCAGAATCTTCGTTCGTCCCGCATGCAGACAGCAATAGTGCTACCGATGCACTGACAATGAAAAGTTTGTTCATACATTTCATATTTATTCCTCCTCCGTGTTTCTTTTCCTTATATACTGTTTTATAGTATTCTGACAAATTCCGCAACCGGTACAATGGAATTAATTCTTGCTTCCTTACGCGTATAAGAGGGTATAGGAGGAAAATAAATATATTTTTTTGAGAAGATGAGTCTTTTTACTCAAAATAAAAAACGTTGCGTAATCCGCAACGTTTTAAGACGCCCTCGACAGGATTCGAACCCACCCTAAGAGAACCGGAATCTCTTGTGCTATCCACTACACTACGAGGGCATATTTGTCACAACTTCCATTATAGGAGAGAAAACTTCTCTTTTCAATAGAATACTACGTTTATTTTTTTTAGAAGGGGGAAAAATTTTAATAATGTCAAAGAGGAATATATAGTCTTTTAAGCGAATATGTGTAGTAGAGGTTCTTTTGTTTGACCTTTATTGACCATACGTGTATTATAGGTACATAACAAATTATTCTTGTTAAGGAGGAATTTAATATGAACTTAATTCCTACAGTTATTGAACAAACAAACCGTGGTGAACGTGCTTATGACATTTATTCACGTTTATTAAAAGACCGCATTATTATTTTAGGTAGTGCTATTGACGATAATGTAGCTAACTCAATCGTTTCTCAGCTTCTATTCTTAGCTGCTGAAGACCCAGAAAAAGATATCTCACTTTATATCAACAGTCCAGGTGGCTCTATTACAGCTGGAATGGCTATCTACGATACGATGCAATTCATTAAGCCAAAAGTTTCTACAATTTGTATCGGTATGGCTGCATCAATGGGTGCTTTCTTACTGGCTGCTGGTGAAAAGGGCAAACGTTTTGCTCTTCCAAACAGCGAAGTAATGATTCATCAACCTCTTGGTGGTGCTCAAGGACAAGCTACTGAAATCGAAATTGCGGCAAAACGTATTCTATTCTTACGTGAAAAACTAAATTCAATTTTAGCTGAGCGTACAGGTCAACCGTTAGAAGTGCTACAACGTGATACAGATCGTGATAATTTCATGACTGCTGAACGCGCTTTAGAATACGGTCTAATTGACAAAGTATTAGAAAACGACCCTAAATAAAAAAAGCCTTTCCCGGAGCGGGAAAGGCTTTTTTATGCATCGTTCTCTACGTAAGCTACTAACGCATCCATTGCTTCTTTTTCATCTACCCCTTCAACAATGAGCGTAATAAGAGAACCGTTATTAATCGCTAAGCTCATTAACCCCATGATACTTTTAGCGTTGACCACTTTCTCATCTTTCTTCAAGTACACATCAGATGTAAAACGAGTTGCTTCTTGCACAAATAGTGCGGCAACACGAGCTTGTAATCCCGTTTTTAATTTTACTTCTACTTGTTTTTCCATGATAAAATCCTCCCCCTTGCAATTCCCCTTATGTGACTGGCTGACCGGCGCGAAGCTTGTCTGCTATTTGGTCAATTTTACGCAACCGATGGTTAATGCCCGATTTGCTAATTTGACCTCCAGATACCATCTCACCAAGCTCCTTTAACGTAACGTCTTGGTATTCCACACGCAAACGAGCAATTTCTCTTAGCTTTTCTGGTAAGATGTCTAATCCAGCTGTTTCATCAATATAACGAATGTTTTCCACTTGACGAATAGCCGCTCCGATCGTTTTATTTAAGTTAGCTGTTTCACAATTGACTAAGCGATTAACGGAATTTCGCATATCTCGGACGATTCTTACATCCTCAAACCGTAAAAGAGCGTTATGGGCTCCAATGATATTTAGAAACTCCGTAATTTTTTCAGCTTCTTTCAAATAGTTAATATAGCCTTTTTTCCGTTCTAATGTTTTACTATTCAATTGAAATTCGTTCATTAAATTGCATAAAGCTTCGTTGTGCTCTTCATACAATGAAAAG
This sequence comes from Priestia sp. JV24, assembly GCF_025910025.1. Lineage (NCBI taxonomy): Bacteria > Bacillati > Bacillota > Bacilli > Caryophanales > Bacillaceae > Priestia > Priestia sp. JV24. The sequence continues at coordinate 126,599 of NZ_JAPCIN010000024.1, forward strand.
ATTTCAAGATGGTACGATGATGTCTCTGGGTTATTAATAGAACCGCCGGCTAAAAATGCGCCTCTTAAGTAGGATCGCTTACAGCATTTCTTTTGTACTAGCTCTGGTGAAATACGATGTGTAAACGTGAATCCTTCTTCTACAATTTTTAAGTCTTCCAAAAGCATTCTCGTTTTCTCTACTAATCGAACAATATACACATTATTTTTCTTCAATCGCATTTTCTTACGTACAAGCAGTTCTACTGACACATCATAATTTTTCTTAAGCAGGACATAAATGCGCCGAGCAATCGCTGCGTTTTCTGTTTGAACATCAACCGTGAATTTTTTATTCGAAAAAGAAAGTGAACCATTCATTCGAATTAATGCAGAAAGCTCTGCTTTTGCACAGCAATCTTTGACTTCTAAATTCGTTAACTCTTTTTTTGTTTCTGATGCAAATGACATAACTTCACCTCCAATCTACATACGGAAATGGTGTTAAACACCCGTATTCGCTTTACCTTGCAGCGATGTCAGCATAGAATACACAAGCTTTGCTACTTTTTTTGTATCATGCCTAATTACGCTGCCGTCATACTGAATAATTTGATCTTCAATCACTTCTAACCCTAATTTTAGCAATACTTCACGATCATATTCTACAGGCTGAGCCTGCTCTACTTGATATTTCTTTTTTAAAGGTGCTGGAATAGGTGCATTATTGACGATAATTGCATCTAAAAATGCACACGGCATATGATTGTAAAGCGCTTTAATATGATCACTTGCCTTAAAGCCCAATGTCTCACCCGGCTGCGTCATCACGTTGCATACGTACACTTTCTTGGCTTTTGTCGAACAAAGCTCGTTACAAATATCCTGCACCAGTAAATTCGGCAAAATACTTGTATAAAGACTTCCGGGCCCCAACACAATTAAATCAGCGCGTCGAATCGCTTTTATTGTCTCGACAAGCGGTTTCACATCGGCGGGCGATAAAAATACTTTATTAATTTTTTTATTAACTTCTGGAATTTTAGATTCACCTGTTACGATGGATCCATCTTGCATCTCCGCATGCAGCACAACACTTTGATTAGCTGCTGGAAGTACTTTCCCTCTGACGTTTAGTACTTTGCTCATTTCTCGTATAGCATGCACAAAATCGCCAGTAATAGACGTCATAGCTGCAAGCAACAAATTGCCAAGAGAATGGCCTGTAAGCTCATTTCCTGTATCAAATCGATGCTGAAAAAGCTCTTCAACTAGTGGCTCTACATCAGATAAAGCAACTAGCACATTTCGAATATCACCAGGAGCAGGGATTTCAAGTTCATCGCGCAATCGGCCAGAACTTCCCCCGTCGTCTGCTACGGTTACGATGGCTGTAAGATCAAGAGGGTATTCCTTCAACCCTCTTAACAGCACTGGTAAACCCGTTCCTCCCCCAATGACGACAACTTTTGGAAGCTGTTCACTGCTCATCTATGATTTTCCTTTCTCCTCTCAATGTCACGATGAGAAATATGAGTTTTGTATTCATTCTGGAAATGGTGACCTAAATATTCAGCTAATGTGACGGAGCGATGCTGCCCGCCTGTGCATCCTATAGCAATGACCAGCTGGCTTTTACCTTCTCGCTTGTATTGTGGAAGCATAAACGAAAGTAAGTCTACTACTTTTTCAATGAACTTTTGAGTTTCCGTCCATTTTAATACGTAAGAAGAAACCTCTTCTTCAAGCCCTGTTTTAGGACGCATATGGTCAATGTAGTGAGGGTTTGGCAAAAAGCGCACATCAAAGACTAAATCAGCGTCAATAGGTACACCATATTTAAAACCAAACGACATCACATTAACAGTAAAAACCTGTGAAGCGTGCGACGAAAACTGAGTTAAAATCTTTTCTCTAAGCTCTCTTGGTTTTAACTCTGACGTCTCATAAATAAGCTGAGCTCTTCCCTTTAACTCCTCAAGAAGCTCACGTTCCATACCAATTCCTTCTAAAGGTAAACCCGAAGGAGCTAGCGGATGTGAACGTCTTGTTTCTTTATAGCGTGTCACCAATACAGAATCTTTTGCATCTAAAAATAAAATTTGTGGCGTGACCCACGTTGTTTCACTCATGTTATCTAATGCTTCAAACAGGCTTTCAAAAAACTCTCTGCCTCGCAAGTCCATAACAAGAGCAACTTTATTCATTTTATTCCCTGACTCTTTCATGAGTTCTAAAAATTTCGGTAGCAATGTAGGGGGTAAATTATCTACACAAAAGAACCCTAAATCTTCAAAACTCTGAATTGCTACTGTTTTTCCTGCACCTGACATTCCAGTAATAATCACTAATTGAATATCGCTTACAGACCCAGTACTCATTTTCCATCCCCCTCAATCTATGCATACATGTCTATTTATCATTAACAAGGATCAATTCGATAAGATAATAACTCGAAATCCGTTGTATACGTAAAGTTGCCATAAATAACACCCGACCCTTTTGCTACATAATCGATAATGTGATGATCTCCCGGCGCCATCGGCAATTCACTTACTTCACTCAAATTATGCCAACCAAGTTTGCCTTCTTCTGATTCTAGCACATTTGTCCCATCAAAATCTGTAGCAAAAAAAGTAAACATCATCCATTCAGATGAAATTTGATCGTTTTCTTTCATCGTAAAAGTAAAGATACCTTTTACAGTGGGATTTTTCAAATAAATTCCCGTCTCTTCACGAAATTCTCTTACAACAGAGTCTTTTACAGATTCTCCTTGCTCCATTTTCCCACCCGGGGCCACCCACCAGTTTCTTCGTGGCTTTTGAAGCAACAATACTTTATCATCTTTCATTAATACACAATTTGTGACCCTTTGCATGTTTTCCACCTCATCATATGTATACTGACATTTTCTTTTATTATACTACGAAACAAACTTCTCTCACAACGGAGATGAACTAACTATTACTAAATTTTCTGAAAATAATCAATTGCTGTTATATACGTAAATCCAATCTGTTATAGTCACAAAAAAGAGGCATAGGAACACGTCCTATGCCCGACATACATATATTTTATAAAAGGGGGTCAATTACTATCTATATAGTACCCCATCAATGTTTCACAGGTGTTACAGAACAGTTAAAACCGAATTACGTTTTGTAAAAGGTTGATTTCAGCCTTATTGCTGAATAGCTTTTAACTTTTCTTTTAACTCTTCTACATAGTGCTGAGCCGCTTGAGCCGCAATGCTGCCATCACCTGTAGCTGTTACAATTTGACGAAGAGCCTTTTCACGAACATCTCCAGCTGCGAACACACCTGGTACTTTTGTTTCCATTTGCTCGTTCGTTTCAATATATCCTTCTTTATTCGTGATGTTTAGGCTTTCGAATGGTTTTGTTAGTGGAACCATTCCAACATAAATGAATACGCCGTCCGCACCGAACTCGCGCTCTTCACCTGTTTTGGTGTCTACTAACGTTACGCTGCCTACTTTACCGTCTTTTTCATTTACTTCTTTGACCGTTGTATTCCAAATAAAATCAACTTTTTCGTTGTCAAATGCACGCTGCTGTAGGATTTTCTGCGCACGAAGCTCATCACGTCGGTGAATAATTGTTACTTTTGTTGCGAAGCGTGTTAAATATACGCCTTCTTCAACTGCAGAGTCTCCACCGCCTACAACGACTAGCTCTTTACCTTTAAAAAATGCGCCGTCACATACAGCACAATAAGATACGCCGCGGCCGCCTAGTTCTTTTTCTCCTGGCGCGCCTAATTTTTTATATTCCGCACCAGTAGCAACGATTACTGAACGTGTTTTATATTCTTTGCTGCCTGCACGAACTGTCTTGTATTCTTCTCCGTCGATGATTTCTTTAATATCACCGTACGCATATTCCGCACCGAATTTTTTTGCATGCTCAAACATTTTGTTAGAAAGGTCAGGGCCAAGGATATGGTCATAACCTGGATAGTTTTCTACATCTTCCGTATTAGCCATTTGACCGCCTGGAATTCCGCGTTCAATCATTAGTGTTGATAAATCTGCACGAGATGTATATACAGCAGCAGTCATACCTGCTGGACCTGCCCCAATAATAATGACATCATAAATTTTTTCTTCTGTCATTGCTTTACACTCCTTTTAGGAAATTCCTTCGTAGTTGATTCCAAATTTATGGATAATTATTTCGTTACCACTATCCTAATATGTTCTTCCTATTATCGTCTATTTTTTTGCTCAATTTAATAATGTATTCACAATTTTACTGTACTTTCTCACTGTTGCAGCGGAAATGGAATATTGTTTTGCCGCATCGGCTTGAGTAATAGCCTGCCTTTTTTCTTTCGCCCATATATATGTGACGGCTGCAGCCCATGCATTTACGTTCACATGCTGAAAATCATAGGATTGTTTATATACCTGTACATATACATAAAACCAAAAGCTTAAAAGATCCTGGGTATCACTTTCATTCTGCGATTCCATCTCCAGTTCAATAACATCTGCCACCTCAAAAATCACATGTTGTTTATCCTGCCATACATACGTATATACTTCATCCAAAAGTGTACTCATATGTATAGAAGACTTGATTTCTTCTAAAAGGAGCAGGCGCTGTTGTTCAGGAAGCTTTTTTGCCATATACAAGCTGTAAAGCTGATCGTGAACATTTTTTGTTGCACACTTCTTTTTCGCTGTAACATCCACTTTCGATTGAAAAACCTTCGCAGCTTTTTGACTGATGCGCCAAGGCTCCTCTCCTTCTTTATCAGGAACGTCTTCCAATGCCAGCTTCCACATTTCTTTAGCGAACGCTTCACGCCCGGTATAGTAAGAAGCATATGAGAGCCAATAATGAAATGAGTTGTCTCCTTGAAATCCTTGTGTATAAAGCTTTTTTAACCATCTGTATGATAGTTTGTATTGACCAATCAATGCAAATGTTGCTCCAAGCTTATAGCGGTGTTCAAATGACATTGGATAAACGCGGCTAAGCCCGTCTGTAAGCTCCTCAACTTCTTTATGCTTATGGCAATAATAATAGAAAATCAGCTGATTGCATAACGCATGAAGATTTCCAGGGTTTTTCTCCAATACTTCATTCAGCAAATCCATTGCCTCATCAATTTTATTTAAATAAAAATAAGCTAACGCTAAATTATTATATGCAGACCAGAATTCTGGATACTCATCAATTATTTCAGTTAACAAATCCACTGCTTCTTCAAAATTTGTTGCTTCAAGCAGTCGTTTTGCTTGTTCTTGTTTTATAATCAGCATGTCCCCTAGCTGATTTTTAGGCTCTTCATCTTCTTCATCCACATCAATTGATAGTAAATCTAACAGATCTGTAGCCGATCGAAAGAGGTCACCATTTGGAAAATGCTCAATGTAATACATCGCGTATTTTTTTGATTCTTCAAACAGTCCAAGATGCGCATAGCTGTTGGCTATATAGTAGTAACAGCTTCCTAATGTATCGTCCATATGATGAATCACATGGAGAAAAAGCTCGTTGGCATCTTGATAATCTCCCTGCTCCGTTAAAGCTACTCCAACGTTTGTAAGAAGCTGTGGATTACGGGCATTTTCTTTGTTTGCACGCGTTAAATACTTGAGCGCTTTATCCGACTCCTCTTCTTCAAACGCCTGCAGCGCTTTTTCGAAATAGAAGTCACCCGTTTGCGAAAATGGAATTACTTGTGCCATTTTTTGAATTACTTTTGAGTGTTTTTCCATTAAGCCCTCCAAATAAGTTGATAATTTCGACGTTCGTAGTATATCACATTTGCCAAGAAGTTTAATACCTCTATTCAAAAAAGGAGCCTGTAAGCAGTCGTTTCTTGACGCAAATAAGAGAAGGTTTTGCCTCTTTTATCTAAAATGAGACAACTCCTTCTCTCTTTTCACTATGTAGCTATTAGCTAGAGTGACGCTCTTTTAATACTGATAGGACATCGTCTAAAGGCAGCTTTTGCTCACGAAGTAAAACAAGTACGTGGTACAATAAATCTGCAACTTCCCACTTCAGTTCATCATGGTCACGATTTTTTGCTGCAATAATCACTTCACCAGCTTCTTCTCCTACTTTTTTGAGGATTTTATCTACGCCTTTATCGAATAAGTATGTTGTATAAGCTCCTTCTGGCATTTCAGCTTCACGCTTAGCGATTACTTCTTCTAGCTCATTAATAATAGCAAACCGATTATCGTTTTGTTTATTTTCGCCAAGAATTGTTTCATTAAAGCAGCTGTAAGCGCCCGTATGACAAGCAGGACCTTGAGGCTCCACTTTTACAACAAGAGAATCAGCATCACAGTCATATGCCATGCTCACAATTTTTTGTGTGTTTCCAGAGGTTGCCCCCTTGTGCCACAACTCTTGTCGAGAACGGCTGTAAAACCATGTTTCACGTGTATCAATTGATTTTTGAAGTGATTCTTCGTTCATATAAGCCAATGTTAAAACTTCTTTGCTCACAGCATCTTGTACAATAGCTGGCACAAGTCCATCACTGTTGAATTTAATATTTTCAATCGTCATCGAATGCTCACTCCTTGTTGTTTTGCATAGCTTTTAATTTCTTTTACAGATGTTTCTTTATAGTGAAAGATCGAAGCCGCCAAAGCCGCGTCAGCTTCCCCTTTTTCAAACGCATCGACAAAATCTTGACCATTTCCTGCGCCGCCGGAAGCAATAACAGGAACGCTCACCGCTTGGCTGACTGCTTTGGTTAATGCTAAATCAAACCCTGACTTTTCACCGTCTTTATCCATACTCGTTAACAAGATCTCACCCGCACCGCGCTTTACTGCTTCTCTTGCCCAGTCGATTACTTCCCAGTCCGTTGCATTGCGGCCTCCGTGTGTGTAGACTCGCCATGATTGTAAGCTTTCATCGTACTTAGCATCGATGGCTACCACAATACACTGAGCTCCAAAAAAGTCGGACCCTTCTGTAATCAGTGTTGGATTGAGTACGGCCGCTGTATTTAATGACACTTTGTCTGCACCAGCACGAAGCATTCTTTTCATATCTTCTAATGCATTAATTCCTCCGCCCACCGTAAAAGGAATCGCTAGCTGAGATGCTACTTCTTCTACAACATGTACCATCGTTTTGCGTCCTTCATGAGAAGCAGAAATGTCTAAAAAGACTAATTCGTCTGCGCCTTCTTCGTCATAAAATTTCGCCAACTCTACAGGATCTCCTGCATCTCGAAGTTCCACAAACTGAACTCCTTTTACCACACGGCCGTCCTTTACATCTAAACAAGGAATGATTCGTTTTGTAATCATTACGCTTTCACCTCTTGAAGTGCTTCAGCTACTGTAAACTTATTTGTATAAAGTGCTTTCCCTACAATGGCACCAATAACGCCGTCAGCTTCATATTTCTTTAGTGCATCTAGATCAGCAAGTTTACTAACTCCCCCTGATGCAATCACACCTTTTCCAGTAGCCTTAGCCATCTCAACAATTCCTTCCACATTAGGACCAGACAGCATACCATCAGTAGAAATATCCGTGAAAATAAATGTTTCCGCACCAGCATTAGCCAATTCTTTTCCTAGTTCTGTCGCTTTGATTGTAGATGTTTCCACCCAGCCTTCCGTCGCAACATAGCCATCACGTGCATCAATACCAATAGCAATACGCGCACCATATTCCTTCAGCATTTTTTTCACAAATTCAGGATTAGAAATAGCTGCACTTCCTAAAATAACACGGTCAATTCCGTTTTCTAAGTAGTAAGCAACGTCAGCTTCTGAGCGAATGCCTCCTCCAATTTGCACACGTACATCTAATTTCTTTTTCACGCCTAGCACAAATTCATCATTCACGCGCTTAGCCGCTTTTGCGCCGTCTAAATCAACCATGTGAATCCACTGAGCGCCTTCACTTGCGAATTGTGTGGCCATATCTACCGGAGAATCTCCGTACACCGTTTCTTTTGAGTAATCTCCTTGAAGCAAACGGACGCACTTTCCTCCGCGCATATCAATGGCTGGATATATTTCAAATTTGCTCATACGATGGGCTCCTTTTCTCTACGAAGTTTGCATAATTTTGCAGCATTTGCATTCCGATTGCACTGCTTTTTTCAGGATGGAATTGAGTGCCAAATACGTGTTCTTTTCCAACAACTGCTGGAACTTCGACATCATAAGGACTTGTTGCTAAAAGCACGTCTTGATCATTTGTTTTTACGTAATAAGAGTGAACAAAGTACACGTGACCTTCACTGATTCCATCAAGCAGAGCAGATTGCTGATGAAAATCTAAAGAGTTCCAGCCCATATGCGGAACTTTATATGTCTGTCCTTCGGCAGTAATGCCGGGAATACGCTCGACTCTCCCTTTTAACAGTTCCAGCCCTTTTGTTACACCGTTCTCATCGCTTTCTTCAAATAAAAGCTGCATACCTAAACAAATTCCAAGCAAAGGCATTCCTTTTGCTACTTCTTCTTTAATAAAGTCCGTCAGCTTTGTTTGATTCAGCTGTTCCATCGCATCTTTGAATGCTCCAACCCCAGGAAGAATCAGCCCTTTTGCCTTACTTAGTTCTGCAGGATCTGCGGAGATAATATAGTCATAGTTTAATCGTTCCAGAGCTTTACTTACGCTGTATAAGTTGCCCATCCCATAGTCGATAATTCCAATCATTTACAACATCCCTTTCGTCGAAGGCACACCTTTGACACGCGGATCAATCGTTGTCGCTTCGTCCAAAGCACGTGCTAATGCCTTAAATACTGCTTCAATAATGTGGTGCGTATTTTTACCGTAGTGTACAATTACATGTACATTCATGCGAGATTCTAATGCGAATTTCCATAAAAATTCATACACAAGCTCTGTATCAAATGTACCAACGCGCGACGCGGGAATATCACCTTTAAATTCAAAATGAGGACGATTGCTTAAATCTACTACGACTTGAGCCAACGCGTCATCCATTGGTACAAAAGCATTTCCATAGCGTTTAATTCCTTTTTTATCACCGAGCGCTTCTTTGAACGTTTGACCAAGGCAAATACCGATATCTTCCGTTGTATGGTGATCATCAATCTCCGTGTCCCCGTCTGCTTTTACATCAAGGTTAAACTGTCCGTGTTTTGTAAATAAATCGAGCATATGATTTAAAAAAGGAACGCCTGTATCAATGTTCGCTTTTCCTTCTCCATCGATTCCAATCGCTAATGCAATATCCGTTTCGTTTGTTGTACGTTTAATACTTGACTCTCTCATTGTGAAACTCCTTTCAACTGTGCATGTAATAAGTAAAGAAAAGAACATTTCTACTCTTTTCTTTTAATCTCCACCTTATTTTTAAAGCGTTCTTCAACCGCCCTTGCATGAGCTTCTAGCCCTTCTAAACGAGCAAATGCTGAGATTTTCGAGACATTTTTCTGGAGAGCTTGTTGGCTGTATGAAATGATACTAGACTTTTTCACAAATGAATCAACTGATAAAGGACTTGAGAATTTTGCTGTCCCATTTGTTGGAAGAACATGGTTTGGTCCCGCGAAATAATCGCCAACAGGTTCTGAGCTGTATCTTCCTAGAAAAATAGCACCGGCATGACGAATGGAACCTAAAAGTTCAAGTGGACTTTCAGTCATAATTTCTAAATGCTCAGGAGCTAATTGATTAACAGCTTCAATCGCTTCTTCTAATGACCCGGTCACATAAATAGCGCCATGGTTATCAATAGAAGGTTTTGCAATTTCTTTACGAGGTAAAGATTCCACTTGTCTTTCCACTTCTTCTTTAACAGCTTCGGCTAATGTCATCGAAGGTGTAACTAAAATACTTGAAGCTAATTTGTCATGTTCTGCTTGAGACAATAAATCAGCGGCCACTTCGTTCGGCTTAGCCGTATCGTCTGCTAGTACGACAATTTCACTAGGTCCAGCAATTGAGTCAATGTCTACTAAGCCATATACTTCTCTTTTCGCTAATGCAACAAAGATATTACCTGGCCCTACAATTTTATCGACGGATTGAATTGTTTCTGTTCCATAGGCAAGTGCTCCTACTGCCTGAGCTCCCCCTACTTTATAAATCTCTTTGACCCCAAGCTCACTCGCTGCTACCACTACTCCAGCAGGAAGCGCGCCGTCTTTTCCTGGAGGTGAAACCATCACGATACGTTTTACACCTGCCACTTGAGCAGGAATGACATTCATCAAAACTGAAGAAGGATAAGCCGCAAGGCCTCCCGGTACATAAACACCTACTGCATCTAAAGGCGTTACTTTCTGCCCTAAAATGGTGCCGTCTTCTTTTGTTGTCATCCAAGACTGCTCGACCATTCTTTCGTGGTAATCACGAATGTTGTCAGCAGCTTCACGAATGATTGACAGCATATCTGCATCAACCAGCTCATAAGCACGCTTCTTTTCTTGTTCTGTCACAAGCAAAGAAGAAAGCTCAACGCCGTCAAATTGGGCTGTATACCTTTTTAAAGCTTCGTCTTTTTGCTCTTGCACCTGCTTTAAAATATTTACGACAATTTCTCTTTGAGCACTTGTCCCTTGATCAATCGTACGCTTTAAGCTCACTTGTTCTGTTACACGTGTAATTTTCAATGTATGTCACCTCTTTTATACAGGTTGAACCACTTGGGCTAAACGATTCACTAAATCATCAATTCGTTCGTCTTTTAAACGATAGCTCACAGGGTTCACAATCAAACGCGATGTAATATCTTCAATATGCTCCAATTCAACAAGTCCGTTCTCTTTTAGTGTTTGTCCCGTTGATACAATATCAACGATCCGATCAGCCAGGCCGATTAAAGGCGCTAATTCAATTGAACCATTCAATTTTATAATTTCTACTTGCTCTCCTTGCTCCCTGAAATAAGTAGATGCTACATTTGGATATTTGGTTGCCACTTTTTGAGCAATTTCTGATTTTTTAGCATTAGGCAAACCGGCAACGGCCAAATGACATTTACTAATATTTAAATCCAACAGCTCATAAACATCTCGTTCTTCTTCTAACATTACGTCTTTACCTGCAATACCAAGATCCGCTACTCCGTATTCTACATAAGTAGTAACGTCCATTGGTTTTGCTAAAATAAAGCGCATGTTCTCTTCAGGAATATCTACAATCAGCTTGCGCGAATCGTCAAATTCTGGCGGCAATTGAAAGTCTGCTTGACGCAAAAGTTCAGCTGCTTCTTCAAAAATACGTCCTTTTGGCATTGCAATTGTTAATAGTTCACTCATTATTGTCCCCCCTTGCCTCGTTTTCCAATTAGAAACGTGACTTCTTCAAACTGTGCAGTAAATACATCAACATCATCAACGCCTGCAATTTCCTGAGTCACTACCCGGTATCCTTGCTTGCGCTGCTCAGTAGCTAAAGCTAACGCCTCATCCAAACGCTCCTGGCTATATAATATGCCGTATACTGCTGAAGGCTCATATACTTCTTCGCCCAGCGCTTCAATTAAGCGGTCAAGCTGAATTCCAAATCCTGTAGCTGGTGTTTTAGACGCAAATTTTTCAAGAAGCTGGTCATAACGTCCTCCATTACCGATATGGAAACCAACGTTTTCAGCAAAGACTTCAAATAAAATACCTGTGTAATAGCTCATATGACTGACTAAGTTAAAATCAATTTTAATTTCATCCGTTACACCGTATGCATCAAGCATATTCCATAGCTTTTTCAAATCACCGGCTGCTTTTTTACCAGCTTCGTTTTCAACTAGTTCAACCGCTTCTTCAATCTTCTTTTCATCTCCGCGCAGGTTAAGCAGCTGAAGAAGACGCTGTTTATCAATAGAAGATAGATTCAAATCTTTTACATGATTACGATAGCCCACATAATTTTTCTCATATAAAAAGCGGCGAAGCACGTTAGCACGTTCTTCATTTCCGACAATTTCTAAAAAAAGCGAATTAACAAACCCGATGTGGCCAATTGCCACTTTAAATGATTTAAGTCCCGCTCTTTTTAATGCGCCGATCATGAGAGCAATCACTTCAGCATCGCTGCTCATCGTAGCGTCTCCAATTAGCTCAACGCCTATTTGTTCAAACTCCGCCGGGCGGCCACCCTCACGCTGCTGAGCTCGGAATACATTTGCTTCATAAGCTAAGCGCAAAGGAGAATTATTTAAAAGTTTTGAAGCGGCCACACGTGCAAATGGTGTTGTTACATCCGGTCGCAGCACAAGCGTATGCCCTTCTTTATCTAAAAGTTTAAACAATTGTTGATCTAAAATAGCTGATGCGCTTCCTACCGTCTCGTAGTATTCCACAGTAGGCGTTGCCATATATTGATAGCCCCAGCTGCCGATTTCATCTGCCAGCTGATTGCGAACTTGTTTTTTTCTTTCAAAAAGAGCTGGCAGGGTATCTCTCATTCCAAGGGGTTTTTCAAACATAAATAACTTTGACATTCCGACACGTCCTTTAAGCTTGATTTTATCTATTAAGGAACCATTGATAGGTTGATTTTACTTTATCACACTAATGTATTAGCGAAATAACAAATTAAAGTTATTGATAGTTTACACCCGATAAAGTCAGCCGTCAACCGCCAGCTGTTCAAATTTACAAAAAAAACCACAGCTTAGTTCTTGCTAAGTTGTGGCTTTAGGTTCTGCTTCCCTGCGCTTTTCCATTTCTTCTTTTGTATAGATGACACGCATAGGGTTACCTCCAACAAAGAAACCGGGTGCTACATCTTTATGAACCACCGTTCCAGCCGCTACAACCGCTTTGTTGCCGATTGTTACGCCTGGAAGGATGGTGCTATTTGCTCCAATCATCACTTCATCCCCAATGATGACATCTCCAAGACGATATTCCGTTATCAGATATTCATGAGCGAGAATAGTTGTATTGTATCCGATAACCGTATTGCGTCCTACTTGTATTTTTTCAGGAAACATAATATCGAGCATCACCATAAGGGCAAAGGATGTTTGAGGTCCTACTTTCATCCCTAAGCACACTTTGTACAGCCAGCTTTTCATCGAAAGAAAAGGTGTATAGCGAGCGCATTGAATGATTAGGAAGTTGCGCACTACTTTCCAAAAAGGCACGGTCTTATAGACATGCCAAAGGGAATTAGCTCCTTTAACCGGATAGCGCGTCGTTTTTCTCACTGACGTTCTCCTTTTAATATATCAATTAAATCCGTCATATTCTCTAAAATAATATCAGGATTATAAGAAGCGATATGATCTCTTCCTTTTGCACTCCAAGCAACTCCAGCTGTTTTCGTATAAGCTCTTTGGCCAGAAACGATGTCATGATGGTTATCTCCCACCATCAGTGCTTCTTCAGGTTTAGCATCCAATAGCTTCAGTGCTTTTTCTACCGGCTCAGGATGCGGCTTTGCATTTGTTACGTCTTCAATTGCGACAATCGTATCAAAGAACTGCTCTAACTTCGTTAACTTAAGCCCCATCATGACCGTATTTCTTTGCTTTGTTGTGACAATACCTAATTTATAATTCTGCTCGTGCAGCCATTTAACTGTTTCAAGTACGCCTTCAAATTCTTTAACAAGCAAATCGTGATTGGCTAGATTATGCGTGCGATACATCTCAATCATTTCGTTTACTTTCGTTTTATCCATTTCTACAAACGTGTCGTATAAAGGAGGCCCCATAAACTGTAAAATATCTTCACGAGTATATTGTTCAGGATAATAGTGATTAAGCGTATGAGTAAACGAGGCAATAATTAATTCATTTGTATCAATTAACGTACCGTCTAAATCAAACAAAACCGTATTAATCGTCATTATTCATTTCCTTCCCTTGCGTCAAATCAAGTTTGTGTAAACCTTGTAGCTTTTCTTCATTTACGCCTTAGATTGTGCTTCTTCATTCTCTAAGTATTTCTGTTTACTCATTCCCGTCACGCGGCGGACAATAATTAAAATAATGGCTATTACAATCAGTGCAAGTGAAACAACTTGAGCGATTCTGAGTGTATGCGTCAACATTAAACTATCCGTGCGAAGCCCTTCTACAAAGAAGCGTCCAACTGAGTACCAGATTAAATAAGATAAGAAAATTTCTCCTTTTCGCAGACTGGTGCGGCGAAGTACCATCAACAGGATAAATCCGGCAAAATCCCATAATGATTCGTATAAAAACGTAGGATGATAGTATGTACCATTAATATACATTTGGTTAATAATAAAATTTGGAAGGTGCAACCCTTCTAAAAAAGCACGGGTAACCGGCCCCCCATGTGCCTCTTGATTCATAAAGTTTCCCCAGCGCCCAATGGCTTGGCCAAGGATTAAACTAGGCGCAGCAATATCAGCCAACTTCCAAAATGAAATCTTTTTTACTTTCGAATACACAATGGCAGTTAATACGCCTCCGATTAAGCCACCATGAATGGCAATCCCACCTTGCCAAATCTGAGGTATTTCATTTAAATGCTTTGAATAGTATCCCCATTCAAAGGATACATAATAAATTCGTGCACAAATAATAGCTATTGGCACAGCAAATAAGATAAGATCAACAAATGTATCTTTTGATAAGCCTCTTCTTACACTTTCTCTTGTCGCAATATAAAGACCTAATAGAACACCTGCACCGATAATTACGCCGTACCAGTAGACCGTTAGAGGGCCAATTTCAAGGAAAACGCGATCTAACGGCTGAATAGTTGCTTCCACAAGTTAACACCCTTTCTTATAAATCTTCACGGTCTCCTTCTTCAATTACATCTGTTAGACGTGCAGAAAATTGTTCTGCTGCGTTAATACCCATACGCTTTAAGCGGAAGTTCATTGCTGCCACTTCAATGATAACAGCTAAGTTTCGTCCCGGACGTACTGGCAATGTAATTTTTGTAACGTCTGTATCAATAATTTTCATTTTATCTTCTTCTAAACCAAGGCGATCATAATGTTTCTGCTGATCCCATGTCTCTAACTGAATAACAAGTGAAATTCGCTTATAGCTTCGTACAGCTCCTGCGCCGAATAGCGTCATCACATTGATGATCCCTAGTCCTCGAATTTCAAGCAAATGCTCGATTAAACCAGGCGCATTTCCTACAAGCGTGTCTTGATCTTCTTGACGGATTTCCACACAGTCATCGGCTACTAGACGATGTCCCCTCTTAACAAGCTCTAGAGCTGTTTCACTTTTACCAACGCCGCTTTTTCCCATGATTAATACACCAATTCCGTATATATCAACTAATACGCCGTGCATGGCAGTAGTAGGTGCTAGCCGGCTTTCAAGAAAATTCGTTAAATGGCTGGAAAGTCGCGTTGTTTTAAAGCTTGAACGCAACACAGGAACTGATTCACGCTCTGAAGCTTCGATAAGTTCTTTCGGTACCTCCATTTCGCGCGAAACAATGATAGCCGGCGTGATATCTGTACACATCTTTTCCATCCGAACTTTTTTTTGTTCATCATCTAATTGTTTAAAAAATGATAGTTCTGTTTTACCTAACAGCTGGATACGTTCTGCTGGGTAATATGTAAAATAACCTGCCATTTCAATACCTGGACGTGAAATATCACTTGTTGAAATAGGACGGTCGATTCCTTCTTCTCCGCTAATAAGCTCTAATTTAAATTTCTCAATGATGTCTTTTGTACGTACTTTAACCACCGTGCATCCTCCTTTTATGAACAGTCATATACCTGTTCATGTCTACAGTATATCCAACTCTCGCTTTTATGTCGCGTTTGGTTCTAGCCATTTTATTTTATCATTAATACGGAAAGAAAAGAAAAAAAAGATGGCATAGGCTGCATCGCCTTACCATCTTTTTTAGAAAATTAAATATTGCAAGAAAGTTATCTTCTATTTTGAAGCGGTTCAACAATCACTCGTTGAATAAGCGCATTTAAAAGCGACATAATTACTGAGGCTAAAAGTGCTGTACCAAACCCGTCAATATTAAAAGAATCTCCCATAACACTTTGTGTAATCATCAGCGTAATGGCATTAATGACGAATAAAAACAGCCCAAGCGTAAGAAATGTCACCGGCAGGGTAAGTAAAATTAAAACCGGCTTAACAAACACGTTCAAAATAGATAGAATCAAGCTCGCGATAATAGCTGCACTGACTGATTCCAAGTGGAAAGTGTCGATATAACCTGCAATTACGATTAATACGAGGGCATTGATTAAAATACTAATGATTCCACGCAATAACATCTTTAGAAATCTCCTTCTTCATTTGGAACTAAAAACACAAAAATCATATATAAAATGACCGGAGTACCTACTGTAAAAAATAAACTGATGATAAACAATACGCGGAGTAGTGAAGCATCTATTCCGATATACTGAGAAATACCGCCGATAACACCCGCAAGCTTGCGATTTGTTCGCGAACGATACAACTTTCGCACGTTAATCATCTCCTTTGTTTTTTTACTAAAACAAGTGTTTTCTATTTTATAACAATTGAGCCCGTTTTGGATTCAGCTAACAATTTATAGCCTTTCGGCGAAGCGACATTTGCTTTGAAACGAAGTTGTTTCATCACCGTTTCTTTTTTCTCATCTACTATTTCCATCTCAGGAAGTGTACACGTAAAATTCCCAAAGTTAGATTTCAAATCTCCATCAACGGAGAGATGAGGCGGCGTATAGAGCGTAATGCTTCCTGTAGTCGTTTTGAAAAATGCTTTTTCAATGCGCTCTCCTTTTAAATACGTATCGATATCTCCGTTAAATGTCTGAACATCAATCTTTTTTGTATCTCCATCAAATTTAACCGTTCCATTGATTGTTTCAAGCTCACATTTCGAAGCGAGTATCCGAGAAAGTTCCATATGCCCGTTTGATGTCTCCATTTCAAGAGAATGGCTGTTCACATCGTAAAAGCGGATGGTACCATTAGCTGTTTTGGCTTTCAGGTCTCGTACGCTTAGTCTTTCCCCATCGATTGAACCATTAAACATACGGAGCTTGACGCGTTCATATTCCATTTCTGGAATATAAATAATCGCTTTCACTTTCATTTGCTTTTGCTGAATTGCAAAGCGCAATTTGCCATTTTCGATCGAAAATGCCGTATGCTGCAAGAAAGTGCGGCGCGCTTCATCCGAATTTTCTACTCTGTAGATAGCAGCTTCACACTCTATTCGTACTTCTGTACTTCCCCAAGGTCGGAGTTGAACACTTCCATTTGCTAAATCTACGTCAATCTCTTGAATATATGCTTCTGATTGTTGAAAGATGTGCTGAACGTCAATCGAAGGACCAAAGTTAAAATCTAAATCTCCTTCTTTTACTTTTTTTACCGTTTGATCTACAAATGTAAATAATTTTTCCTTTAAAGAGCTTTGAGATGACTTAGAAGCGTACGTTTTTTTCTGTTTTCCTCCTACATAAGGGGATAGCTCAGCTTTATCAGGCGTAGCATAGGAAGAATCATTAGCTGAGTCTTTTTCCAGTGAATTTAGCAAAGTTAAAGCCTCATCTACGCTAAGTTTCCCTTCTTCTACCATCTGTAAAATTTGTTTGCGCTTTTCACTCATACCTTCCATCTCCTCTTTGCGTTTTAGTCATTTAACTTTTATCTGCTTAATATTTGTATCCCTTTTACAATATTCCATACAAACACAACAACATTAACTAAAGAAACAACAACTAAAGCTACAATTAAAAGAATAAATACCGTTCCACTAGAGCCAGTAAGAGCAGGAAGCAAGAAAAATAAGAACAAGATCGCTGTAGCGATAGGTAATAAATGTGACAAAAATGCAGTTTTTGCATGTTTCTTTACTTCTATGTTATGAACAACAAAATAAATAATAATAGGTAATAAAAATGGTGCAAAGAAAACGCTAAAATAATTTAAGGAAGATAGTATGCGATTTCCTTCCATAATAATCAGCTCCTTATATCATGTATTACGGTTTAATGAGTTAAAAAGTTTCATTCTTTATAAAAAAGACACCAATGCTGGTGTCTTTTAACGAGTTAATGCCTCTGCTTTTTCAACTTTCTTCTCCATACGCTTACGGTCACGTTCTAAAATTGGCTTCAAATAATGACCCGTATAGGATTCTTTTACTTTTGCCACTTCTTCTGGCGTACCCATAGCCACAATTTGTCCGCCTTTATCTCCACCTTCAGGCCCTAAATCAAGCAGGTAATCAGCAGCTTTAATGACGTCTAAATTATGTTCGATCACTAGAACTGTATCTCCATTTTCAACTAAACGCTGGAGCACTTTTAATAATCGTGCAATATCATCGACATGAAGACCGGTAGTCGGTTCGTCTAAAATGTACAGCGTTCTTCCTGTTGAGCGGCGGTGAAGCTCTGAGGCTAACTTTACACGCTGTGCCTCTCCACCGGATAAAGTAGTAGCCGGCTGTCCAAGCGTGATATAGCCAAGTCCTACATCGTAAATTGTCTGCAGCTTCCGCTTAATCTTTGGAATGTTTTCAAAGAAGTGAAGCGCGTCTTCAACGGTCATATCCAACACATCTGAAATGTTTTGATCTTTGTATTTCACTTCTAAAGTTTCACGGTTATATCGTTTGCCGTGGCAGACTTCACAAGGGACGTATACATCTGGCAAGAAATGCATTTCAATTTTGATAATACCGTCTCCTCGACAAGCTTCACAGCGGCCGCCTTTCACGTTAAAGCTAAAACGGCCTTTTTTATATCCGCGCACTTTTGCTTCGTTTGTTTGGGCAAATACATCTCGAATGTCATCGAATACACCTGTATACGTTGCAGGGTTCGAACGAGGCGTACGGCCTATGGGAGACTGATCAATATCAATGACTTTATCTAAGTGTTCAATGCCTTTGATTTCTTTATGTTCTCCTGCTTTGCTTTTTGCTTTATGCAGCTTTTGCGCCAATGATTTATGAAGGATATCATTTACCAACGTACTCTTACCTGATCCGGATACACCTGTAACAGCCGTGAACATACCTAACGGAAGCTTTGCTTTTACATTTTTTAAATTGTTTTCTTTTGCTCCTATAATTTCAATCATTCGATCTTTATCTATTGACCGTCTTTCCGCTGGAAGAGGAATAAACTTCTCTCCTGATAGATATTGACCCGTTAAAGAGTTTTCATCCTCCATCACTTCCTGAGGCGTACCTTGAGAAACCACAGCACCCCCGTGTACTCCGGCTCCTGGTCCGATATCAATTAAATAATCAGCTGCCATCATCGTATCTTCGTCATGTTCTACAACAATCAACGTATTTCCAATATCGCGCATATCTTGCATTGTGCGAATTAAGCGATCATTGTCACGCTGATGAAGACCGATAGAAGGTTCATCTAAAATATAAAGAACCCCCGTCAAGCGAGAACCAATTTGAGTAGCTAAACGGATCCGCTGTGCTTCTCCTCCTGAGAGAGTTCCAGCAGAGCGGTTTAATGTTAAGTAATCAAGTCCCACGTTAATAAGAAAGCTTAGACGCTCACGAATTTCACGCAGTATCATATCCGCAAT
Source organism: Priestia sp. JV24 (assembly GCF_025910025.1). NCBI lineage: Bacteria > Bacillati > Bacillota > Bacilli > Caryophanales > Bacillaceae > Priestia > Priestia sp. JV24. The sequence goes on from NZ_JAPCIN010000024.1 coordinate 146,051, forward strand.
CTTCATGTCTTTTTCAGATAGGCTGAGACTTTCAAAAAAATCATATGCTTCTTTTACTGAGAAGCGGGTTGTATCTCCTATATGCTTTTCGTCAATAAGCACCGCTAAGCTTTCCCGTTTCAAGCGATTTCCTTTACATTTTGGACAAGCTTGCTGAGCCATGTACTTTTCCATTTGCTCACGGATATAATCTGAACTTGTTTCATGATAACGGCGCTCTACATTCCGAAGCACGCCTTCAAATTCGATATGATTTTCTCTTACTTGGCCAAAATCATTTTCATAGCGAAAGTAAATTTTTTCTTTACCGCTGCCATATAATACTTTATCAAATAAATGTTCCGGGATATCTCGCACCGGCACGTCCATATCGATGCCGTAATGTGTACATACGGCTTCAAGCAGCTGCGGATAGTATTGAGAACTTGTTGGCTCCCAAGGTGCAATTGCGTGCTGACGAAGCGTTAAGTCATAGTTAGGAATAACTAAATCTTTATCCACTTCTAATTTCGTGCCTAACCCGTCACAAGTTGGACACGCCCCGTACGGACTATTAAATGAAAACATGCGGGGCTCAAGCTCTCCAATGGAGAAACCACATTTTGGGCAAGCATGATGCTCACTAAAAAGCAGTTCTTCTTCACCTATCACATCAATAATTACTTTCCCTTCTCCAAGGCGAAGAGCTGATTCCAAAGAGTCCGACAAACGAGCGGCTACACCTTCTTTTACAACAACGCGATCAATCACTACTTCAATGGAGTGCTTTTTGTTTTTTTCCAGTTCAATTTCTTCTGTTATTTCACGCATTTCTCCGTCTACTCGAATGCGAACGTACCCTTCCTTTTTAATATCTTCTAACACTTTTACGTGGGTGCCTTTTCGGCCAGATACCACAGGTGCCAGTACTTGAAGCTTTGTGCGTTCAGGGTACTCTAAAATTCTATCTACCATTTGCTCAATCGTTTGAGATGTAATTTCGATTCCATGATTAGGACAAATCGGCTTTCCTACACGAGCAAACAAAAGGCGCAAATAGTCATAGATTTCCGTCACAGTTCCGACGGTTGAACGAGGGTTTCTGCTCGTTGTTTTTTGGTCGATTGAAATAGCAGGCGACAATCCTTCGATTGAATCTACATCCGGCTTATCCATTTGACCTAAAAACTGTCTTGCATATGCCGAAAGCGACTCGACATAACGTCTTTGTCCTTCTGCATAGATTGTATCGAATGCCAAAGAAGATTTACCAGAACCTGATAACCCTGTTAATACCACTAATTTGTCTCGTGGGATTTCAATATCGATATTTTGCAAATTGTGGGCTCGTGCACCTTTTACCACGATTTTTTCCATCGCCATGTTTTATCACCCTTCCGCTTTTAATTCTAGAATCAAGTCACGAAGCTCAGCTGCGCGTTCAAAGTTAAGCGCTTTGGCTGCTTCTTTCATTTCTTGTTCCATTTCTTCTACGAGCTTTGCTTTTTCTTTTTTGTTGAGCTTATCAAATGCCGGTGCTTCTTCATACGTTTCTGTATCTTCTGCTACTACTGTTGCACGAATTGAGCCTCGAACTTCTTTTTGAATCGTTGTCGGTGTAATACCATGCTCTTCATTGTAAGCTTCTTGAATACTTCTACGACGCTTGGTCTCATTGATAGCAATGTCCATGGAGTTTGTGATGCGATCTGCATACATAATGACATGTCCATTAGCATTTCGTGCAGCACGTCCGATGGTTTGAATAAGCGATCGTTCTGAACGTAAGAATCCTTCTTTGTCGGCATCTAATATGGTTACTAACGAAACCTCCGGAATATCTAAACCTTCACGAAGTAAGTTAATTCCTACAAGCACATCATATTTTCCAAGCCGCAGCTCTCGGATAATTTCAATACGCTCGAGCGTCTTCACCTCAGAGTGAAGATATTGAACTTTAATGCCAATTTCTTTTAAGTAGTTCGTTAAATCCTCAGACATTTTCTTTGTTAACGTCGTAACGAGCACTCGTTCATTTCGCTTAATCCGATCATGAATTTCTCCAATTAAATCATCAATCTGTCCTTCAATTGGTCGAACTTCAATATTTGGATCCAATAATCCCGTTGGACGGATAATTTGTTCAATCACATCAGGTGCCTTCTCAAGTTCGTAAGGACCTGGTGTTGCAGAAACATGAACAATTTGGTTAATATGCTGTTCAAATTCATCAAATTTAAGCGGGCGGTTATCTAATGCGGACGGCAAGCGGAAACCATGGTCTACTAACACTTGTTTACGTGCTTGGTCTCCATTGTACATTCCTCTAACTTGAGGAATCGTAACGTGTGATTCATCCACAACAAGAAGGAAATCTTCAGGGAAGAAGTCCAGCAGTGTATAAGGTGTAGAACCAGCGGGACGAAGCGTTAAATGACGAGAGTAGTTCTCGATTCCCGAACAAAAGCCCATTTCTCTCATCATTTCTAGGTCGTAGCGCGTGCGCTGCTCCAAGCGCTGCGCTTCTAAAAGCTTGCCTGCTTCTTTTAGCTTCTCTAGCTGTTCTTCTAGTTCTTTTTCAATATTTTGAATGGCAACACGCATTTTTTCTTCTCTCGTGACAAAGTGAGATGCCGGGAAGATAGCTACATGTTCACGATCACCAATGATTTCTCCTGTTAGAGCGTCAACTTCTCGAATGCGGTCAATTTCATCACCGAAAAACTCGACGCGAATACAGTGTTCATCTCGAGATACAGGGAAAATCTCCACAACATCACCGCGAACGCGAAACGTTCCGCGTTTAAAGTCAATATCATTTCTTTCGTACTGTACATCTACTAGCGTACGAAGCAGCTGATTACGCTCTTTCTCCATTCCTACTCGAAGAGATACGACCATTTCTTTGTATTCTTCCGGAGACCCTAAGCCATAAATACAGGATACGCTGGCAATAATAATGACATCTTTTCGTTCAAAAAGAGAAGAAGTTGCCGAGTGACGAAGTTTATCAATTTCATCATTAATGCTTGCATCTTTTTCAATAAATGTATCTGTTTGAGGTACATAGGCTTCAGGCTGATAGTAATCATAGTAACTGACAAAGTATTCGACTGCATTATTAGGAAAAAACTCTTTAAACTCACTGTACAATTGACCAGCAAGCGTTTTGTTATGAGCCATAATTAATGTCGGCTTATTTATTTCCTTAATAACATTAGACATGGTGAAGGTTTTTCCCGTTCCTGTAGCACCTAATAAAACTTGATGCTGCTTACCTTCTTTAATTCCTTTCACAATCTTTTCAATTGCCTTTGGCTGATCACCTTGCGGTTGATATGGGGATACTAATTCAAACTGATCTTTCAAATGAAGGCCTCCGTTTCCATTTTCTTGTTTTATCTATTTTTTATTACGATATGTAAAAACCGAAAACACGAACTGATATTCGTATTTTATCACTTTATACTCATAAATGAAACTAATCAGTATTAATCTTATATAGTGTTTGTTTGTTTTTATTTTTTACCCTGTTACTTTATTACCCACTAAATTCTTATACTACCCTTTTCGAAGGAAATACAACTCTTTGGATGAAAGCAATAAAAGAAAGTAAGCTGCATGATTGTTTGAAAAAAATAGGCTTTTGCGCCAATTTCTAAATTATGATACAGTATAAAAAATATGTACTGAGAGGGGTTTAGTATGGCAAGCGTTGATCAAGTTCTTATAAATAACTCCTTTATAACAGTTGAAGAATCAACTTCTTTAGCTAAAGTGACATCTGAACTTTCCAACTACGACTTCGTTGTAGTCACAGCAAGTACCTTTTATGTAATACAAAAAGATGAACGATACCTTTTAACAGGTCATGACGAGGCATCGTCCATAAAAAAAGTAATAGCGGATACAAATTGGCCTTCATCTTCTACTTCTACGTTAGCCAATTTACAAGCCAACACAAACTGGAACAGACCAGTCCTCATTCAAGCAGAAAACCAAGAAACCACAATAGGACTTGTAACACCTTCACAGTGGATTACACATTTGCAGAGCCAAAATGAGATATTAGCTTCCTATTTTGATACATTGGCAGAAACCATTAATGATGCAGTGACAGCGGTCGATAATGAAGGAAATGTAATCTTGTGGAATACTGCTGCGGAACATACGTATAAGATTCAGAGAGATGATATTATGGGGAGAAAAATCGGAGAGCATTTCAAAGATGAATCCATCATTCTACATACGATTCTAAATGAAGGGCGTCCTGTGCGCGGAACGTATCATCGTCCTAATGAACAAACTCACGTGCTCATCAATGCATCTCCTATTATAAGAAATAACCGAGTCATAGGTGGAGTCGCAACCGAACATGACATTACCAATATTGTACGATTAAATGAAGAAATTGATGTGTCTCTTCTCATTCCAAAAGATAATCCATTTTCTTCTTTCGCGGGTATCAGTCCTGAAATTAAGCAAGCCGTTGACATTGCCAAAAAAGTGGCATCTACAGATATGCCTATTTTATTAACAGGAGAACCTGGTTCTGGGAAAGAAATGCTGGCTCAGGCCATTCACTACGGCGGATCCAAACATAAAGAACCTTTTTTATCTTTAAACTGCGCGACTATTCCATCGGGACTCTTGGAAATTGAGCTCTTTGGTCATCAAAAAGATGTCTTTTCAGAAGATCCAACAACCATTGCAGGAAAACTCGAGCAGGCTCATAACGGGACGCTATTTATTGAAGAAATTGATAAAATGCCTCTCGAAATTCAAGTTAAGTTTCTCCGTTACTTGGAAGAACGATCCTTTTATCACGTTGGAGGCACGGAAGAAATTCAAGTTCAAACCCGAATTGTAGCCTCTACCACGACGCCTTTGGAAGAGTTGCTAAAAGCCGGTGAATTCCATGAAAACCTTTACTATTTGCTGACCGTCATTAATATTATCATTCCGCCGCTTCGAGACCATAAAGAAGACATTGAAGCATTAACTCAGCAATTTGTACAGGAATTTAGTAAAAAGTATAAAAAGAAGGCTCCTTTCATCAGCTCTGAAGTTCTCGAAGCCTTTATGCAATACGATTGGCCAGGCAATATTCGCGAGCTGAGAAATACGATTGAACGAATGACTTTTCTAAGTGATCAGTCGTTGATTACCCTTACGCACCTTCCTGACAACCTGAAGGATGCAAGTTCTTTCACAGAAGTTCAAAAAGAAGAAGATTCTCTCCAAGAAGCTAGGCTAATAGAAGAGACTCTTCAAAAAACCTATGGAAACAAAAGTGCAGCAGCGGATCTGCTTGGCATTTCACGCGGCACCCTTTACAACAAAATCAAAGAATATGGATTAAACTAATCAAAAAATTCGACACGAAGCCAAAGATGCTTCGTGTCGAATTTTTTGATTTCCTATAGACTGAACTTATTTCTGTTTTCTCGCTGTCATCTTCCCTTGTGTAAATAATAGAAGATAATCATACCCTCCGGCTTTCGAGTCCGTTCCGGACATATTAAAACCGCCAAAAGGATGAACACCAACTAATGCTCCTGTACATTTTTTGTTAATATATAAGTTACCGCAGTGCATGGTAGCTAACGCCCTTTGAATTCTCTCTTCGGTTTCAGAGAAAAAGGCTCCCGTTAAACCGTAATCAGTTTCATTGTAAATCTCAATGGCTTCTTCCCAGTTAGCTGCTTTTGTCAACGCAAGGACCGGTCCAAAAATCTCTTCTTGCATAATTCGTGCTTTTGAATCCACATCTTTGAATACTGTAGGTTCTACATAATAGCCATTTCCGGGAGCTTTAGCTCCCCCGGCAATAAGCTTTCCTTCTTCTTTGCCAATTTCAATGTAGGCCAATACTTTTTCATACGCTTTTTGATCAATAACAGGTCCCATAGAAGGGTTGTCTTCAGGCAGTCCGACGGTTAATTCTTTTGTTAATGCGGCTACCTTTTGGGCAACCTCTTCATAAACAGATTCTACAATAATCGCTCGAGAGCCAGCGGAACACTTTTGGCCTTGAAATCCAAACGCAGATGCTACGATCGCTTGCGCTGCCGCGTCTAAGTCTGCCGTTTCATCTACTACAACGCCATCTTTTCCTCCCATTTCAGCAATGACGCGTTTCAGCCAAATTTGTCCAGACTGTACTTTTGAAGCACGTTCATAAATACGACATCCTACTTCTCTTGATCCCGTAAAAGAAATAAAACGAGTTTGAGGATGTTCGACTAAATATTCTCCAACTTCTATGCCATCTCCAGGGATAAAATTTAGAACACCAGACGGAAGACCGACTTCCTCCATTAATTGAACAAATTTCGCAGCAATAACCGGTGCAGAATCAGCTGGCTTTAAAATAACCGCATTTCCAGATACAATTCCAGCTACAGTCGTTCCAGCCATAATGGCAAGCGGAAAATTAAAAGGTGAAATGACTACTCCTACTCCTAAAGGAATATACGTCATCTCTGTTGTTTCACCTTCTACCGGCGTTAAAGGCCGATGCTCATTCGTTTCACTTAAACGAATCATTTCTCGCGCATAAAATTCCATAAAGTCAATAGCTTCCGCGGTATCCGCATCAGCTTCTGCCCAGTTTTTCCCCACTTCATAAACGAGCATGGCAGAAAATTCATACTTTCTTTTTCTCATCAGCTCTGCTGCTTTGAATAAATAATCAGCACGTTCAGCAGGCGGGACGTGCTTCCATGATTGAAATGCTGCTGATGCTTCTTGCATTGCCTGCTCAGCATAAGCTTTAGTGCCACGGCTTACTCTCCCAATCACTTCATCTACTTTTCCCGGGTTCGTAGAGACAATCACTTCTTCTGTTGAGATTTTATCCTTTCCAATCGTGAGAGGATATGTTTGTCCCAATTCTTTTTTCACTTTCATTAACGCCGCTTGCATCGCTTGTTTATTCTCTTCTAACGAAAAATCAGTAAACGGTTCATTTTTAAAAACTGAGATTTTTGTACTTACTGTCATTTCAACCAGTCCCCTTTAATTAGAAATTTATTTCGCGAAGTTTTTCAGCACGAACCATACGTTGGCGGGACGTTCGGCTAGGCGTCTCATGAAATACCCAAACCAATCAATGCCGTAAGGAACATAAACCCTGACTTTATATCCTTCTTTTACTAGACGGTCCTGCAGCTCTACGCAAATTCCATAAAGCATTTGGAACTCAAATTGGTCATTTGAAATACTATTTTCTCTTACTAATCGTTTTGTGTACTGAATCATTTCTTCATCATGACTTGCTACAGCTGTATAGTGACCATTTAATAAATGCATTTTAATGATTTTTTTATAGTTTTCATCTACGTCTTTCTTTTCTGGAAATGATACTTCTGGTGATTCTTTATAAGCTCCTTTTACTAGACGTAAATTAGCTTGATATTGATGTAAGTCATTCATATCTTGTTCTGTACGATAAAGATACGCTTGAATCACAATTCCAACATTATCAAATTCTTTGCGTAATTCTTTATACATATCAAGGGAGATTTGGCAGTGCAAGTAGTCTTCCATATCAATTCGAACAAAAATATTATTCATTCTGGCCGTGTGTAGAATTCTGCGCATATTTTCCATACAAAGCTCTTTGCTAATATCCAATCCTAAAGAAGTCATCTTTAATGATAAATTTGATTGAACGCCCGATTCTGCAATGGCTTCTAGTGTCTGAATGCACATGGCAGTAGACAACCTGGCTTCCTCTTCTGTAAAAACAAATTCTCCTAAATGATCAAGTGTAACAACTTTTCCATTATTGTTAAGCTCCTTAGATGTTTGAATTGCTGATTCGGTTGAGTCTCCAGCAACAAAACGAGCTGCCCCCATCCTCAATCCATACTTTTTAGCTAATTTGTTCATTGAATGATTTTTGCCAAGCGACTGAAACATCGTTCTCATTAATACTTCCATCAATCCTAAACCTCCTTTTATTTTTTAAAATTAAAAAAATAAACTAAATTTTCAGATTAATAATTTTATTTTTCTATACCCTCCTCACATTTCTGTACACTTATTTAAATAAATTTATACATAAGTGTTTAAAATATTTTACAAATAAACATATTTGTCTAATTAATTTGATTATACTCGCTCATTAAATGAACCGAAACAATATTGTTATAAGTTCTAACTCACTTTTTTACACACAAAAGCTCTCCACGTTGTGCAGAGAGCTTTTGTGTACAGTTTAATAATAAGCGATTAACTTATCATCAAACCAACAATCTTTATTTTCCAGCTGCTAGCATGCTTTTTGCATATATAAAACCGATGGCTGCTGAAAGTAAATCTATTAAAATAATAAGCGGATAATCTGCGTACCCTTTATATACAGAAACAGCTATCAACAAAAGCGTCAGCGCTGTGGCAACATATAAGTTATATGTTACTCTAGCAAACAGAACAAGCAATATGGCGGGTAGAAAAACTGCGGCAATCGTTTTGACTTCCACAAACATTTCTCCTTTTTATCCGTCTTTTAACCAGCTTGTGAATCACGTTTTGTATAATTGTGTACAAACAAAATACCTAGTTCATGATGTTCGTTGTCATACAATGCTCGCTGAGTAAAGCGAACTTCTCCATTTTCGTCAATAACTTCTAGCTTACAAAAAGCACGGTTATTAACTTGTAATGCTTCATAAAATTTATGGACTTCAGATACAGCGATTCCATTTACCTTAATAATCACTTCTCCTACTTTCAAACCCATTTTCTCTGCCGGAGAATGAGGGATGATTCCTAACACAACCAAACCTTGTGTACGCTTAGTAAATAGTGCGGGCGCTTTTTCATCGCTCCGACGCTGCTGCAAACGAATCCACTCTCTTCCTATGATCGCTAGAATAACAACAGCTACAGCGGCAAGAGGATAAAAAATGGCAGCAATCGTAATGACCGTTAATCCCACGCCTAATGCTAATACACGCTTACCGGTAAATTCAATAGATTTAAACGGCACCATACTTTGAATTCGCTGATAAAAACCGATAGCAAAAGGAACAAAAAACAGGCTAAATGACGTTCCGTCAATAGATAACACAGGCCACCATGGAAACACAGACGTAATGGCGCTGCCTGGAATTAAGACAAAAAGCGGGACAACCCATAATTTTTGAGAGTAATGAGCTCCAATTTCCTGCCCTCTTTTACTTTTCACAATGGCTGGAGACGTACCTTTTGCTCCAAATTTCCAAATTAAATATCCTTCTGCTAATACAAGCAGAGACATTAAAATAGTCAGAGAAGGTAAATCTGCGTTATGAGCTTGCACAGACCACGTTTGAATAAATCCTTCACCGAAACCAGATGCCGGAATAACCAAGGTTGCAAGCACAGCCAGTCCTACGGTGTAAGAAGGAGAAAGCCATTTAAACGTCCAAGGGCCGCTTATGATAAAAGTTAAAACAGCTACAAGTACAATCATTCCTATAGATACATAGACACCTAGCAACACGGTAACAACGGATAAAATCAACCCAATAATGATACCTGGAAAAAATAAATATTTTGCTTCTAAAATAAAATCAAACACGCGAACATGAAAATTCTGACGCTCTCTCTTGACGCGAGAAAGACCTACAAAAAACGAGACGAGCAGAAATAAATAAGTTAACGGATGTAAAAACAAACGTCCGATACCTTTTAAAAGCTCTAATGCAAAATCCATTTTTTCACCACCTGTATTTTTCACATTTTTATTACAACATTTACGATTGATTGTTATGTATCATAGGCTTCTTTATTTTATCAAAATGCATCACTAACCGACAATGTTGTTTTTACTAAAAAAGTTCCGTGCTTTGGAAAAGCACGGAACTTTTTCTACTTCTTATTGACTAGCTAGCTTTAAAGCCGTTTGAAGCTGACGATCTTCATCTTTTGATTTAATTTTTTCTAGAAGTTTTGTTTGTAAAAGCGCTGCTGTATCTTCATCGATTTCACCTGTAGCTTTTTGCTTATTGGCTTTTTGGAATGCAGTTACAGCTGTTTCTGTCTCTTTACTAAAGTATCCGTCTGTACGTCCAGGTTCAAAGCCAAGGCCTTTTAGCATCACTTGAGCATTCTTCACTTGGTCACCTGTCATATCACGTGTTAATGGCTTTTTATCAACTTGAATTGGATTTGCATAATAATAATCCGGCTGCTTGACTTCTACTGTTGGCTTTATACCTTTTTCGTTAATCCAGTTTCCATCAGGCGTTAGCCATTTATAGAACGTTAATTTTAAATTACTGCCGTCTTCCATTGGAACAGCTTGTTGAACGGTTCCTTTTCCATAGGATTTTTCACCGACTAGCTTGTATCCTCCTGCTTCTTTTAATGCCCCGGCAAGAATTTCAGAAGCGGATGCACTCCCTCCATCAATCAAGGCCACAATTGGATAATCCTTTTGCTTTTTCATTGAAGAAACCACTTTTTGACGTTCACCGTTACGATCTTCAATTTGGATATATGGCTTTTTATTCGTTACTAATTTATCAAGCATTTTTTCAACGCTCGTTAAATAGCCACCAGGATTTCCCCGAACGTCTAGAACTAAGCCATCGATATTTTTATTTTCAAGTTTTTTCAACTGTTTCGTAAATTCGTCTCCCGTTGATTCAGAGAATGACGTAATTTCCATGTAGCCAATTTTTTTATTGTTTACATTTTTAACAGAAGAATAGACGGTTTCAATTGGAATCTCATCTCTTACAACTTTTACTTTCATCGTTTCTTTCACGCCCGGTCGTTGAACATCTAATGTCACGGTAGAGCCTTTTTTACCGCGAATTTTTAATACTGCTTCATTCAATTCCAGACCCGCGATACTTTTACCATCGATCTTTAAAATCTGATCATTTGGTTTTAATCCTGCTTTTTCCGCAGGAGATTGTTTAAACGGAGCTACGATTGTTACTTTTCCATCTACCATGCTTACTTCAGCGCCAATTCCCTCAAACGATGAATCAAGAGACTGCGTGAATTGCTGTGCCGTTTTCTTATCCATGTAAGATGAGTGAGGGTCTCCTAAGGTTTGTACCATCCCTTGGATTGCGCCATCTAATAATTTTTTGTCATCTACATCTTTGTAATATTTTGAAGATATCAGTTCATAAGCTTGCTTGATTTTGTCTAGCTCTTCCTTTTCCACTTTACTATCATTTGAAGAAGTTGTAAGGGGGGTACTGACCGTTCCAGCATTTGCATACTGAATGCCAAAATATGTACCAGCTGCTCCAACAACTAAGGAGAGTGCCATTAATAGTGCAACGATTTTCCGATTCAAGTTCTTTCATCCTCCTCAACCTTAAGCCATCTCTTCTTATTATAATAGATACAACCAAAACTATGTAATAAAAAGGATGCATGTGTTATTTGTAGCAAAAGGCACCACACAAATCAAGTGCGATGCCTTTTTGTTAAACTATATGTTGAGCTTGTACCACGTATGCTAGGAACTTAAAATTTAATATAACTTTCAGGGTTTACAGCGGAACTTTTACCTTTCCAATCGCCTTTATGCAATTCAAAATGCAGGTGAGCACCAAACGAACGTCCTGTGTTCCCTATATAACCTAATTGTTGACCTTTATTGATAGATTGACCGCTTGAGACGCTGTAGCTCTCTAAATGAGCATAAACTGTAACCCACGTCTGACCTTCTACATTGTGACGAATAAATACGGCATTACCAAAAGAAGAAGAGTGATATGCTCTAATTACCTTTCCGCTTGCTGCGGCTACAACTGGCACACTTTCTCCTCGCTTTCCAATATCAATACCATAGTGTCCTCTTCCAAACGTTTCTCGATACCCAAAATGAGATGTTACCGGGCCCTTTGCTGGCCTCATAAACGACCCGCTTGTAACAGGGGGTGCCTCCTCCGTTGCCCCGGCTTTTTCAATTTCTTGCTGTTGAGCTTGTACTGCATTTTTTTGATCAGCTAAAATAGAAGCTTGCTCTTCTAATCCAACGGCTTCTTCATTAAATTCTTTTTCCTGATCTTTGAGCGTTTGCATGAGCTGATTCTTTTCATCCACTTGTTTTTGCAGCTGCGCACGAAGATTTTTAAGCTCTTCAAGCGCTTGATTTACTTCCGTTAGCTTGTTTTGAACTTTTGTTTCTTTCTCTTCTTTTGCCTTTTTATCGGCTTCATGCTGCATTAACAAATCACGGTCAGCCCCTACAATTGTCGAAACCGCACTCACTCTGCTAATAAAGTCTCCGAAGCTTTCAGAGCCTAGCAGTACATCTATGTAATCCACAGACCCGCCATTTTCTTGTAAAGCCCGAGCACGTTTTTTTAATAGCTCATTTTGTTTTTCAATTCGTTTTTTTACAACGTCAATCTCGCTTTTCAGCTTTTCGACGTCTTGCTTTGCTTTTTCTACTTCAGATTCACGGCTGCGGATATCTGCATTCGTTTGTCCGACTTCTGAATCCAAGCGCGCAATCTCAGCTTCTTCATTTTTTTGCTTTTCTTGAACCTCTTTTAATTTCTCTTTATTTTGATTAATATTTTGGTTCACATCATCACTTTTTTTCTCTAAATCACTGAGTTTAGTAGTGCTGGCACTTTGTGCATAAGCAATTTTTTCATTACCTATCCAAGCCGCACTTAGTCCAACTAAAACTGCTGCTGTCATTACTAATGTCTTACGTGTCATTTGTTTCTCCCCATCTGCACATATTTCCCCGTATAAACGGGCATTAGCAAGACCCCCATTAGCACTTTTTTCTATTTTTATGTGTAATTACACAACAACCTCACATTTGATAAACATCAAATGTGAGGTTGTTGTAATCTATTATGTTAAAAATCTATTCTTATTTTCGCAAGAACTTACGGATGGATAATGTACTTCCCCACATCCCAATTAGACCGCCGATTAACAGTAACAGTAGCGATACTTGAAGCACGAATGGAAAGGCAGGTAAAAGTTCAAAGAATCCATCAAATTTAGGTTGAACTTCATTATATAAAACGCTGTATACACCGATAATAACTGCAATTGGCACAATAGAACCAAGCACTCCTAAAAACAGACCTTCAATAAAGAACGGCCAGCGAATAAAGGAGTTTGTGGCTCCAACTAAGCGCATAATTTCAATCTCTTCACGGCGAGCTACAATCGTAATTTTAATTGTATTTGAAATTAGGAACATTGCTGTAAATAGAAGCCCTAAAATCAGCACTACTCCGATATTACGAGCTACTTTCAGCACTTTAAATAACTTTTCAACTTGATCTTGGCCGTATTGAACTTTTGCTGCATACGGATATTTCTCAATTTGTTTAGCTACTTTTGCGACATCAGTCGGCTCTTTTGTTTTAACAACAAATACATCATTTAATGGGTTTTGCTGTTCAAACGGTTCAAAAGCTTGTCCTTCATCACCCATACTATTAATCAAATCTTTTAACTCTTTATCTTTAGAAGAAAACGTCACCGTATCAACTTGCTTAATTGCATCTAGCTTTTCCTTCATTGCTTTTCGATCATCTGCTGTCGCTGCAGCATCAACGTGAACGCGAATTTCCACATCATTTTCAATCAATTTAGCAATGTGGTTTAAATTCATCATCAACATAAAAAATACGCCTACAAGCAAGAGCGTCACGGTAACAGCACTTGCAGATGCGAATGTCATCCAGCCGTTTCTTCCTAAACTTTTAGATCCTTCACGTAAGTGGCGACCGAATGTCCTAGCCTTCATATCCGTATTCACCTCTTACTTCATCGCGCACAACATTCCCATTTTCAATCGCAATTACGCGCTTTCGAATTGTATTTACAATTTCACGGTTATGCGTTGCCATTAAAATAGTCGTACCGCGTTTATTAATCTCCTCAAAGATATCCATAATTTCCCACGAAGTCTCCGGATCAAGATTCCCTGTCGGTTCGTCGGCGATGACAACCTTAGGACTATTCACAATTGAACGCGCAATAGACACACGCTGCTGCTCTCCTCCAGATAGTTCATCAGGGAAAGAATCCATTTTACCCTTTAACTTAACAAGCTCTAGCACCTCTAGCACTCGCTTTTTAATTTCTTCGGGACTTTGCTCAATTACTTCTAGTGCAAAAGCAATGTTTTCGTAGACCGTTAATTTTGGAAGCAGCTTGAAATCTTGAAAGACTACACCAATATGACGTCTAAAGATAGGAACTCTGCTATCTTTTATTTTTGCTACATTTGCACCGTTTACAATGATATTTCCTGAAGAAGGCTTTTCTTCACGATACATCATTTTAATAAAAGTGGATTTTCCTGCTCCACTTGGTCCTACGATATAAGCAAACTCACCTTGATTAATCTTGATGCTAATGCCATTGATTGCTTTTACACCGTTCGGATACGTTTTATATACATTTTGCATTTCAATCATAAGTAATCACCTAATCAAGTGTGTTATTTTAATACTATGTAAAACTTGTCAAAATACGACAAAACTCTACAATTCAAACCAAAAATTCGACTCTTCTCACGCGCTTTCTCATTATAACATCACTCTTCGTGAAAATAAGCCCCAAAAATATTACATTTTTATTTCAAATATGACATAAGTAGGATATTTTTAGCAAGGTATGAGAATTTATCCTTATTTATAATTCTGTTGTTTTTTGCTGTTCATTTTTTACGAATATCGTTAGACAAAGCAGATTCATGTCTACTTTTTTTACAAACAAGGTATGATAAATAAGAAAAACGATGAGGAGGGATAACATGATCACCATTTATGGAAGTTCACGAGAAAACGGAAATACGGAGGAATTAGCTAAAGCAGTCTTAAAAGATATCAATACGGAAGAAGTTTACTTGCGCCGGCATACCATTAATCCCATTACTGATATGCGTCACGATGAACTTGGATTTACCAATCAACAAGATGATTATTATGATATAGCGAAAAAGATGGCAGCGCACGACACTATTTTATTTGTTACGCCTCTTTACTGGTACGGTATGAGCGGATTAATGAAGAACTTTGTGGATCGTTGGTCTGAAAGTCTTAGAGATTCGACAATCAACTTTAAAGAACAAATGAAAAATAAGCGCGTGTATGTATTAGTAGTAGGGGGCACAGGTGCATCTGTAAAAGCTCTTCCTCTTATTATGCAATTTCAATACATTGTCGATTTTATTGGCTCTTCCTTTAGCGGATACATCATTGGAGAAGCCAATGCACCTGGAGACATAGCAAAAGATGTCAAAGCTCAAAAGCAAGCCATTGTCTTAAACCAAGAATTAAAGCAGCTTTAACACAAAAATAAGACGGGTATCCGTCTTATTTTTTCTTTGCCAGCCAAGCAGCAACTTTCTTTGCATCTTCTTCATTAATTAGTCCCTTTGGCATACCGCCTTGACCATTATTGATAATGTTTTCAATTTCAGCTTCTGAGTGCTTGCTGCCTACATGCTGCAAGCTTGGTCCATTCGCTCCTCCTAAATCTACTCCGTGACAGCCTGTACAGTTTTTCTTCACAATGTCTTCTGCACTCGCTGAAGATTCACCAGCAGATTCATTTTTAGAGCTTCCTCCGCCGCACGCGGACAAAACAAGCGCTAGACCGATTGTTAACGTCAGTAATACTTTTTTCAAGCCTTCTCCCCCTTGCTGTAGAGTTTTCACTCTATTATAACCTACTCCAGAATGTTTAAAACACTCTGTTTACAAGGACTTTGTTTCAATTTCATGAATTCTCTCATCACACTTATGTATACGATTAAGCAATTGATTCGTTTCCTAAACGTTTTTTGTATACTACGCGTGAAATTGTCACACTGAGCTCATATAAAAGCAGAAGCGGGACAATGACTAAAATATCCGAAATAAAATCAGGAGGAGTAATAAGTACGGATATCACAATTAAAGCAAAATAAGAGAGCTTCCTTGCTTTAGCTAATCTTAATGGGTTTAGAACCCCTAAGCGCGTTAAGAATAGAACAACTAAAGGCATTTCAAATAAAAACCCAAACGGTAAACAAAGATTAAGCATAAAACGGAAATAATGCTCCGCCGTAAACATCAGTGAAAACTGATCATTCGATAAGCCCGTTAAAAATGCTAAAACCATTGGAAATAAAACAAGATAACCGAACCCCAGTCCGCTTACAAACAAAAGAAAAAAGAATGGAATGAAGGTAATCAGAACCTTATATTCTTCCTTTTTTAACCCGGGTGAAACAAACCGAAATACTTGATAAGCAGCTACTGGAAGTGTAAAAGCCAGCGCAAAAACAAATGCAATCACCATATAAATCCATACGATTTCACTTGGTCCAAGTACCGCAAGCTTGCCGTCCAAATCTTTTACTAGCCAGTGATAAATATCTTGCACAAATACAAAACTAACAATAAGTAAAACTACAAATGCACAAAGTGTTTTAATAATACGAACACGCAATTCTTCAAGGTGCTCCATCAAGCTCATTTCTCCCATTGTCTTTCTCTCCTTTCTGACAAGTAGAAATAGACGAGTTTCCTCGTCTATTTCCTTACTTACAATGTGGATTCCTTCCCTTTTTGTTCAGAAACGGTTGCGGTCTGCTTTTCTTTAACACTTTCATCATCTGATACGAGCCCTTTTGCTGCTCCTTTAAATTCAGTTAATGTTCGTCCAAACGCTCGTCCAACTTCCGGCAGCTTAGACGGTCCAAAAATTATTAACGCAATGACTAAAATAATAACCAAACCAGGGATTCCAATATTAGAAAACATACTTGACCTCCTTTTTCTTACTTAGTTTACTGCTGAACCTTTTCTTTCTTTTTCAACTCTTGTTTTTCATGTGCTTTCCCGTGTGCCCGCATACGATCTTCCTCTACTTCCTTAGAAATCTTTAGTCCACGCGGCACGTTATTTACTTCAACTTCCGTCATACCTTTTCCATCTTTTTTATATTGAAAGGAAGCTCGAGTTGAAATTTCTGCACCAGGCTCTGTTACAAAAGGCACAACGCGATAATCGGCTTGCCATATATCAGGAGTTACCGTACACCTTACATATCCTCTATAATCATTAAAAAATGTGAGGTGTGGATTTTGACTTAAAATTTTATCCGTGTCTGCTCGTTTATCTGCTCCGTTCCCT
Organism: Priestia sp. JV24; assembly: GCF_025910025.1. Lineage (NCBI taxonomy): Bacteria > Bacillati > Bacillota > Bacilli > Caryophanales > Bacillaceae > Priestia > Priestia sp. JV24. The sequence goes on from NZ_JAPCIN010000024.1 coordinate 163,153, forward strand.
CCGGAAGTGATGGAGGTGCCGATGAACTCTGCACCAATAATTCTTGAATTAAGGTTAGCAAAATCCGCGTATAAGTTAGAAGCCCAGTTAGCGTGTACATCTCCAGTTAGTACAATGACATTGTCCAACTTTTTCTTTTCAATAAAATCAATGACGCGCTGACGATTCGCCGTATACCCATCCCATGCATCCATGCTGTATGTAGGCTTAGCAGCCGTTCCAAATTTTCTTGGGGCAAAGAAAATTTGTTGAGCCAGTACGTTCCAATGACACGCTGACTTTTCAAGATTAGTAAACAGCCATTTTTCTTGTTCATTCCCCAATAGCGTACGTTTGGGATCAAGAGATTCTGGCGTTTGCGGCTTTGTTCCGTCTCCGTTTGCTTGATCGTCTCTGTATTGACGCGTATCCAACACTTGAAAAGAAGCTAATTTCCCATATGAAAAGTCACGATATAATCTCATATCCGCTCCGTGAGGCAAGGATGTTTGACGCAAAGGCATGTGTTCGTAATAAGCTTGATAAGCTGCCGCACGGCGTTGAATAAATGCTTCTACTGATTGGCCTTTTTCAGGAATTACATTTGCATAATTGTTTTCTACTTCATGGTCATCCCACGTCACAATCCATGGAAAAACAGCGTGAGCAGACTTCAAATTGGCATCTGCCCTGTACTGAGCATGCCTGTTTCGATAATCTTGCAGCGTTTGAATTTCTGCGCTGCTGTGAGTACGAACGTTTCCGCTTGCAGCCACGTACTCGTTTGGTCCATATTCATAGATGTAATCGCCCAAATGAACGACAAAATCTAATTGTTCTTTAACCATATGCTCATAGGCTGTAAAGTACCCATGTTCATATTGCTGACACGAAGCAAATGCAAACGTCATACTGGCTACTTCTTCATTTGCTGAAGGAAGTGTTTTTGTTTTTCCAACCGGGCTTAACTCATGGCCGCTTTTAAATCGATAATAATAAATATGACTCGGCTTCAATCCTTTTACATCAACGTGAACCGAATGAGCAAGTTCAGGTCTAGCCACTTCTGTTCCTCGTTTGACAATTCGATGAAAGTCTTCATCTTCACTAAGCTCCCATTTTACTGGAATAGGTTGATTAGGCATTCCCCCGCCATTCAATGGGTCTGGTGCTAATCTTGTCCAAAGAACAATGCTATCTGCTAAAGGGTCTCCTGATGCGACGCCTAGAGTGAACGGATAACTTGAAAATTTAGGCGCTGCAGCTGAAACTTCTACTGCATTTAAACCAACAGACTGAGCAATTGTTAAGCCAAGTGATACTCCCGCTACTTTTCCAGCTCCTTGTAAAAAACGCCGTCTATCAAACCCTTTACTCGAAGAAAAGCTATTCTGTTTCACTTGCTCTATTAATTCGTTTAACGATTTATTTTCCACTGCACATGCCCCTTCCTCATGATTTAACTCAAATTATAAATACTGTTTGTAAAAGGAATATAAAGGATTGTAAAGAAGCACTTACTGCAAAACAGGTATTTTTAACCATTTTATTTCATTGACAAAATAATTGAACTGACGACAGCAACCTTTAAATTTCTTCATTTTCTTAATTTTCTTTTTAACAATAGTTCTTTACGCTCGTTTTTCTTCATCCAAATTTTACAAAGTCCAACAACTAAAAAAAGGCAGCATACCTAAGTATGCTGCCTCTTAATTAAATATGAGAACGTAAATACGCATCGATAAACGGATCTAGATCTCCATCCATTACGCTTTGCGTGTTTCCGACTTCCGTATTTGTGCGGTGATCTTTTACTAATGAATACGGATGGAATACGTACGAACGAATTTGACTTCCCCATCCAATATCTTTTTGTTCTCCGCGAATTTCAGCTAGCTGTTCTTGCTGCTTTTCAATTTCTAATTGATACAGCTTAGATTTTAACATCTTCATTGCTTGCTCACGGTTTTTAATTTGTGAACGTTCTGTCTGACAAGATACGACTACATTAGTTGGGAGGTGAGTAATACGAACAGCTGAATCTGTTGTATTGATATGCTGACCTCCCGCACCACTTGCACGATACGTATCAACCTTCAAATCTTCCGTACGAATATCAATTGAAATTTCATCATTAAATTCCGGCATTATGTCGCACGATACGAATGATGTATGACGACGGCCTGATGAATCAAACGGAGAAATACGAACGAGACGATGAACGCCTTTTTCAGCTTTTAAATACCCGTACGCATTATGACCTTTAATTAAAAGCGTTACACTTTTAATACCAGCTTCATCTCCAGGTAAGTAATCAAGCGTTTCTACTTTGAAACCTTTTTTCTCCGCCCAGCGCGTATACATACGTAGTAACATTGAACCCCAATCCTGTGATTCTGTTCCACCAGCACCTGGGTGCAGTTCTAAAATGGCATTATTTTTATCATACGGCTCGCTTAAAAGCAGCTGTAATTCAAAGTCATTCATGCCTGATATAAGCTCTTTTAATTCACTAACTAGTTCTTCTGCTAAATCTTCATCGTATTCTTCTTTTACAAGTTCATGAGACACTTGCAAATTTTCATATGTTTCATCCAAGTGGTTAAATTGATTTACTGCATCTTTCAAACCATTGGCTTCATTAATAACAGTCTGAGCTGCCTGCTGGTCATTCCAAAAATTTGGATCAGCCATAGTCTCATCTAATTCATCGATACGAGCTTGTTTTGTATCGAGGTCAAAGAGACCCCCTAAAGTCCGCTAATCGCTTAGCTGTTTTGTCAAGTTCTTGCTTAATTTCTACTAAATCCATGAGTTGAACACCTCTATTTTATTTTTGACGCACAGGAAGGAAATGAGAAGACTCATTTCCTTCCTGTACTAATTCATTCTATACTAATTGACTCTTACTTTATGATTCTTTACCGCAGCAGTTTTTATACTTTTTGCCACTTCCGCAGATACAAGGATCATTTCGGCCAACTTCTATTGCATTTACTTTTGGCTTCTTCTTAGCCGGCGCATCTCCTTCTTTTGGATGAACAGCCGCCTGACCTTGCGCTACCTCTTGACGCTCAAGGTTGTTGTTAATTTCTGCTTTCATGATATACTTCGTCACTTCTTCTTCAATGCTTGCAATCATATTTTCAAACATCGCAAAACCTTCCATTTGGTATTCGCGAAGAGGATCTGTTTGGCCATACGCACGAAGGTGGATACCTTGGCGAAGCTGATCCATCGTATCGATATGATCCATCCATTTAGAATCAACTGCTCTAAGAACAACAACTTTTTCAAATTCACGCATTTGTTCTTCAGGGAGCTGCTCTTCTTTTTCATTATAACGAGCTTTTGCATGATCTACCAGCAGTTCTACCATTTCTTCAGGCTCTTTACGGCGAAGATCTTCTTCTGTGACTTCACCTTCCTCAAGAACATTAGCATTTACGTAATCAATAATCGCTTGTAAATTCCATTCTTCTTCTAATTCTTCACGCGGTGTGTTTACTTCAACCACACGCTGTAGAGTTGATTCAATCATACGTTCTACAATCGCACGCAGGTTGTCTGAATCAAGTACTTCAAAGCGCTGTTTGTAAATAACTTCACGCTGTTGACGAAGCACGTCATCATATTGAAGCAATTGTTTACGCGCATCGAAGTTATTACCTTCAACGCGTTTTTGAGCGGATTCAACAGCTCTTGTTACAATTTTACTTTGAATTGGCTGTGAGTCATCCATACCAAGGCGATCCATCATTGCCATCATATTATCTGAACCAAATCGGCGCATTAATTCATCTTCCATGGATAGATAGAATTGAGATACCCCTGGATCCCCTTGACGTCCAGCACGTCCGCGAAGCTGATTATCAATACGGCGTGATTCATGACGCTCTGTACCAATTACAGCAAGACCTCCAGCTTCAACGACACCTTCACCTAGTTTGATATCTGTACCACGACCGGCCATATTTGTTGCGATTGTTACCGCACCTTTGTGACCCGCATTTTCGATAATATCCGCTTCACGCTCATGCTGTTTTGCATTTAAAACGTGATGAGGAATGCCTTTTTTCTTTAATAAAGCTGATAAAATTTCAGATGTTTCAATCGCAACTGTACCAACAAGAACAGGCTGTCCTTTTGCGTGGCGCTCAGCAATATCATCTACTACCGCATTAAACTTGCCTTCCATTGACTTATAAATTAAATCTGCTTTATCATCACGTGAAATTGGCTTGTTTGTCGGAATAACAACAACGTGCATATTGTAAATATTACGGAATTCTTCTTCTTCCGTTTTAGCTGTACCCGTCATACCTGATAATTTTTCATACATACGGAAGTAGTTTTGGAATGTGATCGTAGCTAACGTCATGCTTTCATTTTGAATCTCAACATTCTCTTTAGCTTCGATAGCTTGATGCAAGCCGTCGCTAAAACGTCTTCCTTTCATTAAACGACCAGTAAATTGGTCAACGATTACGACCTGATCTTCATCAATTACGTAATCCACATCATTTTGCATCGTTACATGTGCTTTAAGCGCTTGGTTGATGTGATGGTTTAGCGCTACGTGTGAAATATCAAATAAGTTTTCAATGCCAAATGCGCGCTCTGCTTTTGACATACCTTCTTCGGTTAGCTGAACGCTTTTTGTTTTGATATCAAAAGTAAAATCGGTTTCTTTATCAAGCGTGCGAACGAATGCATTAGCTTGAATATAAAGAGCAGTCGATTTCTGCGCGCTGCCGGATATAATAAGCGGCGTACGTGCTTCATCAATTAAGATAGAGTCAACTTCATCGATTACGGCAAAATGAAGCGGACGTTGAACCATTTGTTCTTTGTAAAGCACCATGTTATCACGTAAATAGTCAAATCCGAGTTCATTATTTGTACTATACGTAATATCCGCTGCATATGCTTCTTGCTTTTCTTCACGCGTTAAATGGTTTAAATTTAAACCTACTTTCAAGCCTAGGAATTCATATAAACGACCCATTTCACTAGCATCACGGCTCGCTAAGTATTCATTGACTGTTACTACATGTACACCTTTTCCTGTAATGGCGTTTAAGTATACAGGCATAGTAGCTGTCAACGTTTTACCTTCACCCGTTTTCATTTCCGAGATATTCCCTTCATGCAGAGAAATACCCCCCATTAGCTGAACTTTGTACGGATACATGCCTAACACACGTTTCGCTGCTTCCCGTACAACCGCAAAAGCTTCATCTAATAGGTTATCGAGCGATTCGCCATTTTGGTAGCGTTGTTGAAATTCAGCCGTTTTTTCACGAAGCTGATCGTCTGTTAAAGACGCTATTTCAGGACCTAACGCATCAATTTGGTCCGCCATTTTTTCTAAACGGCCGATTTGGCGCTGATTGCCGTCAAACACTTTTTTAAATAATCCAAGCATATTAAAACGCTCCTCTATTTATAATCAGTACATTTTATACTATTTTCATTCATATCTGTATCTTTCATTATAAAACATTCTGAGTAAAATTGTAACATTGCAGCTAAACAAGTAGCAACTTGTACCCTTTTTCGTCTGTCTCTTTACTAGTACTACTCTATTAACAAGTTATTTTCTATTGTGATTTCCCCTGCCTCACTCTTACAATAAAAAAGGGGAATGTAGAATGAATATTCAATCGATTACAAAAGAACAAGCTTGGGAAGTCCGACATACCGTCATGTGGCCTGATAAAGATTTCAGTTATATTCAGCTGAAAGATGATCCATTAGGCATTCACTATGGACTGTTTGAAGAAGGAGAGTTAAAATCAGTTGTTTCCTTATTTATAACAGGTAATGAAGCTCAATTTCGAAAATTTGCTACTCTCAAAGAAGAACAAGGAAAAGGATATGGCAGTCGTCTACTAGAGGAGGTTTTTCTCAAAGCTAAGAACCTTGGGGTACGAAAGATCTGGTGTAACGCACGAGAAAATAAAGTCTCTTTTTATCAGGCATTCAACATGAAAGAAACCACGCGTGTATTCACCAAATCTTCTACGCGCTATGTAGTGATGGAACTATTTTTTTAAGCAGCTAAAAAGCAGCGTGCGGAGGCACGCTGCTTTTACTTTACTGCTCTTGTTTAAGAGAGCCTATAATCTTAGTTTGGTTCAATCAATCCATATCGTCCATCTTTTCTTCGATATACAACGTTTGTAATGTTGGTCTCAGCGTTTGTAAACACAAAGAAACTATGTCCTAACATATTCATTTGCAAAATAGCCTCTTCACTATCCATTGGCTTTAAGTTAAATCGTTTTGTACGAACTAGCTCTAATTCATCTTCTTCAGTTGCAACTGCTACGTTCGCTTCGCTTTCTAATGCTGCGAACAGATACTTCTCAGCGCCTTTTTCACGCATTTTTCGATTTACTTTTGTTTTATGTTTACGAATTTGACGCTCTAATTTATCTAGGACAAGATCGACAGCTGCGTATAAATCACTGTGTGTCTCTTCAGCTCTCAATACGAGATCATTCATTGGGATTGTGACTTCTATTTTTTGATCGTTATTGTAGACTTTTAAGTTTACATTTACGTCAGCAGTTGGTGTTTCGTCGAAATAACGCTCTAACTTACCAAGCTTTTTCTCTACGTATTCCCTAATTGCTGGAGTCACCTCAATGTTTTCACCGCGAATGTTATACATCATGTTCGAACTCCTCCTTTAATCCATTGCTATACCTCTACAATTCTACAATACCCGACACAATCCCTTCCTAAACTATTAAAATTTTTTGAAAATTTAGTTAAAATTTATGGAACCTGAGAAAAGTTTATGAAAAAACCAAAAAAATAGACCTTCTTCATAAGAAGAAGGGTTGTATTTTTTTACGCAGGATTAATTTTTTTTATCGTAAAACATTCCATCAAACGTTTTTGTTTCGTAAGGGTTTACATATCTGTTACTATGCTTTTTTTTCGCTTTTAGCAAACGGAGATCTACCATAATTTGATGCCGAATTAAGATGAGCTTTTGATCAATTTCCTTATTCATTTCGACAATTTTCTTACCAATCGATTCATTATCCCTACTTTTTGGCGGCAGTTTCTCTATGAGGTCACGTCTTTTTAATAGAAGATACTCTAACTTTTGAATGCCTTCTTCTCGATTTTTGTCAGAAAATGTTTGAATAAGCCGATAAATCTCATCAGTTAGCTGATATAGGTCGTTAATCATATTTATGCTTGACCGCCGCTTCCATGGACTTGCTGGCGGTGAAGCTGCACGACTTGCTTCCATGTATCGCGGAATTCTGTTACATATTGTTCCGCTTCATCCAAGCTTGCTGTGTCATTTTTTGTATTTGCTTCAATTAAACACTGGTTAATATAGTCATACATAGCCATCATAGACTTAGCAACTTGCACGTTTGTATCAAGGGTAATCATTAATTCTTGAATAATATTTTGTGCTTTTAACAGATTCGTATTTTTCAGCTCAATATTTTTTTCCTGTATGCCTGTTCGTGCAAGTTTGATAAATTTTAAACACCCGTTATACAGCATAAGCGTTAACTCTCCTGGAGAAGCAGTCTGAACAGCTCCTTGCTGATACGCTTGATATGGATTATTTGCTGCCATAAACGTTCACTCCTTCTTAACTAAAATATTGCGATAACTGCGCGCTTTGAGCATTTGCATTTTGAATAGCTTTTTCCATTGCTGTAAACTGACGATAATACCGGTCCTCTACTTGTGTGAGCCTGCTTTCAAAACTAGTGATTTGGCTATTTACGCTTTTTAAATTCCGCCCAAGTAAAAATTGTTCACTTGTCCATGTTGAACGGCCAGCGCGCTGCTCAACTTTGGATACGGTTTGAGTAATCGTATCTCGTAAACGTCGTACAACCCCTTTTTCACTTGTTGTACTTCCACTTTTCATAAATAAATCCATCACAGACTGAGGATCTTTTTCAATTGCTTCTTTTAATTTAGTTCCGTCGCCTTCTATGACTAGCTTGCCTCGATCGGTATAGTTTGCGCTAGTTGAAATGCCAATGTCGGTTAGCTGCGAAAATCCTCCGCTCATTCCTGATACAGAGGCATACCAGTTAGAACGCATTTGGTTTAGCCCGCTTGATAAAATTGAGTCTCCTTTTAACAAACCGCTTTTCGCCTTTTCATCCCACTGCTCAGCTTGTTTATCGGTTAGTTTTTCTCTTTCTTCATCAGTCAAAGGCTGATAGTTCCGGTCTCTTTCTTCCGTAATCTTCCCATTAATTTTCTCAATCAGTTCATTGTATTTGGTCACGAAATCTTTAATTGTATCAAATACTTTTTGCGTATCATTACTTACGTTAACGCGCACATCTCCTGTGAAATTGTTTTGAAGAGTATAGGTAACGCCTCCCGTTGTAAATGTATTGGACTTACGAGTTGTTTCTAGACCGTTTAGCGTGAATTTTGCGTCTGTTCCTTTGGCATCACCGGCGAGCTGTAAAAAGCCCGTCAAAAATCCTCCTGAAAAAACCATGTTTGAACCATCCGCACTATCAGCAGAAGATAAATTTCCTGTATCTTTACGAGTCATGACAACTTTATTTGTTCCTTCATCGAAAAAGGCTGAAATGCCTACTTTTGAATTGCTGATTTGTGTGAGAAGGGTGTTTAATGAGGTGGAACCGTCAAATTCAAATGGCGTACTTCCCCCATCTTGAATATTTCCTGTTGCTTTGCCTGTACTATCATAAGTTGTCACAGAAAAGTTCAGCACATTTTGCTGATACGAGAACGCTTCAATTGTACTGCCGCTTGTTAATGTTGTACCAAACGTCATTTCACCTGTGTCTTCGTTAATGAATACTTCATTAGAATTTATAATTCCCGCCGCTGTTCCTATTCTTACGGTATAGGCTTTACTTGTACCATCCGTGGTAACAGATATAGAGTTTAAAGTGCCTGTGTTCTGATTTACAGCAGAAACAGCACCTTTAGCTAATTTCACTGTACTAGTATCCGCACTTAATGTTATGGCAGCTTGTTCCACTGTTTTCTCAGTCCACACACTTGAATCCATCGACCCGCGTTGAGACCACAAGCTTTTCGTCGGATCTATACTAGAATCAATACTAGTGCTAATACTCTGAGCAGCAGTCGCCATTGTCACGTTTGAAAGAGTATAAGAGGCATTTGCTGCTGAGGAAGTAGCTGCTGCTTTTACTTTCGTTTCATCCGATGAAGATACCGTTTTGGATGAATAAGAAGACTGCAAGGTCATATTAAAAGCGAGATTATTAAATTCTGATAACAGCAAGTTCATAGAGCGATAATCATCTCGCTGCCACTCTAACGTTTGCTTTTGTTTTTTCATTTTATCAATAGGCATACGTTCAGCCTTCATTAAATCACTGACGATTTGATCAATATCCATTCCACTTGCTAGCCCACTTACTCTTACCACTTACCATCACCACCGTTTTTTTATTCATCTATCCATCAACTGTTAGTCATAAAATATGAGTGTATTTTTTCGAATCTTCTTATTCGTTCATAGGTTCAACACTTCTCTATTTTGTATCGGTAAAACAAACATTTTTTTCATAGGTCAAATGGTGCAAGATAGAAAAAGCTCACTTATTTTTCTACAATAAGTGAGCTTTTTATTATTGGCCAAGCAAGTTCAGTTTCTGGGATAAATTTCTTTGAATATCCTTAGGAATAAGGTATGGTGCTAGATTTATAATATCTCGTAACGAATCAATGGTTACAGAGGCAGATAAATTTATATATTCATCCGTTGTATCTGCTTGCTCAAACGAAATGGAATCTGGCAAATTATTGAGCAGAGTAATTTCATTCATTTCTTTATCGACCGTGACATCAGAAGCCTTATCAATATTTAAGCGATCCCAGACAAGTGACATCGGAATCGGCATTCTTCCTAAATGCACGCTATTCACCTTTAAAACAAGCTTTCCATTTTCGGCATTTGGTGTTACGTCAACTATAAACTGTGATTCCATAAAAGATACTACATGTTTATTAATATAAAATTTTATATGTTTTGGAAGCAACACAGCTTCTGCTCCGTCAACCGTTTCATCATTTTCGTAAAGGTAGCTGCGCAAATAATCATTAACATCGCTCTCGCTTAATCGGTATCCTAAAATAGGAGAGCCTCCGTTCAGTTCTAGCGACGTCGCATGAGCGGACTTTTCTTGTGCCAGTGAAGATAATGAAGCAGTCTGATCAAGTTTTTCAATATTTCTGACTGGACTAACGAAAAAGTACAACCCAACTAAAAGGATAATAAATAGAAAAATAACAGCTATAAATTTTCTCAAACACATGCACCCTCTCAAACATTCTTCTTGGAATATAATACCGATTTCTCTTTTATCATACAAGATAAATAAGATGTATGTCGAAAACTTGTATAAAATGTACGTATATACCAGACGTCCCAAACGGTGAATAAGTCTACGATGAATAAATCAAGTCTTTTTAGACTTAAAAAACGACAATTTTAGTAACTTAAAGTCGATTTTTATAGGAATTTGATAATTGGCACACTTCTTGCTTATTATAAAGGTAAGGGGAGGAATTTCTATTTATATTTTCAGAATTTACTTTATTTTCTAATAGTCTTTCGATAATTTTAAAGGAGTGAATACGATGGGAAACAAAACAGAATCACACGGAAAGTTAAAGCAACGTCACGTTTCCATGATTTCCATTGCAGGTATTATCGGAGCCGGCTTATTTGTAGGAAGCGGATCCGTTATTAATGCAACAGGCCCAGCAGCAGTAGTTTCATATGCAGCAGCCGGACTGCTAGTCGTTCTATTGATGCGTATGCTCGGTGAAATGGCTATGGTAAACCCAGATAAAGGCTCATTCGCAACATATGCTCAGCAAGGAATTGGCGCATGGGCAGGTTATGCTGTCGGATGGCTTTACTGGTTTTTCTGGCTAATTGTAATTGCGATTGAAGCCACTGCAGGAGGAGCAATTGTTCATGAATGGCTCCCTTCCGTACCAATTTGGCTTTTAAGCTTAATCTTAACCTTTGCATTAACTTTAACAAACTTGTTCTCTGTCAAATCATTTGGAGAATTTGAATATTGGTTTGCTATGATTAAAATTGTGGCAATCGTTGCTTTTATGGGAATCGGTTTAGCTATCATTTTCGGATTAATCCCAGGTACATCTTCACCTGGTCTAGCTAATTTAACGGGCCACGGAGGCTTTATGCCAAAAGGTACGAACTCTATCTTTTTGGGAGTTATCACCGTTATTTTCTCTTATTTCGGGGCGGAAATTGCGGCTATTGCAGCTAGTGAATCAGAAAACCCAGCAAAAGCTATCACAACTGCTATTCGCAGTGTCGTATGGCGAATTTTAATTTTCTATATTGGTTCAGTTGCTATTTTAGTAACTCTTTTACCTTGGAACTCAGCTGATTTACTAAAAAGTCCATATGTAACTATGTTAGAAATGGTCAATATTCCAGCAGCTGCACAAATTATGAATTTAGTCGTATTAGTATCCGTTTTGTCTTGCTTAAACTCTGCTTTGTATACGAACTCACGAATGATTTTATCATTAGCTCAAAAGGGACAAGCTCCTCGCGCTTTAGCAAAAGTAAGCAAATCAGGCGTGCCGGCAAGAGCCGTATGGATTAGCACAGCTGCCGCATATGTATGTGCTATCTTTAGCTTCGTTTCGCCGGATAAACTCTTTTTATTCTTAGTTAATGCATCAGGAGCCATTGCTCTTATTGTGTACTTAGCTATCGCTATTTCTCATTTACGCCTGCGTAAGAAAATGATTCAAACCAACCAGCCAATTAAAGGAATGAAAATGTGGTTGTTCCCGTATTTAACATACGTAACAATTGCTGTTATTACCGTGATCTTCTTATCGATGGCATTTATTGATTCGATGCGCTCACAGTTTTTCTTAACTCTTGGATTAACCGCTGTGGTTCTTCTTTCATACTCGTTCATCAAAAAAACAAACAACAAGCGACCTGACGATCAATTTTCCGAGTCAGAAAATATTGCAAAATAAAAAAGCCGCAGATGCGGCTTTTTTATTTTGCTTTTGATTATTTCTCAACCGATAGGTCACGATGAAGATTTCGAAGCGGCTGAGGAGGGCAAATACGTCGCGTCGCGTAAGAAACGATAAAAATAGTTAACAACCCGCCTACCATCGCAAATGTGCGAAACGGAAACATGACCACTCCATCTTCAATCATCGGATACGGAAGCAGCGCTTTTAAATGAAGCAGCGGTTCTCCTCCACCTATTCGAAGAACAAGAGACACAATAAACCCAGCCAAAGATCCGTACCAGTTAGCTCCTTTAAAGAATAAAGCACAAACCAACTGCGGAAAAAGTATACAATACACGAGGTCCCCTGATAAATACCATAAAGAGTAGACACTCTCAGAGTTCAAAGCAATTAGAGTTGCTCCCGTTCCAATGATAATGATAGAACGTTTAATAACTTTATCTAACTGCGCCTGTGTCGCATTTGGTTTTACAATCGGACGATACACGTTCCAGGCTGCCATCCCCGACGCTGAAAGCAACGAAGCCGCTACTGCAGCCATAACGGCAGCAGCTAGTCCTCCAAGTGCAATCGCTCCTACTAAATCGGGCGTTAGGTATTTAAATACATACGTTAGAATCATGGACGCACTCTCAGGGCTTGACGCTCCAAATGAAGACCAGTCTGCACTATAACCTATCATTCCTATTAAAGTTGGAGGCAAGGCCGCTAACGCGCAAAAGATGCCGGCTGTAATAGATAGCCACATTGCTGCTTTTTCGTTTTTAGCAGATAACACGCGCTGAAAATAAATCTGCCATGGAATACCACCAAAAATAAGTAAAAATGTGCTATCCCACCATTGCCAATATGTATTTCCCCATTTCGGATCTTCCCAGCCTTTTATTGGAGGAAATAAACGAAGAGAACCAGTCATGCCTTCTGAATAAGTAGAAAAAACGGCTCCCACTCCTCCCGTATTCGAAAATGCAAAGGGAAGCACCAGAAATAGTCCTAAAAACATAATAGAAAGCTGTAAGATATCGGTATGTGCTACTGCCCACAAGCCGCCAATCACGGTGTATGCAATGGCAATAAGTGCGGAAAGAATGATGGAAATTGAAAAACTGAGGCCTAAAATCACACCGAATGTTGTTCCTAAAGCAGTTAAGATAGCTGCGCTCCAAAACAGCTCTCCCAGTATAGCTGGAAAATAAAGAACCGTAGCCATTTTCTTACCGAAACGAGATTCTAGAGGATCGAGCATTGTCATAAACTCAAACCTTCTCATCTTTCTAGCAAAAAAGATACCGCCTAAAATCAAGCTGATTGAATAACACCATGGCGCTTGAGTCCATGTCAGCCCTGAGGAATAAACGGTTTCGGCCGTTCCAGCAATATACCCTCCACCTACCCAAGTGGCGGTCATTGTGAACATTGAAATCCATAGCGGCATAGATCTTCCTGCAACAAGCATATCATCTGATTTTCCTTTTTTACTTGCAGCGGCTCGAGCACCAATAAAATAAATAACACCATACATAATGAACATTAAAATGAGGCCTGGCCAATAGAGATCTGGATTATAGAGAGAATAGATAAATGCGACAACCATAAAGATGGAAAATCCTATAATAGTTGTCCATAAGGGGGTTAGTAGACGGTTGTTCCTGTTTGATTTCCCTGAAAAGTCAGAAGTCTCATTCGACTTTTCAGGCCTGGCTTGTTGTGTGTCTGAACGAAATGGCTTTTTAGCATTTTGCATCGTCTCACATCCTTTAAATTGATAAAGAAATCTAAAGACATAATTGTCCTCTATTCCTTTTTCCTACCAGCATACAATTAAACCTAAAAATAGATTTTTTAGAATAAAATATAAATAGTTGGATTATAAATACCAATGCGAAGGGGAGAAATTACGTTTATATAATTATATTAAAATAATTTAAATTGACTTTTTTTATTATTTTGCTAAGAACTCATAATTATTTTCATCTTCCATCTAAACTCCTTTCTTAATTTCCACATTCAAAATCCTTTGTTTCTCAAGGTTTGTATGCAAGCAGATATAGTACTATGGTTAATATATCTGAATGTTTAAGATATTGTCAAAAAAGTTTGAGTGTTTTCATATAAAAAAAGAATAATATTCTCATAGCTCGTACATAAAAAAACCTTTTGTATCAAGGGACATAGCAATCAGTGATTTTTTATTACTTTTTGTTAAATTTTTTCTTAATATCCGAATGATTAGTCTCTTCCAGAGAAGATAATCTAATAAATTCTGAACATTTCGATTTTTTAGATTTGACTAAATTGAATAGCCGATGCTATAATTCGAATTGTTAAGAACGTTAAATATAAATTTAACAAATTCTATTATTTGGAGGTCGATGCTATTGGAACAAACACTGACGCTTGAAAAAATGCACATAAACGGCGAATGGGTTGAAGCACGCAGCGGCGAGAAAAGAGAGATTATAAATCCTTTTAATCAAGAGGTTATCGCTGTCGTTACAGAAGGAACTCGTGCTGATACTGTAGAAGCTATTGAAGCAGCTAGAAAAGCTTTTGATGCAGGTGAATGGTCTAAATTCACAGCGGCCCAAAGAGGTTCTTTACTATTTAAAGTAGCGGAAGAAATTCGTAATGATCGTGAAGAACTCGCTAAACTTGAAACCTTGAATACTGGAAAAACCCTCGTTGAAAGCCTGGCAGACATGGATGGAATTGCTGATGTCTTTCAATACTATGCTGGATTAGCAGATAAAGATGGTGGACAGATGATTGAGTCACCTAATCCCGATTCTGTTAGCCGCGTTGTCCGCGAACCTGTAGGTGTATGCAGCCAAATTACTCCTTGGAATTATCCTTTATTGCAAGCCTCTTGGAAATTGGCTCCGGCACTTGCTGCTGGGAACACAATTGTTATTAAACCAAGCGAAATCACCCCTTTAACAACTATTCATATGATGAAAATTTTTGAAAGAGTTGGCTTTCCATCAGGCGTCATTAACATTGTACTCGGCCCCGGTGCGACCGTTGGACAAGAAATGGCAGAAAGTGACTTAGTAGATTTAGTTTCCTTTACAGGCGGCGGTGTATCTGGACGTAAAGTCATGCAGGCTGCCGCAGGCAACTTTAAAAAAATCGCTCTTGAACTCGGTGGGAAAAATCCGAATATCGTCTTTGCTGACGCTGACTTTGACACTGCGGTTGACTATGCATTAAATGCGGTCTTCTTTCATGCCGGTCAAGTTTGTTCAGCTGGTGCGAGATTACTCGTTCAAGATGATATTCACGATAAATTTGTTTCAGCAGTTATTGAACAAGCCAAAAAAATTAAGCTGGGAGACGGCATGGATGAAGCCACTCAAATGGGACCCGTCATCTCAAAAGAACACCTAGCTAAAGTGGAACATTACATTGAACTTGGGAAACAAGAAGGTGCTTCTCTTGTTTTAGGAGGCAAACGTCCAACTCAAGAATCTTTACAAAAAGGTTTATTCATTGAACCAACTATTTTTACAGACTGTCATGGAGATATGAAAGTTGTCCTAGAAGAGTCATTTGGTCCAATTATGACCATTGAGCGCTTCAACACCGAAGAAGAAGCGGTGGCACTTGCTAACGATACAATCTATGGATTAGCTGGAGCCGTTTGGACAAGTGATATGAATCGAGCTGAACGTGTAGTGAAAGCACTCCGTATGGGAACAACTTGGATTAACGATTATCATCCCTACTTCCCGCAGGCTCCTTGGGGAGGTTATAAGCAATCTGGGATCGGAAGAGAGCTTAGCCACATTGGGCTAGAAGAATATACGGAAATTAAACATATTTATACGAATACGAATCCACAGCCAATGCGCTGGTTTCAATAAAATTCAAGGGGGAATGTAAAGATGTTTATGCGATTTGAAAGAATGGAACGTTTAAAAAGTTTTGAGATGCCAACGGTTGTAAAACATGGAATTGGTGCTGTTAAGCATACTGGAGAAGAAGTAAAAAAACTAGGTGTATCTAAGGTTTTACTAGTAACAGATCCTGGTGTAAAAAAGGTAGGTTTAGCAGATCCTGTAATCGCTAGTTTAAAAGAAGCGGACGTAGACGTTATTCTATTTGACCAAGTAGAAGCCAACCCTTCTATTCACGTGGTAGCAGACGGCACAAAAATGTACAAAGAAAATGGATGCAACGGACTAGTAGCTGTTGGAGGCGGAAGCTCAATGGATACGGCAAAAGCTATTGGTGTAGAAGTAGCTCATAATGCTCCCGTCTTAGATTATGAAGCAGCTGAAGGAAAAAAACCTTTAACAAAACGTATCCCCCCTTTAACAACCATTCCTACAACTGCGGGTACAGGAAGTGAAGTCACACAATGGGCTGTCATTACGGATCCTGTTCGTGAGTTTAAGTTTAATACAGGTGGACCTTTAATTGCTGCCCACTTAACAATTATTGATCCAGAACTTCACGTATCTATGCCTTCACATATTACGGCCGGTACAGGAATTGACGCCTTAGCTCATGCAATTGAATGTTATACATGCCATTTTGCACAACCAATGACAGACTCTGTTGCTTTGTTAGCTATTGAGTACGTTGGAAAATACTTACGACGTGCAGTTGCAAATGGACAGGATATCGAAGCACGCTATGGAATGGCGCATGCAGCTATGCTCGCTGGCCTTTCATATGGAAGTGAATCTGCAGGAGCAGCTCACGCGATGGCTCAAACATTAGGAGGCATTTATCCAATTGCCCATGGCCCTTGCGTAGCAGCAATGCTAGGTCCTGTAATGGAATATAACTGGATGGGCGAGCCTGAAAAATTTGCGCGCATAGCTCAAGCTTTAGGAGTTAATACACACGAATTAACGCTTGAAGAAGCAGCTCAAGCAGCTGTTCGTGAAGTATATCAACTAGTTAAAGATGTACAAATCCCTTCTTTAGAAGAACAAGGTGTTCCAAAAGAAGCGGTTTCTCGCTTAGCTCAAGAAGCATTTAATGATCCACAAACAGTTGGTAACCCTCGTGATTTAACTGTAAAAAGTTACGAATGGATTTATAATCGCTGTTTTGAAGCTACACCATTAACTGTATAAAAATGATAAAAAGGCTGTTGATTCTTCAACAGCTTTTTTTATTTACTCTTTCGCTAATTCTTCATTTAAAATATCGATGATTCTTCGGTCGTCAAAAACTTTCACTACTTTTTTCAAGAAATGATAATAATTTTTGGACTCTATAATCTGCGCTAAATTACGCTTTGCTTTTACTGCGATCTCCTCAGGCACATCTTCATCATTTAAGAGAATCTGCAACTTGTTTTCCGCTTCTTCGATTGCCTCTAAATTAACTGAAATTTCTCTTTGCCACTTCTTACAGAAAAATGAAAAAAAGGACTTAGAAAAATCTTTTTCAGCTTCATATAAGTCTTTTCGAACACCTTTTTTCCACACTTTGTGGACCATATCAATATTTTGCAGTGAACGAATGGATGTACTCATCGTTGGTTTACTCATACCCAATTCTTCACTCATTTGATCTAATGTAACAGGCTCATCCATAAAATAAAGCATGCCATACAGCCTTCCTACTGAAGGTGTGACCCCATATAAATCCATCGTATCAGCTAAAGCGCTGACAACTACATCTTCTGCTTCTTTTAATAAATCATGATACTCTTGAAAATCACTCATTTACTCTTCTCCTCTTTTGTTAAATTTATTTGAATTATACTTAATAAATTTAATGATACATGATAAAAAGGAAAAAAACAGAAATTTAGTTCGATTTTTTTGATAAAAAAGAAGCCTTTCTCTTGAAGAGAAAGACTTAAGACATAGTGGGGAATACTATATGTTTATCTTTCCCGATTTAGATATTATTTATACCGTATATTTTTGATTATTTTCAAACTGATCGTTTTATTTCTTTTTCGGTAATTGTTTCAGCATGTCAATAGCATGTAATGTAATTTGAGAAGCACTTGTATTTTCGTTACGTATTTCTTCATAAATCTCTTGTCTATGAATATCTACAGACTTTGGAGCTTGAATTCCTAACTTTACTTGATCACCATTAACTGCAAGGACGGTCACTTCAATTTCATCACCTATTTTGATTGTTTCATTTAACTTTCGTGTTAAAACAAGCATGGACTCACTCCTTATCTATTCCTCTTACTCAAATAACCTGTGCTTCGTTTCGTAAGCTGTATTCATTAAAATCACTTGCTTAGCAAGCTGTTTCTTTGTATTAATAATAACAGGCGCCTGCAAATTAGCCGTTATCTTTTCCACCGAATTTGACATCGTAAGCAATACGTAAACAGCTGCATCTTCCACTTGTTGTAATTGAAGCTTTTCGATTTCCTGAGGTTCTAGTTGAAAATCATAATCTAAAAAAAACTGAAATGGATCCGTGATAATAAAAGCTACTTCTTTGGTTTGAATAGACTGCAGAACTTGGAAAGCTTCGGCTTCTGGAAGTGGTAAAATAACAAATTCAGTTTCTTCCAAAAAACCTGGAATCCCTTGATTGAATGTCAGTGTTTGTTGATTATCTATTTCTATATCTCCATGATAGCTTGTTGAAATTTTCATCTCATCACACCTTTGCTAATTGATTTTTTCTTGTTATCTTTTTTCATTGTAAAAAAGCTCCTTCTGTTTAGAAGGAACTTTTTAACGCAAGAAATCTAGCAGCGTAGGCTGAATAATTTGAGCCCCTACTCCCAAAGCAGCACGATGCACGCTTTCTTGTACGGTTAAATCCGTAATGACTTGTTCAATATCTGCATCTTCATTATTTGAAAGCATCTTAGTAGCCGTAATTTCCTGTGAATCAAGGCGGTTTTCGATCAGCTCAAGCCGATTGCTTCTTGCTCCCAATTCAGATCGCTCCGCTAATAGCGTAGACAGCTGCGTGTCTACCTGTGTAGAAAGATCTTTTAGTGAGTTTACATCATTTTGCTCAAAAGCTGTTTGAACATTGTTCATTAAGTCAAATGCACCTTGTCCAAAAATGTTTTCAGGGTGAATATTGACTCTTAACTGGATACCTTTTGAGACTTCAACTGAAAAAGGATCCAGGTTAATATTCGATTCTATCATACCGCTTGCATTCTCACTTATAGGCGCTGTTCCTACATTTACACCGTTAAAGATATAGTTTCCTGCCACCTGCGTATTGCCTACTTGCATATAATCCAGCTTTAACTGTTCAATTTCACGTGCAATCGCTTGACGGTCATCACTTTCATTCGTACCGTTTAACCCTTGCACGACCAACTCCTTAGTGCGCTGAAGAATGGAATTGACTTGTTCAAGTCCTGATTCTGAACTATCAAACCAAGACTGTGCTTCTGTTAAATTACGTTTATATTGATTTACTTCAGAAAGATTCGAACGATAAGCCATTCCTTTAGTAGCCACTACCGGGTCATCAGAAGGACGAGTAATTTTCTTTCCCGTTGATAATTGGTTTTGAAGTGTTTCCAGCTTATTATAGCTATTGCTAATCTGTTTTAACGAATTAGCCGCTAACATTCCTTGTGTGACGCGCATCTTTACCTTCCTCCAGTTCCAAGACCGTTTACAATTTTATCAAGCATTTCATCAATCATAGTCACCATACGGGCACTAGCGTTATATGCATGCTGAAACTGAATCATATTGGTCATCTCTTCATCTAATGAAACTGCACTGATAGACTGGCGCCTTTGCTCTACAGCTCCCTGAAGGGTTTCTGAATTACTTTTTAAGCGGTTGGCTTGTTGGGCATCTACTGACATTTGGCCAATAACAGATTGATAAAAGCCATCTAGGGAAACAGCTTGATTCCCGGAATTAATAAGCACCTTTTGACGAAATTGAGACAATAGCTGAGCAGTTTTTCCATCTCCTTTGCGACCAGTTCCATCATCCCCAGAGGAGCCCGAAGAAGCAGCAGCAATATTGTTTATGTTTTGTTTAATTTTATCAGCAATAACAATTCCAGTTGCAGCCCCTTCTTTCTGAGAAATCTCATTAAAAAAGGACATACCAGTATCACCATCTAGTGTGACACCTTGTTGGTGCTTATCATTAAACCAATTTACAAATTCATATGCCATTTCATCTAAATCATCAATCATTGAAGCGTAAACACCTGTTTTATTACCACTATTATCTATATATCCAGAAGCCTCAATTAACCCTTTAAGTTTTCCTTGAGGAAATGACTCAGGGTTCCGTATCTCATCCCCTATATGAATTTCCGTCACATAGGAATCTTGATTTGTTTTCAAACTGATGGCATTTACTTGATGAGTTTTCCCATCTAAAAGAGTAATAGGCCCCTGAGACGTTTGAAGCTGAACCGTTACCACTCCTTCTGACGTTGCAGAAGCGTTCCCGCTGCTTTTTGTATACTCTAAAGAAACCGGCATAAATTTAGAAATCTCATCTAGCAGCCGATCTCTTTCATCATACAAATCATTAGGCAAATAGCCATTCGGTTCTACGTTTTGTATTTGTTGGTTCACATTACTTATTTGCTCTAACAAAGAATTCACTTGTGTTACCGCTACGTCACGCTCGTTTTGTAAATCACTTTGAACCGTTTTTAAAGAAGTAGATAAATAAGAGAAAGTATCGCCTACTGCTTCGGCTCGTTCAATCATAACAGACCTGGCTCCTGCTTCTGAAGGGTGTGAAGCTACATCTTGAACGGACTCAAAGAATTGATTAAAAACAGCTGAAAGTCCATCTTCAGTAGGTTCATTCATAATTTCCTCCATTTTTTCAAGAGCACCAGCGCGCGCATCCCAATACCCCACTTTAATGGTTTCATCTCGATACTGGGTATCTAAAAATGTATCACGTATTCGCTCTACCGTGCTGGCTTCTACTCCCATTCCTATTTGGCCCGCAGTTCCAGTCTGATTCATCCCTGGGGCTGGATAAGCTGGGAACGTTTCTAAACTTACTCGCTGACGCGTATAGCCCGGCGTATTTGCATTAGATACGTTATGGCCAATCGTGTAAAGAGCCGCTTGTTGGGCATCCATTCCTCGTTTAGCCACTTGCAAACCATGAAATGTTGAACTCATTCTGCTTTCCTCCGTTCTTTATGCCTTCGAATTAAAAATAGAGTTTGATTGAAACGATCTATTATTTGTTTTTGTGTAATTGAACGAATCCTCTCGTTTCGATGGAACAAGAAGGTCTAGTTCGGTATGAATCAGCTGCAAAGACTGTGTGAGCAGCTGATTGTTTAAGTCATTTGCATACTTTATATCTTGAATTATATCTATTAGCTGTTTTTGAAAGGGTATCAAGATGGAGTACTCAGAGAATGAGCCTGCTATTTCTTCAATGGAGCGAGCAGCATGTCCGCTTTTTTCCATCGCTTCTATACGTTTTGTTTCCAGTGCAGAAATAGCAGCTATATGAGATTGCTCTTTTTGCAAAGAAGCCGTCAATGCCTTTACATCTTGTTTAATAATAAAGTTCGTTTTCTCTTTAACAATGACAGACAAACTTTTGTGAAGCGTTACTTGTTTTTCTAGTATCGTTTGAATTTCTTGCACGTTCAATCAATGTCATTCCTTTTATTTTTTATAGAAATCTACAATACTTTTAGCAATTTCTTTTCCGTTAATTTCGTATGTTCCGCTGTTAATTTGCTGTTTTAGTTTCTCCAATTTTTCAAGTCTTTCTGGAGATGGTTCATTTCCCTGAAGTTTCTTCGCCTTAGATGAAATATGAATCTGATCTTGTGGATTCTTTTTAGAGACCTGTTCTGTTTTTTCTGATTGTTTTTTGTACGGATTTATTCCAAATAAGTTCGATGGGTTAATCTTCATCTCTCTCACCTCTTTTTATATTTGTATCCGTTATCTCTATTCATTATATCGGAATTTCAGCCTAAACCTTTAGCATCGGCAAAGAAGTTGAGACCATTTTCACAGTCCACCTTAAACATAGGTCTATAGATAGAGAATCTGCAAACACTCCGCACACTTTTACTCTTTTTTCCTTTCGTTAGAACGATAGGTGGGACGCGTCGGCTCTTCATTTGAACGAATTATCTCATGATTATGCTTTTCTAACCCATGTTTAATTTCTTGAGAGCATGAATGACAGAGTTTACCTTCTCGAATCTGAGCGTTGCATTGCATGCATGGATAGCTTATGTTTGGAAAGTTCGTTAGCACTAATCGACCTTGTCGAATAAATTGATGAATTAACGAATCTGAAACGCCCGTTTCTTTCATTACTTCGTAAGTCGTTGCTGTACGATTTGCTCTCTTCTTCAAGAATGAAGAAACACGTTGAAACAGAGCTTCTTCTTTGTCAAAATATGATTTACATATGTTTATTGATCCACTTTTTACAAATAAATGACCGCATTCCCTGCAATTATCTAACGTTCCCATATTCGAAACTCCTCATTTGTTTTTTATTTTACTATCGGTCAAATTTTTAAATTATACATCTTCATGCGCGAATTAAAGTGAGCGAACGAACTGAACGTGCTCCAGCTTCCTGCAAACAATTTGCCGCTTGGCGCACAGTTGCTCCTGTTGTATAAATATCATCAATCAAGAGAAATTCTTGATTCGTAACCATTGAGGAATCGACTACTTTAAATTCCAGTCTTTCTGCCAGCCGACTTCGCCTATTTTTCTTTGATTGCTTTGTTCCTGAACAGCGAACAAGAGGCATTTCTATGTTGCCACTGATCAGTTCAGCTAGCGCTAAAGATTGGTTAAACCCTCTCTCATATAATCTTTCGTCCGTTAAAGGTATAGGAACTAGTATAGCTTTTGGATTACATTCTTTTTTATAAAACTTATACCACTGCTCCTTGAATGCTTGGATAATTTCATAATCTCCTTGAAATTTAAAACGTTCTATTATGCTTTGCATAAAATCATTGTACGCATAAAGAGAACGGTTAAAAAAAGAAGCATCATTCCATTTCTGACAGTCCATACATGTGTCTAGCTCATAATGAGAAGAAGCCAGGTCTGCAAGAGAACGGCCGCATCCCCTGCAAATGCTGCTGATGATGATGGGACATTTTTGCAAGCAAACAGTGCAAATTCTGTCCGTTGAAGAAGGTTTTAACAATGACCTCCAATCGAAAGAAGAGACAAGAGGTTCAAAACAAATCAGACATATTGTCATCGATCAACCAGCCCTTCCTTATAAGCTAGAGCATTCATATATTCAATATGCTCTTTTGCTTTTCGCATAGACAGAGACTGCCCATAATGAAAAAACACCACGTCTCCCGTTGGAAATTGAGCACTCCTCCCCACTCTTCCTGAAATCTGAACAAGAGCACTTTCAGTAAAAATCGTTTCTTCTGCTCCCAATACTGCAACATCTATGTTGGGAACCGTTACGCCTCGCTCTAATATTGTTGTCGTTACTAAAATAACGAGCTGCCCTTCTCTAAATTTCATTACTTTTTCTTTTCGCTGGGAATCTTCAGCATGGACACCGTCTACCTTTTCCGTCAACTTCCGAATCATGTCTGTGATCGGAGCAATCCACTTAATTTGCGGGACGAAGATAAAGCATTGTTTCCCTTCATTTATTCTTTTTTTCAGCCATTTCTCAACATTAGCAGGCAAAGTATTTGTTTTCATTTTTTTCTTCCAATTGCCACACCATTCAAACCGGGGAACAGGAATAAGCATTCGGTGATAGCGGGCTGGAATTTTAACTACTTGTTTTTTACCTTGCTCAACGTCTTTTTTTAATGATTCATTTGGAGTCGCTGTTAAATAAATCTTTGATGCAGCGTGTTTAGCTGCTTTTGCAACAGCATAGTGCAGCATAGGCTCTGTCGAATACGGGAATGCATCTACTTCGTCAATAATCAGCACATCGAATGCTTGATAATAATGCAGAAGTTGATGAGTGGTGGAAATAATAAGAGAGGATTCATGAAAACGGTCTTCGCTGCCTCCATACATAGCCAGCACAGACATGTCCGGGAATGCTGATTGAATTCTTGGCTTTAACTCAATAACTACATCTGTTCTTGGAGTAGCAATACAGACTTTCTTTCCGCTGTTCAACGCTGCTTCAATACCTTTAAATAAAATTTCCGTTTTTCCTGCTCCGCAAACAGCCCAAATTAACAGCTCTTCATCCTTTTTTATAGCTTGAATGAGTTCATTTGAAGCACGTTCTTGAGCTTTAGACAGCATTCCTTTCCAATTCATCACGCTGCTTTTTGGCAGGACATTACTTGTTGGTCCTTCCCAGTTTATAAAAGGTGTGCACTCACTTACTTTCCCCATTGCAATACATGCTCGGCAATAGCAGCACTCCTGGTGACATCTACTGCATGGAAATGAAGCAAAATAAAAGGGGCTATCACTTCCACACCGGTTGCATTTATATCCGTTTTCTTTCTGGGTAAGTGCTTTTTGATAGGAAATATATCCGTTTAGATAATGTTCATGAATGAGAGATAAAGGATAGGGAGTCTGAGTTAGCAGAAGCTGCTTTCCGCTTAGAGAGCGCTGAAGATCTAAAGAGTAGGGGTATGAAGGATTTAAAGGTGGAGTTCTCCACGTATCGAGTTTTGAGAGAGGAAAAGCAGCTGGGCTAGGTACTTGAACGGGATTTAGCAATTCTTGTTTAACAGTAAAAAGCATATCTTCATTCCTTTCCATGTTTATCGTACACATCTATATACGCAAAAAAAGGTGTTTTTTCCTGCAAAAAAACCAAATCAAATGATTTGGTTTTCGATTACTTTTTATACCAGCCTATACCGATGGCACCTTCACCTAAATGCGTGCCAATCACAGCGCCAAAATAAGAAAGACTCCATTCAATATGAGGATATTCTTGTTCTAAGTCTCGTTGAATTTCTTTTGCTTCATTTTCACGATTAGAATGAATAACTACAGCTTTCATAGGTACATTTTCTTTTGCATCCTCATCAAGAAGCTCCGTGATTCGTTTTAACGCTCGCTTACGCGTACGAATTTTTTCAAATGGAACAATTTTTTTAGATTCAAAATGCAGCACTGGCTTTACTTGAAGCAGACTGCCGATAATAGCCTGAGCAGCATTTAGGCGACCTCCACGCTGCAAGTGAGATAAATCATCTACCATAAAATACGCACGCATTGATAGTTTCATCTCTTCAAAACGCGCAATGATTTCGTCAGGATGTTTATTTAATTGGACCATCTCGGCTCCTTCAATCGCATAAAAGCCTTGAACCATACAGCTGATTTCTGAATCAAATACGTGCACGTCAAAGTCTTCTACCATGCTACCTGCCGTCAAAGCTCCCTGATACGTTCCGCTAATTCCACTAGATAACGTAATAACGATAGCAGCATCGAATTGATCTCGTTTTAACTGTTCAAACAACTCTACAAATTCTCCGATAGCAGGCTGAGAAGTGGTTGGAAGATTTTTTGCTTCTTTAATTTTTTCAAAATATTGATCTGCAGTCATATCTACTTCTTCACGATATGTTTCTTCACCGAAAATAACGCTTAGCGGCACCATATGTATATGATAGTTTGATTGAATTTCCTCTGATATATAGGCGGTACTATCTGTAATAATTGCTGTTTTCATAAGATAGGGATCCATCCTTTGTTATATAAAATAATTTCACTCTATTCTACAACATTTAGAATTAAAATGCATGTAACGAGAGGTTTACCTATTAGTAAAAGCTCCCTCACGTATACATATTGATTAACAAACCTTGAATTTCTCCAACCCGCTTGAGTAAATTTAAACTGTTTTTTTCTTTTTGAAGGATATCATTTGTCAAGTCAACTAGTTTCGTATCCACTTCTTTCACTAACTTATATACTTTAGTCGTTCCTCTATGATTAAATCCTCTTTCTTCATGAAGTTCAAAACCATTTTTAACGGCTTCGTTCATAAACTGCTTCACAAGCGTCTTGTATTTCCGCAAAGAATCAATAGTTTGACTTTTCACTAACTGCTTTCCCTGTTCTTCAATTTTATTTATCACTTGAGTTAAATGTTCATAGGTTAGTTCGTTTTGTTTCTTGGCCATTACTCCTGTAAATGAAACCGAACCACTTACTTCTTTTTCTCTAATGAGATTCATGGAAGAAGAAAGACTGTTAATTCGCTGTACCTCCACTATGTATCTCTCCTTTCTCTGTTAGTATACACTCCATTCAATTTAGACTTTTAGATATGCTAGCTGGATTAGCTGAAAGTTTCGAGAGGCATCTGATGCGTGGATATGATGATTCCCCTTTAGCTAACAGTGATGCTTATGTGCTGTTCATAAGAAGACAGCTTGTTTTTTCGGAGCGAAGAGGTAACTTTAGGCGTCGCTTTTAACACTTCATTCCAAGCGTTAGAAAGCTGCTTCATCATTTGTTGAACTTCACATAAAATAAACGTATCTTTTTTAAAATTAGCCTTAATTAATCGCTCAGACATATAGTTGTACAGGGTATCTAACTGCTCTGCAATGATACCTGCTTGATATGTTAAGCCAATTCCTAGCTGATATAAAATATCGTTGCACTGTTTAATTTTTTCATTCGCTGTAAAATAATCGCTGTGTTGAATTGCTATAACAGCTTCATCAATATTTTGAATAAATTTTTCATACATCATAGCTGTTAGCTCTTGCGGAGATTTATGATAGATTAATTCTTCCGTTATAAAATTCAGCTTCATCACCTTCTTGTCTTCTTTAAATCAGTTTTCTATTTATTTCACTAAAAGCTAACTTATAAATTTTTAAAGGACACCAGTTGAGGTTTGAATAAATTTTTCTAAGACCTCATATGTATCTCAATGTATTAAAGACCTTTTCTTACAAGAGCATGCATCAACTTGATGGACATTATTTTGAGGTATGGATGCTTTCGTCGAAGGGTGTAGGATCCTTAAGATTCCCTTTATGCTTAAGCGAAGTTAAAGGACGAGTAAATGTGTAAAGGTATCACCCTTTGCCTTCCTAAAAGATATTTTCTCCCCTTAACTTATCGGTTGTTTTACTCTCTCATTAAACATGCCTTTTTACCTACAATTTCAAAAAAATTTATAAAAAGAAAAAAAAAGTCCGATATACCTAGTGGTATATCAGACTTTTGAACTTATCTTACTTCTACCCAACCGTTTTTGATTGCCACAACGACAGCTTGAGTACGATCATTTACATTCATTTTTTGCAAAATATTACTCACATGGTTTTTAACGGTTTTCTCACTAATATATAATGCTTCTCCGATTCCTCGGTTACTTTTACCATCAGCTAACAGTTGGAGCACTTCGCACTCACGACGTGTTAACAAATGTAGTGGACGACGAATCTCAATTGGTTCGTGCGGATAAGAAGACGATTGTCCTTGAGCTGCTAGTCGACGGTACTCTTTTACTAAACTATGCGTTACTTTCGGGTGTAAATATGAACCACCTTCTGCAACTACTTTCACCGCCTCAATTAACGCATCCGCATCCATTTCTTTTAGCAGATAGCCTCGTGCACCTGTTTGTAAGGCGTGAGTTACATATGTCTCATCATCATGGATAGATAAGATAATAACTTTAGCGTCCGGATTTACTTCTACAAGCTTTTTCGTAGCTTCTACACCATTTACAGCCGGCATGTTAATATCCATGATTACAACATCAGGTTGATGTTCTTCTACAAGGTCAATAACTTCGCTACCGTCGTCACCTTCTGCAACTACTTCAAAATCTTTTTCGAAATCTAAAATTCTTTTTACTCCTTCACGGAATAATTGGTGATCGTCGATTATGATAATTCTTGTCTGCATGTTTGATTCCTCCCCAAATCGAACAACAAATGTTTTACTCTATATTGACCCCTATTTATATACATATCTCTGCCTTTTTAAGCGGCTATAATCGGTACTTTAATCATAACAAGCGTGCCTTGGTTAATTTTCGAATGAACAGAAATAGTCCCATCTAACAAATCAACACGCTCTTTCATTCCTATTAAGCCGAACGAATTCTCTTTTTTCTCTTCTTGATTAAAACCGCAGCCGTCATCTTTGACAAGCAAAATAGCGTATTCATTGTTGAACTCTATCTTCACTTGGATTTCCGTCGCGTCTGCATGTTTTAATGCGTTCGTTACAGCTTCTTGCACTAAGCGAAACAGTGCTACTTCTAATTTTGAAGCAGTTCGCTTCTCTTGTCCAATGGAAATAAACGTAATCCGAGGCTTGCCTTCGTTATAATCTTCGATTGTATCAAGATATTTACGCAGCGTCGGAATTAGACCTAAGTCGTCAAGTGCCATCGGTCTTAAATCATATATAATTCGACGCACTTCGTATAGGGCAGAACGAACCATTTTTCGTAAATCCCGAATTTCCTCCATTGCTTCTTTTGCACTACGTTCCCGGTAAATTCGGTCAATTAATTCCGATCTCATCATAACATTTGCAAGCATTTGAGCTGGGCCGTCATGAATCTCTCTTGACAAACGTTTCCGTTCCTCTTCCTGAGCTTCAATAATCCGAAAGCCAAAATACTCTTTTTGAATGGCATCTTCTACTATTTCCCCTACTTGTTTTAAATCACTTGTTAAATAATTTAACACAACGGAAATTTGACCTACTAGGTGATCTGCACGTTTAATCGTTTCTTCTAATGTAAGCAAGCGTCTTTCTAGTTCATCTCGACGATTACGCAGCTGATATTCGCTTTGCTGATTCATCAGCAGCTTGGTTTGTAATTCATGTGCTTTTTCATAAGCGTCTTTTACTTCAGGCTCTGAATAAATTTGAAAATGTCGGCTCACATCAGACAAACGCTTTCGAGCCAACCTTGCCTGGGTTTCCAATTTATCGCCTTGCTCTATCGTCTCAAGAACTTTCCCTTTTAACACTTCTAACTCTTCTTTTATTTGCTGATATTCTTGTCTGGCATCTTCAGAAAGACGATAGACTTCATTTTTACTATCTCCCACTGTGCCAATAATTTTCTCAAAAATTTCATCAAGTGCCTTACTTGTTAATTTATGTTTCGACATTTACTCACCCCAAACTATACTCACATTCGGAGAAATGTCTATACGTTCATGCTATATATAGTATTCGTATGACCTATCTGAATTGTGAGGATAAGATCCATATTTTCTCCCTATCTGACTTTTTATATCCAAAAAGTAACGGTTGTTTTTAGTACCCTCAAACTCGACATCAATCGACGCTTGACTCGCGTTATTTGAATAGATTACCATTTACGCTCACTCTTCAACAGTGACTAACTGCCTGTTTAAACCATTTCATTATTTAGCTATGCAAGCCTGCACACTCTTTTATTATAACGTATATTCTGTATAGCTTGTTCAAGTGAGGTTGAATTTGATTAATTGATGTCTTTTCATAAACATTTTATACTAATAGCAAGTAAACAGTACGTAAATACCCGTTTTTCTTCTATTTATAACGCTAAGGAGGATTTTTTGATTGTTATCACAATATTATACCGTAAAACAAGAAGGTTCACATGAAATCACTATTCAAAAATCTAGATTCATTTGTCATATGAAACGTGTAACAACTGAGGAAGAAGCTCAGCAATTTATTCAAGACATTAAAAAACAGCACTGGAATGCTACTCATAACTGTTCAGCTTACCTAATTGGAGAACGAGATCAATTTCAAAAAGCAAACGATGATGGAGAACCAAGTGGAACAGCAGGCGTACCAATGTTAGAAGTGCTTAAAAAAAGAGGCTTAAAAGATACGGTGGTCGTCGTTACGCGCTATTTCGGAGGCATTAAATTGGGCGCAGGTGGCTTGGTGCGCGCATATGGGAAATCTGTTTCCGAAGCGTTAAATGAACTAGGTACAGTCAAACGAACTCTCATGGCGGTTATGCATACAACCGTCGACTATACATGGCTTGGAAAATTAGAAAATGAACTTCGCAGTTCCGTTTATCTATTAAAAGAAATCCACTACGCAGATATGGTAGAGATTGAAACATTTGTAGAGGAAGCTCAAACAGAAGCATTTACTGAATGGATGACCGAGCTAACAAACGGCCAAGCAGATATTCGAGCAGGTGAGACGACCTATTTAGAAGAAGATGTAGAATGAATTATTTACTCTTATTAAAAAACATTGTACAATTGATAAATAGCGCAACTATTCTGATGGTTGCGCTACTTGTCAATGAGTAAAAACCTCGTACAGATGCATAGCTTTGACGAGTTTGATTCATACATTCCAATTTATAACACATACTAATTGTCACAATAAGTGTTCGAATATACGAATAAAAGGAGAAACCGTATGGCTCAATATAGACGTTTTCAAAAAAGAGTAAACAAACGGAAAAGAAAACGAAGGCTTTTTACATTTTTTCTGTTACCTATCCTTATTTTAGGGCTTTCTGCGACTGCTTATGGCTCTTATTTGTTTGTTAAAGCTAAAACAGTAGCTTCTGATTCTTATGAAGGACTCGGAGATCGCGATAACTCTCCTATGCGTGATCGTAAAATCGATCCCAAAAAAGATGATATATCCATTTTATTTATGGGCGTAGATGATAGTGAAACCAGGAAATTCGGGAAATCAGCCCGTACGGATGCTTTAATTTTGGCGACCTTTAACGAAACCAATAAAACCGTAAAGCTTGTAAGCATACCTCGAGATTCGCGGGTTTATATACCTGAAGTGAACAGAAAAGATAAAATCACTCATGCGCATGCTTACGGAGGTCCAAAAGCAACTGTAGAAACGGTAGAACATCTGTTTAATGTCCCCGTTGATTACTATGTTAAAGTGAATTTTAAAGCTTTCACAGACATTGTAGACTCACTTGGGGGAATCGATTTTGATGTACCTTATGCGATGAGTGAAAAGGACTCAAAAGATCGTCATAATGCTATTGTCTTAAAACCAGGAAATCAACATTTAAATGGCGAAGAAGCGTTAGCTGTTGCTCGAACACGAAAACAAGACAACGATATTGAGCGAGGAAAAAGACAACAGCAGTTGATTGAAGCCATGATTAAAAAAGCTGCTTCCATTGGATCACTAAATAAATATGGAAATCTTATCGAAGCTGTTGGCGATAATATGAAAACGAATTTAATGTTCGGTGAAATGCTTTCATTTTATGATTATGCTTCGAAAAAAGTAGACATCGAAACCATTAACTTAGACGGCAGCGATGAAAAAATTAACGGCGTGTACTACTTTAAACTAGACAATGATTCAGTAGAAAAAGTAAGTGAAAAGCTCCGCAAGCATTTAGGCATTGAATCAACTTCAGATACAACAGAATAATTAAAAAGACCTCTTGGATATCCAAGAGGTCTTTTTAATTAATTTTTTAAACGAAGTCCACGGACCATGTTGAGAATTGGCCTATATGTCTTATCAACTAGTCCTATCTTTTCAACGATAATTTCAATCGCTACAAGGAGGATAGCTAGTACAAGAAAAGATCCCCACATTGTTTGTACCTTTGAGAAGATAACTGCCGCTAAACCAAATATCGCACTCATTCCATAAATAATTAAAACCGTTTGTCTATGGCTGTACCCTAAGCGCAACAAGCAATGATGCAAATGAGATTTATCAGGAGCCGATAGCGGTTGATTTTTTACGATTCGGCGAATAATAGCAAAGAACGTATCTGAAATTGGTACCCCTAAAATAATAACTGGAACAATGAAGGAAATAACCGCTACATTTTTAAATCCTAACAGAGACAAAACAGAAATCATATAGCCTAAAAATAGTGCTCCTGTATCGCCCATAAAAATCTTAGCGGGGTGAAAGTTGTAAAACAAAAATCCGAGCGTACTTCCCAATACGATGAAACCCATGCTTGTCACAAACACATTGCCCATCATAATAGCCATACCCGAGATGGTAATCAATACAATAGAGGAAACGCCGGCAGCTAATCCATCCAATCCATCAATTAAATTAATAGCATTGGTAATTCCTACAATCCATAATACCGTAATTGGAATACTTAACATTCCGAATTCTAATTTT
Organism: Priestia sp. JV24; assembly: GCF_025910025.1. Taxonomy (NCBI): domain Bacteria; kingdom Bacillati; phylum Bacillota; class Bacilli; order Caryophanales; family Bacillaceae; genus Priestia; species Priestia sp. JV24. The sequence goes on from NZ_JAPCIN010000024.1 coordinate 195,191, forward strand.
CCGCCAAACGGCAAGTTAATGAAATCAATTTGGACTCCACCGTATACAACAACAATTAATGTCGCTACTAGCTGACCGCCTAATTTGATTTTAGCGGATAGCTCAATCATATCATCTAAGACACCGGTAATGATGATAATGATGCTTCCGATTAAAATCGGCAGCGCATATTTACTGTCAGGCTGTAAAACGAGGTATCCAATAAGAAAACTAAAAAATATCGCCAAACCTCCAAGGCGAGGCATAATTTTTTGATGAACTTTTCGTTGATTTGGTTTATCCGTTGCACCTATTTTAAACGCCAGCTTCTTAACCAGCGGAGTGATCAGAATAGATGTAATAAAACAAATAAACAAGGTCAAATATAGCATGGAGACCCTCCTCAGGTTTATGTTAACCAAAACCATAAAAAATGTATCCAACTTTATATAATTGGATAGTATTTCAAATTGCGTATAACAATAATTACTTACTTATTCCCAAAATGGATTATATCACAATGATTCTACTACTTAAATAGAAATTTATTCTCAAAAATTAGCACATTTACAAACTATCAATAGAAAAGAATTGTATTTTTTTGTGTATAAACAGCTGATTTACTTTATTCTTATGTGGTTATTTTATGTAGAACATTTTCTTTACTATGCTTTATTAAAATATAAGCGAACTCCCCCCTTTTCGTCTAATTTATTCGTCATCTCTAACTCTTTTTCCTTTTTATTAAGCATATTTAAACCTTTATTTTTATTTCATATGGCCCACTCATTATATGAACAAACTTTTGACCTATGCATGTCCACTATTTCAAACCACATTCACTGAATCGTTGTCCTTATCTTATATCATTTAAAAGTTAAAATATAGTAAAATGGATAGAGATAAAATTAAACAAAAAAAGGAATTTTATCAAAAAAATGAAACTTTTTTCGATACGGTTCGTAATACATAAGGAACAGCATCAATCATCTTACATAAAGGGGGTGTTGAATGAACTATGTTCGGTCTATCTGTTCAAACAGTGTATTTGTATGGATTAATTATCTGCGGAAGTCTCACCTTCTTATACATTTTATTTAGCGATTTGTTAGATGGATTATCTGAAGCGATACCTTTTTTTAACCCCACTCTTTTTTTTTCTTTTTTAACATTCTTTAGTGCCAGTGGATATTTGTTCGCCTATACGTCATTGCAAAATTATTTGATTATTTCGATTTCCGCTCTTATTGCCCTTCTACTCGTTATTTTGCTCAATGTTTTTGTATTGATTCCTTTATCATCGGCTGAAGAGTCTCTTGCTTTTACTGAAGATTCGTTAAAAGGAAGACTTGGTACCATTATTACTTCCGTTCCTGCAGATGGTTATGGAGAAGTATTTATCGAAGGGGTTAGCGGCACTATTTCCAAACCCGCTGCCAGCTTTAAAAACACTGCTATACCTTTAGGCAGCAAAGTGCTTGTTGTAGATATACAAAGGGGCAACGCACTCGTTGTGATTTATGAAGAAGTTATCACCAATCACTCATTATAAATAGTATTAGGGGGAGTTTTATGTTTTCAACACCTATATTAGTTGTCGTTGGAATTGTTGTTTTTTTATTAATTGCGCTGATTGCCGTATTTATTACAAAATACCGTACAGCAGGTCCAGATGAAGCGTTAATTGTAACAGGAAGCTATCTGGGAAATAAAAACGTGCACGTCGATGAATCCGGAAACCGCATTAAAATTGTTCGCGGAGGCGGTACGTTTGTGCTGCCAGTTTTTCAGCAGGCTGAGCCTCTGAGCTTGCTGTCAAGCAAACTTGAAGTATCTACACCTGAAGTATATACAGAACAAGGTGTTCCTGTTATGGCTGATGGGGTATCAATCATCAAAATTGGAGGTTCTATTTCAGAAATTGCAACGGCCGCTGAGCAGTTTTTAGGCAAAGCAAAAGAAGATCGCGAAACCGAAGCTAGAGAAGTCTTAGAAGGTCACCTTCGCTCGATTCTTGGTTCTATGACGGTAGAAGAAATTTATAAAAACCGTGAAAAATTCTCTCAAGAAGTACAGCGCGTAGCTTCACAAGATCTGGCTAAAATGGGCTTAATTATTGTATCGTTTACAATTAAAGACGTTCGGGATAAGAACGGCTATCTAGAATCTCTAGGGAAACCTCGTATTGCTCAAGTTAAGCGAGATGCTGACATTGCAACAGCAGAAGCTGAAAAAGAAACAAGAATCAAGCGTGCTGAGGCTCATAAAGATGCCCAAAAAGCGGAGCTTGAGCGAAATACAGAAATCGCGGAAGCTGAAAAAATGAATCAGTTAAAAACCGCTGAATATCGTCGCGAACAAGATATTGCCAAAGCTCGTGCTGACCAAGCATATGATCTAGAAACAGCTCGCGCGAAACAAGATGTAACAGAACAAGAAATGCAAATCCGCATCATTGAACGTCAGAAACAAATTGAATTAGAAGAAAAAGAAATTCTTCGTCGTGAGCGTCAATACGATTCTGAAGTAAAAAAGAAAGCAGATGCAGATCGTTACTCTGTTGAACAATCCGCAGAAGCTGAAAAAGCAAAACAGCTTGCTGAAGCAGACGCCAACAAATATCGAATTGAAGCAATGGCTAAAGCTGAAGCTGAACGCGTTCGAATTGATGGTTTAGCAAAGGCGGAAGCTCAGCGTGCCCAAGGTGAATCTGAAGCTGAGATTATCCGCTTAAAAGGTTTAGCTGAAGCTGAAGCTAAACAAAAAGTAGCTGAAGCATTCGAGCAGTTCGGTCAAGCGGCTATTTTAGATATGATTATCAAGATGCTTCCTGAATATGCAAAACAAGTTGCAAGTCCTTTAGCAAATATCGACAAAATTACGGTTGTGGATACAGGAAGCAACGGTGAAAACAGCGGAGCTAATAAAGTGACTGGCTATGCAACAAACTTAATGTCTTCTCTTCAAGAATCGCTGAAAGCATCCTCAGGTATAGATGTGAAGGAATTGATTGAAAACTTTTCTGGAAAAGGAAATGTGCGACAAAGCTTGCACGAACTAACGGATGAAATCAAGCAACAAAACAAGAAAGAAGATATCTAAAAATAAAAAGCATGCGGATTATATCCGCATGCTTTTTTAACCTCTTAACACTCGAAGAAGAAACCTAGGTAATTCTAACTGACGCTTCCATCTCCATGGTTCTTTTAACAGTCGATAAAGCCACTCTAAACCAAACTTTTGAAAAACAGCAGGTGCTCGGTTCAATCGTCCTGAAATAACATCGAACGAGCCCCCTACGCCTTGATAAACAGAAGGATTAAGTTTCTCTTTATGAGCAATAATCCAATTTTCTTGGGCTGGACTGCCTAAAGCCACAAAAACAATTTCTGCTCCTGAATCATTAATCGTACGTTCAATGACTTCTTCATTTTTTTCATAGCCATTTAATGTTCCAACAATTAAAATCCCTGGAAACATCTCTTCCAACTTAGCTTTGGCTTCATCTGCAATTCCAGGCTTGGCTCCGTATAAAAAAATCCTTTTACCGTTATTCGTTGCTTCTTTACACAGCTTCAGCATCATATCAATACCCGTTACACGCTCACGAATACGTCCCTTTTTGAGCTTTGAAGCTAAAATCACACCGATTCCATCTGGAATTTGATAAGTCGCTTGATTTAATAGTGACTTTAATTCCCTGTCTTCTTGTGCTTTCATAATTTTTTCAGGGTTGATTGCTACAATAAATGATTTTCGGCCTTTATCTATATCCTGAAGTAACTTTACCGCTAGCTCATCGTACGTGTCGCTACAAACGTCTATTCCTAAGATGTTTTCCTTCATTAAATCACCCGTATGTTGATTTTTTAGTTTTTTACAAACGAAAGACAGGCTGTTCAGCCCGTCTTTTTATAAAGTAGAAACTTTTGAATCACCAAGTAACACTACGTCAAAGCCTGCTGCTTTCCATTGATCACGCTGAATGCAGTTTTTCGTATCAAAAATAACTTTTGTACGCATGCGATTTTCAACAGCTGATGGAAGAAGCTCTTTGAACTCATTATGATCTGTTAAAATAAGAATCACATCCGCATGTGCAACAGCTTCATCCAAACTTTGCGTCTGACGTTCGATTTTATTCTCTTTGATATGAGGATCAAATGCTGTGTAATCAACGCCCAGCTTTTCTAAATGATGAAGTACATCTGTTGATGGACTTTCACGCATATCGTCAATATTTCCTTTAAAAGCTAAACCTAAAACAGCTACACGTCCATGTTGAATGCCCTTTTCATCTAGTAGGCTTTTCGTTTTCAATGCTGTATATTCAGGCATTGAATCATTTGTATGACGAGAAAGAGAAATAATTTTTGCCAGTTCTGGCTGAAGCTCCGTTAAGAACCAAGGGTCAACAGCAATACAGTGGCCGCCTACACCAGGACCTGGTAAATGAATGTTTACACGCGGATGATAGTTCGCTAACTTAATCGCTTCCCACGCGTTTACACCAATTTTTTCACTGATTTTTGCCAGCTCATTTGCAAACGCAATGTTCACATCACGATATGTGTTTTCGATTACTTTCACCATTTCAGCTGTTGTAGCATCCGTTACGTGAATATTTCCTTTTACAAATGTTTTATAAAGCTCAACAGTCAAACGACTAGACTCTTCGTTAATACCACCGACAATACGGTCATTATTGACTAATTCCTCAAATACTTTTCCTGGAATAACGCGTTCAGGTGAATGAGAAACAAATAACTCACTGCCTAATTCTAAACCAGTTTCTTTTAGCACAGGTAGCATAACGTCTTCTACTGTACGCGGAGGAACTGTGGATTCTAAAATTACTAAATTTCCTTTACGAACGTAAGGAACAATCGATTTTGTCGCTTCTCGAACATAGTTCAAGTTTGCCGTTTTATCTTCATTAATTGGTGATGGTACAGCAATAATAAAAATATCCGCCTCTTCAGCTGTTGTGCCTACCGTGAAGTGTCCGTTGTCAACTGCTGATTCTAAACGTTCTTGTAAGCCGTTTTCTTCTATATGAAGTTGCTTATTTTTAATTAATTCTACTGCTTTTTCATTTACGTCGACACCATGTACATATAAGCCGTGATTGGCAAACATAACAGCTGTCGGTAAACCTATATATCCTAAACCAACTACACACAATTTCTTTGTCATTGCAGAAAATCTCCTTTATATGACATGCTTAATAAATAAAACCTATCTGATATTATATCGAAAAATGTCATTTCATGATAGCATTTATATAAAAACATGAAATAATTTCTTGTACTTATTATTATGTAACATTTTATGAGAATTCATCAATAAACGATATAACCATCTTTTGTACAACGAGCTCTAACCCAAAAGAACTATTGAAAATCTCCTTGATTCCCAATAGTTCCCCTAGTAAATATATTTTACATATGCCCTTCTTTTTCGACAATTTCTCTAAAATAGCTCACTAACTCTTCTCGCAGCGGTTCTCTTTGCAGAGCTAAATCAATTGTTGCTTTAATGAATCCAAATTTATCTCCAACATCATAACGTTTTCCTTCGAAATAATAAGCAAGAACACGTTGAAATTCATTCAGGCGTAAAATAGCATCTGTTAATTGAATTTCTCCTCCTGCGCCAATCTCTTCTCTGCTTAAGATATCAAAAATTTCCGGTGTTAAAATATAGCGCCCCATAATTGCATAGCCAGAAGGGGCCTCTTCTGGATTCGGTTTTTCAACGAGCGTTTCTACGTCTAATAATCCTTTTTCAAGAGGCTCTCCTTTAGGACCTACAATTCCGTACTTTGAAGTTTCTTTCCTAGGCACCTCCTGTACACCAACTACAGCGCATTCATATTTTTCGTATACGTTCATTAACTGTTTCAAACAAGGTGTTTCTGATTGAACTACATCATCGCCTAGCATAACAGCAAAAGGTTCATCTCCGATAAAACTTCTTGCACAGTGAATGGCATGACCTAACCCTTTAGGTTCCTTTTGACGAATGTAGTGAACATTAGCCAAATTCGAAATCCCCTGCACTTCTTCGAGCATGTCCCACTTTTCCTTTGCGGCTAATGTTTCTTCTAACTCATATGATTTATCAAAATGGTCTTCGATTGCTCGTTTTCCGCGACCGCTTACAATTAAAATATCTTCAATACCTGATGCTACTGCTTCTTCCACAATGTATTGAATCGTTGGTTTATCTACAATTGGCAGCATTTCTTTAGGCTGTGCTTTTGTAGCCGGCAAAAAGCGTGTCCCTAATCCAGCTGCTGGAATAATAGCTTTACGAATTTTCACTTACTTTTCCTCCTGTCAATGTCAATCGTGCTTATTGGTTATAGTATAGTAAGTCTGCGATTGAGTATGTACACAAAGTCATGTTGAATCCATTTCTTTTTATAAAGAGTCATGTTGGATTCTGCTTTATCATAACAAAAGATTTTGTATAATTCTATTTTTATCATTTATAATGAAAAGAAAATTAACCAATTATAAATATAATTTTATGCTCCACTTATGTATAGAAAGGAATGGGATTATGAGTTCGTTTTCAGATCACTTACAGCACCAATTTATACATCATTTCCCGTACAGTGATGTACGCTATCGCATGAATGCCCAAGCAGGGCTAGACCTTTACCGTACCCATTCATTCTTCATTTTGCACAATGATGAACAGATATTAAATGTTAAAATCGATTCGTTTTATGTGGAACTAAACAAGCAGCTGCTCCCTGAAAGTACCTGTTCTTGTCAGCATAACGGATTTTGTGAACACTGCTTTGCAGCGTTTTTTTATATGTACTCATTAATAGAACCGCTTGCGCCCCTATTCAAAGAATGGCGAAACCATGAAAAAGCAGCTTTGACTATGCTATCTGCCAAACAAGTGTTAAAAAAGCCGAAGGCAACTTTTCAAGAGTGGAGACAAACTTTTGAGGAGCAGTATACGCTTTTTATGCAGGGGCGGAACGAAAATGACCGTTCCATTTATCATGAATATTATCAGTACTATTACCGTGCTTTAGTGAAAAAGGCTCCTGAGCACCCATTGCTTTATGCTTTATTTTGTATGTATGGAGGGGTTCATACATTCTATAAACTATCAGCTCAATTACAGGCACATCAGCTTTCTACTAACATCGAGGAATCATTCGTATATAGTCACGTCTACAAAATAACAAATGAAATTTATGCTACCGCTGATTCATTAAAGCAAATGAAATACGATGGAGATGCATTATCTATTATAGAGGATAGCATTCCATACATCCGAGAATTATTGCATAAAGATATGCCTTTACAATATGAACGTATTGAGATTTATCGCGTTATTTGGCAAAAAATCTTCACGTTAGAAAAGTGGCGAAAAACTGAGGAAAGCAAATTAAAAGCTAAGTACGGTTCTTTTATAAACAATACAGCTCTTTCCTATCTTTTATTCCTTCAAGAAAAAGATGGGGAATCAAAAGAACGTTTGAGCGATGAAACACTACAAACAATTCCCTATCTTATTCCTTGGTTAAATGATTTATTGCATGAAAAAGAAACTGACCGCTTTGCTCAGTGGGGCTCTTATATAATGACCTATATAGGAGATTACGTACGCACCGTTCCGGCTACTTATCAAGGAAGCCGAAACATGGTCTCCATGATTGTAAATTTATTTCAGCACTATAAAGACTTAACGAACGATCAAACTTTGTATATTGAAGCATTGCAAACATTACTTCCCTATAGTTTTATTGAATACAGTGATTTTCTATATGCTTCTGACCAATTGAAAAAGTGGGTTGAATTACAGGTGCTTCTTCAATATGACAGCATCAAATATGACGAGCAAACGATAGAAGCCTTAAAACAAAAAGATGAAAAGCTGGTTATTCCTCTTTATCATCAAATGATCTCAAAGCTGATTTATGAAAAAAAGAAAAGCAGTTACCAAGAAGCCTATATCTACTTACAAGAATTAAAGAGACTTTATCTACAAATGAATCGCTCTCTACTATGGGAACATTATATGGAAGAATTAGCGATAAAAACAAAGAAACAGCGCTCGTTTCAACAACTATTAGAAAAAGGAGATTTACTGAATGTTTGATTTGTTCCATTTAACACTTGAAGTCGAACCTGTACACGGTGACTTTTTTCTCTACTGTGTATCACCTAGCGGCCAAATTTTGCTCCCTGATACATGGAAAGATGCGCTGTTTCTATGGCATGAACAGACCTATTACGGAAGCGAAGCCACACAGGTTGAGATTAATGGAAAAAAAGGAATTCTTCTTTCTGCATGGCAAATGTTCACTTTCATACAATTACCTATTCAACAGCATGTGTTGAAACCGGCTTTGTCCGCTTCAGCGGAAGCTTATCAGCAAATTGCAGTCGATATGACAAAGAGGATTATCCAAGGGAAATTTCATTCTCTTCCTTTAAAAAAACAAATGACTGGATCGCTTTCACAAGCTGATGAGCAAGAGTGGCGAGCACAAATTAAAGAGAGCCTATTAAAAAAGGAAGGAAAGGACTTTTTAATAAGCATAGAAGGCGAGAGCTATAATCCTCCCTTTGACCTTTCATTGCGTATTGTAGAGCCAACGACCGATGGAGATGTATGGACGGCTGAAACATTCGTGATTCCCCACGATGAAGCCAAAGAACCTTTTATACTGGGAAGAATGCTTCCTAAAGAGTGGAATCACTACGAATCATATATCGCTTATGAACACGAGCGATGGAAAGCATTGGCTCCTACTTTATACCAAAAAGGAGCGTTTATTCAGTCTGTCCTAACAGATGAGGAAGTATGGGAATTTCTAACTCAAGATAGTGCAGCATTGATTAAACAAGGTGTCTCTATCCATTTGCCAAGCTGGTGGGAATCATTAAAAAAAGCCACCATAAAAGTATCTGGTACTATAGAAAATACTTCATCTGCATTGTTTGGTAAACAAGCTATCAGCAGCTTCCGCTGGTCATTTTCTATTGGCGATCAAACTTTCTCAGAAGAAGAGTTTCGGAAATTAGTCGAACAAAAACGCCGATTATTATCTATTAGCGGACAGTGGATTCAACTGGATTCTAGATTAATTAAACAAGCGCAGAAAATTGTTAAAGAAGCTAGTAAAAAAGGCGTCTCAATTCATGAAATTTTAAAAACGAAGCTAACCTACATGGCAGACAGTAAAACCGATGAAGAAGAGGTAAAAGTTGAGTTCCAACTCCCCGCTTCCTTTCAATCATTTATTACATCCTTAACGGATTTAGAACGGCTGCCGGAAGTGCTGCCTCCCTCTGAATTTAAAGGTGCATTAAGACCTTATCAGCAGCAAGGTTTGAATTGGCTCATGTTTTTGAGAAAGTTTAACTTAGGAGGATGTCTAGCAGATGACATGGGGCTAGGTAAAACCATTCAATTAATTAGTTATTTAACAAATATTCATCCGTTACATAGCTCTCCTTCTCTTATCGTTTGCCCAACTTCTTTAATTGGAAACTGGGAAAAAGAATTACAGAAATTTGCCCCTTCTCTTCGTGTTCATGTTCATTACGGGCCGAAAAGAACCAACGGATACGCATTTGAGAAGATATGTGAAAGTACTGACGTTGTGATCACGACTTATCAAGTTGCTCTTTTGGATGTCGAATTGTTGAAAGGGTTTATGTGGAACAGCATTTCCTTAGACGAAGCACAACATGTTAAAAACCCGCAGACTAAACAGGCGAGAGCCATCCGTCAGCTGCAAGGAAGACACAAAATTGCGCTTACTGGAACTCCAATTGAAAACCGTCTGCTGGAACTATGGTCATTATTTGAATTCATCAATCCTGGTTATTTAGGAACAATTAATTCATTTAAAAACCGATTTGTAGCAGGTATTGAAAAAGGCGAGAAACCTGAACGAACTGTTGAGCTTAAAGCACTCATTCAGCCTTTTTTATTGAGAAGAACGAAACAAGATAAAAACATCGCCCGCTCACTGCCTGATAAACAAGAACAAAAAGAATATATCCCGCTGACAGCGGAACAAGCTTCACTTTACCAGGAGCTAGTTCAAGGAATGTTTCAAGAAACAGAGGAAAAAACAGGATTTGAACGAAAAGGCATAATTTTGCAAACACTAAATAAGCTAAAATTATTATGCAACCATCCAGCTTTGTACTTAAAGGAAAGTGCAGCTAAACAAACGGTAAGGCGATCTCATAAAAGTGAAAAAATTATTGAACTCGTAGAGAGCATTCGCACACAGCAAGAAAGCTGTTTAATCTTTACTCAGTATATTGAAACAGGACTCATGCTGCAAAGAACCTTAGAAAAAGAAATCAACGAGCCGGTTTTATTCCTCCACGGAAGTTTGTCAAAAGAACAACGAGATGAAATGGTTGCTCAATTTCAAGCAAGGAACAAAGCCATCTTTATCCTTTCTCTTCGCGCAGGTGGAACTGGATTGAATTTAACAGCTGCAAATCACGTTATTCATTTTGACCGATGGTGGAACCCAGCTGTTGAAAACCAAGCAACCGATCGCGCCCATCGAATTGGGCAGAATAAATTTGTTCATGTTCATAAGTTTATTACAAGAGGAACGATTGAAGAAAAAATTGATGAAGTGATCAATCAAAAACAACATCTAAACAATGAACTCATACAAGGAGATCAATGGGTAACAGAACTTTCTAATAAAGAACTACAAGAGCTTCTTGCATACAGAAATGAATAAGAAAAATTATAAAATGTGTTACAACTTTACTGAAAAGAGGACTTTTTTACTTGTCCTCTTTTTTTATTAGATCATTCGACACAAAAAAATAAGTGTAAATCATTATCCAGCTACTTATAAAGATACAAAAAACGCAATAAATAGCGTTTTTTGTATAAAAAGGTATTTTTATAGAGAAAAAGACCCTTTACTTTCTCTTTAAATTCCAGCATATTTATACATATAATATTTTTGTAATTTAATAGACATATTGGAAAAATAAATATGAAACATTTACATAATTAGGGGGATTTATTAATGAAAAAAAGGCAGCTCGCTTTATCTCTAGGCGCCATTGTTGGCGGGACATTCTTATATCACGCTTCAGCTGAAGCATCTGCTTCAACTGTTCAAGTGAAAGCTGGAGATACACTTTGGTCATTATCTACCAAATACCATACAACGGTAGAAGCTTTAAAAAGCGTAAATAAGTTATCTTCAAATACAATTCACATAGGACAAACGTTATCGATTCCTTCTGCTTCAACCTCTCAACCATCTAATAAGGAAGAACAGCCTTCAGCTCCTTCTACTGGTTCGACATATAAAGTTCAAAGCGGCGATACCCTTTGGAAAGTTGCTACTCGTTTTAATATGAGCGTAGAAGAATTAAAACGTTTGAACGCTCTTTCTTCTAACATTATCTATATTAACCAAACGTTAAAAGTAAATGGAAGCAATAGCGCAGCGACTCCAACTACGAGTAAACCAGCAGAAACTCCTTCTAAGGATGCAAATGGAACTTACAAAGTTCAGCGTGGAGATAGCCTATCTAAAATAGCTTCGACATTTCACATGAGCGTGAGTGAGCTAAAACAAATAAACGGATTAACGTCTAATACGATTTATGTAAATCAACAATTAAAGGTATCAAAAAGCAGCGAAACAACTACGCCAACAACAAAACCAAGTACATCCACACCTTCAACTTCTAACGGAACATTAAATGTATCGCAAATGATTTCAGAGGCAAAACGTTATATAGGTGTTCCTTACAAATGGGGTGGCACAACTCCTTCTGGTTTTGACTGCAGCGGATTCATTTATTACGTAACGAAACAACAAATTTCTACAACGCGCTATACGACGGCTGGTTATTGGAGTGTATCAACACCCGTCAGTAATCCACAGCCTGGAGACTTAGTGTTTTTTAATACATATTCTAGCGGTCCTACACATATGGGCATTTACCTTGGTAATCGTCAATTTATTCATGCTGGATCTTCTACGGGTGTAACCATTGCAAGCTTAGATAACAGCTACTGGAGCAAGCGCTACTTAGGTGCAAAAAGATTTTCTAAATAATTGATAGAAGCTGAAACAAAAGTATTTTAGTTGAAGGAAGACCCGAACGAGTTTGATTCTTGATGAAGAATCAAACTCGTTCGGATTTTTTCATTGGTAGGGTGGAAGTAGTTTTCATATATGTAGGGAGGGCAAAGCGAAGACTCCTGCGAGAAAAGCAGAATAGATGATCCCGCGCGCAAGTGACGAGGAGGCTCATCAGCCGTCCGCGGAAAGCGAAGCCTTGCACGGAAATCAACAGTGGTTTAACAAATGATCCATACTAGCTCATCCCATTTGTTTGTCTTTAGATTGCATTAATTCAGTTATGTCTCAATCTCTTATATACAGAAAAAAACCGTTAAATGATTTAACGGCTGAAATAGAGGAATAGTTCGGGGATAGTGAATACTTTAATTTTCTCTCTTGAGAACATAGAAAGAGCCTTGCTCTTAAAAAGGATCTATCTTCTATTATGATAGATAAGAGGAATTAAAACCTTAGCTGAACTAATCACCCCCTTTCATACTAGATAACTTTATTCTTCTTGTTGATTTGAATCAAATGAAGAAAAACCGGATGGCTTTCCACTTAAAAACTTAACAGCATCAGCCACAACGTCGGTCATATATACTCGTTGCTGAAGATTATTTTCAAATGTGCGCGTTTGTACACGCCCTACTACACCTACAACCGCTCCTTTATCACAGTAAGCAGCCGTATTTTCTGCATTTTTTCTCCACAGAGTAATGTTGACAAAATCAGCATCATATTCACCTTCAACATTTCGAAACGTTCGATTAATTGCTAAAGTAATAGTAGATACTGCAATCCCTTCATGGGTATATCTAAGCTCAGGTTTTTTTGTCAGTCTTCCTACAAGAACAATATGGTTAATCATAGTCTACCACTCCAACTGATTGAATAATGGGAATCTTTAAGCTCATTCATGTTATAATATGGATAACCTACTATTTACGTAAAGGAGGAAACATCAATGAAAACATTTAAACTTGTGTCATTTCAATTGGTTGATGATCAAGAAAAGCGTCAGTCTGTCTCACTCACTAATGGCCTTATTATTAATAAAGAAGACGGCGAAAATAACTGGATTTTAGAAGCAGTTATCGATAAGAAATGGTACGATGAATTTCATGTTTTGTTGAAAGATAAACAAAAAATAACGGTAGAAGCTAAAATTACGAAAGAAACAAATGATCCGGCTACCTTTATAGCTACCGTGGCTTCCATTACTTCAATTGGTGAAAATCGTATTAGTTTGTTGATGAAAGGTGTTTTAAAAGAACGGAGACTTCATTATGCTGAAATGCTCTTAGAGGATTTAATTAACCAAGGGTTATCAGGTCAAGATTTACTTCAACAGTTCAAACTGCAGCTTCGAAACAGACCGATAAAAAGTACATCTAAAAAATAAGTCAAGTCATCTCAAGGTGTCTGGATTTAAAAGGGAGGATTATTGTTTGCGGCCTTTTTCGTTGGTGCATGAGTAGGGTAAAGAAAAGAGAACTCACTGGAGAGGTACCTTTCTTTTTTTCCTAAAAATAAATGAGCACAACTAGAACGTTTGAAGCGATTATCTCTTATGCGAGCGCCTTGCCTTTTCAAATAAAAATTTGTCATTTTTTCACTCCTTTTTCTTTGTAATTCGTATATTAATGCATTTTTCCCCGTTATTCAACCATTTTTTTCAATATACCGAACAAAAAATAGGATTTTTTTACTATAAAAACCTCTATTTTTGTTCTTTTTTTTATATCCATGAAGAAAAACGAATCTTTTTAGAGAAAAAAAAGAAATAAAAACAGGTTTTATTCCCTTTATTGCAGAAGGTAAAGTGTATATGTTTCATATTGTGCGAATTCAGCATGTTACAAAGAATATGAACTACATTCGAACAATAAGACATATATTTATCTTTACGAAATCAGGTGATGCATATGAAAGATTTTGGAGAAAGAATTAAACAGTTCAGACTAAAAGGAGGATTTTCACAAGAAGAATTAGCAAATCAGTTGAATGTTTCTCGTACAACTATTTCAAAATGGGAATGTTCAAAACAAACACCTTCTATTTTTGATTTTTTATCTTTATGTAATTGTTTTCAAATTACGCTGGACCAACTTATTGAGCCTTCCTCTTATAAACAAGATCATTTACATGACTTCCAACTTCTTTACTTAACAAGAAAATGTGAATCGGATTCACATGACGAGACCATTTTAACCCTCATAGATAAACAGCCCTTATTGAAACATGTGCTCTTACAATTTTCATCTCTGTCACCAACACTTCAAAAAGAGTTGCTAACGGATATTATACCTTTATTAAAGAAACTTTTTTCTGCTTTGCAGCGCCAATAAAAAAAGCTGCATCAGCAGCTCTTATGTACTATTCTTTTTTATCGCCTAAAGCAAACATAATATCTGTTTCGCAGACTAACTCTCCATCTACAGTTGCGATACCTTTTCCTTTGCCAATAGATCCACGCGCACGTACAATTTCCACCTCTAAACGCAGTTGATCACCAGGTCTTACTTGCTTTTTAAAGCGGCAGTTGTCAATGCCTGCAAAAAATGCTAAACGTCCTTGATTTTCTTCTTTTTTTAGCATAGCTACTGCCCCTACCTGAGCCAAAGCTTCTACAATTAAAACCCCTGGCATCACAGGATAGTCAGGGAAATGCCCGTTAAAAAATTCTTCATTGGCAGATACGTTTTTTAAACCAACTGCTTTTTTTCCCTCTTCCACTTCTAAAATACGATCGACCAATAAAAATGGATATCGGTGTGGAATAATTTCTTTAATTTGTTCAATATCAAGCATAAATAAGTCTCCTTTCAAACCGCATGTAACATACGATACTATTATCAATATACAGAATGCTCAATTGAGAAGCAACTACTTGCTTAAGCTCTGATTCCATTAACCAAGCCCATCATTTGATCTGCAATTGAAATAGAGCGGGAATTAAATTGATACGCACGTTGAGCAATGGACATATCAGTAAGTTCTTTACTCAAATCTACATTTGACTGTTCCAATTTCCCTTGCTCTACGCCTGCTGTTTCTCGAGCTTTTCCAGTCAAATCTGTAAACATATTCGGTTGGTTCATCCCTGCTGGAAAAGCAAATAGATTTTCTCCTTTAGCTTCTAGCACCTGCGGCTTTTGGACATTTGTTAACCCAAGTGTAAACTGGTCAACACCCTTATTCGTAGTAACCGTTATCGTTCCACTTCCATCAATTTGTATATCTTTGAACGCGTTACTGAAAATAATAGCTTGACCATTTTCCCCCAGCACATCCTGACCAGAGCCGTTTACTAATTTAACATTGTTCGGGCCTTCAGGGCTAAGATGAAAAGAACCATCTCTCGTATATTGTACAGGCTGTTGGGAATCGTTTACGGCAACTTGAAAATAAACGTTTGGATTTGATGCAGCTACATCTAATAGTTTATCTGTATTCTGAAAAGCACCCTGCGTCATATTCAAGCTCGTTTGATCTAAATAAGCGCCTGTGCCTTGCCGAATTCCAGCTGGCGTAAGCCGCTTTTCTGTTCCCTTATCTTCTTGATTGTTCACTTGTTGATACAGCATATCGTTAAATGAAGCATCTCTCGCTTTATATCCTGTCGTATTTGTATTAGATAGATTATGGCCAATGACATCAAGCTGCTGCTGCAGCTGTCCCATCGTATTAGCCGCTGTTATCATTGTAAGGTTCATCCTTCTCATCTCCCCTGTTGCTTTTAGCGCACACGCCCAATTTCATTTGCCGCTTTATCCATGCTTCTATCGTAAGCTTGCATTATTTTTTGATTTGCCTCAAAAGCTCTGTAAGCCGTTAGTAAATCAGTCATACTTTGAGCAGCATCTACATTGGAACGTTCAACAAATCCTTGCTTTAACTGATAAGAAATGCCTGGATTATTCCTAGCTGAAGGCAAGGGCTGATTGTTCAGCGTTTCATACAATCCATTCCCTGCCTTTTTAATCGTTTGTAAGTTACTAGCATAAGCAATATCGATTTGTGCAACCTGGTGATTATTTTCCGTTACGTTACCTTGTGAATCAACTGTAAAGTTTTCACTTTTTAGTTGAATTGGTTGATTATTTGTATTTAATACATAAGCTCCGGTAGACGTAGTTAAAAACCCTTGCTGATCTAATGTAAAATTACTGTTTCTTGTATATTGAGGCGTATTATCAGGGCTTTGTACCACAAAAAATAGTCCGCCCTCTTTTGTAGGCATATTTTGCTCCATCAATGCAATATCAGTTGATTGAGACGTTTGCTGAAGATCACCTTGTGTAAAATTTGGAACTGTTTCTTGCATATACACGCCCGTATTAATCGTACCTATTTCTTTTTTGTTCTGAACAGAGATGCTACGGTCAGTAGGTAAATCTTCAGATTCCATTCGCTGCAGCAACATATCAGGAAATGCCTTTAACGTACCTTGATCTGCTTTAAATCCCGGCGTATTAGCATTTGCTATGTTATTCGTTAATAAGTCAGTTTGACGCTGTTGAGACAGCATACCCGCTGCTGCCGTGTAAAACCCTTTAAACATACTTCATCCTCCTTACAAGTAAACGTTGCTCGTTATAGCCAGCTCACAGAGTATAATAGATAAAAGAAGAGACTCCTCTGTATGAAACGAGCCAATAGAGGAGTCTTCATTTATTTAAACAATATTGCGACGAGATAGTTTATCAATATTATCGAGCATAATACCTGTTCCAACAGCTACACAGCCCATTGGATTTTCTGCAATTAGCACAGGCACCTTTAATTCTTCCGCTAACAGCTGGTCCATACCGTGAAGCAATGCTCCACCGCCAGTTAAAATAACGCCTCTGTCTATAATATCGGCAGAAAGTTCAGGAGGTGTACGCTCTAATACACTTTTCGAAGCTTGTACAATGACGCTGACAGACTCTCTAAGTGCCTCCTCTACTTCTTCAGAATAAACAGTAATCGTACGAGGTAGGCCTGAAACCATGTCTCGCCCTCGAATGTCCAGCTCTTCATTACGAGCTTTAGGAAACACCGTACCAATTTTCACTTTAATTTCTTCTGCTGTACGCTCTCCGATTAAGAGCTTATATTTTTGCTTAATGTACTGCAAAATTTCGGCATCAAAACGATCACCAGCCATCTTAATAGAAGCTGCTGTTACGATATCACCCATTGAAAGGACGGCCACATCGGTTGTACCTCCACCAATATCTACGACCATATTTCCGCTCGGCTGAAAGATATCCATTCCAGCGCCAATTGCCGCGACTTTTGGTTCTTCTTCCAAATAAATGGTTTTTCCACCGCTCTTTTCAGCAGCTTCGCGAATGGCTTTTTGTTCAACAGAGGTAATATTTGTTGGACAACAAATTAAAATGCGAGGCTTGGATAAAAAACCTTTTACATTTAATTTGTTAATAAAGTGTTTGAGCATAGACTCTGTAATTTCGAAGTCAGCGATAACACCATCTTTTAAGGGACGAATGGCAATAATATTACTGGGCGTTCTTCCTACCATACGTCTCGCTTCTTCCCCTACTGCTAGCACTCTATTTGTATTTTTATCAATCGCCACAACAGACGGTTCATTTAACACAATTCCTTTGCCTTTAACGTGAATTAAGACGTTAGCTGTACCTAAATCGATACCAATGTCTTTTGCTAACATACCTTAAATCCTCCTTCTATTTACATATCTTTGCATGATAACCATTCTTTTTTCCTAATTTACTATTTTATCACAATTTGTATATGTATGTTGTTATTAGCAAAAATATTTATTATATACCTATTTTATCCAAAAAATAAAATGCCCTATACTACCTCTATAAAAAAGGCAATATTGGGCATTTTTTCATTTTACAGTTTCTTCTTCCTTTTTGTACTTTAATTTTGTTGCTTCTCCCCCACGCAAATGCCGAATAGATTTATGATAATCAAGAATTTCTTTTACTTCATTTGCTAACTCAGGATTTATTTCTGGTAGACGCTCTGTTAAATCTTTATGGACAGTACTTTTCGAAACGCCAAATTCTTTCGCAATTACACGAACTGTTTTCTTTGTTTCTACAATATACTTTCCAATCTTGATAGTTCTCTCTTTGATGTAATCGTGCACACTACTCGCCCTCCCCAAATTGGATATGAGAAGTATCCAAGGGAATGTATATATTATCCCTTTTCTAACATTCTCTTTATAGGTTTGTAACAGTTTATTAGCTTGTGTGCAGATATATGCTAGAAAAGTCAGTAAGGACAAGTGATTTCTTATATTTTTTTGAAAATTTAGTGTTTTTTATTTACTTTTTTGACATAATGCATCTCATTTTAGAAAAATTCATAAAAAAAGAAGCTCGATTTTATCCAGCTTCTTTTCGTATTTATGGTCTTGCCTTATGCATTTGGTTTAGACGTATCTGTTGAAGGGTGTTTTGAATCTTTATCTTCTTTAGTCTTTTCATCAGATGATTTTTCGCTATCCTTTGATTCTTCAGAAGAAGAGTCGTCTTTTGGTTCTGTCACTTCAGCTGCTTTGACTTCTTTGATAGAACTAACAGATTTTCCAAAATAACTGCTTGGATTAATTGCTACACCATCTTTACGAACTTCAAAATGTACATGTGTTTTTGCTTCTTGATTATATAAGCTTTTTCCAGCTTTTGCGATGGTTTGGCCTTGTTTAACAATATCTCCTACTTCTACATCAGCTTTCTCAAGAGATTGATACTGTGTGACTAAACCATCTTTGTGATCAATTTCTACTACATAACCTAGTAAAGGATCTTTTGTTGCTTTTGTTACTGTACCGCTAGCTGCTGCTACAACATCAAATGATTTATCTCCCTTAACAGCTAAGTCAACACCTGTGTTTGGATGATACGTATTGTTGTAGAAAACTAGTGCTTCTTCTTGCTGTTTTTCAGATGCTTGATCGTCGTAGAAAGGCTTTTTCACGATAGCTGATGCTTCACTAGCAACTGGCATCTTTAAATTTTCAAGCGAAGCATTTACCTCTACAGCGTCGTCTCGATAAGCCGTACCGTCTTGGCTATAGCCGCTTTTGTCTTCTTTGCTAATATCGTTTCCATTAGCTTGAAACCAAAGGACTGCTGTAAGAATAATTGCTGCACTCGCTAAATAGATAGCCGGGAACACCCAACGCTTTCTAACTAATTTTTGAACTTTCGATTTTGGAGAAGTACGTTTCTTTTCTTCCTCTCTCATATATCATCACCTCAGCAATCAGTCTGAACACAATTGAATGAATATATACACAGCGATAAAAAATTTTTTTCGATTATTTTTCAACAGATGAATCTAAAATATACATTTTATTTAAAAAAAGTGAAAAACATAAAAAAAGACCCTTCTATAAAGGTCTTTGAATTAGCGTTTAGCTGTCAATTGTGCAACAAACTGATCGTTAGGGGTAATCGCAACACCTGTATAATAATGAGTAACAATATCTTTATAGGTTTTTCCTTCTAGTGCCATACCATTTGCTCCGTACTGACTCATCCCAATACCATGTCCATATCCTTTTGTGTTGATGATAATCTCATTACCTTTTTTTGTCCAATGAAAGTCGGCTGAGGATAAACCCAGTTTTTCTCGAACATCTTTTCCCGACAGTTCTTTACCGTTTATCTTTACGTAATCTACGCGCTGACCCGGCGTTCTAGAGACAATTTCACCTACTGATCCAGTGTTTGTTAATTTCACTCCAAGCCTCTGTTCAAAGCTAGCAACAGACATTACTTTCTGATTTGTAAATTCAGGGGACTTTTTATCCCACGGACTAGCTACACTTTTTAGATAAGGAATGGAATTCTTCCAATACGCTTCTGAATTTTCAGTGTAACCATTGCTGGTAGAAAAGAACGTAGCATTAATTGGCTTATTTTTATACGTAAGAATTTGACCTTGGGTGTCCTTCACTGCTTCTTGAATTTTTTTGATTTTCCAATCATAGTCTTTGTTCCATCTGCTTCTTAGCTCATCTTTATTTAAATATACTTGGTACTCTACGGTATCAGTCACATCCGCTCCTTGGGGAAGATGACTATTTCCATTCATCATAGTTTGCACAATATAGGTTCTGGCTGCCAAACTTTGAGCCTTAAGTGCTTCAAGCTCAAAAGTAGCAGGCATTTCAGCTGCTACTACCCCTACAAGATAGTCTTCGAGCGGCAGTTTTTCTACTTTTTTCGTTTCCGTACGATAAACACTGACGTCAAGAGGAGACGCTGTCACTTTTTGTAGTTTTTCGGTTTTTGGGGTCTGTTCGACATTTTCATGTAGCTTTCCATCTGTCTTTTCAGTAAAAGGAACAACGAGAAGTGTTGGGATGAGTAACACAACGAAAAAAAAGATGACTCCTAGTACGATGATTGGCTTTGCTTGTTTCATGAACGCCTAGCCTCCATATCTATTATTTTGACAAGGAACACCTATATCCCTATATTTCATATGTATGGAGGTGGACAACCTTTTATGACAGCAAACCGGCCATAAGGGTCGTCCAACGACAAAAAAAGCATCTCGCTATGAGATGCTTTTTTTATGACATATTTACTTGACGTCTGAAGCCTGTTGAGTTTGTTCTACTTGCTTTGTTTCATCATTTACACGTTCAATATCAGCGCCTAAAGCGGCTAATTTATTGTGGAAATTTACATAACCACGATCAAGGTGTTTTAATTCCGTTACACGCGTATAGCCGTCTGCTACAAGTCCTGCTAATGTTAACGCTGCTGCTGCACGAAGATCTGTTGCTGCTACTTCAGCGCCTTGTAGTTGAGTAGGTCCGTTAATGATAACAGAGCGCCCTTCAATTTTAATATCAGCGTTCATGCGGCGAAACTCTTCTACGTGCATAAAGCGGTTTTCAAAAACTGTTTCTGTAATCATACTTGTGCCTTCTGCTGCTAACAATAATGCCATCATTTGAGATTGCATATCTGTAGGGAACCCTGGATGAGGCATTGTTTTAATATCTACTGATTTTAGCTTTTCAGGTCCTACAACACGTAAGCCGTCGCCTTCTTCAGTAATTTCAACACCCATTTCTTCCATTTTAGCAACAAGTGAACTGATGTGCTCTGCTACTGCACCGCGTACAAGTACGTTTCCACCTGTAATAGCTGCTGCTACCATGAATGTTCCAGCTTCGATACGATCTGGAATAATTGCATGTTCTGCACCATATAATTTATTAACACCTTCAATACGGATCGTACCAGTTCCTGCACCGCGAACTTTAGCACCCATTGCGTTTAAGAAGTTTGCTAAATCGACAATCTCAGGTTCTTTTGCTACGTTTTCCATAATTGTAGTGCCTTCCGCTAATGCTGCTGCCATCATAATATTTTCTGTGGCGCCTACACTTGGGAAGTCTAAATAAATTTTAGCACCTTTTAGTCTTCCTTCAACTTTTGCATCAATAAAACCATTTCCTACTTGAACTTTAGCACCCATTGCTTCAAAGCCTTTAAGATGCTGATCAATCGGTCTTGATCCAATTGCACATCCGCCAGGTAAAGCTACACGAGCCTCACCTGTACGCGCCAATAAAGGACCCATTACAAGTACTGAAGCGCGCATTTTTCTTACATATTCAAAAGGTGCATCTGTTTTTAACTCTCTTGATGCATCTACAACTACACGATTTGTTTCAAAATCTACTTCTGCATTCAGATGTCTTAAAACTTCGCCAATCGTAAATACATCGGAGAGAGCTGGTACATCATTTAGAATTGTTTTTCCTTCACTAGCTAATAAGGTTGCAGTGATAATAGGTAAAACGGCGTTTTTTGCTCCTTCAACTTTAACTGTACCGCTTAATCTATTTCCACCGCGGACGATGATTTTTTCCAAGGTATTCCCCTCCGCGTCCATTTTCTCTATATTAATATTCAGACGTAATGATAGGTGTGCCAACAACTATGGTTGTTTGACCGCCCATTCTTGTCTTGCGTAATGCAATTTGTAAGTTCATTTCCTGCTTTTTCGTTTGAAGAGCTTCTTTCCACAGTCCAGTATATGCTGAAACAGAGGTAAATGACTCTTCCACTAGAGATTCCACTGGTTTAGCATTGAAAGCTCGTAA
Organism: Priestia sp. JV24; assembly: GCF_025910025.1. Lineage (NCBI taxonomy): Bacteria > Bacillati > Bacillota > Bacilli > Caryophanales > Bacillaceae > Priestia > Priestia sp. JV24. The sequence goes on from NZ_JAPCIN010000024.1 coordinate 217,399, forward strand.
TAGGTCTTGAATTTCAACAGACAAAACACTTTCCATCTTATCATTGATTTCCCCAGTTGCACAAGAGAAAATTATGGGTTCTGATAGGAAAATTTTTTCATAATTTGTCTGAAATACATTTTGAAAATGGGTCATATTTTTTTCTTTCAAACCTTGTCCCGTTACATGATACGATATGTACGCATTGCTGTGTTCATCGATCGCATAAGTTAACAGAATGACTTCGTTCACATCTTCACTTTTGCGTGTACCTATTGCTTTCCATAGGTCTCTTTCCCTCTTCACTTCCCATTTAAAACCTCTAAAATTACTTTTAATACTTTTAGCTTGCGAATAAAAGGTTTTTTGGTCAGTAACAGCTTTTACTTCTTCTCTTGCATACAACGATACTTCAGTTAACGAAACATGCTGCTTATTTAAGGTGTGAACAATCTTCTCAATAGTAGTTTCATTGTTTTGGGCATTGCTCACATAACTTCCATGATATACGAATAAGCCAGTAATGAAAATAGCCAAAAAGACACTAATTTTTTTAAACATTTCGCCACTCCCTCTCCGTACTCATCAGTCTTTCCAGAAGGCGATGATACATACATGAAAAGGGTCGTCATATTTAGACATAGCGACATACATTAGCGTATAAATTCGTATATCTTCAATGAATGAACGCCTATTTTATCATAGACTCATAGCTTGCCAATCATTGAAAAAATGAGGGAATGCGCTGTGACCAAAATAAATAATCCAAAAAGAAATTACTTACTGTTGATGAAATCGTAATGGTCAATAAAATAAGCATTAATTTTGCTTGAAACACATGATTAGGTTTCATCAGCTTTTCAATTTGAAAGCCTTGCAAAGCATACCAAGTAATCACAATAAAAATCAAATGTGAAATCATGGTTAGTAACGTTTGCTGTTCAATTCCTCCAAACAATAAAAGCACTCCTTTTAAACACCATATGAAAAGAAGAGACGATGATCGTCTCTTCTTTTCATATTAAAGCACAATTATGCAAATTCGTAAACGGTAACATGAAAAACATTTATTTTATTCCCTATTTTAAGATCCTTTTCCACTATTGAGCAAAATAAAGAAGATAGATGCGCTTAGTTAAATGGAATATATAATCATAGATCAATGCTATTTGCTCTTCCCTTTTTGTATAATAGAGCAAAAAAGCCCTCTCATTCGTTTGAGAGGGCTTTTTTTAGAACTTACGTTGACTAATATCTAAACGATTGACTGCCCGTTTTAAGGCAATTTCAGCACGCTTAACATCAACGTCATCTTGTTTGCTATCAAGGCGCATTTCAGCGCGCTTTTTCGCTTCTTCTGCACGAGCTATGTCAATCTCTTCAGCTGTTTCAGCAGCCTGTGCAAGAATTGTTACTTTGTCAGGTCTTACTTCAAGAAATCCTCCGCTAACAGCCACAAGTTCTGTACTGCTTGCTTTCTTCAAGCGGACGGCTCCAATTTGTAAAGGAGCAACCATCGGAATATGGCCATGTAAAATACCAAGCTCACCACTCTGTGCTCGGGTACTTACCATTTCCACTTCTGATTCGTAAACTGGGCCATCAGGAGTCACTACACTGACATGGATTGTCTTCATTTAAAAAACCTCCTATGTCCCTTAAATTAAACTTCTACTCCCATACGTTTCGCATTTTCAATAACTTCTTCAATGCGACCAACTAAACGGAACGCATCTTCAGGTAAATGATCGTATTTACCTTCCAAGATCTCTTTAAATCCTTTAACAGTTTCTTTTACAGGAACATAAGAACCTTTTTGACCTGTAAATTGTTCTGCTACGTGGAAGTTTTGAGATAAGAAGAATTGAACGCGACGAGCACGTTGTACAACAAGTTTATCTTCATCAGATAACTCATCCATACCTAGGATTGCAATGATATCTTGTAACTCTTTATAACGCTGTAACGTTTGTTGAACTTGACGCGCAATTGCATAGTGCTCTTCTCCAACAATTTCAGGAGATAAAGCGCGAGATGTAGATGCTAATGGATCTACCGCAGGGTAAATACCCATCTCTGATAATTTACGCTCTAAGTTTGTTGTTGCATCTAAGTGAGCAAATGTTGTCGCTGGAGCTGGATCCGTATAGTCATCGGCTGGTACGTAAATCGCTTGAATCGATGTTACAGAACCTACGCTTGTTGACGTAATACGCTCTTGAAGCTGACCCATTTCTGTCGCTAACGTTGGCTGATAACCTACTGCTGATGGCATACGGCCAAGTAATGCTGATACTTCCGAACCCGCTTGTGTGAAACGGAAGATATTATCAATAAAGAATAATACGTCTTGACCTTGTTCGTCACGGAAGTATTCTGCCATTGTTAATCCTGTTAATGCAACACGTTGACGTGCACCAGGTGGCTCATTCATTTGTCCAAATACCATAGCCGTCTTCTTAATAACACCAGAATCTGTCATTTCATGGTATAAGTCATTACCTTCACGCGTACGCTCACCTACACCAGCGAATACTGAAATACCGCCGTGCTCTTGAGCAATGTTATTGATTAATTCTTGAATCAATACTGTTTTACCTACACCGGCACCACCGAATAGACCGATTTTTCCACCTTTAATGTAAGGAGCTAATAAGTCTACTACTTTAATACCTGTTTCAAGAATTTCAGCTTGTGTAGATAGATTTTCGAACTTTGGTGCTTGACGGTGAATTGGATCACGACGTGCACCTGCATCGATTGGGGCGTCTAAGTCGATTTTTTCACCTAATACGTTAAATACACGACCTAACGTAACGTCACCAACTGGTACTGAGATTGCTGCACCTGTATCTTCTACTTCTAATCCACGAACTAAGCCGTCAGTGGATGACATTGCTACTGTACGAACTGTGTTATCACCTAAGTGAATCGCAACTTCTAATGTTAATTCGATTGCAACTTCACTTGCACTGCTCGGTTTATGTGAAATTTTAAGGGCGTTATAAATTGCCGGAAGGTGTCCGTTGTCAAACTTTACGTCTACAACTGGACCCATGATTTGAGTAACGCGTCCTTTTGTCATCGTGTTCCCTCCTAACTTGCTTTTCCATTAAACTTTCTATTCTAACGCTGCCGCTCCGCCAACAATTTCCGTAATTTCCTGGGTAATTGCCGCTTGACGTGCACGGTTATATGACAATGTAAGATTATTGATAAGATCTTTTGCGTTGTCTGTTGCACTTTTCATCGCTGTCATACGAGCAGCATGCTCACTTGCTTTTCCGTCAAGTAGGCCGCCGTAAATTAAACTCTCTGCATACTGAGGAAGTAATACTTCTAAAATCTCTTCTTGTGATGGTTCAAATTCATAACCAACAAGTTTACCAGAAGGTTGAAGATCTGTTAGAGGCAATAGCTTCTTCTCCGTCACTTCTTGTGAAATCGTATTGATAAAGTGATTGTAGTATAAGTAAAGTTCATCAAACGTACCGTCTGCAAACATTTGAACTGTTTGTGAAGCGATTCCTTGAATGTCAGCAAAAGCTGGCTGATCTGCTAAGCCTGTGATTTCAAGCAAAACCGGAATGCCGCGTTTCACGAAGAAATCTCTCCCTACTCGTCCAATTGCAATCACACCGTATTCATCAGGTGATTGATGGCGTTCTTCAATAGCTTGAGATACTTTTCGCAAAATATTACTGTTATATGCTCCTGCTAGGCCGCGATCTGAAGTGATTACGATGTAACCAGTCTTCTTCACACTGCGCGCAGTTAGCATTGGATGTGAAGCGCCTCTGCTGCCTAGGGCTACGCTTGAGACTACTTCTTGAATTTTTTCCATGTATGGAACAAACGATTTTGCATTTTGTTCCGCTCTATTCAGCTTTGCAGCTGAAACCATTTCCATTGCTTTCGTAATCTGGCTCGTTTTTTTCGTCGATGTGATTCGAGTTTGTATATCACGTAATGATGCCAAAGGTTTCACCACCTTGTTTTAGAAGATCACGTGGTATGAAAGGTGAACAAATGTTCACCTTCACCTTATTGAAAGATTGTCTTAACATACCATGCTGACAATATATTATTCAGATGCAATAAATGTTTTCTTGAATTCTTCAAGTGCTGATTCGAATACGCCAGCTTCAGGAAGTCCACCAGTTGTACGGATTGATTCAAGTACTTCTTTACGGTTTGATTCTAACCATGTTAAGTACTCGTCTTCAAAGCGCGTAATATCTGATACCGGAACATCATCTAAAAAGCCTTTTGTTAATGCGTAAAGCACAGCTACTTGTTTTTCTACGCGAAGCGGTTTGTGTAAACCTTGTTTTAAGATTTCAACTGTACGCGCTCCTCGATTTAATTTTGCTTGAGTTGCTTGGTCAAGATCAGAACCGAACTGAGCAAACGATTCAAGCTCACGATAAGATGCAAGGTCTAGACGCAGTGTACCTGCTACCTTTTTCATCGCTTTAATTTGTGCAGATCCCCCTACACGTGATACAGAAAGACCAGCATTAATCGCAGGACGCACGCCTGAGAAGAATAGATCTGACTGTAAGAAAATTTGTCCGTCTGTAATCGAAATTACGTTCGTTGGGATATAAGCAGATACGTCTCCTGCTTGCGTTTCAATAAATGGAAGAGCTGTTAATGAACCTCCACCTTTTGCGTCCGATAACTTTGCCGCACGCTCTAATAAACGAGAGTGCAGGTAGAATACATCCCCTGGATACGCTTCACGACCTGGAGGACGGCGTAATAGTAATGAAAGTTCACGATAAGCTGATGCTTGTTTTGTTAAGTCATCGTAAATAACAAGTACGTGCTTACCGTTATACATAAACTCTTCACCCATTGTTACCCCAGCATATGGCGCTAAGAATAATAGTGGGGCTGGTTGTGAAGCTGATGCTGTTACAACGATTGTGTAATCTAGAGCACCGTGTTTACGTAATGTCTCTACTACGTTACGAACTGTTGATTCTTTTTGGCCAATCGCTACATAGATACATACCATATCTTGATCTTTTTGGTTTAAGATTGTATCGATTGCTACCGATGTTTTACCCGTTTGACGGTCACCGATAATTAACTCACGCTGTCCACGACCGATCGGCACAAGTGCGTCAATCGCCTTGATACCTGTTTGAAGCGGCTCATGTACTGATTTACGATCCATAACGCCAGGTGCAGCACCTTCAATTGGACGTGTTTTTGTTGTTTCTACTGGGCCTAAGCCGTCTACTGGCTGACCTAATGAGTTAACAACACGACCGATTAACTGCTCCCCTACTGGAACTTCCATGATGCGTCCTGTACGGCGAACTTCGTCACCTTCACGAATTTCCGTATATGGTCCTAAAATAATGATACCTACATTGTTTTCTTCTAAGTTTTGTGCCATTCCCATGACACCATTTGAAAATTCAACCAGTTCTCCAGCCATGACATTGTCGAGGCCATGAGCACGTGCGATACCGTCCCCAACTTGGATAACAGTACCTACATCACTCACTTTAATCTCAGACTGATAGTTTTCAATTTGCTGCTTGATCAGCGCACTAATTTCTTCAGCTTTGATGCTCATGAATTTCACCCCTATCTACGATCTGTGTGCAAGAAGTCCTCGGTGGATCGTTTCTAATTTGCTGCTAATGCTGCCATCATAGATACGATTACCAATGCGAAGCTTCACGCCGCCGATTAGGCTTTTATCTACTATATTTGAAATATTTAACGTATGTTTTCCAACTTTAGAAGCAAATGATTGTGAGATTGCTCTTTTCTCATCTGCACTTAAAGGTTTGACAGAATAAACAGTTGCATCTGCCACGCCACGTACTTCGTTCGCTAGGAAACGATACTCTTTTACCATTTCGCTAACAATTTGAATGCGGTGACGCTCTAATAATAGAAGAACCGTATGTTGAACAGTTGGTGAAAGTTCAGCAAATGCCTCACTTACAAACTGTTTTTTTCGCTCAATTGTAATTTTTGGATGAGTTAATACATCCATTAATTCAGGTGTTTTAGCAAACACCTCTTCAACGATTTGTAGCTGGTCTTGCATTTCATCGATCATCTGTTTTTCTGTTGCTAATTGAAAAAGAGCTAGTGCATAGCGTTTGGCTACAGCTGGTTGACTCATCGTACATCCCCTACTTCTTGGATATATTCATGAATTAACTTCTCTTGATCTTGTTCAGAAAGTTCTTTTTCAATAACTTTCGACGCAATTAAAACAGATAATGAAGCAACTTGCTCACGTAACGCAGCAACTGCTTGATCTTTTTGCTGTTCGATTTCTTGTTTTGCTGCAGCTTTTAGACGCTCAGACTCTTCGCGTGCTGCCGCAATGATTTCTTCTTTTTTATCTTCTGCAGACTTTCTAGCGTTTTCCATCATTACTTGCACTTCTTGACGAGATTGCTTTAAGATTTCACGCTGCTCTTCAACAAGCTTCTTCGCTTCCTCATTTTGCTTTTCTGCTTCATCAATCTCACCGGCAATATGCTCTTCACGTTTTTTCATGATTCCCATTACAGGACCAAACGCGAATTTTTGAAGTAACGCAAGTAGGATAAGGAACATCACTAATTGGAAAAGAATATCTCCACCATTAATGCCTGCTGCTCCTAACACAAACATGTTCGACACGGCCATGTTCACTCCCTTCAGAGACTCCACATATATAATTTACTTATTAAAGACATAAAGTAATGGCGAAGGTTCTTTTGAATGATCTTCGCCACATGTAACACATTATTATTTACCTTGTACCATGAATGCAATAACTACGGCGATAATTGGAAGCGCCTCAACTAAGGCAACCCCAACGAACATCATTGAAGTTAATGTACCACGTGCTTCTGGTTGGCGAGCTGTGCCTTCAATCGTCTTAGAAACGATAAGACCGTTACCAATACCAGCACCTAGTGCCGCTAAACCAATCGCAATTGCAGATGCTATTAAACCCATTTTATAAAGTCCTCCCTTAATATATATGATTTTGTTTAACTAAGTTTTGTTTTGTCCAAATTGGGTATTACTTGAACAAAGCTTTATAAATTAATGGTCGCTACTCACTTTGTGAGATAAATAAACCATCGTTAACATTGTGAAAATGAAGGCCTGAATTGCGCCTACAAAAATACTGAATCCTTGCCATAAAAGCATTGGAATAGCAGCTCCAATTGTACCTAGGAAGCCTGTTGTTGCTAAACCAGCTAGCAAGCTTAACAAAATTTCCCCAGCATAAATATTACCGTAAAGACGAAGGCCAAGCGTTAACGTATTGGCAAACTCCTCGATAATCTTAAGCGGGAATAAAAACGCCATTGGCTTGAAGTAATCTTTCGTGTATGCAGAAAAACCTCGCATTTTAATACCATAATAATGTGATAGTACAACTACCATAACGGCTAACGTCAGCGTAATTGCTGGATCAGCGGTTGGCGATTTCCACCATAAGTTATGGTCAATCACGATGGCAAATGGAAGACCCAACATATTTGACACAAAAATGTACATAAGTAAAGTTACACCTAGCGTCAAAAAGCGGCCACCTGTTTTCCAATCCATATTGCTATTAACGAGTCCTTTAACAAAATCTAAGACCCATTCAATAAAGTTTTGTGCACCGCTTGGCTTCATAGCAAGAGTACGAGTACATAAAACTGCAATTAAGAATACAATAACAGAAGCTACGGTAACCATAAGCAAGTTACTTTGACTAAAAGTAAGGCCTAGAAACTCTATAGTTGGTGATTCATGACCCAACTGTGTTCACCTCTCTTTCTATCTTCTACGCATATTTTGAACAACTAAATCTATGATAATGACAACGTAATACGTCATTAATCCCACAACTACACTAATAATATGAAAGGTTTTTGGATAAGAGATGGTAATCACAACTGCGAGAGCAGCTGTTGCAAATCTTACAACAGTCCCAATTGAACGGGGCTTTTTCCCCTCATCCAACGCCTGTCCAAACTGCTCAAACTTTCTTACTAAGTTCCACAAATTATACAAACTCAGGGCGGTTCCTAAAATTAAACCTGCAAAAACAGCCTTATAACTTGTAAATCCCCAGCCGAGAACGTATAATGCTAACAAATACAATATGTATGAACGAAGTCTTGGAAAAACGTGCTGCAAATCCTGCATGAATTATTAATCTCCTGAAAAAAAATGGTGGACTGTCCGCAGCATCATAAAAACACCTGCTGCTAGCCCTGAAAGAAGGCCTAAAATCAAAAATAGTGGTTCGGTGTCAAGCCATTGATCAGCCCATCTTCCAGAGAATAAGCCAATTAAGACTGAACCTGCTAACTGTGATAGAATGATTGACACTAATGCCATCGCTTGCAAAGGATGACGGTTGCGATCTTTCATAAGCTCATACCCCTTTTGCAAAATTTTCTTTTTTCCGAATTCTCTATCGTTTTTATAGCTCAATATATGATAGAAAGGCAAAAAAAATTGCTAAAAAAGGTAAAAACAGCTAATAAAATACGCAGAAATATCAACGGTTTTCACAGGTTGAAAACCTTATCATTTATATTCCCTGTAAGCATACAATAGCGTATATTTAATGTCAATGTGTTTAAGCTAAAAACTTCACAATCTCTTCTTATTGTTCACATTTCTGCCACACATAAAACCTCTTCAAATGAAAACATTTAAAGAGGTTCATTCAATCGTTATTGTACTGTGTACAACCTGCTCTTGTCTATGCTTTTTCACAAATGCAAATATTTGGTAGGCCCCCGGCACAAGCGATTCATCGATCGTTATTTTCTGTTTTCTCATGCCTCTTTCTACATCAACGTCAACATCTAAATATGATATAAACTGTAAAGACTGCTTATCAAAAAGAGCAACGCCTAACTCATCTGCTCCTTCAGGCAAAAACAGTTCATAGCTATAAGTATTTTTCTCTTTTTCCGCTGCTACTTGCAATCCCATGATACGAGGATAATCTGGAATGCTAACCATGTACATATAAGGAAGCGAAAATGTTTCACGTGAATCATTTATTTCCAAATATCCGTCATATATACCTTTATTTTTAAAACGGGGCTGCACCGATAAAGTGACAGCTATTTCTTTTGTCTGATGGGGCTGCACCGTGACGGGTAATGGAACATCCCAGTTCACTCCTTCATCCCTTCTCGGAACGTTTAAGCGATACGTTTTTGCTTTATCAGACTGGTTATCAATTTTAAATGATAAGACTTTCTTTGATGAGCGCGTAAAAATACCGAAAGATAAAGAAGATGGATAAAATAAAGAGTCTGCTGTGACAGCTTTTGCTATTTGAATTCTCCCAGCTCCTTGTTCATATACGCGATACGTTTGACCATTTAGCTGCTGCATTACTTTACTTGTGTTCATCAATGAAGCTTTGACTTGTTCAGGAGACCAGTTCGGGTGAGCTTGTAAAATAAGAGCGCACGCTCCAGCTACATGGGGCGCAGCCATACTTGTTCCATGCATGCGTTCGTATCCCCCAGGAACTGTACTATTAATGAAGTAACCAGGTGCGACGACGTCCGGCTTGATTCCCCAAGTAGTCGTTACAGGTCCTCTTGAACTGAAAGATGTGAGCAAGTCTTGCACCACTTGCTTGCCAGTACGTAAGTATGGCTGTTGAGACTGAATGTATTGACTAATGGTATCACCGTTTTTTTTACTTATCCATATCACTGGAATATTTACTGACTCCTGTAGTTTACCGATTATGCTTTTTTCAGTCGGACTATATAAAATAACGGCTCTTGCTCCTGCCTGTTCAGCTTGTTTAATCTTTTTTTCAACCACATTTCCTTCTGCTTTTAGCAAAATGACGTTACCCAACGCATGCTTTTGCTCTTTGAAGTATTCTTCATTTATTACACGCAGCGTTTGATTAAACGTCCATGGACGAGACCCTTCTACTGGCGCCATCATAATTTTTTCTTTGCTAAATCCAATTGTTAGAAATTGAACTGTTGTCGGGGAAACAGAAGCGCCAACCGAAATAGCTTTTCCCGCTGTACCTGGAGAGCCCACAGTCCATAAACCTGGACCTGAATTGCCGCTGGATGTAACCGTTACAATTCCTTTTTCAACAGCTCGATCTAACGCTAAGCTTGTTGGTAAATCAGGGCCATTCACATCATTTCCTAATGATAAATTAATAATATCTACATCATCTTGAATTGCTTTTTCGATAGCTAGAATAACACTTTCAGACGTTCCAGCTCCACCAGGTCCAAGAGCTCGGTATGCGTAGATCTCCGCTTGAGGTGCTACACCTTTAATATTTCCATTTGCTGCAATAATACCAGCTACATGAGTGCCATGCAGAGTAGGCTCTCCTTGCTCCCGAGTGGTTTCCATCGGCTCATAATCTTTATCTATTACATCATACCCTCCCCTGTAGGTTTGTTTTAAATCGGGATGAGAATAATCAACACCCGTATCGATGACGCCTACTTTGATCCCTTTTCCTGTTAAGCGCCGATTATAAGTATCAAATAAGCCCCTTACCTGTTCTGAGCCAATGAAGGTTACGCTATTTTCTTCTGCAACCTGGTAGTTTTTAATAGAATGTGAACCAATAATAGAAGGATTATGAGATAGTTTTTCCAAATCCGAGATGGAGCCGTTTAATGAAAGTCCTGTAAATACCGTGTGAAATTCGCTCTTAATCTTTATATTAGGATAATTTTTTTGTAGCTGATTTTTAAATTCCGCGAATTTTTCTTTTTCAACCATGACAATTATTGATTTTTCCTGATGATTCATTTCTTGTTTTATAGAAGGAAATATCGGATTGAACGACATTTGCCCTCCCCCGCTCCCTAATATAAAGCTAATCATTAACCATTTAATCCACATAAAAAAACACCTCTCACACTATCGTGTCTCAAAGAGACACTTTTCATGTGAAAGGTGTTTAGAAATCTTACGAAAGCGGATTAAAAGCTTCCGGTCTATTTTCACGGCGGTTGAAATAGTAGCTAATAGCATCACAAATACGTTTAGAAGCTAAGCCATCTCCATAAGGATTCGATGCTTGTGACATTTGCTTATATACGTCTTCATCTATTAACAGCTCTTTTGCTAGCGTATAAATTGTTTCTTCTTCCGTTCCTGCTAGTTTGAGCGTTCCTGCTTCAATTCCTTCCGGTCGCTCTGTTGTATCACGAAGTACCAATACAGGTACGCCTAATGAAGGAGCTTCTTCTTGAACACCGCCCGAATCTGTCAAAATAATATGAGCGCGCTCAGCGAAGTTATGGAAGTCAATTACATCTAACGGTTCAATTAAATGAATGCGTGGATCATTTCCTAAGATATCGTTTGCTGTTTCTCTAACTACCGGATTCAAATGAACAGGATACACAACTTGCACATCTTCATGTTCATCCACAATACGTTTAACAGCACGGAACATGTTTTTCATTGGTTCGCCTAAATTTTCGCGTCGATGCGCCGTTAATAAAATAAGACGATCATCTCCCAATTTCGTTAACACTTCATGCTCATATGTCTCTTTTACTGTCGTTTTTAACGCATCGATAGCTGTGTTTCCAGTCACAAAGATTCGCTCTTCTTTTTTATTCTCTGCTTGCAAATTAGCTGCAGACTTATCTGTCGGAGCAAAGTGCAAATCAGCGAGAACGCCTGTAAGCTGACGGTTCATTTCTTCCGGATATGGAGAATATTTATTCCATGTGCGCAAACCTGCTTCAACATGTCCCACCTGAATTTGATTATAAAAAGCTGCTAGTCCGGCAATAAACGTCGTAGTTGTATCGCCGTGTACAAGTACGATATCCGGCTTTACTTTTTTCATTACGTCGTCCAAACCTTCTAATCCTCTGGTCGTTACGTCCATAAGAGTTTGGCGATCTTTCATAATGTTAAGGTCATAGTCAGGCTGAATGTCAAAAATGCTCAATACTTGGTCTAACATTTCACGGTGCTGAGCCGTTACCGTAACAATCGCTTCGAACTCCTCCGGTCGCTTTTTAAGCTCTAGCACTAGAGGGGCCATTTTAATTGCTTCTGGTCTTGTCCCGAATATCGTCATTACTTTAATTGGCTGCTTCATGTTCATCACCCGAATCTACAAATTATTTTGTACCGAATAAACGATCCCCTGCATCACCTAAACCTGGAACAATATATCCATGGTCATTTAATTTTTCATCTAATGCCGCAATGTAAATATCTACGTCAGGGTGTGCTTCTTTTACGATTTCCACGCCTTCAGGAGCAGCAATTAAACACATAAATTTAATGTTTTTAGCGCCTCTTTTTTTAAGAGAGTTGATTGCTTCTACAGCTGACCCTCCTGTTGCAAGCATAGGATCTACTACAATAAAGTCACGCTCTTCTACATCATTAGGCAGCTTTACATAATATTCAACAGGCTGTAATGTTTCTGGATCACGATATAAGCCAACGTGTCCAACTTTAGCAGCTGGCATTAGTTTTAAAAATCCATCTACCATGCCGATACCAGCACGAAGAATTGGAACGATACCAAGCTTTTTCCCTGCAATAACTTTTGACTTTGTTTTGCAAACCGGTGTTTCAATTTCAACGTCTTCTAGCGGTAAATCACGTGTCGCTTCAAAAGCCATTAAGCTTGCCACTTCATCAACTAATTCACGAAACTCTTTCGTTCCCGTTTTTACATCACGTATGTAAGTTAATTTGTGTTGAATAAGCGGGTGATCAAATACGTATACTTTGCCCATTGATATCTCTCCTTATATATAAAGATGTACACATTAAAATACCATTCAACGAATTGAATGGTACGTACTAGTAAAAACATATCTCTTGCTAATTAAATTTATACATTGCATTCATTTTACAGAAAAAAGTTTTTGAGTTCAAGCATTATTCAAAAAATGATTGAATTGCTACCACTTTCTCCATAAAAAAACAGGCACAAAGGCCTGTCTCTCTTACAATGATTTATACATTTCAAACTTGCTTGTTAAAGCTTCAACGCGTGTTTTAGCTTCAGCTAGCTTTTCTTCATCTTCAATATTTTTAAGCGTTAATCCGATGATAGAAGCAATTTCATCCATCTCTTCTAAGCCAAATCCGCGAGTTGTAACCGCAGCTGTACCAATACGGATACCGCTTGTTACAAATGGGCTTTGCTCATCATAAGGAATTGTATTTTTGTTTGTTGTAATACCTACATCATCAAGCGCTTTTTCAGCCACTTTGCCTGTCAAATTCATTGAGCTTACGTCGATTAACACAAGGTGATTGTCTGTTCCTTCAGATACAAGAGCAAATCCTTCTTTCTTTAATCCTTCTGCTAAACGATTAGCATTATCGATGATATTTTGAGCATAGTGCTTAAATTCATCTTGTAATGCTTCACCAAATGCTACTGCTTTTGCAGCGATAACGTGCATCAATGGACCACCTTGAATACCAGGGAAGATTGACTTATCAATCTTTTTCGCAAATTCTTCTTTACATAAAATCATACCGCCGCGTGGTCCGCGCAGTGTTTTATGTGTTGTAGTTGTAACGAAATGAGCATGTGGCACAGGATTTTGATGAAGTCCTGCAGCTACTAGACCAGCGATGTGAGCCATGTCTACCATTAAATAAGCTCCTACTTCATCAGCGATTTCACGGAAACGCTTGAAGTCGATTGCGCGCGGATATGCGCTTGCACCAGCCACAATTAATTTTGGTTTATGTGTACGAGCTTTTTCTAATACATCATCGTAGTTAATGCGATGTGTTTCACGATCTACGCCATATTCAATGAAATTATACTGAACACCACTAAAGTTAACAGGACTTCCGTGCGTTAAGTGACCGCCGTGCGATAAATTCATACCAAGTACTGTGTCTCCAGCCTCTAAAACTGTGAAATATACAGCCATGTTTGCTTGTGCACCTGAGTGAGGTTGAACATTCACGTGCTCTGCTCCGAAAATTTCTTTTGCACGATCACGAGCTAAGTCTTCTACTACGTCTACGTGTTCACAACCACCGTAGTAACGTTTAGCTGGATAGCCTTCAGCATATTTATTTGTTAAAACTGAACCTTGTGCTTCCATTACCGCTGTTGTTACAAAGTTTTCTGAAGCAATTAGCTCAATCTTAGTACGTTGTCTTTGTAATTCATCCTTGATCGCATTATAAACTGCTGGATCTTGTTGCATTAGTTGTTTCTCCATCAAAATCCTCTCCTCATTTCGTATTCGCAATGTTCGTTATTTGTTGATTCAACTACATTGTAACATGATTTATTTAGAATAAAAAAGAAAAAATGTGTATTATTTTAATATATTTAATTACGAAAGTTCGTAAAACGCTCTCATTCCACCAATTAGTTTTGGACGCGTCTTTGCTAAAGTAACATGAGCGTGTCCAACTGCGTTTAACGTACAACGAACGGGTACTGCGACATGCTTTAAATGCATACCAATGAATGTATCTCCAATATCAATACCGGCATCAGCTTTAATAAACTCTACCAAAACAGGATCTTTAAGCTGGCCATAGGCCTGTGTAGCCATCGCTCCGCCTGCTTTATGAATAGGCACAACACTAACCATTTCTAAACGCTCTTTGCGAGCTAATTCTCTTTCTACTACCAGTGCTCGATTGAGATGTTCACAGCATTGAAATGCTAAGTGAACACCCGTCTTTTTTCGAAAATCTGATAGTGTATCAAAAATCATTTCTGCGACTTCCATTGCGCCTGCGGTTCCTATTTTTTCACCAATTACCTCGCTTGTACTGCATCCAATGACAAGTGTATGTTCTGAAGACAACTGCACTTGTGCTAAAAAATCAGATAGAACTGTTTCCAACTGCTCTTTCCATTTCGTAAGTTCAGACACGTTTTTCTTCCTTTCTTTCATTGAATACGTTCACATTATACAGTTAATGTTGCATCACTTTGCTGCTCATACTGTTTAATTTTATTCACGCGATTTTCATGTCGGCCGCCTTCAAATTCTGTCATTAACCAAATTTTCGCAATTTCACATGCAAGTCCCGGCCCAATGACACGTTCACCCATTGCCAAAATGTTGCTATCATTATGTTCTCTTGTCGCTTTTGCACTAAACGTATCATGCACTAGAGCACAGCGAATTCCTTTTACTTTATTAGCTGCTATACTCATACCGATGCCTGTTCCACAAATAAGAATGCCTCGACTTACTTCTTGGCTCGCCACTTTTTGAGCAACGGGCAGTGCATAATCCGGATAGTCTACGGACGCTGTGCATTCACACCCTAAATCCACATATTCAATATTTAATTCTTCCATTAAAGAGATAATTTCCTGTCGCAAATTTATACCGCCGTGGTCAGATGCAATAGCTACTTTCATCTTTGTTTCCTCCTCATACGTACCTTCGTCTTATATTAAATTTCTGTTCATTTTAAGTCAGCAAAAATTTATGGGACCTTTTATAATTTGTCGACTATTTTGTTAATCATACGCTCTAACTCTTCTAAAGTCTGTTCGTACGTCTGTAATGATCCGCCAAACGGATCAGATACTTCACCTTGCTCGTCGGCAAATTCTTTTAGCGTAAATAATTTATCACTTACGTATGGAGCTTGGTTCAAAATCAGCATTTTATGCTGCTCCGTCATCGTAAAAATATAAGTAGCCCACATCAATTGTTCTTCCGTTAATGCTGCCGAAGCATGAAAACAAGCTATGCCTTTCTGGTGAAGGGCAACTTGTGCATGAACAGAAGCTTCACTTCCATTTGAAGCGAATACGCCTGCAGACTTCACGTTTATTCCATCTATCTCTTTAGCTTTGAGCAACGCTTCTGCCATAGGGCTGCGGCACGTGTTTCCTGTACATACAAATAAGATGTTTTTCAAGATACATCCTCCCTTGCTTTCACTATGTTCGACTATGTTGATATTCCACCCTATTGTATCTCTATTGCCTGCATAAATCCAGTTAGCTTTTTCAGGTATTTTTTTATCGATTATCGCTTCATGCATCTCGAAAAAACGACTTCGCTTTCCTTCTTTTATCACTACAATCCAAAAGAAGCAAAAAAAGACCATAACCTGCATGGTCATGATCCTTTACCTATTTATATATAGTTAAAAAGGTAATAACAATTTGATTCCAAAAGCTAATAAAATGCTCCCGCCCAGTGCCTCACTATATGAACCAATCCAACCTTGTACTCTTCTGCCTAGCAGCAATCCTAACCAAGTTAATAGCATACTCACTACGCCAAAAACAATAATGGTCAAAAACGTTCTTGCCCCAAAAATACCTAAGCTAAGTCCAACAGAAAAACTATCTAGACTCACGCTGAGCGCAAAAAATAACAGTCCAAAGCCAACTGGTTTGATAAACGGCGTATCGTCATGCTTAAAGGATGAATAAATCATCTGAGCCCCAAGAATCAACAATAAAATTCCACCGCCATAGGTAGCAAACATTCCAAGTTTATCAGACAAAAGTCGTCCAATAAACATGCCTAACAGCGGCATCCAAATATGAAATACACCGATAACAACACCAATGTAGAAAATTTGGCGAAAGCGTAAACGAATTAATCCCATTCCCAAACCAACTGAGAAAGCATCCATTCCTAAGGCAAACGCCATAATGACTAATGTGATCATTTCACTAATTAACTGAGATACATTCATCTTTACCCTCCTCGGACGTGCTCCTATTTCAAAATATGCACATTCGAAAAGGTTTAGAAGATGAATTTTATTGCTTAATCACGTGATGTCCTGCAGCTTTCATTAATCGGTTCATAACGGCATGACCGACTCCTTCTTCAGAAAAACTTTCACTAACGATAACATCTACGTCACACTCATTAAATGAACGAAGCGACTCGTATAAGTGGCTAGCAACCGTCTCTAAATTTGAACGAGATCCACATGTGATAACCGCATCCGCTTTATACGCATCTTCATGTTCAGATGTCGTTAATACCCCCACTCGCTTACCCTGATCTTTATAGCGATCGATAATAGATTGGAAAAAATCTGAACTGCCGTCAACAATGACAAGCGGTGCATCAGGTGCGTAATGCGTGTATTTCATACCTGGAGATTTTGGCGCTTCTTTATCACTTAGTAACGCTCGATCTACTTTTACGGGACCAATGACATTTTCCAACTCTTTCTGAGTAATGCCGCCCGGACGTAAAATAATAGGAATCTCTTCAGTACAATCAAGGACAGTCGACTCTACTCCTACCCCTGTTGCTCCTCCATCTACAACTCCGCTAATACGCCCTTCTAAATCATTCATCACATGATGAGCTAGAGTGGGACTTGGCTTACCGGAAAGGTTTGCACTAGGAGCTGCGATAGGCAAAGCCACTTTTTTTAATAATGCGAGGGCTACCGGATGTGATGGCATTCTCACTGCAATGCTGTTTAAACCAGCCGTAACCTTATCTGAAACTCGATCTTTTTTGGGCAATATTACTGTAAGAGGACCCGGCCAAAAAGCATCAATCACTTTCTCTGCTTTTGAAGGAATCGACTCTACAAATGTATGAAGCTGCTCTTTATCTCCAATATGAACAATAAGAGGGTTATCACTAGGACGTCCTTTCGCTGCAAAAATTTTATCCACAGCTTTATCCGATGTTGCATCTCCTCCTAGTCCATACACCGTCTCTGTAGGAAAAGCAACCACTTCGTGATTGCGCAGCAAATCTGCTGCTTCTTCTATCTGTGGATAAATATCTTTTTCGTTCGTAAAATTATCCACAACCCATAACTTAGTTTCCATCTTCTTCAACTCCTTTTTCTTTCTATATCTAGGTTTTTTTTACTTTAAAAGTACAATATGTATCAAAGATAGTAAAATACCTGCATTCATTATATCAACAAACAAGCTTTATCCACAAAATGTGGATAAAGCTTATGTTTTTGTGAATAACATTGTGGATACCCAATCAAAATGATTTATCCACATTTTCTTTTAACTAGCTGCATAAAACATCACATAGACATCCCGAGGGTTTGGTAACTTTTTTAAATAAGAATGTTCTTTTAACAACTCAGGCAGTGCACTGTAAGATGTTTGCTGAAAATTCATCATTTGAAAAAAATGTAGAGAAGATGCCTTATTTGTTAGTAAATATAGTTGCTTCACGCCATGCTTTTGAGCCAGCTGGACGATGCTTTTAAATAGCAGCAGAATATCAGATTGCATTAAAGAAGGAGACACGACAAGGGAGCGGAGAATTCCATCCACACCTTCTTTTTCAAACCCAACTGTTGCTAGCAGCTCGCCTTCTTCATTTTCCATTATGACAAATTGATGAATATGCTCTTCCACGCCAGCTGTGCTGATGCCCGCTTTTTGTAAGAACTGCTCAATTCGAATATAATCATTTTCACTAGCAATTTTTAATTGTTCTCTCATTTTAATCACCTCAACTTGTTTTCTAGTAACAAATCTATGAGGTGATTAAAAAAAGTAGAACTGAATTTTATTTTTAATGATTCTATTAATTAAATACTGACGATACCCATTCTACTACAAAAAACTTAACTTCTACGGAATCTTCTTTTGATTTAGAATCAGCTTTTTTCTTAGATGAAACAGATTTTTCAGCTTCTTTACTTTCCTTTTTTTCAGCCTTAGCACTTGTTTCTTCCTTTACTGTGCTGCTTGTATCTTTTGCAATTACTTCTGTAGAAGATACTGTTGGTTGAGAAGGTTCCTCAGCTTTCTGCTCAATAGAATCCGATGTAATAGTTGCAGATTGAATTTCTGTTTTCACTGCGGGTTCTTTACTTTCAGCCGATTTGTCATCTGTTTTGTCTGCAGATTTTGATTCAGAAGCTGCTGGTTTCTCTTTTTCTTCCTTTGGCTCTTCTTCAGATGGCTCCGGCGCTTTTACCGCTTCACCGTTTGAGAAATCTAAGAAGCATAAAGGAGGAAATAGTACGCACCACCAGTTTGCTCCCTCTCCTTTGCCAAGAGTAATAAGCACGGCTTCATACTCACCTGCTGGATATAAGAACTGACCGTACAACTTAGTAGGAAACTCTACTTTTCCGAATTTAACATGAACAGATTCATTTACGCCTTCTTCTTTTAGCACTTCTTTCGCAATTGTTTCAAGCGCCGGCAAATTTTCTTTAATTGTTTTTCGAGCTACAGTTACAGATGTTAAATTTTTTACCCATTCTGTGATTTGTTCGTTCACGCGGTCACGAATCAGACGTTTTACGTACTGGTCTTTTTCACCGTCGCTGTTTGCTAAAATGCGCAGTCGAATTGCCTCGTCTGGAATGACTGCAGGCTGATCTGCCTGCACTTGGTTATGTGTATATATAAGTTGAGCATTTGCTCCAATAATTAATAAAATAAAATAAATGATAGCATATTTCTTCATTTCGGCCACCGCCCTTTCATAGGAACAGTATGGCCGAAAGCAAGATATCTTAAACTAGTAATTTAGTAAAAAAATGCATGATTTTCAAAAATCAAAGGGAAAATCATTCCCTCTGATTTTTTTAGTTCTCGCGAAGTTGTGCAAAAACCATTCGATCTTTTCCATTAATATCATATACACATTCTACAAAAGCTGTCGGAAACGTTTTTTGCAGCATCTCAGCTACATCTTTTGTCTGTCCGGCCCCGACTTCAAATCCAATAATACTATTTGACTTCGTCACATATGGCAACTCTTCCATGAAACGTCGATAAAAATCCAGGCCATCTTTTCCACCAAAAAGAGCTCGGTTTGGCTCATGATCTTTTACCACTGTGGACAACTCATCATCTGCTGGAATATAAGGCGGATTAGACACAATTACATCAAATTTCTGATTCGATAATAAAAATGGTTGTAATAGATCTCCCTGTATAAATATGACAGCAGCGTCCAGGTTTTGAGCATTTTCTTTAGCTACGCTTAAAGATTCTATAGCTATATCTGTTGCTGTAACTTCCACTCTGTCAAGCTCCAAAGCTAAAGTGATAGCAATTGCCCCACTTCCCGTTCCAATATCTAAAAGCTCAATAGGCTGGTGTTGAAATTCTTTTTTTATTCGAGAAATCATTCCGTATACCAGTTCTTCCGTTTCGGGTCTTGGAATTAATACATGTTCGTTTACAATAAATGAACGCCCGTAAAATTCTTCTGTCCCGATTAGATATTGTACAGGCATACCTGCTTTATGAGCATGGACATCTTGTTCAAATCTTTTTAGAATTTCTTCTTCTAGTTCTTCCTGCAGAGCACCTAGCAAATGAGTTCTCGTCATCTGCAAGTGATGGCGAAGCAAGAGTTCTCCCGCGTTTTCATCTCGCTTTGCCTCTTTCAAAAAAGAAGAAGCCCACTTAAGGGCTTCAAATACTTTCATTAGTTCGAATCTTCCATTCGGCGCGCTTGGTCTTCCATGACTAATGCATCGATAATTTCATCAAGCTTGCCTTCTAAGATTTGATCTAGCTTTTGAATCGTCAGACCAATACGGTGGTCCGTTACGCGATTTTGCGGGAAGTTATACGTACGGATACGCTCGGAGCGATCTCCAGATCCAACTGCTTGTTTGCGCGTTGCATCGTACTCTGCTTGTGCTTCTCGCTGGAACTTATCGTACACGCGAGCACGCAATACTTTCATTGCTTTTTCTTTATTTTTAATTTGAGACTTTTCATCTTGACATGATACCACTGTATTTGTTGGTAAATGCGTTAAACGAACGGCTGACATCGTCGTATTAACACTTTGGCCACCAGGTCCACTTGAAGCAAATGTATCTACACGGATGTCTTTTTCATGAATGTCCACTTCGACTTCTTCCGCTTCAGGAAGACATGCTACCGTCGCTGTAGATGTATGAATACGACCGCCTGATTCTGTTTCAGGAACCCGTTGAACACGGTGTGCACCGTTTTCAAATTTCATCTTTGAGTACGCACCTTTACCGTTAATCATAAAGATAATTTCTTTATAACCGCCTACTCCAGTAGTCGTTGCTTCCATTACTTCTGTTTTCCAGCCTTGGGATTCAGCAAAGCGCGAATACATGCGGTACAAATTAGCTGCGAATAATGCTGCTTCATCTCCACCAGCCGCTCCACGAACCTCCATGATTACGTTTTTATCATCGTTTGGATCTTTTGGAATTAATAAAATACGTAGCTTTTCAACTAGCTCTTCTTGCTGCGTTTCTAACTCGGCAATTTCTTCTTTTACCATGTCACGCATATCCGCATCAAGCTTATCTTCAAGCATCGTTTTCGCTTCTGATAACTGCTCTTTTACATCTTTGTATTCCTGATAAGCCGCTACCGTTTGTTGTATATCTGATTGTTCCTTCGAATATTCTCTCAACTTAGAGGGGTTGTTTACGATCTCAGGGTCACTCAGAAGTTCGTTTAACTTCTCATAGCGCGCCTCTACCGCTTCTAAACGATCAAACACGTCATTCACCTCATTCTTTATCCATAACATTGTAATTATAGTATAGCTTTAAAATAGAGTCAAAACCTTGTTAATACACGTATATGAACAAAAAAACAGAACTGCGCGTTCTGTTTTTATCATCATAAAATTCTTGCTTTATTTTTCGACCATTTCGCTTGAGTCCACAGACACCGCTTGTCCTTTAGACTTTTGCACAACGTGGCAATGACGACATCTTGGTTCGTACGATTCAGACGCACCGACTAAAATAATAGGGTCGTCATAAGAAGCAGGCTCACCGTTAATCAAACGCTGCGTACGGCTCGCAGGAGAGCCACATGAAGCGCACACAGCCTGTAGCTTTGTTACCGACTCTGCAATAGCCATTAACTGCGGCATTTGTCCAAAAGGTTCACCTTTGAAGTCTTGATCTAACCCCGCTACAATCACACGAAAGCCTTGATCCGCTAAAGATTGAACAATTTCTAAAATATCTGTGTCAAAAAACTGTACTTCATCTATCGCTACTACGTCTGTCTCTTCATCTACTCGCTTTAAAATATCGCGCGATGCCGAGATTGAATAAGCCATAACAGATGTACCATTATGTGAAACAACCGCTTCTTCGCTATATCGATTATCGATTGCAGGCTTGAACACTTGTGCTTTTTGTTTAGCAAACTGCGTGCGGCGCACACGTCGAATTAACTCTTCTGATTTCCCTGAAAACATACTGCCACAAATTACTTCTATCCAACCGCTTTGTTTCATTACGTACACCACTGCGGGACTCTCCCTTCTTCTCGTTCCGTTTCTGAGCGAACCGCTACTAACTTAATCTACGTCTTCTATGTAGATCTTATTCCTATGATAAAGTACCCACTTTTTTATCAAGTAGACACTGTTTTTCTACTTTTATAAGCAAAAAAACAGGCAAGAAGTTAAGCTACTTGCCTGTTTGTTTCGACAATGTGATTATTTAAGACCGTATTTTTTGTTGAAGCGATCAACACGGCCACCAGCTTCAGCGAATTTTTGACGACCAGTGTAGAATGGGTGACATTCAGAACAAGTCTCAACGCGGATCTCTTCTTTTACAGAACCACTTTCAAATTCGTTTCCGCAAGTACATTTAACCATAACTGTTTTATAGTTTGGATGAATTCCTGTTTTCATTCGTTTCATCTCCTTCCGCCCTGAATCATTCTGAAACAGAGTTTATTGATAAAGATAGTGATGAAATAATAACTATTTCACTGTGTACTTTATCAACACACATGATGAAATTATAACAAGGGTTGTATGCTTTTGCAACCACATGTTTTATAACTTATCGTTTATTTGCTAGAAGCGTTTTTTTCTCTTCCGTTAACATCGAGAAGAATTCTTCATTTGTCTTTGTTTGACGTAAACGTTTTAA
The DNA here is from genome assembly GCF_025910025.1 of Priestia sp. JV24. Taxonomy (NCBI): domain Bacteria; kingdom Bacillati; phylum Bacillota; class Bacilli; order Caryophanales; family Bacillaceae; genus Priestia; species Priestia sp. JV24. Next base: position 240,235 of record NZ_JAPCIN010000024.1, read on the forward strand.
GAATTTTTCTGCAAAATCAGGAGCATCTGCCATTGATTTACGAATTGCCCATAAGTGGTCTAAATGCTCTTTTGGAATTAGCAGCTCTTCTTTACGTGTGCCTGAGCGACGAATGTCAATCGCAGGGAAGATACGTTTTTCAGCTAGTGAACGATCTAGATGCAGTTCCATGTTACCTGTACCTTTAAATTCTTCATAAATAACATCATCCATACGAGAGCCTGTATCAATTAAGGCTGTTGCTAGAATGGTTAAGCTGCCTCCATCTTCAATGTTACGAGCAGCTCCAAAGAATCGTTTTGGGCGGTGAAAAGCAGCCGGGTCAATACCCCCTGATAGTGTACGACCGCTCGGTGGAATAACTAAGTTATAAGCACGAGCAAGTCTTGTGATGCTATCCATCAAAATGACAACATCTTTTTTGTGTTCGACTAATCTCATCGCACGTTCAAGTACAAGTTCCGCTACTTTAATGTGGTTTTCTGGCACTTCGTCAAATGTAGAACTGACAACATCACCGTCAACCGAACGCTCAATGTCCGTCACTTCCTCAGGACGTTCATCAATAAGAAGAACAATCAATTCTGCATCAGGATGATTCGTTGTAATGCTATTGGCAATTTCTTTTAACAGCATCGTTTTACCTGCTTTTGGCGGCGCGACAATTAGTCCCCTTTGCCCAAATCCAATTGGTGAAATCAAGTCAATAATACGCGTAGAGAAACTTCTTGGCTGAGTTTCTAGCAGCATTTGTTCATTTGGATAAATAGGCGTTAGCGCTGGAAAATGCACGCGATCTTTTGACGTTTCCGGATCTTCTCCGTTTACCGCTTCTACATGTAATAATCCGTAGTAACGCTCATTTTCTTTTGGAGGACGAACTTTCCCCGATACCTTGTCTCCATTACGCAGATCGAAGCGACGAATTTGTGAAGCTGAGATATAAATATCTTCTGAACTCGGTGAATAGTTAATTGGTCGTAGGAAACCGAATCCTTCTGACTGAATAATTTCAAGAACGCCTTCCATAAATAAAAGCCCATCTTGTTCAGCTTGAGCCTTTAAAATAGCAAAGACAAGTTCTTTTTTCGTTAATTTACTATAGTACGAAACTTTATACTCACGAGCATGTTCATACAGCTCTTTTAATTTCATATTTTCTAAACTGGATAATGTTAAGTTCATTAGGACACCACGCTTTATAATGAATAATTTTTAACCGTTCCTCCCATATTAAATTCAAATATAAAATTGAGAGATGATATGGATGGAATAAATCTGTGAAAATGGAGAATATAACCTTTGAAGTATAATAAGTAGAATCAATTGATTAACTATACACTTTTAGAAGAATAATTCCGACATAAAACCATTTATATTATCTTGATAAATTTAACGTAGCAATTTATATTCTAACCTTTTTCTATCTTTTTAATCAATCTTTTTTTACTTTAGAAGATGAATAAAAAAAAGGAAATTTAATAGCTTACGAGAAGCGAGGAAAACCTTTTCATAATTTCACATTAAAGGAAATAAACTGGACGTTAAAATAAGAAGTGAAATTTACCTTTTAGCTTCTCTTTTTATCTATTTACCCTATTCATAAATATATAAGCTACACAGAGATAGAAGAACGCTCCTACGCCTGTGTAGCTTATTAAAAAGCTCATTTCTAAACTTTGCTTTCATGACTGTGGCACCGATTTGCCTTTATGAATTTTGAAATTGCTCAATTTCCTCTTGAGTCATCTCTTCACGCCAAATCATTGCCCCTAAATCCGATAGCTTGTCTACTAAATGGCTGTAACCTCGGTCAATGTGCTCTAAACCCGTTACCTCTGTAATCCCTTTGGCCATTAAGCCAGCCGTTACGAGAGCTGCTCCTGCTCGTAAGTCCGACGCTTTCACACGTGCACCTTGTAAGTGAATGGGACCATTAATAATAGCAGAACGTCCTTCTACCTTAACAGATGCATTCATTCGTCTCAGCTCATCAATATGCTTAAACCTTGCACCGTAAATTGTATCTGTCACAACGCTTGTACCAGACGCTCTTGTTAGAAGCGTCGTAAATGGCTGCTGTAAATCAGTTGGAAAACCTGGATATACTAGCGTCTTAATATCTACGGGCTTCAATAGCTGACGAGTCGCTACAAGAATTTGATCTGAGCTTGTTTCGATATGAATACCCATTTCACGCATTTTAGCCGTTAATGACTCCAAATGCTGAGGGATAACGTTGTCCACAACAACTTCTTTTCCCATACTCGCTCCCATGATCATATACGTGCCTGCTTCAATTCGGTCTGGAATGATGGAATGACGGCATCCTTTTAATTGATCTACTCCATCAATTCGAATAACATCCGTACCTGCACCTTTAATACGGGCACCCATACTTGTTAGCAACGTAGCTACATCAATAATTTCAGGCTCTTTAGCAGCATTCTCAATAACGGTACGCCCTTTTGCTCTTACAGCAGCGAGCATAATATTGATTGTTGCTCCTACGCTAACAACGTCTAAATAAATTCGAGCACCAATCAGTTCCTCAGCTCGAATGTAAATAGCTCCTTGCTCATTTGTTACTTTAGCGCCAAGAGCTTCAAAGCCTTTAATGTGCTGATCGATTGGTCTAGGACCAAGGTAACAGCCTCCTGGAAGCCCAACTACCGCTTTTTTAAAGCGTCCCAACATCGCCCCCATTAAATAATAAGAAGCGCGTAATTTTTTTACTTTTCCGTTCGGTAAAGGCATTGCAACCATTCCGGATGGATCTACTGTTAATTCGTCGTTATCAATGGTTACTTTCCCACCAATTTCTTCAACTAAATCCCCTAATAACTGCACGTCTGAAATATCGGGCAGACCTTCAATTGTAACAGGTGACTCGGCTAAAATTGTTGCTGGAATAAGCGCAACGGCACTATTTTTAGCACCACTGACGCGGACGGATCCACTTAAGGTAAAGCCACCTTGTATTTTTAACTTTTCCATTTATAGCTCCCTTCTAGTGAAAGAAAGTTTCTCACCTAGTAATTGAGGAAAATTTTGGTACAAAGAATACCTAAAAGAATGGTTATTTTTCCTATTACCTACTAGTGTACACGAAAATGAAAAAATCATGTATAGTTTCGACAAGATAAAAGAAAAATATGGCATTCACCTGTCAGGATGGTAAACGCCACACAAATTTATACATGTTTAGACATTTCGTTTTTCCCAATCTGCCAAAAATTGGTCAATTCCTGCGTTTGTTAACGGATGTTTGAACAATTGCATTAAAACTTTGTAAGGAATTGTCGCAATATGTGCTCCATTTTTTGCAGCTTCTGTTACGTGCATCGGATGACGAATAGATGCTGCAATAATTTCTGATGGAATGTCATGAATCGCAAAAATATCTGCGATATCTGAGATTAAATCGAGACCATTAAAACCAATATCGTCTAATCTTCCTAAGAAAGGCGATACGTAAGTAGCACCTGCTCTTGCTGCCATTAACGCTTGGTTAGCTGAGAAAATAAGCGTAACGTTTGTCTTAATACCTAAACTAGTAAATTCTTTTACTGCTTTTAAGCCATCTGGAGTCATCGGTACCTTGATTGTGATATTCGGCGCAATCGCAGCAAGCTCTTTTCCTTCGCGAATCATGCCTTCTGCATCAAGCGCAATCACTTCTGCACTTACAGACCCTTCAACGAACTCTGTAATTTCACGAAGACGATCTTCAAACGTGATGTTCTCTTTAGCTACTAAACTAGGATTTGTTGTAACCCCCGCTAACAAACCCAATGAATGCGCTTCCTTAATTTCGTCTAAATTAGCCGTATCAATAAAAAACTTCATGAATGCCATCCCCCTGTGTTATGTATTCAGAATGATAAGAAAATTATAGTAAAAATAAAACCGCCTTACAATAAAAATAAGACGGTTTTATTTTTCAGAATCAACTAACTGCAAACAGGCAATCCGAAGATTTCAAATTATGCTTTGTTAGAAGAACCGAATTCACGCATTTTACCTTGAACCGTTTCTTTGATTGCTTCGCGAGCAGGTCCTAAGTATTTACGTGGATCATATTGTTCAGGTTGCGCAGCTAATACTTCACGAACAGCTTTAGCTGAAGCAATTTGGTTTTCAGTGTTTACGTTGATTTTAGCAGTACCTAAAGAAACTGATTTTTGGATATCTTTTGTTGGAATACCAGTTCCACCGTGTAAAACTAATGGTAAGCCTGTACGATCTCCGATTTCTTTCATTTCAGCAAAACCTAGGTTTGGTTCACCTTTGTATGGTCCGTGAACTGATCCTAATGCTGGAGCTAAGCAATCGATACCTGTACGGTTAACAAGTTCTTCACACTCGTTAGCATCTGCATAGATAACGCCTTCAGCAATAACGTCGTCTTCTTGTCCACCAACAGTTCCTAGTTCTGCTTCTACTGATACTCCGTGGAAGTGAGCTAGTTCAACTACTTTAGAAGTAATTGCAATGTTTTCTTCAAATGGATGGTGAGAAGCATCGATCATTACAGAAGTGAATCCAGCATGGATTGCTTTTGCACATGATTCAAAGCTTGAACCGTGGTCTAAGTGAATTGCAACTGGTACTTGAACGTCGTAATCTTCGATTAGAGCTTCAACCATTGCTACAACAGTTTTGAAACCGCCCATGTAGCGTGCTGCACCTTCAGATACACCAAGAATAACTGGAGAGTTTTCTTCTTTTGCTGCTTGAAGAATAGCTTGAGTAAACTCTAAGTTATTTAAGTTAAATTGACCTACTGCATAGCCTTGTTCTTTTGCTGTAATAAGCATTTCTTTCATTGATACTAAAGGCATATTGAAATCCTCCTTAAAATCAACCTTAGATTAGATGCTAACCAAAAGGCACACTCAAATAGTATGCTCTTGAATTGAGTGTTTCATGTAGAAACAACGCGCATCTTTACATAATAGATTGTCGAATTATGAATACAGTAATTAGGATACCAACTAACAATGAAAACAGCAACATTTTTAGGCTGATATTCAAAATTTGTTAGGATGAAAACCCTACCAAAACCTTAATTCGACTTTACTGGTATATATTCCCTAACAACTTTTCGGATTTCATCAATATCAAACGGTTTTGCAAAGTGTGTTAATGCTCCTAAATCTTTTGCTTCTTGAATCATATCCAATTCACCATAAGCGGTCATAATAATGACTTTAATTGCTTCATCGTGCTGCTTTAACCTTTTTAAAATTTCAATTCCATCCATTCCTGGAATTTTCATATCTAATAAGACAAGATCCGGTGCTTGCTCTTTTGTAATATCAATCGCCTGGAAGCCGTTCGCCGCTTGAAATGTCGTATAGCCTTCTTTTTGCAGCACTTCCGTTAATAAAATACGTATACCATACTGATCATCAACAATTAAAATTTTCTCTGCCAATATAATCCCACCTTTTATATTCCTCTTCTACAGACAAAACTAACATATGTATTTCGCCTTTAAAACAAAAATCCCTGCTTATTAGAGAAATTGTTACAAAACATAGCTTTTTTTGTCATCCATCCAACTTCATTGCACTTTACTTTCATTGTAGCTCATTTCAAGATAGAATACAGATAGCTTTTTTCGTTATAATGTGTAGATAGACGGCTTTAGCCGCTTAAATCGAAGGGAGATTCTATGCTTAAAATTTTCACAACTCAACTTTCAGGTTTTTTTAAACGAATTGAAGAACAAGAAGAATTCCAATTTGAAGATGCAGCGCGTATTTTAGCACAGGCCTCTGTCGGAGAAGGATTTATCTATATTTATGGTGTAGAAGAAATGCACGCCATTACGCTTGAAGCACTAAGCAGTGCAGAACCTTTAAGTCAGGCAAAAGCTTTGCCTTTACATGAATTAGATCAGCTGACTAGCGTTGATCGCGTACTGCTTGTCTCTCGATTTTCAACAGATAATAAAGCAATGGAAATAGCTGAACGTTTAAAGAAACGGGATATTCCATTTGTTAGCATTGCGGCTGTTCCTAAAGAGATAGCCGAACCTTCTTTAACAGCACTCGCAGATGCTCATATTGATACAAAATTGTTAAAGCCGCTTATTCCTGGAGAAGACGGCTCAAGATTTGGTTTTCCAGCAATGATGGTCGCTTTATACGCGTACTACGGTTTAACTTTCACACTAAAAGAAATCGTAGAAGAATATGAATAAAAAACACGCTGTCTAAAGACAGCGTGTTTTTTATTTCACTTATTTGTTTTGGCCTGACTCCATTGATGCGCGAATAAATTCTCTGAACAATGGTTGCGGTCTTGTTGGACGAGAAGTAAACTCTGGGTGGAATTGCGAAGCCAAGAACCATGGGTGGTCTTTTAGCTCTACAATTTCAATTAAACGGCCGTCTGGGCTTGTACCAGAGAAGATAAAGCCTTTCTCTTCCATTTGTTGACGGTATTCGTTATTAAATTCATAACGGTGACGATGACGCTCATATACCACTTCATCTTGATATGCTTCATATGCAAGCGTATCTTCAGACAATTTACAAGGGTATAGTCCTAAACGCAATGTACCGCCTAGGTCCTCTACGTCTTTTTGTTCTGGTAATAAGTCAATAATTGGATAATTTGTTCCAGGTGCAATTTCCGCTGAATGTGCGCCTTCTAAGCCTAATACATTACGCGCAAACTCAACTGATGCCAGCTGCATACCTAAGCAAATACCTAAGAATGGAACCTTTTGCTCACGTGCATATTGTGTTGCTACAATTTTACCTTCAATTCCACGATCACCAAATCCACCTGGAACTAAGATACCATCTACATCACCAAGTAAATCTTGAACATTTTCTTTTGTTACAAATTCAGAATTTACCCACTTGATGTTTACATCTGCATCGAATGCATATCCAGCATGTTTCATTGCTTCCACGACAGAAATATAAGCATCTTGAAGCTCTACATACTTACCAACCAATGCGATTTTTGTCGTATTTGAAAGTCCTTTTACTTTCTCAACCAGTGCTTTCCACTCAGTCATTTCTGCTTCTTTGCAATCTAATTTCAAGTGATCGCATGTGATTTGATCTAAGTGCTGCTCTTGTAGAGATAGTGGAATTTCATATAATGTTTCAGCGTCTGCACACTCAATAACTGCTTTTGGATCAATGTCGCAGAATAAAGCTAGCTTATCTTTCATATCTTCAGAAATTGGCATTTCTGTACGAACAACGATTACGTTTGGCTGAATACCTAAGCTACGTAATTCTTTTACACTATGCTGTGTTGGTTTTGTTTTCATTTCACCAGCGGCTTTTAAATATGGCACAAGTGTACAGTGAATATACATAACGTTGTCACGGCCAATATCGCTTTTGATTTGACGAATAGCCTCTAGGAAAGGAAGTGATTCAATATCTCCTACCGTTCCGCCGATTTCAGTAATAACAACATCTGCGTTTGTTTCTTTGCCTGCACGGAAAACGCGCTCTTTAATTTCATTTGTGATGTGCGGAATAACCTGAACTGTTCCGCCTAAATAATCACCGCGACGCTCTTTTTTCAATACTGTTGAATATACTTTACCTGTTGTTACATTGCTGTAGCGATTTAAGTTGATATCGATAAAACGCTCATAGTGACCTAAGTCTAAGTCTGTTTCCGCGCCGTCATCTGTTACGAATACCTCACCGTGTTGGTATGGACTCATTGTTCCTGGGTCTACGTTAATGTATGGATCAAACTTTTGAATCGTTACGTTCAACCCACGGTTTTTTAATAAACGGCCTAAAGAAGCTGCTGTAATCCCTTTTCCTAGAGATGATACAACACCGCCTGTTACGAAAATATACTTTGTCATCTATACTTCCCCCTCTAAATAATTTGAACTGTACAATATTAAAAGTTTTCACATAAACAATCACAATTCATTCATTGTGCATGCGAAATTATAAGAAACCTTATGAATGTGAAACGTTCAAGAACCAAAAGAAAGTTTCTATCAAGGATTTATAAGAACATATCGGGGTGTAAAACATTGATACATAAAATAAAAAAATTGCTCCCAATACCAAAACTGGATTGGGAGCAATAGTCTATTTTAAATAAAAACTTTTTAAATGCTTGTTTAAAGAGCCCAAAAAAGATTCTACCTACTTCGCTTGAAAAAGTCAAGAAGGATTATTTTTCTTTTTCGTCCTCATAATCGTCTTCTTCATCTTCCTCATCATCGTCTAGATCATCTTCTAAATCGTCAAAATCGTCTTCTGCAAGATCATCTTCATCTTCTTCTAGCTCGTCGATGTCTTCAAAATCTTCTTCTTCGTCTAGATCGTCAACATCTTCATAATCTAAATCTTCTTCTAGATCATCAAAGTCTTCAACTTCTTCAACAACAGCTTTTTTCGCTTTTTTCTTTTTAGGTTTTGCAACCGGAATAACTTCTTCTTCAGCCTGGTCAAAAGGATACCATCCACGAAGACCCCAGTGGTTGTCCCCTACTGTTAAAAAGCGACCATCAATATTAATATCTGTATAAAACTGAGCTAATCTCGTTTTTAATTCTTGATCTGACATTTCCGCTGCTGCTTTAATTTCAGCAATAATTTCTTGGAATGACATTGCTTGACGATCTGTTTTTTCTTCTAGAAGCGCGTAAGCAATCTCAATCATCGACATTTCTTTTAAATCCGTTTTTGAGTACTGTGCTAAACTCAAATCTGGCACATCCTTTCTATGGCTATGTATATCGAAAATCTATTAAATCAATTCATCATATGTGTAAATGATGGAAACGAATAAATACATACCATTCATTATAAACAAATTCAATACATTTATGCTAGCCTCGTTTCTAAAATTCTCGAGAATTTCGCATAAAACAACGAAAAAATAGACATTTTATTACTATAATACATTCTACTTGATATACCAACAGCATCCTTTGACCAAAAGGAATTCACCATCAGTTATTCTGAGTCCGTTAGGGTTAAGTCTATAAAAGCCGCGATGACCAAAAATGGTCATCGCGGCTTTTAATATATCACTATATACTAACGATACATTATTACATATTTCGACGATATTGCCCACCGCATTCATATAAAGCTCGCGTAATTTCTCCTAAGCTGGCTACTTTAACGGTCTCCATTAACTCTTTGAAAATGTTCTCTCCTTCTGTTGCAGCTTTCTTTAACCTTTTCAGCGCATCTTCTCTTTTTTCTTTATGCTGCTGTTGAAACTTCTGAAGCTGATTAATTTGATGATTTTTTTCTTCTTTTGATGCGCGGGCTAACTGCATGTCATCAACTGAGGAATTTTCCTCTTCATTTGGATTAATATACGTATTTACTCCTATAATAGGTAAATCTCCCGTATGTTTTTGCATCTCATATTCCATCGATTCATCTTGAATCTTACCTCGCTGATACTGCATTTCCATCGCACCTAAAACGCCGCCTCGATCATTTAAGCGTTGGAACTCAGCCAATACCGCTTCTTCTACCAAGTCTGTTAGTTCATCAATAATAAAAGAGCCCTGTAGTGGATTTTCATTTTTAGTTAATCCATGCTCTTTTGTAATGATTAATTGAATGGCCATCGCTCTTCGTACAGATTCCTCTGTCGGCGTTGTAATTGCTTCATCATACGCATTGGTATGAAGAGAGTTGCAGTTGTCATGAAGGGCCATTAAGGCTTGTAGCGTCGTACGTATATCATTAAAGTTAATTTCCTGTGCATGAAGCGATCGGCCGGATGTTTGAATATGATACTTAAGCTTTTGACTGCGTTCATTCGCGCCGTATTTATCACGCATCACAATTGCCCAGATTCTTCTCGCTACACGTCCAATAACTGTGTATTCAGGATCAAGTCCATTACTAAAGAAAAACGATAAATTAGGAGCAAAATCATCAATGTGCATGCCTCGACTCAAGTAATATTCCACGTACGTAAAGCCGTTGGCCAATGTAAACGCGAGCTGAGAAATCGGGTTAGCCCCTGCTTCAGCTATATGATAGCCTGAAATAGAAACAGAATAATAGTTGCGCACTTTCTCGTCAATAAAGTACTGCTGAATATCTCCCATCATTTTCAATGCAAATTCCGTGGAAAAAATACACGTATTTTGCCCTTGATCTTCTTTTAAAATATCCGCTTGAACGGTTCCTCTCACTTGTTTCAACGTACCCGATTTTACGTCCTCGTATTCCTCTTCTGTTAAAGGACGCTTCATCTCCTCTTCCTTCTTCTCCACCTGCTGACAGATAGCTGTATTCATAAACATAGCTAGTAATATTGGAGCCGGCCCATTGATCGTCATCGAAACGGAAGTCGACGGATGGCAAAGATCAAATCCCTTATACAAGAGTTTCATATCATCAAGCGTACAGACATTTACGCCGCTTTCGCCAATTTTCCCGAAGATATCCGGCCTTGGATCCGGATTTTCTCCATAAAGCGTTACAGAATCAAACGCTGTACTTAAACGCTTAGCGTCATCATCTTTTGACAAATAGTGAAAGCGGCGATTCGTTCGTTCTGGTGTTCCTTCGCCTGCGAATTGGCGCTTAGGATCTTCTCCTTTTCGTTTAAACGGAAAAACACCTGCTGTATAAGGAAACGCACCTGGCACATTTTCTTTATAAAGAAAACGAAGAACTTCCCCGTATTCTTCAACTTTTGGAAGGGCCACGCGCGGAATACGCAGTCCCGATAGGGTATCAACTTGCAGAGAGGTTTTAATTTCTTTATTTCTTATCTTTGTAATAAGTTCTTCTTGCCGATACTGACTTTTTAATTTAGGCCAGTTTTCCAGCTTTTCAATCGATTCAGCCGTTAGCCGTTTTTGATATTTCTCCTTTAGCTGAGTGAGCTCTTGCTTGGCCGTTTCTGTTTCCACTTCTTCCAAAGCACCCTCTAGCTGATAAAATTTACGCGCTGTTTGCACTTGAACATCCGTATTGCGGTGATAAGAGCGAACGCTGTTTACAATCTCCTGTAAATATTGCTGTTGATCATTAGGAATGATGGTATATTTCTTTTCACTTACGCGCTCTGATGATTTTTCTACGTGCCAAGACGTACGGCATGTTTGATGCAGATGATTTACAAGATCTTCAAATAAAATATTTGTTCCCCCGTCGTTGAACTGACTCGCAATTGTTCCGTAAATTGGCATCGTAGAGAGATTATTTTCAAACAGCTGATGATTACGCTGATATTGACGCTGCACTTGTTTTTTTGCGTCTTCGGAACCTTTTTTTTCAAATTTATTGATTACAATAAAGTCTGCGTAATCAATCATTTCAATCTTTTCTAACTGCGACGGCGCGCCAAATTCGCTTGTCATTACATACAGAGAGACGTTTGCAATATCTTTGACTTGAGCATCAGCTTGCCCGATGCCGCTTGTTTCGACAATGATAATGTCGAAACCCGCTTTTTTCACGACGGCAATTCCATCTCGAATGGCCGCCGATAGCTCATGTCCAGATGAGCGCGTGGCCAAACTTCTCATATACACACGAGGAGACGCTGCGATGTTCATGCGAATTCGATCCCCAAGAAGCGCCCCTCCGGTTTTTTGTTTAGTTGGATCGACGGATAAGACAGCTACATGAATATCTGGAATATGTTCAATAAACCTTCTTACTAATTCATCCGTAAGTGAACTTTTCCCCGCTCCTCCCGTTCCTGTGATTCCAATAACCGGTATTTTTTGATCCGTCTCGCTTTCGATTACACTTCCTCGGATTTCTTCAAGAGCGGCTGCATGCTCTTTTGTGTATTCATAGGCTTCATTTTCAGCGCATGTAATAAGCTGGGCAATTAAACGGTTATTAGCCGGCGTTAAGGTTCGATCCTTCGGCAGTGCAGGGGGATTTGTGTAATAACAATCATCGATCATGAATTGAATCATGCCTTCTAACCCCATTTTTCGTCCATCTTCCGGAGAAAAGATTTTAGAAATGCCGTAATCATGAAGCTCTTGAATCTCACTCGGAATAATGACCCCTCCTCCTCCTCCATAAATTTTAATATGAGAAGCCTGTTGTTCTTGGATTAAATCATACATATACTTAAAATATTCTACGTGGCCGCCTTGATAAGAAGAAATAGCAATCCCCTGAACATCCTCTTGTATGGAAGCGTTAACAATTTCTTCAACAGATCGGTTATGCCCCAGGTGAATGACTTCTACCCCCTTGGCTTGAAGAATTCGTCTCATAATATTAATGGACGCGTCGTGGCCGTCAAACAGGCTAGAAGCGGTTAAAAAACGAAGCGGTCTTTTGCTTGTATTCAAACTGTCTCCCCCTCACACAGTTGTTGAAATGAAAAATTTTTAAGTAAAAAATCTAACTGCATATTTGTATATTCTTCTAATGAATAATGCTTTTGCAGCCACCATCTGCGAAATGCCCACATCTGACCTTGAACAAATAAATGATGAGCGAACAGCGAAATTTCTTTATCCGTAAGTGCAAATTGATTGTTTTCTACGCAGCCTTCGATAATAACCTTAAACATTTCAACCATATCCAGCTCTTTTTTTAATACATATGGAAGCGCATCTTTAGACAGCGATTTCGCTTCTTGGTACATGACTAATACTTCATCTTGAAGCTCATCCACAACTTTAAAATAGTGCTGAATCGCTTGTTGAAGCTCAGAGATTGTATAACGATCCACTACCATCTCTTCTAATCTCTCTCTCACTTCATCATAAATATTGTCACATACAAGATATAAAACATCTTCTTTAGACTGAATATATTCGTAAAGCGTACCAATGCTAAACCCAGCGGCTTTGGCAATCTCCCTTGTTGTTGTTCGGTGAAAACCTTTTTCCTTAAATAGCGTGACGGCCCCTTTAATCATTTGATTACGACGCTCTACAATCAGCTTTTCATCTTTAATGGATGTGAGAACTTCTCTCTTTTTCATTTTTTCACCTCTCCTACAACAAGTGTTTTATTTAGCAAGATACCTAGAAATGACAAGACGCTGAATTTCTTGTGTGCCTTCATAAATTTGCGTGATTTTTGCATCTCTCATAAAACGTTCTACTGGATAATCTTTTGTATAACCGTATCCTCCAAATACTTGAACAGCTTCTGTCGTTACTTTCATTGCTGTATCCCCGGCATATAATTTTGACATGGCTGATTCTTTGCCATATGGCAGCCCTTGAGACTCCAGCCAAGCAGCTTGATAGGTTAACAGTCTGGCAGCTTCTATACTCGTGGCCATGTCAGCTAGCTTAAAAGCAATTCCTTGCTGAGAAATAATTGGCTTACCAAATTGCTGACGTTCCTTGGCATAAGCTACGGCCGCATCTAATGCCCCTTGAGCAATTCCTACAGCCTGCGCTGCAATGCCATTTCGGCCGCCATCTAGTGTCATCATCGCAACTTTAAATCCTTCTCCTTCATTTCCCAGCAAATTTTCTTTTGGAACACGGCAGTCCTCGAAAATAATTTCTGTGGTAGGTGAAGAGCGAATACCCAGTTTCTTTTCTTTTTTACCAACTGAAAATCCCGGCATATCTTTTTCAATAATAAAAGCGCTCGTGCGTTTTTCATTGGGGTCGATGCGAGCAAATACGACGTAAATATCCGCTTCGCCGCCGTTTGTAATAAAGATTTTAGAACCATTTAAAATATAATCTTCTCCGTCCTTTACAGCGAGCGTTCTCATTCCTCCTGCGTCTGATCCAGCACTCGGTTCGGTTAATCCATAAGCACCTATTTTCTCACCCGTTGCCATAGGTTTCAGGTATTTTTGTTTTTGTTCTTCTGTTCCGAATGTATAGATTGGCCAGCCGGCTAGAGAAGTATGAGCCGACAACGTAACGCCTGTCGATGCACATACTCTAGACAGTTCCTCAACGGCAATGCAATATGCTAGATAGTCACTGCCAATTCCTCCGTATTGCTCCGGCCATGGAATACCTGTTAATCCTAGATCAGCCATTTGCGTAAAGATTCCTCTGTCAAAACGTTCTTCTTCATCTCGTTGTGCAGCTGTCGGAGCCACTTCGTTTTTGGCAAAGTCCCGCACCATTTTTCGAATCATTTCGTGTTCTTCTGAAAGTTTAAAAAACATGATTATTCCCCCCTATAATTGACTGCTAATGACGATGCGCTGAATTTCGCTTGTACCTTCGTAGATTTCGCATACTTTAGCATCGCGAAAATACCTCTCTACTGGATAATCTTTCATATAACCATAGCCTCCCAAAACTTGAATCGCATCGATTGCTACATTCATCGCTGTTTGGGAAGCAAACAATTTCGCCATTGAGGCTTCTTTTTTACAAGGAAGTTTTTGATCATATAAAAAAGCCGCTCTATACATTAAAAGCTTCGCTGATTCAACAGCCGTTTCCATATCAGCCAGTTTAAAGGCAATACCCTGCTGAGATAAAATCGGTTTTCCGAATTGATATCGTTCATTTGCATAGTTTTTAGCTGCCGTTAACGCACCTTCAGCAATTCCTACCGCCTGAGCAGCAATACCAATTCTTCCGGCATTTAAATTAGCCATCGCAATTCGAAAGCCTTCACCTTCTTCTCCGAGACGATTTTCTACAGGCACCTGCATATTTTCAAAGTGCAGTTGAACCGTTCGAGAACCGTGAAGACCCATCTTATGTTCATCTTTTCCTACTGAAAATCCCTCCATCGTCTTTTCAACGATAAAAGCGCTCATCCCTCTCGACCCGCGTTCGGGGTTCGTTTTAGCAAATACAATATACGTATCCGCTTCTCCACCGTTTGTAATGAAAAGCTTTGAGCCATTTAAAAGATAGTGGTCTCCTTTTCGTTCTGCCTTTGTTTTTAAGCTTGCAGCATCAGACCCTGCACTAGGTTCTGTTAAACAAAAAGCACCTAAATATTTACCTGTCGCCAGTTTTTTTACATATTTTTGTTTTTGATCTTCCGTCCCAAATACGACAATAGGATTCGTACCTACAGAAGTATGAACAGACAAAATGACGCCGAGGGCTGGACTTACTTTTGATATTTCGTGGATGGCAATCATGTACGACACAAAGTCCAGTCCGCCTCCTCCGTATACTTGAGGAACGGGAATGCCCATCAGGCCCAGATCAGCCATCTGCTTTAATAAACCTCGAGGAAATTTACCCTTTTCCATGTTTGGCACAGCCGCAGCGACTTCTTTTTCACTAAAATCAGCTACCATCTTTTTAATCATGTGTTGTTCAGACGTAAAAAAGATCATTTCGCCACTCCTTTATGTTTCGTACGTAAAAAATCCTTTTCCTGTTTTTCGACCAAGCCACCCTGCCTTTACATATTTCCTAAGCAATGGACAAGGCCGATATTTGTCATCACCAAATCCTTTATGAAGCGTTTCCATAATAAACAAACATGTATCGAGGCCGATGAAATCTGCTAATGTCAAAGGTCCCATTGGATGGTTCATTCCTAGTTTCATCACTTGATCAATATCCTCTTCGTTTGCTACACCTTCATAGAGCGTAAACACTGCTTCGTTAATCATTGGCATTAAAATTCGATTTGAAACAAACCCTGGAAAATCATGAACTTCCACCGGGGTTTTATTTAATTTTTTCGTTGTTTCATAGACTGCTTGATACACTTCATCGGTAGTAGCCAGCCCTCTAATAATTTCAACGAGTTTCATCACCGGAACAGGATTCATAAAGTGCATGCCAATTACTTTTTCAGGTCGAGTGGTCACAGCTGCAATTTCAGTAATAGGAAGCGAAGACGTGTTGGTTGCTAAAACAGTATGATTCGGGGCTAACGAATCCAACTCCGCAAAAATGGCTTGCTTGACTTCCATCTTTTCCACAACCGCTTCGACAATTAAATCTGCTTTTTGTGCTGCTGTTATTTCGTTTGCCAGGTGAAGGCGCTCCATAATTTCTTCATATTCCTTAGCTGAGAGAGAACCTTTTCCCACCTGCTTTTTCAGACGTTTATCAATACCTTCTATTCCTTTTTGTGTATTTTTTTGATCAACGTCATACAAAGAAACTTGATATCCGCTCGCAGCAAATACTTGCGCAATGCCTGCTCCCATCTGACCTGCTCCAATAACCATAACTGTTTCAATATTCAAGTTGGTATCCCCCTTTTATACTTCTACCATGATGGCATCACCTTGGCCGCCGCCGCTGCAAATAGAAGCAATGCCTAGTCCGCCGCCTCGTCGTCTTAATTCATGAATGAGCGTTACAACAATACGGGCGCCGCTTGCTCCAATCGGATGTCCAAGTGCTACAGCCCCGCCGTTCACATTTACTTTTTCAGCCGGAAGCCCTGCAATTTCCATACTCATCAACGCTACTGCTGAAAAAGCTTCATTGATTTCAAACAGCGCAATATCGTCTACTGTCTTATTTGTTTTTTGCAATAGCTTGTTAATAGCAAACCCAGGCGTTTTCGGAAACTCCCTTGGCTCCATCGCAAGAGAAGTATGGTTTATAATCGTAGCCAACGGCTCATAGCCATTTGCTTTCGCCACATCTTCATCCATTAGCATGAGCGCAGCTGCTCCGTCATTCACGCTAGGTGCATTTCCTGCTGTAATGGTTCCACTGTGGCCAAATACAGGCCGAAGAGACGAGAGTTTTTCTAACGACGTATCTTTTCTTGGTCCTTCATCTTTTTGAACCGTTATCGTTCCTTTTTTAGACGGAATATCAACTGAAATTCTTTCTGCATCCCATCTCCCTTTTTCTTCTGACTCTACTGCTAATTGATGACTGCGAAGCGCCCATTCATCCTGCTTTTCTCGGGAAATATCCATTTCAGAAGCGATTTCATTTCCATACGTACCCATTTGAACCCCGGTAAAGCTGCATGTCAAACCGTCATGAACCATCAAATCCGTCACAACGCTATCTCCCATACGGAACCCCCACCTTGCTTTTGGAAGAAGATACGGTGCATTACTCATCGATTCCATTCCACCTGCAATGATTGTTTTTGCTTCTCCTAATCGAATCAGCTGATCAGCAGTTGTAATACTGCGCATACCTGATGCACAAACTTTATTAATGGTTTCCGTCTCTACTTGCCACGGTAAACCTGCATAATGCATGGCTTGCCTAGAAGGTAGCTGTCCTTGGCCCCCTTGCAGCACGCACCCCATAATAACGGAATCAATTTCTGTACGTCCCTTTGATGCTGCTTGAATCGCTTTCCCGCCTAGTTCTGCCGCTTTTAGTCCGCTTACACTGCCACCTAATTTTCCAAAAGGTGTTCGAACTGCACTCACAATAACTGTTTTCCCCACTATTGTTTCCTCCCCTTTTTCCTAATCTTTGTCCTTGCCGATTGAACGCTTGCTCAATTTCCTTTCTGTAAAAAGTAGAGATGAATACCATCTCTACTTCTCCTTTATGAAACCTGTTCTTGCACGTCACCATAAATTGACTTTTCAAGCAGTTCTGCTACATCATACGTATGAACCTTTTCTTCTACTTCTTTTGCTTTTGTTCCGTCACTTAGCATCGTTAAGCAGTACGGACAACCTGAACTGATAATGCTTGGGTTAACGGCCAAGGCTTGTTCCGTGCGCGCTACGTTAATGCGCTGGCCGGTCGTTTCTTCCGTCCACATTAACCCTCCTCCTGCTCCACAGCACATACCATTTTCACGGTTGCGATCCATTTCAATCAAACTAACACCTGGAATCGCTTTCAAAATTTCTCTTGGTGGACTGTATACTTCGTTATATCTTCCTAAATAACAGGAATCATGGAAGGTAATTTTTTCATTAACCGCATGTTTTGGTGTCAGCTTACCTTCTTTCACCAACACAGCTAATAATTCTGTGTGATGATACACTTCTCCTTCAAAACCGAAATCTGGATATTCATTTTTGAAGATATTGTAAGCATGTGGATCAATCGTAACAATTTTTTTGATTTCATTTTTTTCAAATTCAGCGATATTTTTAGAAGCTAACTCTTGGAATAAAAATTCATTGCCCAACCTGCGGGGCGTATCACCAGAATTTTTTTCTTTATTTCCTAAAATCGCAAATGAAACACCAGCTTCATTGAGAAGCTTAGCAAACGATAGAGCGATTTTTTGGCTGCGGTTATCATAAGATCCCATCGAACCTACCCAGAACAAATACTCAAACGTTTCACCAGCTTTACTTGCTTCTTTAACAGTCGGAATGTGAACATCCTCTCTTACATGTCGCCATTCTTCACGCTCTTTTCGGTTTAATCCCCAAGGGTTTCCTTGACGTTCAATATTCGTCATGGCACGCTGAGCATCCGCGTCCATCTTTCCTTCAGTTAATACTAAAAAACGTCGTAAATCTATGATTTTATCTACATGCTCGTTCATTACGGGACATTGATCTTCACAGTTTCGGCACGTTGTACATGCCCAAATTTCTTCTTCCGTAATGACATCTCCGATTAAAGCGGGATTATATTCCGCTGTTGCTGCAGCCTCTGCTCCGCCTTGGCCGGCCGCCATCATCGCCAGCTGATTTCCTTTTGTTTTGGAGAATGCATACGTAGGAACCCAAGGTGCCTTGGATGTCACAACCGCTCCTTTTTCTGTTAAGTGATCGCGCATCTTTAAAATTAAATCCATTGGAGATAAAATTTTCCCTGTACCCGTTGCCGGACACATATTCGTACATCGACCGCATTCCACACAGGCATATAAATCAATAAGCTGATGCTGCGTGAATTCTTCAATCTTTCCAACCCCAAACGTCTCCTGGGTCTCGTCTTCAAAATCAATCTTTTCAAGCTTACCTGGCTTAGAAACACGGTTAAAAAATACATTAGCCGGTCCAGCCAGTAAATGAGCATGTTTTGATTGAGGAACATATACTAAAAACGTCAATAACACGGCTAAGTGAATCCACCATGAAACATAAAAAATGGAGATAGCGGCAATATCATTGATTCCCTTAAACAAGATCGCAATCGATGACGCAATCGGTTCTGTCCATGACGGTTCATGATTATGCCAGATGATTGACATACCGTTTCCGACAAGCACTGACAGCATAAGTGCTCCAATAAAAATCAGTACTAAACCAGATTTAAACCCTCTTTTTAAACGCACAAGCTTTTCTACGTAGCGACGGTGAAAAGCCCAGACAACTGCTACTAAAATCAAAAACGTCACAATTTCTTGAAAAAATGTAAAACCGGGATATAAAGGTCCAAGCGGCAAATGTTTACCTGGAAGCAAACCTTTTATAATGAAGTCTAACGCGCCGAACTGAACCAAAATAAACCCATAAAAAAACATGACGTGCATAATTCCACTTTTTTTATCTTTTAACAGCTTCTTTTGTCCAAACACGTTCACCCAAATTTTTTGCAGTCTTTCTTTTAACCGCTGATCAAATTCAACTTTTTTCCCTAATTGAATATACTCAATGCGTGTGCGAATTAAATATACAAACAAAGAAGCAGCGTAAGCGGTTACAATAATAAAAAAGAGAAAATTCACCCACAGCAACCCTGTCATCTCGTCCCCTCCTTGAATAGTTTGTTACCTTTCTTTCCTCCTGACGACTAAATTTTCTGATAATATATCTGTTTTCATTGTATATAATGAATGAGCATTCAGTCAATATCTTTTCGTTCTTTTGTTCATATTCTATTTAAACAAGGTGACACTAAGAACAACATAAAATGTATTTACATCGGGAAAAGAGGTGACATGATGAGCGGCATGGTTGTAATTTTACTTTTTATTATTTTTATTGCTTGGCTTGCAATTGACCTTGGCGTTGGAAAGAAAGTATTTTCTCAGGCTGAAAATACATTTCCAAAGCGCCGTGCTTCTCTTTTTTTGTTCGCAGACGGGAATGTCTTGTATAAAGATCTATTTCACGAAATAGAAAATGCCTCTTCGTTTATCCATTTATCGTTTTACATCGTACAAAATGATGAAATTAGTCAAGATTTTTTAGATTTACTAGTCCAAAAAGCACAGCAAAATATTGAAGTCCGGTTATTGGTAGACCGTGTGGGAAGCTATAAAATCAAGAAAAACAAAATTGCATTCTTAAAGAAACAAGGTGTTCATTTTGCTTACAGTCGAACGCTACGGTGGCCTTATTTGTTTTATACACTCAACGCACGCAATCACCGTAAAATGGCCGTTATTGATGGGAAAGTTGGCTACATTGGCGGTTTTAATATCGGAAGAGAATATTTAGGACTCGACGCCAAGCTTGGAGTGTGGAAAGATTACCACCTGCGTATGGAAGGTGAAGGTATCCAAGATCTTCAAATACAGCTGTTGAGCGACTGGTATGCTGCTACCGGCATAGACCTGCGTAAAGTGGAAAGATACTTTCCACCAACCTCTGAAGGAGACTATGTTATTCAGCTACAGTCAACTGAAGGTTTTTCACTTGAAGAAAGCTTTTTATCGATTATCAACCAAGCCAATAGGGAATTGTACATAGGTACTCCTTATTTTATTCCAAGTGAACCTTTGATGAATGCTTTATTGCAAGCTCGAGCACGGGGAGTACAAGTTCATATATTGATTCCAATGCGTGCAGATCAACCGCTTGTTCATCATGCTGCATTTGCCTATCTTCCTACATTACTTCAAGCAGGCTGCATGATTTATCAATATTATTACGGTTTTTACCACGCAAAAGTATTAATTGCAGACAATGTTATCTGCGATGTAGGAACGGCTAATTTTGATAAAAGAAGCTTGTTCTTAAACGCTGAAATTAACTGTTTAATCTACGATGCCACATACATTGAAGAGGTAAAGAACAGCTTTAAAGCTTGTATGGGGGAATGCCCAGTTTTGTCTTTAGAAGACGTCAAAAACCGAAAATGGAGTGAAAAACTAAAGCAAGGATTTGCAACCTTTATTTCTCCGTTACTTTAATGAACGAAAAGAGGAAAATTTATAATGAAAATTAGATTTGGCTATGTATCACATGCCCTGTCGCTTTGGGACTGCTCACCTGCGAAGACTCTCACGTTTACTAGATGGGAAAAAATGAAAAAAGATGAGAGGCTGGATAAGCTTCATTACGTCACAAAACAAAATTTGAATCATACTAAGCGCGCTTTACATTTTAATATTGCCCATGAAATTATGCTGTATCGATTATCATCTTCTCTTGTTCCTTTAGCTACTCATCCTGAAGTAGATTGGAATTACATTGATGCGTTCCAAGACGATTGGTCAGAGATAGGAGAATTGATTCGGAATCATCAGCTGCGCGTGAGTTTTCACCCCAATCAGTTCACATTATTTACAAGCGACAAAAAACATATTACAGAAAATGCGGTAAAAGATATGGATTATCACTATAGAATGCTTGAAGCGATGGGAGTAGCCGATCAAGCTCTTAT
Source organism: Priestia sp. JV24 (assembly GCF_025910025.1). Taxonomy (NCBI): domain Bacteria; kingdom Bacillati; phylum Bacillota; class Bacilli; order Caryophanales; family Bacillaceae; genus Priestia; species Priestia sp. JV24. The sequence goes on from NZ_JAPCIN010000024.1 coordinate 261,611, forward strand.
TAATATTCATGTAGGAGGAGCCTATGGCAATAAAGAAAAGGCGATCGGTCGATTTCATGAAAACATTCAAACGCTGCCACCTGTCATTAAAAAGCGCATGACTCTTGAAAATGATGATAAAACATACACAACTGAAGAAACGTTAGCTGTATGCGAAAAAGAGAAAGTCCCTCTCCTCTTTGATTATCACCACCACAAAGCAAATGAAGGAGAAGAACCTCTTGCATTATTGCTCCCTCGTATCTTTGACACGTGGAAACATATCGGGTTAAAACCAAAAATACATATCTCTTCTCCTAAATCTGAAAAAGAATTCAGAAGTCACTCTGATTATGTCTCAACTGATTTTATCGCACCTTTTTTGCAAATAGCTAAAGATATTGGAAAAGATTTTGACGTAATGATTGAAGCAAAGTTAAAAGATAAAGCGCTGCTAAAATTAGTGGAAGATTTAGCATCAATGAGAGGAGTAAAGCGTACGGGAGGTGCCACGCTTGTTTTTTAAATTAAAAAAGAGCCAAGAGGCTCTTTTTTTGTTACATTTTTTCGGGTGCTGAAACACCAATTAGTTTTAAGGAGTTTTGAAGCGTTACTTGAACAGCTTTCACTAGTTCAATACGCGCTTTACTTGTTTCTATATTATCGCTGTCTAATACTTTTTCTGCATTATAGAAGCTATGGAACGTAGAAGCAAGATCAAATACATAGTTTGTAATGCGGTGCGGAATACGTTTTGTTGCTGCTTCCGCTACGGCCTGAGGGAACTCTCCGATTTTCTTCAGCAGTTCCGTTTCTTTTTCTGCACTAATTAATGAAAGGTCAGCGCCAGATGTTGATTGAATCCCCATCTCTTCACCTTGACGAAGAATACTGCAAATACGAGCATGAGCATACTGCGCGTAGTATACAGGGTTTTCATTAGATTGAGAAACAGCTAAATCTAAATCAAAGTCTAAATGTGTATCCGCACTTCTCATCGCAAAGAAGTAGCGAGTTGCATCAAGGCCTACCTCTTCTACTAGATCACGCATTGTTACTGCTTTACCTGTACGTTTGCTCATCTTCATTTTTTCGCCATTTTGATACAGTTGAACCATCTGAATGATTTCTACTTCAAGCGTATCTTTTTCATAACCAAGCGCTTGAATCGCCGCTTTCATACGAGGAATATATCCATGGTGGTCGGCTCCCCAAATGTTAATTAGCTTATCAAATCCGCGTTGAATTTTGTCTTGGTGATACGCAATATCTGGTGTTAAGTACGTAAATGAACCGTCATTTTTAATTAACACACGGTCTTTATCATCACCAAATGTCGTAGAACGGAACCACGTAGCACCTTCTTCTTCATATACATGACCTTGTTTTTTCAGGGTTTCAAGTGCAACTGATATTTTATCATTTTTATAAAGAGACGTTTCAGAATACCATACGTCAAATTTCACACGGAACTGTTCAAGATCACGCTTTAATTTAGCTAACTCATAATCTAACCCGTATTGACGGAAGAATTCAAATCGCTCTTCTTCAGAGGCATTTACATACTTGTCTCCGTGCTCTTTTGCTAGCTCTTTTCCGATGTTTATAATGTCAGCACCATGATAGCCGTCTGCAGGCATTTCTTTCTCTAAACCAAGAGCCTGCATGTAGCGTGCTTCTACTGAATAAGCCAGGTTATTAATTTGATTACCAGCATCATTAATATAGTATTCACGTGACACATCGTAACCTGCTTTTTCAAGAACATTACATAATGAGTCTCCAACTGCAGCACCGCGGGCATGTCCTAAATGTAAATCCCCTGTCGGATTAGCTGAAACAAACTCAACTTGTATTTTTTGTCCGTTCCCTACGTTTGTTTGACCGTACGCTTCACCAGCTTTTACAATCGTTGGGATAAGCTCTGTTAAATAAGAGTTATTCATATAAAAGTTGATGAATCCAGGGCCTGCAATGTCAATTTTCTCGATAGATGCTTTTGATTTATCGAAGTTTGCTACAAGCTCTTCAGCGATAACACGCGGTGCTTTTTTGGCAATACGAGCTAGCTGCATAGCCATATTGGTAGAATAATCACCATGTGTTTTATCTTTTGGGGTTTCTAATAGAACTTCTGGAAGTTCTGCTTTTTCAGCAAGTCCTGCTTTGACCACAGCATCTTGAATTTCAGCTTTTAATTTTTGCTGCACTTGTTCGACGATGTTCATTTTTTCTCCTCCTTGAATGTAATGGTTAACGCATATTTCCCGGTAGGCTGACCCTGTACTTCTAGATCATACGTTAAAAATAATCGACCCTTTTGAGTCATTTGTTTATATTCAATGTTATGAGCGAATGTCAGTAAATCCATACGTCCATAAGGGCTTATATAAGTTCCTTCGATCTGTACCTTTTTACGAAACGATTGCTTCATTTGAACAGCACCGGTTCGATTAATTGATACTTCATCTTCGCTAATTTTCACCATTGTTCTAATATCTCCGATTTCCTCTTGGCGCTCTGTGTATGTAAGATAAATTTTCGATCCTTTTTCATAATACATACCTTTTGCATTTACCGATGTTGTCTCTTTTCGGTGACCATCGCGGATATCCGTCACAATTTTAACTTCAATGGGTTTCTTGACTTCTGAAGCGTTACTCACAAAAGACACTTCCTTATTAAAATGAATACGTTATAACTTAAATAGTATAAACATTCTAAAGAAAGAATTCAATAATACTTCAAAGGAAATATGATAGATACGCCGAGAATTCACCTTTTTACAGTACGTGACGCATTCACATATTCCAAATAAAAAAGGCAGCCACAGCGGCCGCCTTTTACTTTATTTATTTCTTTTGTACCCAGCCTAAGATCATTTCGCGAATAAGCTTGCTTGCTGTATTAGCTGTTTGTTCAGACGGATCATAAATTGGAGCTACTTCTACTAAATCTCCTCCGACAATGCGAAGATCTGATTTAGCAATTGCGTGAATAGAAGCTAAAAGCTCTTTTGATGTGATACCGCCCGCATCTACTGTTCCTGTACCAGGAGCGTGCGCTGGATCTAATACATCGATATCAATTGTTACATAAACAGGACGACCTGCAAGTGTTGGTAGAATCTCTTTTAACGGCTCTAGAACTTCAAATTTTGAAATATGCATGCCGTTTTCTTTTGCCCATTGAAATTCTTCTTTCATTCCTGAGCGAATACCAAATGAATAAACATTCTCCGGTCCGATTAGTTCTGCAACTTTACGAATCGGAGTGGAATGAGAAAGTGGTTCTCCTTCATACTCTTCACGAAGGTCTGTATGAGCATCCATATGGATAATGGCCAAATCCGGATATTTTTTAGACATAGCTTTCATAACAGGCCAAGAAACCAAATGCTCTCCGCCCATGCCTAATGGGAACTTGTCTGCTGCTAAAAGCTGGTCGATATACTCTTCAATCATATTTAAGCTGCGCTGAGGATTCCCAAATGGAAGTGGAATATCTCCTGCATCAAAATATTTTACTTCCTCTAGCTCTCGATCTAAATACGGGCTGTATTCTTCTAATCCAATTGATACTTCACGAATACGAGTTGGGCCAAATCGTGAACCTGGACGATAGCTAACTGTCCAGTCCATTGGCATTCCGTAAAGAACCGCTTCACTTTCTTCAAAAACAGGGTGACTGCCGATAAATACATTACCTGAATAAGCTTCATCAAAACGCATATTTTGTTCCTCCTTCATTATTCATAGAAAAGATGCCAGCCTTAAACCTCTGGCATCTCACTTGTATGTGGTAACTTATTTAATAAGATCTTGCACAAATTTAGGTAAAGCAAATGCGGCTTTGTGCAATTCTTTTGTGTAATACTTTGTATCAATATCGAAGAAACGATCTTCGCTTACTTCTAATGGATCATGTTTCTTTGAACCCATTGTAAATGTCCATAAACCGCTTGGATATGTTGGAATATTTGCTACGTATAGACGTGTAATCGGGAAGATTTCTCTTACATCACGCTGAACATTTGAGATGAGCTCTGGCGTGAACCAAGGATTGTCCGATTGAGCAACAAAGATACCATCTTCTTTAAGTGCTTTTGAGATACCTGCATAGAATCCTTTTGTAAATAAATTCACAGCTGGCCCTACTGGCTCTGTTGAATCCACTAAAATGACATCGTATTCGTTCTCGCTTTTAGCAATGTGCATAAATCCGTCATCTACTTGTACATCAACACGCGGATCTTCTAGTTTGCCCGCAATTGAAGGTAAGAATTTTTTTGAGTACTCAATAACTTTTCCATCGATATCAACTAACGTCGCTTTTTTTACGCTTGGGTGTTTTAAGATTTCACGGATTACGCCTCCGTCTCCTCCACCTACAACTAGTACGTTTTCTGGATTTGGATGCGTAAATAACGGTACATGCGCAACCATTTCATGATAAACGAACTCATCTTTTTCCGTTGTCATAACCATACCGTCAAGTAAGAGCATGTTACCAAACTCTTCTGTTTCAACCATGTCTAATTTTTGAAACTCCGTTTGCTCTGTATGTAAAGTGCGATTAATTTTAGCTGTAATACCAAAGTTCTTTGTTTGCTTTTCTGTGAACCATAATTCCATTTCAAACTCTTCCCTTCTATTTTGAGAATTAACCTATGCATAGATTACCCTAACATAATTTATACAAACATGAAAAAAGTATAGATGAATTCAGCAAAAAAGCAAGTAAAATTTTTAGCAATGCAGGTTTAAAACCACCTTTTCTATTTCATACTGATGATAGATACAAGCTTTAGAATCTACTTGCATCGCTCTTTTAATAGAATTTTGTTGTGTTGAAAACAACATGTACGGTGCATAGTGACACATATTGGTGGTGAATAGAAATGGAAACGGTATTAACCGAACATTTAAAAAAGGCAAGACGCATCTTCCGAATTCTTCTCGTCCTTGGTATATTAGCGGGGGCTTTATTATTGTTTGCCTACATAAGCATCTTTCTCTACGCTAAAATCGCTGGCCCCCCTCCGCTAAACGTTTCTCAAACAGCTGTTTTCTACTCAGCAAACGGTAAAGTTCTTGATGAAGTTCACAATGGACAAAAGCGCTACTGGGTTTCACTTAATCAAATTTCACCTTACGTAAAAGATGCGACTTTAGCCGTTGAAGATAAGCGTTTCTATGAGCATCACGGCTTTGATATGCATCGAATCGCCGGAGCAGTTGTAGCTGATATAAAAGCTATGGGGAAAGTACAGGGTGCGAGTACCATTACTCAGCAGTATGCACGAAACTTGTTTTTAGAGCACGACAAAACGTGGACTCGAAAGCTTCAAGAAGCTCTGTATACGATTCGTTTAGAAATGAACTATAGTAAAGACCAAATTCTAGAAGGCTACATGAATACGATTTACTACGGCCATGGAGCTTATGGAATTGAAGCGGCGGCTAGGCTGTATTTTGATAAGCATGCCAAAAATTTGACATTAAGTGAAGCGAGTATGTTAGCAGGTATTCCAAAAGGCCCTAGCTACTACTCTCCTCTTATTCATCAAGAAAATGCAAAAAAACGACAAAATATCATTTTATCTCTTATGAAAGAGGATGGAATTATCACAGCCAAGCAAGCAACAAAAGCGCTTGTAACACCTCTAGCATTCACAAAGCCTGCCGAAAAAGATCCTAATAAAGAAGATGCTTCTTACTTTATGGATGCAGCGCTAGCAGAATTAAAGCAAGATTTAGGCATTGATGAAACCATGATTTACACAAATGGACTTCGCGTTTATACAACGCTGGATGAAAAGATGCAGCGAACAGCTGAAGAAAAAATGAAGGATGTTATCAGCAGCTCTTCAGACGTACAAAGTGCATTTGTTGCGATGAATCCTAAAAATGGACAAGTGAAAGCTCTTATTGGTGGAAGAGATTATGAAAAGAGCCCGTTTAATCGCGCGACTCAAGCAATAAGACAGCCTGGTTCAACGATGAAGCCATTTTTATACTATGCGGCGTTAAAAGATGGTTTTACTGAATCTACTCCAATGAAAAGTGAAGAAACGACGTTCAAATTGGAAGATGGCGTTTCGACATACACGCCTAGCAACTATCACAATTATTATGCGGATGCTCCTATTACAATGGCTCAAGCCATCGCACTTTCAGACAACATTTATGCCGTAAAAACGCATTTGTTTATTGGGGAAAACCGCTTAATTGAAACTGCTAAAACACTTGGAATATCATCACCTTTAAAGAAAGTTCCATCTTTAGCTCTTGGAACTTCGCCTGTGAAAGTTATTGATATGGTTAATGCGTACGGCATCTTAGCTAATGGCGGAAAAGAAATTCGTCCAACATTTATTAAACGAATTGAAACCCATGACGGAGAAGTTGTTTATCAAGCTCCTTCCGAACAGAAACAAGTCATTGATAAGCGCTATGCTTTTCTTACTACCCATTTAATGACAGGCATGTTTAATCAAAAGCTAAATGGCTATACAACCGTCACAGGAAAGCCTATTTCTAAATATGTATCTCGTCCTTACGCGGGAAAATCCGGCACAACCTCTACGGACAGCTGGATGATTGGCTACTCTCCCCAGCTCGTTTCAGGCGTTTGGGTTGGATATGATCAAGGAAGAACAATGGATGATGTAGCTGAAAAAGGATACGCAAAAAAAATGTGGGCATTATTTATGGAAGAGGCCTTAAAAGGGAAGAAAAAAGAAAAGTTTAAAGCACCAAGCGGATTAATGAGCGTAAACATTAATCCTCAAAATGGAAAGTTAGCATCCAAATCATGCCCTGTTCAATATAAAGCTTATTATTTAACTGGAACACAGCCAAAAACATATTGTACTGATCACATCGATCATGCAGCAAAAACGAAGAAAAAACAGCATGAAGCAGAGAATAAAAAGTTTCATTGGCTACCAAAATGGTTTGATTAAAAAAAGCTTAAGGCCAAGGCCTTAAGCTTTTTTTAGCATTACGATGTTTGAAGCGCTTCTTTTAAGTCATCATTAGATAATGTCCAAATTTCTTCATTATGAGACTTCAAAAACTCGCGAAGCAAAGCCTTAGACTTGTTATCCATCTCTTCTACCATAATGCGTCGTTTTAAAGATTTATCCATTTTGTTCACATGTTCAGGAAGTGATTTATAGCCGCGGCGAATTTCACGATCAACGGTCATTTCACATGCTGTCATACCTGCGTAGTAAGGTCCTTCTTGCTTACGATCAATCGTTACCCATACAAGCCAATATAACTTGCCATTTGGCACCTCGTCTTTATTCGGTAAGAACTTAATTCCTTTTTCTACTACACTTCTTGCATGCATCGCACCGATATCCACAAATACTTCTTCGTCGCTCGGACAAACAAAAACGGGTGAAATGTTTTCTAAACTTAACGCTCCAACTCCGTAGCCACCGTGGCCGTCGGTTGAATCGTCTTTTATGATATTAAATCCTATACTTTTCTTTTTTGGCTGAGTCATAGTAAGCCTCCTCTATTCATTAAATCAGTGGTGCTAATATCTGCTGAAAGATATTCATAACAAACGTTGCTGCTCCGTTTAGAAGCGGCCAGATCACAATTCGATCCAGAGGTGTAATCACAAGAATCAAAAATACAAAAATACCCCAAGACTCATACTGCGTCATTTTAGCTCGCGTAGACGGCGGAACGAGGTCTTCAATCACGCGGTAGCCGTCTAAAGGCGGAAAAGGCAACAAGTTAAATACACCTAGTGTTAGGTTTATTTGAATAAATAATGTAACAAAACGATAAAGCGCATCGTTGTCCACTGCGGCATTATTCATCAAATAGTAAATAAGCAAGCCGATAAATGCCAACACCAAGTTGCTAAACGGTCCCGCTATCGATACTAGAATACCAGCTAAACGAGGCTTTTTAAAGAAATAGCGATTAACAGGAACCGGCTTCGCCCACCCAAAACCTGCGATAATTAACAAAAGCGTTCCAAATGGATCTAAATGAGCCAGCGGAGAAAGCGTTAGCCTTCCTTGCTTTTTAGCCGTGTGGTCTCCAAATAAATAAGCTACATACGCATGTGCAAACTCATGCAGTGTGAATGCAACAATAAGGGTCATCACCACGTAAGGAAGGTCTTGCAATGAAAAAGCTAAAAAATGTTCCACTCTTTATCTCCTTTATTTTAAAATAATTTCTACACATCATATCTACTAGATAAAACGTTTGCTTACGCTAAAAAGGATACAAGGCTTCTTGAATATGGCCTCAAAGGTCTCAAAAACCAGATATGGGCTCCCTTTGGCCACACTTGGTTTTCTGCATCGATGTTATGATAAAAGTATACTACAGATTATGACCTGCATCACTACCTCATACTGTCATTTTATTCAGAAAACGGGTACACTAATCATATACTGACCAAAAAGGAGTGTACACATTATGCCAGTTGTAACTGTTAAGATGCTTGAGGGGCGTACAGATGATCAAAAAAGAGCTCTTGTTGAAAAAGTAACCGATGCTGTTGTAGAAACAACAGGTGCATCACCTGAAAAAGTATCCATTATCATCGAAGAAATGTCTAAAAACCATTACGCTGTAGCGGGCAAGCGCATGAGCGATCAATAACGCCTACATAAAAAAGATGCCATAGGAGTTGACCTATGGCATCTTTTTAATGCACAGACAGAGTTGCCTGAAGTTTTTCAATATATTCGTATGCTTCTGCAATGTCTTCTTCTGTATAATTTTGCTTACGCTTTAACGTAAACACTTTTTCTTTTACTTCTTCTTTAGGTAAATTATCAAAATATAAAATCGTAGAGACGAGCTCCAAAAATTTAGAGCTTTGTTCGTTCATATCCTTCATACATTCCTGCAAGTGTGGAAGCTCTAAGTCATAGTGACTTAAAAATCCTTCTCCCGCTTCTGTTAATACGTAGCGATACTGCATATACCCGCCTTTTTTCTCTTTAATTTCACTTAAAAAGCCTAAGTTACACAGCTCTTCAATTCGAAGCGTTAATTCCTCAGAATAAGGTCCAAAAAAGTGAAAATTATACTTTTCATAAAAAGGAAACTTCAGTTTTTTTCCGATAAATATCATCTTTTGTAACTTTTTTCTGCCAACAACTTCTCCCGCCGCGGAAAATACTTTCACAATCTTTGCGTGATCGTTTAACACAGCCCCTTCAACTCCTATACTATTTAACTCTGATCTCCTTTTAGTAAGTTTATAATCTGATCTTTAACTTTTCGCTTAGACGACAATTGATCAATGAGATCTTGTGGAAAATATAATTTATGATCGGTTCTCTTTTTCCCTGAAATTGCTTCAACAATCTCCGACTGACGTGATAATTCACGCACTTCATTATTTGGCATCAACAGATGAATCGGCAAACGTTCTTCCTCTTCACCCGGTCGATAAAAATCGTATGGTAAGTCGCTCGAAGAATCGACGACTAAATAATAATCTGGGTTAATACCCGCTTTTTTAAATAATGTTGTAAGCTCCATCCACATCTTCATTTGTGAATTCGGATTAAACTCAATGTATTTAAAAAGCTGACGATTCATAAATCTTCGGCATAGATCAGATAAAATTTCATCCTCTTCTTCTTCCCACGCTTGAAAATAAAATAAAATAACAGATTCATCTAATTTCAAATACTCTTTTAGCGATATTTCTTCTTCAAAAATCGAATAAAAATGAGTTGGCTCCTGCTTGAACTCATAGTAATGATGATGGAGCTCTTTTGCACGATGTAAAATTTTTGTCAAAATCACTTCAGCACTTCTCGTAACAGGATGAAAATACACTTGCCAGTACATTTGATAGCGGCTCATAATATAATCTTCAACCGCATGCATACCGCTGTGTTTAATCACGGCTTGGTCTTCCCGAGGACGCATAACACGAAGAATTCGTTCCATATCAAAGTGACCGTAGCTTACTCCTGTGTAATACGCATCACGCTGCAAATAATCCATGCGATCTGCATCAATTTGACTGGAAATTAAACTAACGACAAGCTTATTTTCATATGTTTTCGCGATTACTTCGGCCACTTTTTTAGGAAAATCCTTTCCTACTTTCGTCAACACTTGATTTACCTCTGTGTCACCTACGATAATGGCTTGGGTAAACTCTTCATGATCTAAGTGGAAAACCTTCTCAAACGAATGTGAAAACGGACCGTGACCTAAATCGTGCAGTAAAGCAGCACAAAGACAAAGAAGACGCTCATCTTCATTCCATTCAGGGCGTCCTTGAAAGCCGTCATCAATAATACGGCGCACAATTTCATAAACACCTAAGGAATGACTAAAACGGCTGTGCTCAGCCCCATGAAACGTTAAGTATGTCGTTCCTAGCTGTCTAATACGACGCAGCCTTTGAAATTCGGCTGTCCCAATTAGCTCCCAAATAACACGATCTCTTACATGGATATAGCGGTGAACAGGATCTTTAAATACTTTTTCTTCACTGAGTTTTTCATTAGGATATGTCATTTACATACCTCTCTATCTTCACTTTGTTGTTGCTATAATTTTTCGACACTCACTTCCTATTTTCCTATTCAGAATAAAAAATCACCTTGTCAAGCAACCAAGGTGATTTACCTAACAAACAAGGCGATTCTGTTTGTAAGAAGCTCGTTCGACAAATAAGTAGCAGAAAAGCAGCTATTTATTGTTTCACTATCTATTTTTTTACTTTTTTCTCAATCTTCTCGATTAGTTCATCCTCTGTTGGCGCTGCTACAGGACGGTTATTTACAAATGCAAATGACTTTTTACGTCCGGGCCCGCAGTAAGACTGGCAGCCGATTTGTACTTCAGCTTGTTCATCTATTTTTTTAAGTCGAGGTAACAACGTTTTGACGTTTGTTGCCTGACAATCATCACAAATTCTAAATTCATTTGCCATGTTGACACAATCCTTTCAAAATTGGTTCATCCTTTTGTCTAAGGGGTATTTTACCCCTATTTGAAGTCCGATGCAAGTTAAAGAAAGAAGCAAAATCTATCATACTCCTAGAAGAAATGGTATAAAGTATGGATTTTTTGTACATGATGATACTACAAAACATGATTACTATGAGTCATGGAAAATAGAGGAGTGAACAAAGTGAAAGATAGACAAGATGCTTGGACAGAAGAAAACGACTTATTATTAGCTGAAACAGTATTGCGCCATGTCCGCGAAGGAAGTACGCAGCTGAATGCGTTTGAAGAAGTTGGAGATGAATTAAATCGAACGTCAGCAGCATGTGGATTCAGATGGAATGCTGTGGTACGCCATCAGTATGAAAAAGCTCTGCAGCTAGCTAAAAAACAGCGAAAACAGCGCATGCGTGCACTTGGACAAGAGCAAGGCAAAAAGAAATTATTATATACGCCACCAGCATCTGTAGAGCATGTGGAACAAATGATGTCTGCACCTACAGCAACATATAGCTTATCTGAAACACAAGTAGAAAAAAGCAGCAGTGAAGAGCTTTCAATGGCTGACGTTATTCGCTTTTTGCAAACAATGCCAAATCAAGCGAGCAATTTACAGGCATTGCAAAGCGAAAACAAACGCTTGATGCAAGAAAATTCAGAGTTAGCTAAGAAAAACACAGAGTTGGAAAAACAAATCAAACATCTCGAAGCTAATGCTACTACTATTCAAGAAGACTATGAAACATTAATGCAAATCATGAACCGTGCGCGGAAGTTAGCTCTATTTGATGAAGAAGAACGTTCTTCTACTACGTTTAAAATGGATCGTAACGGAAATCTTGAGAAAATGGCTGAATAAGCTATACGAACGAAGAAAGAGGGATGCCAAACTTGGCTCTTCTTTCTTCTTTTTCTATTTTACAGACAATGATATGACGCCTTTATGCTATAATATGTTCGTTTACTGTTTATAAAGGGGTTTGAGATATGCAGCAGAATAGTTTAAAACTTTTAGCACAGCCCGCTTGGCGTATTATTGATCAATCCAGTCTAGGTCCTCATTTTGATGCCCGTCATTCTTTTGCCATCGATGACACGCTTTGTACAACCGTTGGAAAAGGTGAATCTCCAGCTGTCATGCGCTCATGGGTTCATCACGATACGATTGTATTAGGCATTCAAGATACAAAGCTCCCTCACCTAGCTGAAGGTGCAGCTTATTTACATGAACAAGGGTATAAAACAATCGTCCGCAATTCAGGCGGCCTCGCTGTCGTACTTGATCAGGATGTTCTAAACATTTCTTTAATTTTTCCAGATGCCGAAAAAGGAATTGATATTGATCGTGGCTATGAAGCCATGTTTGATTTGATTAAGATCATGTTTGCATCTTACGGTACCGCAATTGAAGCGAAGGAAATCGTAGGCTCCTATTGCCCTGGCAGCTTTGATTTAAGCATTCGTAATCAAAAGTTTGCAGGCATTTCACAGCGACGCGTTCGCGGCGGAGTGGCTGTACAAATTTACTTATGCGTTAACGGAAGCGGCTCTAAACGCGCTTCTCTCATTCGAGAGTTTTACAAAAAAGGTCTCCAAAACACGGAAACTAAATTTTCATATCCAGATATCCAGCCCCATACAATGGCTTCTCTATCTGAGCTATTACAGATTGATTTAACCGTTTCTGATGTCATGCTGCTTTTATTGCAAACACTAATTAGCATGAGCGCTTCTCTTGTAAATATGCCTTTAAATGCTACCGAACAAGAGCTGTTTGAGACGCAGCTGCAGCGCATGTATGACCGCAACGAAAAAGCATTGGGTTCATTAGCCGAATAAAAAAACTCCGCCCTAGGACGGAGTTTTTTTTATTAAAGTGCTTGAGCTGCTGTGATTAAAGCAAGCTTGTACACATCTTCTTCGTTACAACCGCGAGATAGATCGTTTACCGGTTTGTTTAGACCTTGTAAGATTGGACCTACTGCTTCGAAGTTTCCTAAGCGCTGTGCAATTTTGTAACCAATGTTACCTGCTTCAAGGCTTGGGAATACAAATACATTTGCATCTCCTTTGATCACTGAACCTGGTGCTTTCTTTTCAGCTACAGAAGGAACAAATGCTGCATCGAATTGGAATTCGCCGTCTAATGTTACACTTGGTGCTAATTCTTTTGCAATTTCTACTGCGTTTGCTACCTTTTCTGTTTCCGGAGATTTTGCTGATCCTTTTGTTGAGAAGCTTAGCATAGCAACACGAGGATCGATATCGAACATTTCAGCTGTACGAGCACTTTCGATAGCAATTTCAGCTAAATCTTGGCTGTCAGGTGAAATATTGATTGCACAGTCAGCAAATACGTATTTTTGGTCGCCGCGAACCATGATAAATACGCCAGATGTTTTCTTAACACCTTGTCTTGTTTTGATAATTTGTAGAGCAGGTCGCACTGTGTCTGCTGTAGAATGAGCAGCTCCGCTTACAAGACCGTCAGCTTTGTTCATGTGAACAAGCATTGTGCCAAAATAATTTTCATCTAATAAAATTTTGCGAGCATCTTCTTCTGTTGCCTTGCCTTTACGACGCTCAACAAATGCTGCAACCATTTCATCAAATTCAGAGTAGCTTTGAGGATCCAAAACCTCAACACCGTCTAATTTTACGTTTAGTTCTGCTGCTTTTGATGCTACAGCGTCTTTATTTCCAACAACGATAGGCTTTAAGATATTGTCGGCAGCTAAACGAGAAACAGCACCTAATACGCGCTCATCTAATCCCTCTGGGAATACGATTGATACATCGCTAGCTGATACTTTTTGTTTTAAACCTGTAAATAAATCACTCAAAGTAAATCCTCCTCGATATGTAAAAAACTTTTCTCATAATAGGATACTCCACTTTTTTTAAAAATCAAAGGCATGTCCTTCAAGAATCCATGATTACAAAAAAGTCTTTTAATTCTTAATTTTCCGCTATCACTTAAAATAAAACCTGTTTTTACTTTGTGACAATTGTTTAAAGTTTAGTCATAAAATCACAGGTTTTTCATTCCAGATCTTCGGACAAACTATGATATAGTAGAATTGGAATTTATCATAATCGGACAATAGGAGTGAAACGAAATGGCAGAAGCAGCACAAACATTAGACGGTTGGTATGCACTTCATGATTTCCGTTCAATCGATTGGGGCGCTTGGAAGCAGTTATCAAGCGATGATCGTCAAGCGGCTATCCATGAATTTTTAGGATTGATTGAGAAATGGAAAGGAACTGAAGCTGAACAGCAAGGCAGTCATGCTTTATATACTGTTGTCGGTCAAAAAGCAGATTTTATGCTAATGCTTGTTCGTCCTACTATGGAAGAACTAAATGAAATTGAAACAGAATTTAATAAAACAAAGCTTGCTGAGTTTACCATTCCTACTTATTCATATGTATCAGTAGTTGAATTAAGCAACTACTTACCTGCCGGTGAGGATCCTTATGAAAATCCTCAAATCCAAGCTAGACTATATCCAACTTTACCAAAAGCTAGTCATGTTTGCTTTTATCCAATGGATAAACGTCGTCAAGGAAATGACAATTGGTACATGCTTCCTATGGAAGAACGACGCAGTTTAATGCGCAGTCATGGAATGATTGGACGTCAATACGCTGGAAAAGTAAAGCAAATCATCACGGGTTCTGTTGGTTTTGATGATTACGAGTGGGGCGTTACTCTTTTTGCAGATGACGTACTTCAATTTAAAAAATTAGTATACGAAATGCGTTTTGACGAAGTAAGTGCTCGCTACGGGGAATTTGGAAGCTTCTTTGTCGGAAATTTATTAAAAGAAGAAGCTATTGCACGCTTTTTACACGTTTAAACTAAGCCGGAAAAGCGTTCATCTCTTTTGTAACGCCTAGAGCAATGAACATCAATGAGCTTCACCTGTAAAAAACCTGTTTCCACTTGGAAACAGGTTTTTTATTTTCTAGCCATGGCATATTCTCACTGACAGGACCATATATATACAACAGTGTCACAAGTAAGCGAGTTGGGATAATGGCAGTGGTTGCACACAACGAAGAAGATGTTAAGCTCCTAGCCAGACTCATTCGAGCTGAAGCTGAAAGTGAAGGAAAACAAGGGATGTTACTGGTAGGAAATGTAGGCGTGAACCGCGCTAAAGCTCCCTGTTTGGATTTTAGAAATATAAGAACCATTCGTCAGATGGTGTTTCAAAACCCAGGCGGATTTGAAGCAACTCAAAAAGGCTACTTTTACCAGCGTGCCCGCCAGTCTGAAATTACACTTGCACGACGTGTATTAAGAGGAGAACGTTTTAACCCCGCGGAAAACTCACTGTGGTTTTTCAAGCCCAGCGGCGACTGTCCTGCTCAATGGTATAACCAAAATAACACAGGACGATTTAAATCTCACTGTTTCTTTGCACCAACTCAAGCTGATTGTCCAGGAGTTTACTAATTTCTTTTTGTTTGAAGGAGGTTCCTATGAAAAAACCAAAGTCTAATCAACCGCAACAGCAATATATGCAAAATCCGTATATGAGTCCAAACTACCCTTATTATATGCCTCAGCCGCAGCAGCCCCAACCAGGAGGCCAGCAGGTTCAAGGGCAAAGCCAAGGAGGTCCGCCCCCTACCTCTTCTGGAGGCAGTGGTGCACCCCAAGACCCAAATCAACTGCCCATTGAAGAATCATATATTGAAAATATTTTACGTTTAAATCGAGGGAAAATAGCGACTGTATATATGACGTTTGAAAATAATACGCAGTGGAACGCGAAGGTCTTTAGAGGAGAAATTGAAGCAGCCGGACGCGATCATATCATTTTAAGTGATCCGCAAACTGGCACCCGTTATTTACTGCTTATGGTTTATCTCGATTACATTACTTTTGAGGGTCCAATCAAATATAATTATCCGTTTAGCGGTGGAGGCCAGCAGTTGAGCAATTATTCTCCGCGTTAAAAAAACCCCTTTTCAGGGGTTTTTTTATAGCCATTTTACAGCTGCAACAACAATTAAAATCCAAGCCACAATAAACGCTACTCCACCTAGCGGAGTAATTGCGCCGAGAACTTTAATGCCGGACGTACTTAATACATAAAGACTGCCTGAAAACAGCACAATCCCTGCGAACATAATCCAGCCCGAAGCTGTTAACAAAGAAGACTGAGGAAATTTGTTTAATAGAAACGCAATGACAAACAGCCCCATTGCATGGAACATCTGGTACTGCACTCCTGTTTTCCATACCTCTAAATACTTCTCTGAGATTTTCCCTTCTAACCCGTGTGCTCCAAAAGCACCAAGAGCAACCGCTAACATCGCATTGATTGCACCGATTATTAAAAATAGTTTCATTTTTTTCTCCTCACTTTAGAAATCAAACAAACTATCGCCGTTTGCATCATCTGATTTCAATTTCGTTCCCTCAAAATTAGGTTTGGATGACTGAATAATCTGTTGCTGCATAATCTCAGGCGATTGCATAATTTCCGGTGAAGACATTACCACAGGTTTTGAAACCGAGACAGGTTTCGATACTGGAACCTCTTCATTTTGATCTAATGCAAGCTCACACAGTGCTTTTATGGCAACCAATTGATCTCGAACGTTCGCACTATTCGAATGGTGCTTTGCTTTTTGTACTTCTGCACTAATTTTGTCAAGGAGCTGCGTCATTTTTATATCCATGTAGACACCTCATCTTACATTCAATATGACTTTATACAGCTATTTTATCAAAAGATGAAATAGGAGGCTATGTCTGAAGCTAATCTTCATGAAATGCTCACTTTTACACATCATCAATTTGCCAATCAATAGATTGACGTCCGTGTTGGAGCAAAAACTCATTTGCTCGTTGAAAGTGATTATTGCCAAAAAAGCCTCGATTAGCCGAAAATGGGCTAGGGTGAGGGCTTTCTAAAATTAAATGGTGCGAATGATGAATAAGCTCTTTTTTAGCTTGTGCATGCTTGCCCCACAGCAAAAACACGACGGGCTCCTCTTTTTGTGCCACTAATTCAATAATGCGGTCGGTCAGCTGTTCCCATCCTTTTCCTTTGTGAGAATTCGCTTCTCCTTTTCTAACTGTTAAAACAGTGTTAAGCAAAAGAACACCTTGTTCTGCCCATTTGACTAAATAACCGTTATTCGGAATGTGATAATCCATTTCATTTTTCAGCTCTTTGTAAATATTCACTAAAGAAGGCGGTGTTTTTACTCCTGGTTGAACAGAGAAGCTCAGTCCATGCGCTTGATTTGGTCCATGATAAGGATCTTGTCCCAATATGACAACTTTTACATTTTTATAATCCGTATAGTGTAAAGCGTTAAAAATATCATATTTATCAGGGTAAATAGTGTGGTGATTATATTCATCCACTAAGAATTCTCGAAGCTGTATGTAATAGTCTTTTTGAAATTCTTCTTCTAATAAAGGAGCCCAGTCATTTTTTAAAATACTCATTGCTTATCACCTCATAATAATCTTTTTTGTTATTTTATCGTAAACTCTGCCCCCTGCTCAAACGTTGCCTGCTTTAAATATACTGAGAGCCTGGGCATATTTTAATATTGTCATGTTCAATGAAACTTTGTATACACTTATAAAGAGTGTATTTTTATATTAAAGGAGGGATTCCATATGATCATTAGCAATCCCCACCAAATAGACGTAACCTACAGCCTGGGTGTTACACCCGTTGAACCGATGATACCAAGAAAATACACCGTTTTCCCAGGTCAACACACTTCTGTTCCTTCCATTCAAATCGGCATTGAATTTGCCTACGATCATATGCAAAAAGAGCGGAACGAATATTTAGCATCCTTCGTCTTCGATAAAGGTTTTTATTCCCTTACTGTGTATTATTACATCGGTGCGCATACATCAACAGATGAAACCATTACACGCTACCTTCACTTTTTAGAACAGCTCCCTGTCATTCTATCGTCCATCTATCACGCTGATGCTTCTTTTTTCGAAAAACATCCACTTTTAATGCACTGTCCTATTTTTATCATTGCCGATAGCCCTGAGCTGCCATTTTCAACAAAAAAATCTATCGGTTCCCTGTATCAATATAAATAAATGAGAAAAGCTACTGTTAAAATAACGGTAGCTTTTTCTCCGTATTCGAAACAAAATACTTTTAAACTTGTTAAAAACATGGAATAATAACTACAAATTGTTTTAATCTATTTGCGTTAACCCTTTAAAATCGTTACAATTTATTAGTAGTTCTATACATAAAGGAAAAGGTAAACAAGCAATCATTCGTTTGTTTATAAAGGCCGGGTTTAACGGGCAATGAATCCCCAGATTTCATTTAAGTGTTGTCTGTTAAAGCGGAAAAAAATTGAACGTAACTACGACAAAGTGAGGTCCTAGAAGTAATGACAAATGTACAACCAAAATCCATTATCGTAATTTTTGGCGCTACAGGTGATTTAGCAAAACGTAAGTTATTCCCCTCTATTTTCCGCTTATATAAAGCGAACAAACTATCGGAAGATTTCGCTGTTGTTGGTGTCGCAAGAAGACCTTGGACTAATGACGAATTACGCGAAAATGTAAAAAAATCAGTGAGCAGTTTCAAAAACAGTGACGCTGACATTGAAAAGTTTGCTTCACATTTTTATTACCAACCGTTTGACGTAACAGATGTCGCTTCTTATCAAGAATTAAAAAGCCTAACAGAAAGCCTTGATGAGCAATACAACGTGCCTGGAAATCGTATTTTCTATCTAGCAATGGCACCTGAATTCTTCGGAACAATTGCTTCGAATTTAAAAAATGAAGGTTTAACACAAACAGAAGGCTGGAGTCGCCTAGTCATTGAAAAGCCGTTTGGTCATGATTATCCTTCTGCTAAAGAATTAAATGAACAAATTCGCCATGCATTTAAGGAAGATCAAATTTATCGTATCGACCACTACCTTGGTAAAGAAATGGTGCAAAATATCGAAGTTATCCGTTTTGCAAATGCTCTATTTGAACCGATGTGGAACAATCAATACATTTCAAACATCCAAATTACGTCTAGCGAGACGCTTGGTGTAGAAGACCGTGGCCGTTACTATGAATCTTCAGGTGCCCTTCGAGATATGGTGCAAAACCATATGCTTCAAATGGTGGCATTGCTTGCAATGGAGCCGCCGATTAAATTAACACCGGAAGAAATTCGCAGTGAAAAAGTAAAAGTACTGCGTGCTCTTCGCTCTTTATCAGTGGATGAAGTAGATGATTATTTTGTACGAGGCCAATACGGCAAAGGTGTACTTGAAGGAGAAGAAGTTATCGGCTACCGCGAAGGAAATTCGGTTGATCCTGAGTCTAATACCGCTACGTTTGTATCTGGTAAGCTTATGATTGATAACTTCAGATGGGCTGGTGTACCGATTTATATCCGTACAGGTAAACGCATGAAAGAAAAAGCAACGACAATTGTTGTACAGTTCAAAGACTTACCAATGAACCTGTACTTCAATAAAGATAAAGAAATTCATCCAAACTTGCTTGTCATTCATATCCAACCGGAAGAAGGCATTACGCTTCACTTAAACGCGCGTAAAACGCCAGGTGCCACATCATCCACACCGATTAACTTGAACTATTGTAATAACTGTGGAGATAAAATGAATACACCGGAAGCTTATGAGCGCCTTATTTATGATTGCATGCTTGGAGATGCGACGAACTTTACTCATTGGGATGAAGTAGCCCTTTCTTGGAAATTTGTTGATACCATTTCAGAAGCATGGGAAAGCACAAAAGCACAAAACTTCCCGAACTACGAATCAGGTTCCATGGGACCAAAAGAATCAGACGCATTGCTTGCTGAAGACGGTTTCCACTGGTGGCCAGTCGGAGAAGACAACTTCTCACCTAAAGAGTAAATAAAAAAAGCAGCTGTAGTATACAGCTGCTTTTCTTGTTTTTTATTTTAACCACTCAGTATGGAATACGCCCTCTTTATCAACACGTTGATATGTGTGAGCTCCGAAGTAGTCACGTTGCGCTTGTAAAAGGTTCGCCGGTAACGTTTCTGTACGGTAGCTGTCATAGTAAGCTAATGCACTTGAGAAACTTGGTACAGGAATACCTTGTTTAACGGCAATTGAAATAACTTCACGAAGAGCGGACTGATAGCCTTCTACGATATCCTTGAAGTATGGGTCTAATAATAAGTTTGTTAGATCTGCATCGCGATCATAAGCTTCTTTAATTTTTTGTAAGAATTGTGCACGGATGATACAACCACCACGGAAGATCATTGCAATATCACCGTACTGTAAATTCCAGTCATATTCTTCAGAAGCTGCTTTCATTTGAGCAAACCCTTGCGCATATGAACAAATTTTACTCATGTACAATGCTTTACGGATTGCTTCTACTAATTCGGTTTTATCACCTTCAAATGCAGCTGCATTTGGACCGCTCAATACTTTGCTTGCTTTTACACGTTCTTCTTTCATAGCTGAAATAAAGCGCGCAAATACAGATTCCGTAATGATTGGTAGTGGTACACCTAAATCAAGCGCACTTTGGCTTGTCCATTTACCTGTACCCTTTTGACCTGCAGTGTCTAAAATAACGTCTACAAGTGCTTTACCTGTTTCTTCATCTTTTTTCGTAAAGATATCAGCTGTGATTTCAATTAAGTAGCTATCTAGCTCGCCTTTATTCCATTCAGCAAATACTTCATGTAGTTCATCTGTTTCTAAACCTAATACGTTTTTCATAATGAAGTATGCTTCACAAATTAACTGCATATCGCCGTACTCGATGCCGTTATGAACCATTTTTACGTAGTGACCTGCACCATTTGGTCCAATGTATGTGCAGCAATCATCGCCTTCAACTTTCGCTGAAATAGCTGTTAAGATTGGTTTTACAAGTTCATATGCTTCTTTTTGTCCGCCAGGCATGATTGAAGGTCCTTTTAATGCGCCTTCTTCTCCGCCAGATACGCCTGTACCGATGAAATGGATACCTAATTCTTCTAGCTCTTTGTTACGACGAATTGTATCCTGGAAGAATGTATTTCCGCCATCGATTAAAATGTCGCCTTTTTCTAAGTATGGTTTTAACGAATCAATTGTTGCATCTGTAGCAGCACCAGCTTTAACCATTAATAAAATTTTACGCGGTTTTTCAAGAGAATTAATAAACTCTTCCACACTGTATGTACCTGCAAAATTTTTACCTTCTGCTTCTGTTTTTAGGAACTCTTCTGTCTTTTCAGGAGAGCGGTTATAAACTGAAACAGAATAGCCTCTGCTCTCAATGTTTAGCGCCAAGTTTTTCCCCATAACCGCTAAACCGATAACACCGATTTGTTGTTTTGCCATGTTAAATTCTTCCCTTCATGTGTAATATGAATTGGTCAACCTAATCGTAACTGAACATATCATAAAGAAAGTTACAGATTCAAGTTTGATATAACCATAATCATACGTTTTATTATACACATTTGAAAAGAATCATGCTCACCGAACATTGATTATTTTGAAGAAAATTTCGATAAAATAAGCGAAATGAACGCAGTTACTAATCATCCGTACATTCTTAACTACCTTTAGACGCATTTTAACATTTTCTTAAACAATTACTTTTGTTAAAATATTAAGCAGTTAATCATTTCAATGAATTGATGATCAACACGGTTGTTACCGTTTTACTATATTTATTGTAGCTAAAAAGCTGTACTAGTACTTATTTTGTTTTATGAAGAGGGATTTTATATATGACGAAACCAATCAAAGATCCGTTCAAGGAAAATTTTGATACGCTTGAAGAATTCGCTGATCGCATTAGCGAAGTATTGAACTGTCCTATTACCATTGAAGATGCTAATCATCGCTTATTAGCTTATAGCACCCATGACGAAAGAACGGACCAGGCGCGTATTGCCACGATTATTGGAAGAAGAGTTCCGGAAAAGGTCATCAACAACTTATGGAAAGAAGGCATTATTCCTAAACTGCTTGAGACAAATGAACCTGTGCGTGTGAAAAATATAAATGAAATTGGGCTTGGAGATCGTATAGCTATTTCCATCTGGAAAAATGAAGAAGTTCTAGGATTTATCTGGGCTGTTGAAATTGAGAAAGCCTTAGGCGACGAAGAAGTAGAGCTATTAAAAAAAGCTGCGAATGTATTAAAAAATAAATTGCTACAGCTTCAAATTCGAAAGTATAAACGAGAGGAACGTTCACAGGAATTTTTCTGGAAACTATTAACTGGTCACATTAAGTCTCGCCAAGAAATTTCAGAAGCGTTTTATGAAGCGCAAATTACAGCTCCATCAACGTTTTCCATTGCTATCTTCCGCTTCCAAGAGGATATTACGCCTGAAGCTGAACGTCAAATCTCGTATATGCTAAAAACGATGCATCGCTTAAAAATCGTTCTTTATACGATTGATTGCAATGACTTAATCTTACTGCTTTCTTTGGATGCGGTTGAAAACCCTCTCGATGAACAGCGAGATTTTGTAGACTATTTTAGAGGCAATATGTATGAACGCTTTGATGTTACTCAAATTAAAGCCAGCTGCAGCAGTATTTATTCATCGCACGATCATATCGAAAAAAGCTATAAAGAAGCCTTGAACGTATTAGATATGAAAAGCAAGTTTCCAGAAGAAACGAAAGAGATTATTAACTATCAGGAATTAGGTATTTATCAATTTCTTGATGTTATTTTAGAGAAGCGCGCGCACGATCAATTTGAAAACCATTCTTTAAAGAAGCTAACTGATTACGATCTTCGTCATAATAGCAACTTGGTGGAGACTCTCGAAGTATTTTTAAATAATGATAATAACATTAACGAAGCAGCAAAAGAATTAAATGTGCATATGAATACACTTAGCTATCGATTAAAGCGAATTTCAGAGATTGGTGATATTAACTTAAAGGACGTTAATCAAAAAATAACTCTTTATATTGATATTAAGTTAATGAAATATAAAAAATAACAGATGATGTGACTTTTTTTAACACTGAGCTATTCATTTATTTTCCAATAAACGAATAGCTCTTTTTTTCACTTTTTATTTCTTTATGATGTTAGATTACCTTACACAAAAATTAAAAATTCTGATAAGTAAGCGGTTACATTTGTATGTTTAAACAAAAACCACTTATTCAATTCTTCTTTCTAGACAAAGAAATTTCATAAAACTTTCTTTATACTAAAGATACACAAACGACCAAGGGGGAAATTAATCATGATTATTGGCGTACCAAAAGAAATCAAAAACAACGAAAACCGAGTAGCGATTACACCAGCAGGCGTAGCATCATTTGTTGGTACAGGTCATCGTGTATTAATTGAAAATGAAGCGGGTATTGGAAGTAACTTCACAAACGAAGATTATGTAAAGGCTGGAGCTGAAATTGTTGAGACAGCAGCTGACGTTTGGGCACAAGCTGAAATGGTTATGAAAGTAAAAGAACCACTAGCAAGTGAATACGGCTATTTTAGACCAGGTCTTATCTTATTCACATACCTTCACTTAGCAGCTGAACCAGCACTAGCAAAAGCATTAAAAGATAGCGGCGTAACAGCCATTGCTTATGAAACAGTAGCAGTAAATCGTACATTGCCTCTATTAACGCCTATGAGCGAAGTAGCAGGACGTATGGCTGCTCAAATCGGTGCACAATTCCTTCAAAAATCAAACGGTGGAAAAGGAATTTTACTAGCGGGTGTTCCTGGAGTTAGCCGCGGAAAAGTAACGATTATCGGAGGCGGCGGTGTTGGTACAAATGCTGCAAAAATCGCAATCGGTCTCGGTGCTGATGTAACAATTATTGATTTAAGTCCTGAACGCTTACGTCAATTAGACGATATCTTTGGCAACCAAATCAATACGCTAGTGTCAAACCCTTATAATATTGCGGATGCAGTAGCGGAGTCAGATTTAGTGATTGGCGCAGTATTAATCCCAGGTGCAAAAGCTCCAAAACTAGTAACAGAAGAAATGGTGAAAACAATGAAGCCAGGTTCTGTTATTGTTGACGTAGCAATCGACCAAGGTGGTATCGTTGAAACAATCGACCACATTACAACACACGATCAGCCGACTTATGAAAAGCACGGTGTTGTACACTATGCAGTTGCAAACATGCCGGGAGCAGTTCCTCGCACATCAACAATTGCTTTAACAAACGTAACCGTACCTTACGCACTTCAAATTGCTTCTAAAGGTGTTCACAAAGCAATCGCTCAAAACGAAGCGTTAAAATTAGGAGTGAACGTTGCAAACGGAGCCATTACGTACGAAGCAGTTGCACATGATTTAGGTTATGATTATGTATCAGTAGACGTAGCTCTTGAAAAAGAATTAGCTTCTATCTAATAAATAGTGAAAAACGTCCTTAACCCGCTGTTAAGGACGTTTTTATTTTGCATGAACAACAATTAGCTATAAAAAACACGACTATTTAAAGCTTTGTGTATCTGTTCACTGGTAATCTCCGGTACTATTGGCCAGAATTCAGGAGTAGGAAACATAAGGTTACTAGGCGTTCTATTATGATTTCCATCTAGTTCATGAAAAGGTTCTGGATCATCCGTCTCGTTAAACCGATTCGTAATAAACATAAAATGACCCAATTCATGTGCGAGAAGATACTCATCTGTACTTGCATTTGTCATAATAATAAGCGGAAAAGAATTATAAGTTACAGCGAGAGTAGATGAATAATCAAAATTAACAGGCCCAAATCTATTTCCATTCATGTAAAATACATACACATCAGCATTTTGACAAACTTTTCGGCCAGTTTTAAGCATTGCTTGTACCATTGTAAGATGACTAGCCCCTCCAATTGGAAAATTTTCCGCATTACTAACAATGCCACTGATGTTTTCCAAAAAAACAACTGAACGTGTAATAGTAAATGTAACACCTTGGATTAATCGGTTTTTCTCGTATTGTTTCCATATTTTATTAGCAGCGGCTATGTCTCTTTTTACACGATTGGGAACTATAGACTGATTATCTGTAGAGTTTCGATCAACTTTAGCTCCTGGTAATACAATTATACAAACATTTAAAGTGCCTGCCTTAACAGTTCTGAAGTGATCATTTGTTAAATTTGAATTCATATAATAATCTTTGTGGTTTTTTTTGCGAGGTTGTGATTTATTGAAAGCATACGAATCGTCTTTATAACTGTCATGATTAGAATGTTTTTTTATGTGAATCACCCTTTCTTAAGTTTCTATTTATTTTATTCATTAAGAAAAAGAGTGCTTGTACCATAAGGTAAAAAGCCTTTTAATAAGAGGTTTTTTAGCATACGATTACTTCTGAAGGTGGCTACCCTTAAGTTTATGCAAAGTAAATGTTCAAGCCACATTACATTTCATTCGTTAACTTTCATTTAACTCATGCTTCACAGTCAGTCATAATAATTCTAAATTACACTTAGGATTCATACAGTTTTTAGAAATTGAATATCTACATTAAAAGCGATAAAATAAAAGAAAAAGTGAAAAGTGAATGGAAGAAATTTATCTAAAACACATTGGGTAGCTAAAAACCGACTGGTGGAAGTTTTACTCTATTTTCTCTATGAACTTAAAATACGGGAGGATTTTTTATGACAATGAATAAAGCATTAACCATTGCAGGTTCTGACAGCAGCGGCGGAGCTGGCATTCAAGCGGATTTAAAAACATTCCAAGAACTGGGTGTTTACGGAATGACAGCTTTAACAACAATTGTAACAATGGATCCCGATAACAGCTGGTCTCATAACGTATTTCCGCAAGAAGTTTCAACTGTTGAACAGCAGTTGAAAACAATTGTAAAAGGCGTAGGCGTACAAGCTCTAAAAACAGGTATGCTTGGCTCAGTGGAAATTATTGAACTAGCCGCAAAAACAATTGAAGAATATGGTTTAAAAAATGTCGTAGTAGATCCTGTGATGGTATGTAAAGGAGAAGACGAAGCGCTTCACCCGGAAACAACTGTCAGCTTGCGTGATGTACTAGTTCCAAAAGCAACAGTTGTAACCCCTAATTTATTTGAAGCTAGTCAATTAAGCGGACTTGGTCCTATCAAAACGGTCGATAAAATGAAAGAAGCAGCCGTCAAGATTTTTGACCTTGGTGCCGAATATGTATTGATTAAAGGCGGAAGTAAATTGGCACATGAAAAAGCAATTGATTTGCTTTATGATGGAAAAACGTTTGAGATCTTAGAGTCTGAACGTATTGAGACAACATTTACGCACGGTGCTGGATGCACATACTCAGCTGCGATTGCTGCTGAATTGGCAAAAGGCAGTGATGTCAAACAAGCTATTTATACAGCAAAAGAATTTATTACAGAAGCAATTCGTCATTCATTTGCTTTAAATCAATATGTTGGACCGACAAATCACGGTGCATACCGTCGTAACAAGGAGAAAATAACAAACTAAAAAGCATGCCTAAAGGCATGCTTTTTAGTTTGCTTATTGTTTAACTGTTTCAAGCGCATTTAAAATAGCTTGAGCTACGCCGTGCTCGTCATTTGTTCCTGTTACGATATGGGCAAACTCTTTAATTTCTTGAGGGGCATTCCCCATCGCTACAGCACGTCCAACTCGCTGAAACATCGATACGTCGTTATAATTGTCTCCAATGGCCATCGTTTCTTCTAAAGAAATATGGCGTTCTTGAACAAATGATGTAACCGCAATTCCTTTTTGAGCATTTTCATCATTTATTTCAATATTTTCTTTACCAGATGCACTGACTGCAATCGAATCTAACTTCACAAGTTCTATTTTTGCCTGTTCTAACTTTTCTTCGTCAAAAGAGAAAGCAAGCAGCTTATAAATGTCCTTGTTTGGATCTTGAAATAACGCTTCATACTCTTCAATAAGCTTTACTCTGCCGCTATTGAAACGCTCTTTTGCCGCTTCTAACGATTTTTCATAATTATCTTTTAAGCTAGCGCTTAAATAAATATCCATTAATACCGACAAAGCTTTTTCATAGTCATTTGAATACGTGCCTTCACTTGTATAGACTTCAAAGTACAACTGAAACTTCTTAAAAACACCCTCTACTTCGCGAATAGATTCCATCGTCATGCCTACTGAATATTGTTTTTCTCCTTGTGGATTCCGAAGCTCTGCTCCGTTTGCACAAATTAAATATGTATGAAGTCCTGCTTCTTCTAAAACATAACGGGCCTCTTCATAAGAACGTCCCGTAGCAACAACAACTTCCACCCCTGCCTTTTGAGCTGTCTTAATCGCTTGGGCATTTTCTTTACTTACAACTTGTTCACTATTTACTAAAGTTCCATCCATATCGATCGCAATACATTTAATCATGATGTACCCCTTCCTATGTATCTTTGCTCTCTTATTTTATTCTAGCATATGTTTTTTTGCGCTTTGCTACTTGCATGTAAAAGATTTACTAATTTTTTGTATACATGCTGTTATAATCTGTTCCTTTTCTTGCTTTTTCGAAAACCTCTTTGATCGTCTTTAAACACAAATCAGCTGTTGAATATACGTGAAAATTCATATCCTCTTCCTTCAGATGCTTACCAACGCCGATAGAAACCATATCTGTTTGATTAATAGCTTTTACACCCGCCTCTCCATCTTCTATGGCCACACATGCATAGGGTGTTACTTTTAATTGATCGGCAGCTGTCAAAAATATTTCTGGGTCTGGTTTTCCCTTCTTTATTTTTCTCACATCCACAATGCAATCAAAAAAAGGACGTATTCCTAACGCATCCACTACAGTATTTGCATTTGAACTAGAAGAAGCAATTGCCATTTTAATACCTTGTTTTTTACAATCCTCTAACAACAATTGTATTCCTGGAAGTAGATGATCCTTTGTCATTTCCTTTATTAATGCTTGATAATGCTTATTCTTTTCATCAGCAAGCTGTTCTTTTTTTTCCACTGTCAGATGTACATTGCCTTGGGCAGCAATGAGTTCTACAGTTTTCACTCGGCTGATCCCCTGCAGCTGCTGATTGAGTTCTTCAGAAAATGAAACGTTAAGTTGATCTGCTACTTTTTTATTTGCTTTATAATATAAATGTACCGTATCTGCAATAACACCGTCTAAATCAAAAATAATCGCTTGTAGCTCTTCTTTTTTCATATTATCCTCCTCTGTACTTGTCTTTATGCCATTATTTGAATGCTTTTATTACATTCCATCATGTTAAAATACCGTTGATATTGTTCACTTTATCATAAAAATTTTTTCATCATTTATGATTCATGAATAAATTTTTCAAAAAAGAGAAATTACAGTATTGCATTATGAAAGCCCTTTTATTACAATAAGGTTATGCAAACGGTTGCACTATTTTTGAAATATAGTTTATCAAAAAATAAAATGAAAACCCATACATAGGGGAAGGGGAAAAACTATGAAGAAGTTCTTTTCATTTGATTTTTGGCAGAAATTTGGTAAGGCTTTATTAGTAGTAGTAGCGGTTATGCCCGCAGCTGGTATTATGATTTCACTTGGAAAACTAGTTGCAATGACTGGGGGAGACATCACTGCTGTACAAACAAGTGCACGCGTGATGGAAGACATAGGCTGGGGTATCATTACAAATCTTCACATTTTGTTCGCTGTTGCCATCGGGGGCTCTTGGGCAAAAGAACGTGCTGGAGGTGCATTTGCTGCACTCATCGCATTCATTCTTATTAATCGAATTACAGGAGCCATTTTCGGAGTTAAAGCAGAAATGCTCTCAGATTCAAAAGCAACGGTTCAATCACTGTTTGGACAAGAATTAGTTGTAAAAGACTACTTCACATCTATTTTAGGATCTCCCGCTCTTAACATGGGAGTGTTCGTAGGAATTATCGCTGGATTTTTAGGTGCGAATTTATTCAATAAATATTACAACTATGATAAATTGCCTGAAGCCCTTTCGTTTTTTAACGGCAAGCGCTTCGTACCATTTGTGGTCATCGGTGGTTCAGTTGTAACGGCACTGCTTTTATCCATTGTATGGCCGTTTATCCAAGGTTCATTAAACAGCTTCGGACAGTGGATTGCAACATCTAGAGACACAGCTCCTATTCTAGCACCATTTATTTTCGGAGCATTAGAGCGCCTGCTTCTTCCATTTGGTCTTCATCATATGCTGACAGTTCCTATGAACTACACGGAGCTAGGCGGAACGTACAAAATTTTAACAGGTTCTGGAGCAGGTTCCACTGTTGCCGGTCAAGATCCTTTGTGGCTTGCTTGGATTGCAGATTTAAATAATTTCCGCGCTGCAGGAGATATGGAAAGCTACAAGCAGTTATTACATGACGTTACACCTGCACGCTTTAAAGTAGGACAGATGATTTTGTCTTGTGCGTCGCTAATTGGAATCGCTTTAGCAATGTATCGTAACGTAGATCCTGACAAACGTTCAAAATATCGTTCAATGTTCTTTTCAGCTGGACTAGCTGTTTTCTTAACAGGCGTAACAGAACCAATCGAATTTATGTTCATGTTCGCAGCACCTCTTTTATATGTCGTATATGCAATTATGACGGGACTGGCTTTTGCCATTGTTGATATTGTTCATGTTCGCGTACACTCATTTGGCGTAATTGAGCTATTAACACGTACACCAATGATTATCAAAGCCGGCCTATGGGCTGACTTAATGAACTTTATCATCGCCTGCCTTGTATTCTTTGGCTTAAATTTTGGAGTGGCAAACTTCTTAATTAAACGTTTTAACTTCCCAACGCCGGGACGTAACGGAAACTATATTGATGAAGAAACAACTGCAACAAGCAGCAAGCAGGTGAAAAATGATTCGCTTGCACCAGTCATTATTGGACTGCTTGGCGGAGAAAACAATATTGAAGATGTTGATGCTTGTATGACTCGCTTACGTGTAACGGTAAAAGATATACATGCCGTTGCAGGAGAAAGTGAGTGGAAACAAAACGGAGCCCTTGGTTTAATCTTGAAAGATAAAGGGGTACAAGCTATTTATGGACCTAAAGCGGATGTTTTGAAATCCGACATTCAAGATTTGTTAGGAGCTTAACACAATGAAGCTATTAACGTTAAATTGCCACTCTTGGCAAGAGGAAAATCAGCTAGACAAGTTATCTTGTCTAGCTGAAGTAATTAAAAAAGAAAAATATGATGTCATTGCTTTACAGGAAGTAAGCCAAAAAGTAGACGCACCTTATGTATATGACTACATTCGCAGCGATAATTACGCTTGGCTTTTAGCAAAAGAACTGGGTAAGCAAGGTGAAGACTATCAATTGGTATGGGATTTATCTCATATAGGCTATGAAGTGTATGAAGAAGGAATTGCCATTTTAACGAAACACCCGATTATTGAAGAGCATTCATTTTTTGTTTCACAAACGTCAAATATTGACTATTGGAAAACGAGAAGAATTGTTGGAGCAACAATCGAATATGAAAAAGAACTTCTTACGTTTTATTCTTGTCATCTTGGCTGGTGGGATGACGAGGAAGAGCCGTTCAAGCAGCAAGTTGATACGCTGCTAGCTCATGTACACAAAGATAATCCATTTTTCCTACTCGGAGACTTTAATAATGACGCTCATAGACGAAATGAAGGTTACGACTACCTGTTGAGCCAAGGCCTCTATGATACGTATACTCTATCGAACAAAAAAGACAGCGGTATTACAGTTAAAGGTAACATTGCTGGATGGGATGATAATGAACGGGCACTGCGCCTTGATCTAATTCTATCGAGTCATGCGCAGGATATTCAGTCATCAACTGTGGTGTTTAACGGCATACATTATCCCGTTGTTTCCGACCATTTTGGGGTAAGCGTTGAAGTGAAATAAGTGACATAAAGCGAACGAATAGCGTTCGCTTTTTTTCGTGTGATTATGATGATGTGAAAATCATCTTCTTTACTGCTTTATCTATCGTTTTAGAAGTGTCCGATAAACTTTCGCATTTTAAAAAGTAGGTGTGCTATAATATTGTGATGTTGGCGATATGCAACCCATTTTTGCATGTTTATCAATGAAATCACTCAACTTAATAGTAAGACGATACATGTAAGCTCTATTTAAATGAACACCCGTTGTCATTATCATAAACTAATAAAGAAAAATAGGTGTGAAACAATCATGAAAATTTTGTTGATTTCAAATATGTATCCTTCAGAACAATTCCCGAGCTATGGTGTATTTGTTCAAAACACTGAAAAAATTTTAGTTCAACATGGTATTCAAGTTGATAAAATTGTCATGCAAAAAAAGACAAGCAAATTAAGCAAGCTTTTTAGCTATGCTTCTCATTATGCTAATATCGTCTTGACGGGCTTGACAAAAAACTACGACTACCTTTACGTACATTATGCATCTCATAATGCTCTTCCGTTGCTGATTCTTAAAACGCTAAAGAAGAATGTGAAGATTGTGACAAATGTTCATGGTTCAGACGTTGTACCTGAAGTACCTTCACAGGAAAAGTATCAGCCTAGAGTAAATAATTTATTGCACCATTCTACTAAAATTATTACTCCTTCTCCTTATTATAAAGGGCTCGTTGAAGAGAAATATAAGGTTCATAACCCAATCTATATTTTTCCAAGCGGAGGAGTGAATAAAGATCTGTTTCACCCTTATGCAGATAAAAGCAAAGCTTATCAAGAACTAAACTTGGACCCTACTACCCGTTATCTTGGATGTGTAAGCCGCATTGATGTGGGTAAAGGATGGGAATACTACCTGCAAGCAATTGCAAAAGCTGAACAACAAATGCCCACTTCTTACAAATACCTATACGTTGGAAGCGGAAAAGATGAAGCTGCATTTAAGGAAATGATCAAGACTCTAGGTCTAGAGGAAAAAGTCATCCATTTCCCTCTCCTTCCTCAGTCCTCTCTTGCTTACGTATATAATGCAATTGAAGCATTCGTGTTTCCGACCGTAAGAAAAGGAGAAAGTTTGGGCTTAGTCGGCCTCGAAGCTATGGCTTGCGGGGCACCCGTAATTGGGAGTCAGATTGGTGGTCTAAAAGATTACATTATAGACGGAAAGAATGGTCTATTCTTTGAGCCTAAAAATGTAGACGAATTAGCTTCACAGCTACAGGCTTTTATTAATCTTCCTGAAGATGTGAAACAGCAAATGTCTCAACAGGCGTTACAAACAGCAAACCGCTACACAGTAGATGTAATTGCTGAACAACTCCCAACAATTTTTTTTGATGAGGTGGAAAAATGAAAGTCGCAGTTTTAATTCCTTGTTATAACGAGGAAGTAACAATTGGAAAAGTAATTGACGATTTCAAACGTGAACTGCCTAGTGCAGATATTTATGTGTACGATAACAATTCAAAAGATCGCACAAGTGAAATTGCACTTGAACACGGGGCGATCGTCAAAAAAGAATTCAAGCAAGGAAAAGGAAATGTTGTACGTTCGATGTTTCAAGAAATTGATGCAGATTGTTATGTCATGGTAGATGGAGATGATACGTATCCTGCAGAATTTGTTCATCAATTAATTGAGCCTATTAGAAATCGAGAAGCTAACATGGTCATTGGAGATCGTTTATCAAACGGAACGTATCTCGAAGAAAACAAACGTGCTTTCCATAATTTTGGTAATAACTTAGTACGTTCTTTAATTAATGGCCTGTACAAAAGCAACATTAAAGATATCATGACAGGTTATCGTGCGTATGATAAATTATTTGTAAAATCAATACCTGTGATGAGCCCGGGATTTGAAATTGAAACAGAAATGAGTCTTCACGCGTTAGATAAACGCTTCCGCCTAAAAGAAATCGCGATCGATTATCGCGATCGACCTGAAGGCAGCGAATCGAAACTTAATACGTTCTCTGATGGGTTTAAAGTGTTACGAATGATTTTTACGTTATTTAAAGAGTACAAGCCGCTTCAGTTCTTCTCCATTTGGACAGTGTTGTTTATTGTCGCAGGATTAGCTGTTGGTGCTCCAGTACTTTATGAATTTTTTGATACAGGCTTTATTACCAAAGTACCGTCATCTATCTTAGCAACTGGATTGATGGTGTTAGGTGTTTTATCTTTCGTCTGTGGATTAATTCTAGATACAATCGCTTCATTAAATCGCAAGCAATATGAATTAGAACTAAATAAAAAAATTGAACAGATTGAACAAGTAGGAGAATAACAATGATGAAGAATAAAAAAAGTATTTTACTGCTTACAGTAACAGCTTTAATTATTCTTATCGGTTTAAGTATTGGTAATCCAGACGGTGTTCACTATCTTTCCCTTTTTGCTGCACTTGTATTTACCATCATAAGCTCTATTTTTATTTATAAAAATAGAGCTTATGCTTCATTTAAACCGCTAGAATGGCTATTGCTGATTGTTTTTTCGTTTATCGTACAGTTTTCACTTTTAGATAACTTACATATGACGAGCTCAACTATTTTCTTACTCGTTTTGTATGCCATCAGCCGTACTCTATTGGCAATACTGCTGACGGCCGCTGTACTCAGCGCTATCAAACAGATAAACGATTTTCACTATACATTTGCACATCCAAAGCGTTATCTAGGAATTGTTACGATTCTTATTTTAGCTGTTAGCTTATATTACTGGTTCGCCTTTTTCCCAGCGGCCATGACTCCCGATTCATTAGCACAGTGGAGACAGGCACATAACGGAGAATTTAACGATTGGCACCCTATTATGATTACGTGGCTGATTATGCTGCTGACAAAAATATGGGATAACCCAGGAATTGTAGCGTTCACGCAAATTGTTGTTGTAGTAAGCATATACGCCTATACGTTTGATTTTTTCATTAAACGCAAAGCACATCCTGTTATGATTGGATTTTTAACAGCTATCATTGTCATTATTCCAAGCTTTTTAATCTTTTCAATTATTATTTGGAAAGATATTTTATACAGTGCTTTTCTGCTGTTTTTTACGGTGAATATTGCAAAAATCTATTTGTCAAAAGGTGCTTGGATTAAAAGCAAAGCAAGCTTTTTCTTACTTTTACTTTCCGCATTTGGAGTAGCTTTCTTTAGACATAATGGTTTTCCTGTATTCGTCTTGACTTTCCTTTTAATGATCGTCTTATTCAGAAAAAATTGGAAACCTCTTGTCACGATTTTCTTAGTTGTCTTTATTTTACAAAAGATTGTTACAGGACCTGTGTTCGCGTGGCTTGATGTACAGCCTTCGGATCCAAATGAAGCTTTGTCTATTCCAACTCAACAAATTGCAAACATCATTTCAAATGATGGGGAAATGTCCAAAGAAGAGCGCGAATATTTTAATAAAGTGCTCCCTATTGAATTGTGGAAAGAAAAGTACAATCCATATAAAAGCGATCCTATTAAATTCACTTGGAAATACTACGACCGCGAGTTTATTTTTAATGATCTAGGTCTTTACTTTAAGAATTATGCTAGCATTGTCATCAAAAATCCTTATCTAGCAACGGAAGGCTTTCTCAAACAAACGGCTTTAGTATGGCAAATCAATCCTTTTAAAGATGGCTATACAGATACGTATGTAACCAACATTTATTACGGCAATGATTTAGGTCTTAAAAATAAAGTAATCGAGCCGTTTATTACGCATACTGCCAATGCTTACTTAGCTATTTTTAAGCACCCTGTTTTTACATTCTTATGGAAACCAGCTTTTTATCACTGTGTCATTTTATTATTTTCATTAATGCTAGTGATTCGAAGAGGAATTACGTCACTTATTATCGTCATTCCTTGGGCTCTTAACACGCTTTCTGTTCTTGCGGCATTGCCGGCTCAAGATTTTCGATATTTATTAGCAAGCGTATTTGTGTCTTTCTTCTTTATTGGTCTTCCTTTTATCCGATTTGATCAGAAAGAAAGGGATGTGACCTCCTGATGGAGAGCAATTACAACAAAAAGCTAGGAATCACACTCATTATCGTGGCTTCCCTGTTTACAGCTGTTGGACAACTTTTTTGGAAGTTGTCCGAAGCTTCATTTAACTTAAATTTAATTATTGGTTTTTTTCTTTATGGATTAGGAGCGGTTTTTATGATTGCCGCTTTTAAATTTGAAAGAGTTTCCTTACTTCATCCATTTTTAAGCCTAGGATACGTAATCAGCATTGCTCTTGGTTTCTTTCTATTAAATGAAACCATTAGCCCTATGAAGCTGGTCGGTACTCTTATTATTATCGTAGGTGTAATTTTAGTAGGTGGCCAAGATGAATAGTATCCCGCTTTTACTTATTATGACTCTTTTAGGTTCAGTTGGAGCTGTCTTTTTCAAGTATATTTCTACGTATTTAAATGAAAAAAAGATAAAGCTAGCGCTTATTTGCTTTGTGGGTGGCGGCCTTTTTTACGGGGCGGCAGCTCTGCTTAATGTGTATGTTTTAACGCTGTTACCTTATTCTATTGTATTTCCGCTCACGTCTATTACGTATATTTGGACATTAACATTCGGTTACTTTTTAATTAAAGAAAAAGTTACAACAAAACAAGTTATCGGCTGTATTCTTCTAATTGTCGGATGCTTCTTTATTGCTAATAGTTGATGAGATAACTTGAAAAGGTAGGAGTTTCGCATGAAAAACTTAAAATTCGCGAGCATTTTACTGCTCATATCAACATTATTTTTGAAATTTTCTAGTATGATTCGTGATTTAGTTATTGCTAACTATTTCGGTACAAGTTATATTGTCGATTCATACAACGCAGCAATGATCATTCCAAACGCTTTTATTTTATTTATGTTAACGGGGATGAAGGATGCGTTTATTCCTAGTTATTTACGTTATGAAAAAGAAAATAAAGGAAAGGTTCATTTGACTAATATTGTTAAATCAACCTTTCTTATTTGTTTCATTATTTCGGTTCTCGGATCAATTGCCGCTTTCTTTTACTTTCCCGCTTCGTATTCTAATTTTTCCAAAGCAGCAATTGAACTAGGAATTTATACGGGCGTTATGTACTTTTTATCTCTTTCACTAGTTGGAGTGAATGCCGTATACGAAGGTGTATTTGATGCACGAAGTCAATATTCTTTCTCCGTGTTTTCTCAAACGGTTGTTGTACTCTTTACGATTTTAAGTACAATCCTATTACATTCAATCATGGGCGGCTATGCAATTGCTCTTGGATATTTTGTAGGAACAATTGCTTCTTTCTTAATTAAAGTTGTCTATTTTAAACCGCAGCATCTGCTGTTATGGAAGCAAAAAATTGACCGTGATGAAGTGGTGGCTTTTTATAAAGTATTCATCCCTGTTGGTGTGACCATTATGGTCGGTCAAATTAATTTAACTGTAAACTTCTTCTTTGCCGGCTCCTTTGGTGAAGGTGTTATTTCATACTTAAATTACGCCTTCAGACTTGTAAGTATTCCCCAGGCAATATTCGGGGTTACGGTCGCAACCATTATTTATCCGCTGATTGCAAGAGCCATTTCTGAAAAAGATGAAGAACGCTTTAAATCGGGAATTGAAAAAGGGATTACGTTTATGCTGATGCTGCTGATTCCGACGATTGTTATTATGATCTTTTATATGAAAGACATTGTAATGATTGCTTATCAGCGCGGTGCATTTGACGCAAATTCGACGTTAAAAACAACGGATGTATCTTATTATTACCTAGGTTCGGTGTTTTTTTATTCGCTGCAAGCTGTTCTTGCAAAAGGATTTTATTCTCTTCAAAAAGGTTATCTTATTATGAGAGCAGGCTTATTATCCATTGTGTTAAACATCATCTTTAACATGATTTTCACTAAATTTATGGGATACCAAGGATTAGCACTTTCCATGTCAGTGGTTGCCTTTTTCTATACGGCCATCGTATTCGTTATGCTGGCAAAACAAATCAATCACTTCCATTACGGATATCTAGTGAAAGAAACAGGAAAAATTCTTTTAGCTTCCGTACCTGTTGCTATCCTCATGTTCTTCTTGAAGGACATCGCATTTTTGAATTCATTACATGTTATCTTACGATTTGGTATTGTCTGTCTTGCAGGTGGTTTAGTATACTTAATGTCGACGCTATTATGCAGAGTAGAAGGTGTTATGCTTTTAGTTAAAAGAAAACGTTAATTCACGTAAAACAGGAGAGTACTATATGAAGAACACATACTGGTTATTTTTTCTGTTCGTTGGTTTTATTTCAATTCAGCCAATTATTGATATGCTAACGACGTACATGGTTTTGAACATGGATAGTGGTCTCTCAATTGGGGTTGTTATTCGCTTTCTATATATGATTTTTGCAGGTGTCCTACTTTTAGTGTTTGCCAAACAATCAAAATGGGCTAGATATTCGATTATCTACCTTATTGTTTTTGCACTCTTTCTTGGACTCAATATCTACTTAAATCATCAATGGAAAGATCCTTATTATATTGGGCAAGAAATTAAATTTTTCAATAAGGTTGTTTATATGAACGTTACATTACTTGGAATGATTGTGATGTTTTCACATTATCGATCGTCTTTGGATGTAAAAAGAATACTGAGCAAAAACTTATTGACTGCTTCACTCATCATCAGTATTGTTTTTATCGGTACAATGCTAACAGGTACAGCACTAGAGAGTTATCAGTATAATAAAATCGGATTCAAAGGCTGGTTTTATGCAGCGAATGAGCTAGGGGCAACCATTGCTATTTTGCTTCCTCTCACACTGCTTTTAGCTTTAGATAAAGTACGTTCGTTTTCAAAAGCTTATTACTGGATTCCTTTTATCTTGTTAGCTGTTTCGTCCATCATGCTTGGAACGAAAGTAGGCTTAGGTGCCGTTATTCTTTCTTTAGTTGTAGCGACAGTGGTCTTATTTGCAAAATTATTTACGAATAAACGCAGCTTAATTAAAGCCAACTTAGTAATCTCAATTCTGCTTTTAATTGTAACCGGAGCAACCACTCCGATTTCTCCAGCTTATAAAAACACATATACGCACATCGATATGTTAGAGGCTAAAAAAGAGAAAACAAAGCAAGAAAAGCCGGAAAAGAAAGAAAAAGAAAAGCCGGCTAAAAAGAAAAAGCAAAAGGAATCAAATTTAGATGACAAAGATATTCAAAATCTGATTCTAAGCAGCCGTGAGCAATTTTTAGCTCATCATAAGGAAGAGTATGCAAAAGCACCTATTGCAAGAAAAATGATAGGTATGGGCTTTTCTGGTGACTATACAAAACAGCTTCCGCCAAAGATGATTGAAATGGATTTTTATGACCTATTTTTCTCTTTAGGTATCATCGGATTTTTACTATGGGTTCTTCCACTTCTAGTAGTTGGTTTAACCGTATTGGTTCGATTATTTAAAAACCCGTCACAGCTTCTTGATGAAAGCTTTATGATGTATAGTACAGCAATTGTATTAGCTCTTGGAATTGCTTTTGTAGCTGGGCATGTCTTCACCGCACCAGCCGTTACTATCTATTTTGCAGCAGCAGCTGCTTATCTGTTCGTCATTCATTTTAAACAAAGACAAGCATAAAAAAACAGGCCATTGAAGGCCTGTTTTTTTATGTTTTTAATGGCTGAAGGCTTAACACCGTATCACCTGCATTAACGTTTATTTCTTGATCATGAGCAAAAAAACTCAATGCCTTTCCCTGCTTGCTCACTGCTAGTAAAAGAGAAGCATCGCTTTTCTCCTCAAGATATGTTTCATACGTATATTCATCCGTAATTTTTGTATTGTAAATCGTATATCCGTGCTCCATTTTATGATGCAGAAACTCCCACGTAATTCCTTTCTTAAAAAGCATGCGTCCTCTTACCGTGTGCATAATTTCATCGACATCTTCTCTTGAATCTTCTTGGTCACGAATACTCAATTGAAAAACATTGTTCCGTCCCATATCTTGAAGAAAAGCCGTACAAACAAGTGCATTATATGCATCTAACTCAGTTGCAGCAATCACGTATTCATAAGGAGTTAAATCTAGATGATATTCCGTTTGCTCAGCTAGAACTTCTCCGTGATACACATCTACTTCCGCTCTGCGCGCAACTCTTAACCGCTCCCACGAAGAATCAGCAACTAACACTGGATAGCCCAGTTGCTTTAACTTGGAAGCAAAGGCAACCGTAAAATCATTGCTTCCTACAAGCAAAATACCAGGTTCTTCTCCAATTGATAAATCAAGCTTCTTAGCTAGCCATGAAAGGGAAAAACCGTGTGCACAAACCGTAGCAAATACTAAAGCAAATGTCAGTGTTGTTAGGATGGAAGCATCTTTAAATCCTTCATCGATTAGTACTTTCGCAAAGTAACTTGAGACCGTTAACGCCACAATGCCGCGCGGGGCAATCCAGCCAATCAGTATTTTTTCTTTTATAGATAAATCTGTCCCTACCGTTGATAAAAAGATGGAGACAGGTCTGACAATAAACAGCATAAGTAAAACAAACAAAATAATATTCCAATGAAAAATTTCAGTAATGGTCTTCATCGTCAGTCCAGCCGTTAACATGATAAAAATAGTAGAAGTCAATAGAACCGAAATGTTTTCTTTAAAATGTCGCATATCACTAATAGATGAAATATGCATATTAGCAAGGGTAATCCCCATCGCTGTCACTGCTAGAAGACCTGTTTCATGCTTAATTTCATCAGCTATCGTAAAGCAGGCAATAACCACAATAAATACGACCGGAGATTTTAAATACTCTGGAATATGCCCCTTTTGAAACATCCATCCTATTCCGCGGCCAAGAAGCCATCCTATTAAAACTGCAAGAATAGAGGCTGCAAAGAAAAAGAGAATTGTTTTTCCACTCACTTCTCTCAGCACTAAAAATTGAACAATTTCAAACGAAAAAACGGCCAGCAGTGCACCAAATGGATCAACAATAATACCTTCCCATTTTAAAATCGCTGCTGGTTTTGGTTTTAATTTAGCTTGTCGTAAAAGAGGTAAAATCACGGTTGGACCCGTCACAATAAAAAGCCCTCCGATAACAATTGCCACCGCCCATGATAAATCCGCTATATAATGAGCAGCTAAAGAGCCTAAAATCCAAGCTAGCATGGCTCCGAGCGTCACAATGCGAAACACAGGCTTTTCGAT
Organism: Priestia sp. JV24; assembly: GCF_025910025.1. Classification (NCBI taxonomy): domain Bacteria; kingdom Bacillati; phylum Bacillota; class Bacilli; order Caryophanales; family Bacillaceae; genus Priestia; species Priestia sp. JV24. Next base: position 301,633 of record NZ_JAPCIN010000024.1, read on the forward strand.
TCCCCTTACCTCTCTCATATCTAAGTTCAAGCTGCCTTCAAATAAAATAACAGCTACAGCAATCGATACAAAAGGATCAAAAAGCTGTGCAAATTGTGCTTTAGGGTCAATTAAACCTAAAATAGGGCCTGTTAGTAGTCCAATAATTGACATCACGACAATTGCTGGTAACTTAAATCTCCAAGCCAGCCACTGAGATAGAACTCCTAGTCCCACTACGAGCGTGATATGTATAAGCATAGGTTCCATTGTATCTTCCTTCTCTCGTTCGCATAATGTGTATATATTTTCCCTAAAATAAACCGATGTTATACAGGAAGAAACAAACACTACCTTGTTTTACCACTTTTTCAAAAATGCTAAACGCATACTCTTTTCTTTGAATCCAAGCTGCTTTCTTTCGTTCGACACATATTTTACTCGTGTTTGTCGAATTTCACTTTATTATCAAATAATAAAAAACCTTTAGCTTCTGCTAAAGGCTTTTTGCCGGATGATCCAATTCATATAGCTTTTGATAGTGACTGTTCGTCGCAAGTAATTCATCATGCGTTCCTCGAATGGCTATCTTACCATCTTGCAAAAATAAGATTTCATCCATTTTTTCCATCCCAACTAAATTGTGCGTAACCCAAATTAAGGTTTTATCTTGAAGAGTTTCAAAGATAGTGGATAACAAACGCTTTTCAGTCATAGCATCCAACCCTGCAGTTGGCTCATCTAGCATAACAATTGGTGTATGCTGAAGCAGAACACGTGCTAACGCAATCCGCTGACGTTCTCCTCCCGAGAAGCGCTGACCTGTTTCGAGCATCGGCGTTTGATATCCTTGGTGCAAACCTTCCACAAGGGAGTGCATATTCACTTGCTTCATGGCCTCAATTACTTCTTCTTTTGTGGCCTCTTCATTAGCTAGTAATAAATTGTTGGCTACGCTTGTATTAAATAAATAAGGATTTTGATTTAATACAGAGATGAGTTTTGGTACATCTTCACGAAATTCAGCAACAGACTGACCGTTTAGTTGAACTGTGCCTTCTGTAGGTGTTAAGGAGCCTTGCAGCAACTTTAATAGAGTCGATTTTCCAGCTCCACTCTTGCCAAGAATCGCAATTTTTTTCCCTTGCTCGACTTGAAATGAAAGATCATGAATGACTGAATCCTCCTCATTACTATAGCGAAAGCTTACATGCTCAACTTTTAATCTAACCGAATTCCATGAACCTTTATAAGGTAGAGAAAGAGTATGTTTTTTCTTTTCGTTCACATATTCCCAGTTCTTTTCCATTTCCTGTACTCTATTTAATGATTCTTCAAACTGAGGAATCTTTTCTACTGCATTGGATACTGGCAGCAGCGCTTCAGATAAAGGAAATACTACTAAAATAAAAGCAGCAATAAACACACCTGCAAGCTCTTTATCTGCAAAAAGAGAAGCTCCAAACCAAATCATTGTGACAATTAAACCTGCTACAATAAGTTGTCCAAACAATTCTCGGTAATACGTCCATAGTTTAAGCTTACGACCCATGCCGTCTAACTCATTTTCTGTTTTGTCATACGAATGAAAAAATGACTGCTGCTGACCGCTTAACACCCAATCAGCAACTCCTAAAAAGCCGTCTGTGACCTTGGCATATAACTGTGCTTTGCTTGATTTATATCGCTGATTGGCTGCCTTCATATGCCAAAGGGAAAAAAGCGGCATTACTACTACTAATAAAAATAAATAGAGGGCAATCAAACATGCAAACTTTAGGCTAAAGAATCCTAACGCTACAATCGAAATAACGTATAAAATAACAGCTGAAATTGTTGGAAGAATGGTACGCAAGAACAAGTCTTGTAAACTTTCAATATCTTCCGCGAGAACTCCTAAAACATCTCCTGTTTGATAGCGAGATGTAGCAATTAAAGGTTCAATCAAATGATAAAGACGCGTACGCATTTTAGCTAAAATGCGAAGAATAAAATCGTGACTGACAAGACGCTCCGCATAACGGAAAGCGGCTCGGCTTAAACCAAATGTACGCACAAGTACAATTGGAACATACACCAATAAAATCGTTTCTGGCCGTAAGGAAGAAGCTGAAATCAAATAACCTGACGTGAACATTAGCGCGCAAGCAGAACCAATCGTTAACAAGCTTAGTAATAAGATAGAAAAGATACGATATTTATATGTTTTAAAGTAGGGCCATATCCAACTTTTATATTTCATCATATCTCCTCCTCATCATGTAAAAATTGATAGTAAGCTCCTTTTTTTTGAATCAGTTCTTGATGATTACCGATTTCTGCAACCTTTCCGTCCTCTATTACAACAATGAGATCCATTTCTTTCATCCAATGCAGACGGTGCGTAGCTAAAATAAATAACTTATCCTGGAACATCGTTAAAATATCTTGCTTTAATTCATATTCCGTTTCAATATCAACTTGTGCCGTTGGTTCATCAAGCATAATAATAGGACGGTCGCTTAGAAATGCCCTTGCTAGAGCAATCCTTTGAGCTTGGCCGCCGCTAAGCTGTCGTCCCCCATCCCCTATCATTTCATTTTCCTTCTTAGGCATCTGTTGAACCGTTGATAAAAGTCCTGCTTTCGTTAAAGCATCTTCATAATCATATGAGCCGCCTCTGTCTTGATAAAATTCAATATTTTCTTTTACTGTTCCATTAAAAATAAATGGGTGCTGTGGGATATACGTAATCTGCTTTTGCCAAGCATCTGAGCGTAAATCAATTGGTACGCCGTTTACTTCAGCAGAGCCTTCTGTAGATTGTACAAAGCCGCTTAGTATATCAATAAGCGTCGATTTTCCAGCTCCGCTTTTTCCGATGATTCCAATTTTCTTCATTCCTTTAACATGCAGTGACACATCTTCAAGAGAAGGTGGATGTTCTTCGTCATATTTTACAGTGATATGCCTTAATTGAAGTTCACTGTTTTCAGTCCAACTAGGAACATCTTCTTTTTTAGCCGGCGATTTTTCAGCCTGCTTCACAATCTTAAGTAATGCATCTCCGGATTCTTTTCCGTCTAATGTTGCATGGTAATCATTTCCGACTTCTCGTATCGGCAGGAAATATTCAGGCGCCAGCAATAAAATCATAAGTGCAGGCTCTAATGTCATAGACCCGTTTACGAGCCGCAAACCAAGCATAACAGCCACGATGGCTACAGATAACATCGTAAAGAAATCTAAAGCAAACGTAGATAAAAAAGCAATTCGGAGCGTTCCCATTGTCGCTTTTCGATAACGGTCACTGGCTCTTTCAATCGTTTCAGCATGCTCCTTACTTTTCCCGAGAAATGTTAACGTTTCTAACCCTCGAAGCGAATCTACAAAGTGGTTGGACAACACGTGATATGTCTCCCATTGGCTATCTATTTTTTTTTGTGCAGCCAGTCCGAGCAAAATCATAAATAAAATTAAAATTGGCATGGTCACAAGTAAAATAATGCCTGAAAGCCGATCATGGTACCAAACGAAAGCAAGCACCAGCCAAGGTGTTACGCTAATGGCAGCCAGTTTAGGCAAAAACAGCTCGAGATAAGCACGAAGCTTCTGTAGGCCTGTGGTGATGAGCGTCACCAAGTTTCCTGTTCCTTCATCTTTGGTAAAACGCGGTCCTAATGAAAAAATGCTTTGCATGACTATCAAACGAAGTTCCTGAGTCGTTTTGACTCCAAATTGATATGCTGTTTTTTTTACTATAAAACCTACGATCTGACGAATCATAAAGGCAGACAAAAACAATCCGATTGCTTTTGTCTGCGAAGTTAAACTTTCACCATGAAAAAGAGCGGTAACTACTTCGGCGAGCCACTTAGCTTGAAAAATAATGGCTACACTTTGAATAGTAATAAGCCCTATTAACATGGCAAGAACCATTTTTATTCCGTTGTAAACCATTAAATTTCTACCCATTAATACTCCATATGCTCCTTATGATCTACACGTTTTCTGAAAACGTAGTAGCTCCAAATTTGATAACCTAACACAAAAGGCAGTAATGCAATAGCAGCGTAAGACATAATTTTTAAGGAATAATTCCCTGATGCTGCATTATGAATCGTTAAACTATAGCTTTGATTGATTGAACTAACCAAAACGGTTGGAAACAATCCTGCAAATATAGAGGAAATTGATAAAATTAAAATTAAGCCAGACATAGCAAATGCCCATCCGTCTTTTTTACGTGTAAGGAAAAATCCTGCTAGTAAATACACGAAAATACCGATGAAAAATGTATATAGCATCAAGCGGCTATGATTACTGAATAAATCCGTTTCAAAAAACGTCATGCCTGAAAAGATAAGAAGTAATAAAGCATTTATAGGCAAAAGCTTCATAGCGACCTTCCGTGAACGATCTCTAATATCGTCCATCGTCCGGATCGTGGCAAAAATAAGTCCGTGCCATAAGCAAAGCATTGTTAACGTAACGCCGCCTGTGATGGTATATAGATTAACAATATCCAAAAAGCCGGCATTCATTTGCATGTTGCGCTCAACAGGCAGTCCTTTCATTAGCGCTGAAAATAAGATACCAAAAATGAGCGGTGGAAAAAGACTTCCAAAGAAGATAACCCAATCCCATGCATTTTTCCACGCTTGTTTTTCAACTTTCCCTCGAAATTCAAATGCTACACCGCGTCCGATAAGGGAAAGCAAAAGAAGAACAAAAAGAACATATGCCCCGCTTAATAGCGTTGCATACCAGTTTGGAAAAGCGGCAAACATAGCACCGATTGCTGAAATTAGCCAAACTTCATTTGCATCCCAAAAAGGACCGATTGTATTAATAAAAGCTCGGCGCTCTAAGTCGTTTCTTCCTAAAAAACGAGACACCATTCCAATCCCAAAATCAAAGCCTTCTAAAAAGATAAAACCAACAAAAAGAATGGATACTAGTAAATACCAGAATTCATTAAGAGAAAACATTGTATCCCTCCTTTGTAAATGGATCAGTTGATACTACTTTTGTATGTGCTTCGTGATCATGATCTGGACCTTTTTTAATTTCTTTAACGAACAAGAACACCATAATCACAGCTAAAATTAAATAAAAGAACGAAAACGAGATAATAGAAAACAGCAATTCACCTGCTGTTACACCAGGAGACACGGCATCTTCCGTTTTCATATAGCCAAATACAACCCAAGGCTGACGGCCAATCTCTGTCATAATCCAACCTGCTGAGCTTCCCAGGAACGGAAAGGCAATGGCAATCGTCATAATACGTAAAAATAGTTTGCTTTCTTGAAGTTTTTTACGAGAAAGCAAGTACGTGCCCCAAATGCCTAATGCACATAATACGCCACCTAGACCAGCCATAATGCGGAAACTCCAAAATGTTGTCCGAACGGGTGGAATATAATTTCCTGCTCCATATTTCGCCGTATACCGCTCCTGCAGCTCGTTCATCCCAGGAACGGAACCTGAAAATTTCCCGTATGATAAGAAGCTTAATAAATAAGGTATTTTGATTTCCCCCGTATTTTTCTTTTCATCGGGGTGAATATTTGCTGTCACCGTCCAAGCGCCTGGACTTCCGCTGTTTTCCCATAATCCTTCACTTGCGGCCATTTTCATCGGCTGTGTTTTAACTAAGTATCCAGCCTGTTCATGACCAGATAATGCAATTCCTACACCTGAAACTAACCCTACAATAATGGCAACTTGAAATGATTTTTTGGCAAAAGCCAAATGTTTTTTCTTCAAGAGCATAATGGCACTGACACCCGTGATAAAAAAGGCGCCTGTTGCAAACGAACCTAAAATGGTATGAGGGAATTCAACCCACAGCTGGCCGTTTGTTAGCAATTTAAAGAAGTCATTCATTTCTAAACGGCCATTATTCAGCTCCATTCCAACCGGATGCTGCATAAAAGAATTAGCCGTTAAAATAAAGAACGCCGAAAAAATAGTACCTAGACTAACAAGCCAAATACATAGACAGTGCAGCCATTTAGGTAAACGATCCCACCCGAAAATCCACAGTCCAAGGAAAGTGGACTCCATAAAAAACGCGAGCAGTGCTTCAATAGCAAGCGGCGCACCGAATACATCTCCTACAAACCTTGAGTACTCTGACCAGTTCATGCCAAACTGAAATTCTTGTAAAATACCTGTTACGACTCCGACAGCAAAGTTAATCAGGAATAAGTGCCCCCAAAACTTTGCCATCTTTTTATACTCTTCATCTTTTTTTACTACGTACATCGTTTCCATGATCGCTACTAAAAAGACAAGACCGATAGATAGCGGTACAAAGATAAAATGAAACAGCGTCGTTGATGCAAATTGAATACGTGATAGTATAACTGTATCCATCTTCTTTCTCCTTTCATATATAAGAACATTCATCATTTCCATAGATACTTTGCTCATTTCTGAGCATCTTTTACTTACATTGTGAAACATTGAGCATAATAATTCGAGAGATATGCTCAATGTTTCACATACATATGTAATATCTCTCTTTCTATTTACATAGTATAGTCTATTTTTTTAGCTGTGCACGTGCATTTTTTGAACGTTTTTAGACTAAAACGTGACTTTCTTGTGACAAAAAAGTGAAGGATCTCTTTATTTTTCTCATAAAAAAAGCACGCTCTGATTTGAGCTTGCTTCTCTATGGTCGATATTTTGCTTTGGCATTTAATTTAGACTGACGAATGATTTGGTTGATGACTTCAGAAAACACAATACCAATGGCAATTGAACCTGAAATCATAAAGGCTTTTGCTGCAAGACTAATCGCTTCATTATAGTTATTTTCTACAAAGTTACGCATGGCATCGTATGCTGTTCCTCCCGGAACTAGCGGAATAATACCTGCTACGGTGAAAATAATGATCGGCGTTCGATAAATTTTTGCGTAAATTTGACTAATAATAGCAATAAAGAAGGCCGATGCAACTGTGCTTGGAATTTCATCTACGCCATAGAACGTTAGCAAATAGTAAATGAGCCAGCCAATCATTCCGACAAAGCCACTTTTTAATAATGATTCACGTGGAACATTAAAGATGATCCCAAATGCTGCTGAAGCAATAAAACTTGTAATTATCTGCTCTACGATATGCATATGATGCCTCCCTTCTATAGAAGTGTAAATACAATGGCAATACCTGCACCGATAGCGAATGCCGTCAGAAACGCTTCTGCTCCTTTTGATAATCCAGACAGTAAATGTCCCGCCATTAAATCTCGCACTGCATTGGTAATGGATAAGCCAGGAACGAGTGGCATAACGGATCCAATAATAATTTTATCAATTTGCGTGCCTACTCCTGAAGCGACTAAAAGAGCTGATAAAAGTCCAATAACTAACGAAGCGGTAAACTCAGCAAAAAAGCGAATCGGAATAAGGCGGTGGAAATACACCACGGTTAAAAATCCGAGACCTCCTGAAAACATAGCTGGAATAAAGTCCGTCCATAAACCTTGAAACATGATTAAAAAGCATCCGCTAGAAATGGATGCAGCTGCAAGTTGAACCCATAGTGGAAAAGCTACGTTTGTTGCTTCAATTTCTTGTAGCATTTCATACGCTTCCTCCAAGGAGATGTTTCCTTGACTGATTGTTCTTGAGACGCTATTTACCATGGTTACTTTTTTTAAATCTGTCGTTCGTTCGGAAATACGAATTAACTTCGTTTTCGTCGGTTCTTTCGTTTCAAGTGAAAACATAATCCCTGTTGGCGTCACATAGCTGTGGGATTTTTTTATACCGTAAGACGCTGCAATCCGCATCATTGTGTCTTCTACTCGATACGTTTCTGCCCCGCTTTCTAACATAATTTTACCTGCTAGTAAGCTAACGTCCATAATTTCATATTTATCTAATTTTTGTTGTGTCATCAAATCGCTCCAAACATATTAAAGCTTGGTTTTTCCCCCTACAGCATACAGTGTATAAGAAAGAGGGAAGTGGACGCAATGGTTAATGTAAAAAAGTGTGGACTTTTTGTCTCACACTTTCAGGAATAGTATATACATTCCTTATCAATTCATACGTTTTGTGGTCTCGCGCTCTACTAATATAGGTGCCATTTTATACTGTATCTGATCTATTTCTTGCTGATCCTGAATTTGCTGAAGTAAGAGGTTTACTGCTTTTTCAGCCATTTTTTCCATCGGTTGACGGATAGTTGTTAGTGGAGGATGCGCTTCACTAGCTTCAGTAATATCATCAAACCCTATAACAGACAAATCTGATGGAACGTGAAGCCCATTTTGCCACGCACAGTGTATCACTTTCAGAGCGATGTAATCCGTAGCACAAATAAGCGCAGTTGGAGGCTCTGGATGATGAGCTAGCTCATTTATAAACTGATATAGTTCATCTGAGTTATTCATATCTTCTTTCACAAACTTTGCGTTTGCTGACGGTACATACTGATAAAAAAGAGACAGACGGTGCTTGACTCCGCTTACAGCTTTTCCAACGAACCCTATATTCTTATGACCAAGGTCCGTTAAGTGAGCAACAACTAATTGCATTCCCACCGCATCATCTACATGTACAATCGGCCAAAGTGCAGAAGAGGCGTCTCCTGTAAGAGAAACGTAAGGCGTTTGATATTGTTTTAATACATCTACAAACGGATGCTGAGCAGCTACATAGTCTAATAAAATGACCCCATCAAACCAATGGTTCATCATAACATTTAATTGACGCTCAGCCGTTGTTTCTTCGTAATCCGTGTGTCCAATAAGAACGTCCATCCCTCGACTTTGGACTTGTTGCTGTACCTTTTTTAATAGTTCAATTAGAAACGGATCTTTTAAATCTCTAATTAATATCCCGATAATCCCTGTTTTTTGGGCCCGAAGAGCTGCCGCAAATGGATTCGTCTGATACCCCAAATGAGCTGCTGCTTTTAGCACTTTTTGTTTAGTTGTTTCACTAATTTTAATTTTACCTTCTTTATTATTGAAGATTCTTGATACCGTAGCTAATGAAACACCCGCTTCTTTTGCTACTTCTGTAATCGTGACTTTTTTTCTCCCCATTCGTACCGACTCCCATTTCCTTTTAGTCTATCGACCAAGTAAACATTTTTCTTTATTATACTACTAGAAGCCGGCACCACTGAAAACTACCTTCCCTACTTTTCACTAAACAGCCACTTCAACACATCTTGAATTTTTTGATCCCAATATGCCCAGTCGTGACTTCCTTTTCCTTCTTCATATGTAAAACAAATAGCCTCTTGCTTACAACGCTCGGAAAAACGTTTATTTTCCTGATATAAAAAATCTTCCGTTCCACAGCATTGATAAATACGCGGAGTCACTTCTCCATAGCGCCGGCGATTTTCAAGCAGCCAGAAAAGATCATCCTCAGGTCTAATAACAGGGGGCATGCCAAAAATCAAAGGATAATCTAAGAACTGAACTTCTCCTCGCCCTCCAAGCCCTTCAACGTCCATCACTCCTGATAAACTGGCAGCTGCAGAAAATTGATGTGGTTTGCGAAACGCCCATTTTAAGGCGCCGTACCCTCCCATAGAAAGGCCAGCTACAAAATTATCTTCTCTTTTTTCCGATAACGGAAAGAATGATCTAGCCAAGTGAGGAAGTTCTTCTGTTACAAACGTCCAATACTTCTTTCCATAAGCCATATCTCTATAAAAGCTGCGATCTACATTTGGCATTACAACTGCAAGTCCTAATTCTGATGCGTAGCGTTCAATCGAAGTTCTTCTCATCCATATCGTATGATCATCAGAAAGGCCGTGTAATAAATAGAGCGTAGGGTGTTTCTCACTTCTTGTATTGGTTTGTAAACCAATTTGAGATTTTGTTTGCTGCGGTATCAAAACGTTCATTGAAGTACTTATTTGCAATACTTCTGAAAAAAAATCACATTGCATAAACGCCATATTTCTCTTCCCCCTATTTTTTCTTCCCTATTGGTTGATAACAAAACGTACATAATTCATATAAAAGTTGAAAAATAGTTTGATTATTTACAATTTTTAGTTTAACATAAAAACATCTTTTATGAAAACGTTTTACGTATAACGTTTTTTTAATTGAAATAGTGACGGTGATTCAAAGGAGGAATTTATATGGGGATAGTAAAAGTAACTTCTGACGAGTATAAGGAGCAAAAAGGAAATCTATTTTTCGTGATTTTCATTTCATGTGCAGCTGCTTTTGGAGGGTTGCTTTACGGCTATGACACAGCCGTCATTTCAGGAGCTATTGGGGTTGATGAAAGTACATTTTAATCTTAGTCCAACGATGGTAGGTTTTGTTGTATCTAGTCTGCTGCTCGGTGGTGCCGTTGGGGTACTTGCTTCGGGAAAACTGAGTGATCGATTCGGTAGAAAAAGCATCTTACTTTTAGCAGCTTCTTTATTTGTCGTATCCGCAATTATGCAAGCGCTATCTTCATCCATCTCTTTTGTGATTATTTCTCGAATTATTGGAGGACTAGGCATTGGTATGGCTTCTGTTCTTTCTATTACCTATATTTCTGAAATAGCCCCTCCGCACATGCGTGGCCGCTTAGGCTCTCTATACCAATTTGCTGTTGCCGTTGGGATTGTTTCTGTCTATTTTGTAAATGACTACATTTTATCTATTGGGGAAGACGCTTGGCAGAATTCCACGGGATGGCGCTACATTATCGGTGCTTCTGGTATTCCAGCTCTTTTATTTCTTCTTATTCTTTCTCCTGTTCCTGAAAGTCCGAGGTGGCTGGTAAAAGCAAACCGCACTTTAGAAGCTATGGACATTTTAATTAAAATCAATGGTACACACATTGCACGCCAAGAGCTGTATCATATTGAGCAATCGTTAAAAGAAAATCAACCAGCTTCTCTTTCGCTTTTTAAAGAGGCCTGTCTTCGAAAAGCGCTGCTTATGGGTATTCTACTTGCAGCCTTTCAACAGCTTGTCGGAATTAATGCCATTATTTATTACGCCCCGCAAGTTTTTGAAGCAGCTGGAGCTAGAGGAGATTTATCGCTCCTTGTTACGTCTATGATTGGTGTGGCTGCCTTTTTAGGCGTTCTTTGTTCCATGTGGCTTATCGACCGGATTGGCCGCAAAGCTTTATTGCTTATTGGCACAGCTGGTATGGCCGTTACGCAGCTTCTCGTTTCCTTTGGGTTTCATTTTCAAGGTACTGAAGGGTTGACTACTAGTTTACTTATTGTTTTTTATTTATTTCTTTTTAATATTTCTATGGGACCGGTTGTATGGGTTGTGATTTCTGAAATTTTTCCTAATCACGCGAGAGGCTATGCAATGTCTATTTCTACGTTTTTCTTGTGGGTAGCTAATTGGTTTGTATCTCAGTTTTTCCCTATCCTTTGGAACAAAGCTGGAGGATCTTTTACATTTTTATTCTTTATGGTTATGTGTCTCGCTTCATTTTTGTTTATATGGAAGTGGGTTCCGGAAACAAAAGGAAAGTCACTTGAAGAAATTGAACATATGTGGAAGTAAAAGAAGAGGTTGGGATATAACCAAATGAATCCAATCTAAAGACGAACAAATGGGATACATGAGCTAAACGGCTTATGACACCGTAGTTGATTTCCGTGCAAGACTTCGCTTTCCGCGGGCGGCCGCTGAGCCTCCTTGTCGCTTGCGCTCCTGCGGGGTCTCATCTGTTCCGCTTTTCCCGCAGGATCCTTCGTCTCGCTCTCCAATCAACTACTAGAAGAATCTAAACAAATGAAAACTATGTTCATCCTAACAAAAAAAACGAACCACTAATCAAAAATTTTGATCAATGGTTCGTTTTTACTTTGTCTAAAATATTTTCGTCCCAGCCTCTTCTTTTTTATCGAATTTGTCCATCTCCGTAAATAATATATTTTAGCGTTGTTAATTCTTTTAATCCCATCGGTCCACGCGCATGAAGCTTTTGTGTACTAATTCCGATTTCTGCCCCGAAACCAAACTCTTCTCCGTCTGTAAACCTCGTTGAAGCATTCACATAAACAGCGGCTGAATTAACGCGCTGTAAAAAACGCTGAGCATGGGCATAATTTGTTGTGACAATCGCTTCAGAATGATGTGAACTATGAACATTAATATGGGAAATCGCTTCATCGATATCATCTACGATTTTAACCGCCATGATGAAATCCAAGTATTCTTTCTTCCAATCCTCATCCCCTGCGGGAACAAGATCTGGAACGATTGTTACCGCACGTTCATCACCGCGTACTTCTACATCTTTCTCTCGTAGCGCTTGAACAATAATCGGCAAAAATTCATGAGCCGCTCGTTTATGGATAAGCAGCTTTTCGGCTGAGTTACACACCGCTGGACGAGATGTTTTTGCATTAATGACAATATTGGCCGCCATGTCACCGTCATATTCTTCATCAACATAAATGTGGCAGTTCCCAGTTCCTGTCTCAATAACGGGAACCGTTGCATTTTTTACCACCGCTTCAATTAAACCAGCACCGCCTCGAGGAATTAATACATCGATATATTCATTTAATTTCATTAACTCCAGTGCTGTTTCTCTCGACGTATTTTCAATAAGCTGTACGCTATGCTCAGGCAACCCTGCACTTGCCGCAGCTTGAGATAATACAGAAACAATCGCTTGATTCGAATAAAACGCCTCGCTACCTCCGCGCAAAATAACTGCATTTCCTGCTTTTAAGCATAAGCCTGTTGCATCACACGTAACGTTTGGACGCGCTTCATAAATAATTCCTATGACACCAATAGGTACACGCTGCTGTCCAATTTGTAAGCCATTTGGTCGCTTCGCCATAGACAGCACTTCTCCTACCGGATCTGCAAGCGCAGCTACTTGGCGCAGGCCGTCTGCCATTCCGTGAATCCGCTCTTCATTTAAAGATAGACGATCCAACATCGCTTTTGACGTGCCTTTTTGAACGGCTTTTTCTACGTCTAATTTATTTGCTTTTAAAATCGCCTCTTGTTGATCCAATAGAGCAGCCGCCATTTTATAAAGTGCCTGCTGTTTTTGTTCGCTCGTTACATTTCCTAAGAAATAAGAGGCTTCTTTTGCCTGCTTTCCTTTAAGCTGCAATTCACTCATTTCATTACTCCTTCAGCTTGTTTTAAGAATAACGTTCCAATTTCTTGGCCTTCAATAATATCTCGCAAAATACTTGGTTCTTTACCATTTGCTAAGATTAAGCTCACGCCTGCACTTGTAGCTGTTTTAGCAGCGGTAAGCTTTGTGACCATTCCGCCTGTTCCAACATCCGTTCCGCTATCTCCAGCAAAATTCTCAAGCTCCGGTGTGATGCCATCTATTACTTTCATTAATTTAGAGTTAGGGTTTTTTGTGGGATCTGAATCAAAGAAACCGTCAATATCAGATAAAATAACAAGTAAATCTGCGTGAATCAAAACTGAAACAATGGCAGATAAATTATCGTTATCTCCAAAACGCACGATGTTTTCAATTTCATCGATTGCAACCGTATCGTTTTCATTCACAATAGGAATTACTTTGTCTTCAATTAATTTTTCAAACGTGTTCACAACGTTATTGCGCACATGTTCATCTTCGATTACATCCTTCGTTAACAGTACTTGACCAACGATGTGGCTGTACTCACCAAAGAATTTACTATAGATATGCATAAGCTCACATTGCCCGACAGAGGCCGCTGCTTGTTTTTCTCGAATAGAAGTTGGCTTTTCCTTTAACTTTAGCTTTTTTACTCCCACTTGAACGGCACCTGATGTAACAAGCACAACTTCTTTTCCTGCATTCATTAAATCAGATAAAACACGCGCTAGTTTTTCAATGCGTGCTAAGTTAATATCTCCATTATCATAGGTCAACGTAGATGTCCCTACTTTGACTACAACACGCTTGCTATTTTGTAACTCTTGACGATGGTTCACTCTTTTCATCTCCCTAACTAAAACACCTAAATGCGTACTAATTTTTTTAAAAATTATAGCAGAGATTATGCGAAAAGTCTTATAGTTTTTTAAAGGGAATTTGAACTTTCTAATTTTTTAAATAATTAAGGGAAAAACTGGTGATAAAAGCGCTTTCTTCTTTTATAATGAAAGTTGTAAGGGGAACACACAATTACATAACGTTGTGTAGTAGTACAAACATCAGACAACTAAGGGATAGGGGGATTTTTAATGAATGCGGTTACGATTGTTATTGGATCTATCTGTATTTTAATGATTGCGTATCGGCTATACGGAACATTCATGGCTGTTAAGGTCTTGAAACTAAACGATTCGCAAAAAACGCCAGCACATGAACTTGAAGATGGGAAAGATTATGTGCCAACCAACCGATGGGTAACATTTGGTCATCACTTTGCAGCTATTGCAGCTGCAGGTCCGCTTGTTGGACCTATTTTAGCAGCTCAGTTTGGCTATTTGCCCGGACTGCTCTGGCTTTTAATAGGAGCTGTAATCGGAGGAGCCGTTCACGATGCGGTTGTGTTATTTGCATCTATGCGCCAAAAAGGCCAGTCGCTTTCCGAAGTGGCTAAAAAAGAGCTAGGACCTGTCGCTGGTTTTTGTACAGGTTTAGCTATGCTTTTTATCATTACCATCACAATGGCCGGTTTATCTATGGTCGTGCTACACGCACTTGAGAAAAATCCTTGGGGTACATTCGCTGTTGGAATTACGATTCCGATCGCAATGGGGGTAGGTATTTACCACAAAAAAACCGGTAATTTAAAAGCGGCTTCTACTGTCGGCTTCATTTTAATTTTAATCGCCGTATTTAGCGGTCCTTATATTCAAGGAACAGCTTTAGGAGATTTTTTAACGCTAGATATTAAAACACTTTCAATTATTCTTCCCGTTTATGCATTTTTCGCAGCGGCCTTACCCGTTTGGCTGCTTTTAGCACCTCGAGATTATTTAAGCAGCTTTATGAAAATTGGTGTCTTTATCGCGCTGATTGTAGGCGTGTTTTTCGTAAATCCAGCAATTCCATTTCCTGCAGTTACTGAATTTATTCACGGAGGCGGCCCTATTTTAGCAGGACCTGTGTGGCCGTTCATTTCCATTACGATCGCCTGCGGTGCTATTTCCGGCTTCCATGCATTTGTTGGTTCAGGGACAACCCCTAAGATGCTCGACCGTTGGAGTGACATTAAAGTTGTAGGCTTCGGGGCGATGTTAGTCGAATGCTTGGTAGGAATTATGGCATTAATTGCCGCAACAGCTTTACATCCTGGAGACTATTTTGCAATCAACTCTACACCTGAAGTGTTCAAAACGCTCGGCATGAACGTGACAGCTCTTCCTCAGCTTAGCCAAGAGATTGGTCTAAACTTAGAAGGCCGTACAGGCGGCGCTGTTACACTGGCCGTAGGAATGACATATATCTTCACGGAAATTCCTTGGTTCAGCCACCTGTCTTCTTACTTTTTCCAATTCGTCATTATGTTTGAAGCAGTGTTTATTTTAACTGCTATCGACGCGGGTACACGCGTTTCCCGCTATTTAATTCAAGACTTTTTCGGTGAATTTTATAAGCCATTGAAGCGAGTAGACTGGCTTCCGGGGTCCATTTTTGCAAGCGCCCTAGCCTGTTTTATGTGGGGGTACTTATTGTTCTCAGGAGATATTGGCTCAGTTTGGGCGCTGTTCGGCGTATCGAATCAGTTAATGGCCTCTATTGGTTTAATTATTGGAGCAACCGTTATTCTTAGAATTGCAGATAAACGCTCCTATATGCTTACTTGCCTTATTCCACTAGCCTACCTTTACGTAACGGTTAACTACGCAGGTTATTGGATGGTTAAGAATGTCTATTTAAATGAAGCTGCGGCAGGTTACAGCATATTAAATGCGACTCTTTCAATCATCATGCTTATACTCGGTCTCATTATTATGATTGCTGCGATTCAAAAATGGACGCAGCTTTGGCGCACGCCTCAGGCTGAACTGGCAGCGAAAGCAAACTTATCACAAAATATATAAAACGAACACGCTTGCTTATATAAGCAAGCGTGTTTTTAATATGGTAATAGCCGGTCAAAATAATTGCACACCAGGCATTTTTATTATTAAACTAAATATACTATACAGAAAATTTTTTAAATAGTTCGTACACTTCACATGTTATATACCCCATTGACTACATCTCAAAATTAACACTTTAAATTATAATAATTATAATTTAGTATTGATTTTTTATTTAAAAATGTTATTATTGTTTCTAACATAATAAAATTCAAATAAGAGGTGGTTCTAAGATGACAACAAACAAGAATAACCTAACGACTAGTTGGGGAGCTCCGGTTGGAGATAATCAAAATTCAATGACCGCTGGTTCACGCGGACCTACTTTAATTCAAGATGTTCACCTTTTAGAGAAATTAGCCCATTTTAACCGAGAGCGAGTTCCTGAACGTGTCGTACACGCAAAAGGCGCCGGTGCCCACGGCTATTTTGAAGTGACAAATGATGTTTCATCCTATACAAAAGCAGCTTTCCTTTCTGAAGTAGGAAAACGAACACCTCTATTTGCTCGCTTTTCAACAGTAGCTGGTGAAAATGGCTCAGCAGATACCGTTCGCGACCCTCGCGGATTTGCTGTTAAATTTTATACAGAAGAAGGAAACTACGACTTAGTCGGAAATAATACACCTGTATTTTTCATCCGAGATGCGATTAAATTTCCTGACTTTATTCATACACAAAAACGCGATCCACGCACACATTTAAAAAACCCGACGGCCGTTTGGGATTTCTGGTCTTTATCTCCTGAATCTTTGCATCAAGTTTCTATTTTAATGTCTGACCGCGGTATTCCCGCAACTTTACGCCATATGCATGGGTTTGGCAGCCACACATTTAAATGGGTTAATGCCGAAGGAGATGGCGTTTGGGTAAAATATCACTTTAAAACAGAGCAAGGTGTAAAAAATCTGTCTCCAGACGTAGCTGCAAAGCTAGCTGGTGAAAATCCAGATTATCATACTGAAGATTTATTTAATGCCATTGAAAAAGGCGATTTCCCTTCATGGAAACTGTACGTTCAGATTATGCCATTAGAAGACGCTGATACGTATCGCTTTGATCCGTTTGATGTAACAAAGGTTTGGTCACAAAAAGACTACCCTCTAATTGAAGTAGGTCGCATGGTCTTGGACCGCAATCCAGAAAATTATTTTGCCGAAGTGGAGCAAGCTACATTCTCACCTGGAACGCTTGTGCCGGGAATTGACGTATCACCTGATAAAATGCTGCAAGGTCGACTATTCGCATACAGCGATGCACATCGCTACCGCGTGGGTGCTAACCATCAAGCGCTACCGATTAACCGTCCGCGCAGCGAAGTAAATAACTATCAGCGTGACGGCCAAATGCGCTTTGACGATAACGGCGGCCGTTCTGTTTATTATGAGCCAAACAGCTTTGGCGGCCCAACAGAATCACAGGAAAACAAACAAGCAGCATACCCTGTTTCAGGCGTTGCCGATAGTGTTGCATATGATCATAACGACCATTACACGCAAGCAGGTGACTTATACCGCCTTTTAAGCGAAGACGAGCGTACACGACTAGTTGCAAACATCGTTGAAGCTATGAAGCCTGTAGAAAAAGAAGAGATTAAACTGCGTCAAATTCAGCACTTCTACAAAGCGGATCCAGAGTATGGAACACGCGTTGCAGATGGTTTAGGATTATCTGTTCCGCAGCAAATAAAATAAAGATATCAGTTTTACAAATGAGAAAACAAGGTTATTTTTCTCGTTGTAGATTCTCGTTTATTCTCAATTAGTTTAACATTTTATCAATAAATAAGTATCCATATTTTATGGATACTTATTTAAATTCTTGTAAAAAGAGGAAGGGATGAAGAAATGATTGGACAAGAAATAAGATGTAATCAGTGTGATAGAGAAATAAAAGTACTAAAGCACAGTACGCTTTGCGGTTGCGGAATAAAATTACGAACGCTAAAAAAAGAGAAGCAACCAGCATAATGAGGTTGCTTCTCTTTTTTACTAGATATGCTGGTTATATTCACTCACATTAAAGAGTAATCGTTACTTTAAATAAATCTCCGTCAATTTCAATATTCAGTTCTCCTCCGTGCAAATCAATAATTGACTTAGCAATAGCTAACCCAAGTCCGGAGCCATCGGTTTGTCTTGAAGTATCCCCTCTTTTAAATCGTTCAAACAGCTCATCTGCCTGCTCATTTAATTCATATTTACTTACATTTTTAAAGGTTAGTTTCACTTGTTCGTTTATTTCTTGAACAGAAATATAGACACGCGTTTGTTCAAGTGAATATTTCAATATATTCTCTATCAAATTGTCAAATACTCTCCATAATTTTTGACCATCTACAGTAGCAAATAGCGGCTTTTCGAGAGATTGAATACGAAATTGCAGAGTTGAATCTTCAATTGCTTCATTATATTCAGCTAAAGCCTGATGAAGAAGCTGGTTAATATCAATTTTGTCTTTATGCAATTCTACATTTCCACTTGCCATTTTTGACACTTCAAATAAATCATCAATAAGTGTCTGTAAACGTTTTGACTTACGGTCAATAATTTCAACGTAAGCATGTTGTTCGTCCGAAGTAAGATCTTGTGACTTTAGCAACGCTGTATATGTCATAATAGAAGTCAATGGTGTTCTTAAATCGTGACTGACGTTGGTAATTAACTCTGTTTTCAAGCGTTCACTTTTAACTTGAACATGCTGAGATGTTTGAATCTGCTGCTGGATATGATTTATATTTAGTGCTGCTTGAGTCAAAGCTGATTTCCCTTTGATAGGTAACGGCTCTTTCCACTCGGCTGTGGCGATTTGATCAATTGAGATAATAATTTTATTTAAATAATTAACTCGTAGCATAAGCAGTATCAAAGTAACCACTCCTACAACACTTCCAACAGCTAAGTACAGTATGGATACTTGTTCTGCAAACATAGATCCACTAGTCAATAGAGCTGCAACAGCAAACACGGCAAACACTAAAAGCAGCACTACAACCATTATATGCATGCCAATATGTCTGATAATAAAAATAGATTGAAGAAAATAAATTACTTGATAAACACACGCTCTTTTATATTCTTCTTTTATATCATCTATTGTGCGTATACGCTGAAACAGTAGAAATACTTGAAGTGCCCATAGGGAAATAGCTATGGATATTGCTATCATATAAAAGAAGAACGTAGCAACATGCTTATATGATTCTAATAAAGAAGCAGGATAGCCGTTCAGAACTAGACTTAATGTAAAAAATGAGTATAAAAGAAAAACAATTATACAAATATCTAAAGGTATTTTTTTATAAACCCTCTGTACTGCAGTTTGTCTTGTTATTTTTTTAAAATATCCAGTTATTGTTTTTTTATAAATAAAGCAACCTATTAACAGAGCTAGTATCCCTGACAATGTATACACGAGAAACGCTACATTTTGATGATGATAATAGTTATACTCATCAAATAAAGGACTAATGAAGGTTTCTTTTTCAGGAACAGCAATTATACCCGTAAACTTCTGCTTTAAATACCGGGTTGGGATCTCTGAGTCTGCCTCACTGCTTAACGATGAATTTTTATATTCATCTGCTTGAAACACCAGCGGTGATTGAGCTGAATAAGTATATTTATACAATATATTTTCCTGTTTTACTAATTGATTAACATCTTCTTTGCCTGCGTTTTGGATATTCTTGTATATTTTATTTGTGTTCCTATCTTTTAAATAATACATGATGTCTTTTTTATATTGAGATAATGTTTTTTGTCGATCAAAAGCTTCATCATATAGTTTCTTCATTTCGAGTTTTTTGTTTTTCGCTATTTCTCCTCGAACGAATTGATCATCTTGAAACTTTTTTTGAATGTTTTTAACTTCTAGATCCTGCTGCTTTACATAGGCAGCTTCAACGTTTTTGCTCTTTGCTTGCTTAGCGTCTTCTATTTTTTCTTCATATTTATCGTGCACGTTTTTTATTTGTTCTGTTAATGTTCCTTCCTTATATCGATACGACTCAATCTCTTCTTCTGTTATCTTATTTGCATTAACGGTATTCTTATCTTTTTGTGTCAATTCTAAAAGGTAGAGATCATTTGTAAAACGACTTATTTGCTTTTTGAAGTCTTCAGATTTTATATAGCTGCTTTTTTGTAAATAGTTTGTTTTTAATAGATTATGCACGTTACTAATTGAAGAAATAGTTGCTCCTAAACCAAATAAAAACAAGATAATCCCTACAGCTGAAATGACGCTACTTTTCCATTTTATATCCAAGTCCCCACACAACCTTTACATACCTCGGATTTTTTGGTTCAATTTCAATTTTTTCTCTTATTTTTCTAATGTGTACCGCTACTGTGTTTTCTGCGTTGTAGCCTGGTTCATTCCATACGCGTTCATAAATATCATGTATGGAAAAAACTCTCCCTGCATTTTTCATTAATAACTCTACAATTTTATACTCAATGGGAGTCAGCTTAATGAATCCCCCGTCAAGAGTGACGGACTTAGCTTCAATATCAAGTACAAGACCTCGAATATCAATCGTCTTTTTTTCCTCATATGTACCTAATGTCACATATCTTCTTAACTGTGATTTAACTCTCGCTATCAGTTCTAATGGATTAAAAGGCTTTGTCACATAATCATCTGCTCCTACCTGCAGACCGAGCACTTTATCTGCATCTTCGCTTTTAGCACTCAGCATAATAATCGGGATATTTTTTTGTTCTCGGATTTTAAACGTCGTTGAAATGCCATCTTGCCTTGGCATCATAATATCAAGAATAATTAAGTGAACTTTTTCTTTATTTAGTATCTCTATGGCTTCGATTCCATCTTTGGCCGTAAAGACTTTAATACCTTCATTTTTTAAATAAATAGCAATACCATTACGGATTTCTTGCTCATCGTCTACGACTAAAACCACATATTCGTTCATTGATTTCTCACACTCCTTTTAAAAGTATATCATGGGTCATTCCGTCTATGGATTTTATTGTAAACTGCATTTCTTAAGAAAAAGGAAGGGGAAATCTTAAGATTTTCTTAAGCTTCATATGTTGAAAAAGGTTTAAAGAATAGGGATAACAGGAACGTTAAAAGAAAAAATATAATCAATTCCTCATTTGATTCTAAAGAACTATCCATGAGCGATTATATCTTTTTATTTAAAAGGAGGATGATTTAACTTGGAACGGAATCATACAATTATGCAATTTTTCGAATGGCATGTGCCAGCTGATGGAGAGCATTGGCAACGCCTCAAAGAGCTCGCTCCTCAACTAAAAGAACAAGGAATTGATTCCGTGTGGATTCCGCCTGTTACAAAAGGTGTTTCATCAGAGGATAATGGCTACGGCGTTTACGACTTATACGATCTTGGCGAATTTGATCAAAAAGGAACCGTTCGTACAAAGTATGGAACCAAGCAAGAGCTGCATGAAGCGATTGATGCCTGTCATAATCATGGAATTAATGTCTATGTGGATATTGTAATGAACCATAAAGCTGCAGCAGATGAAAAAGAAACGTTCCACGTCATTGAAGTGGACCCCATGAACCGAACAGAAGAAATTTCTGAACCTTTTGAAATTGAAGGGTGGACAAAGTTTACATTTGAAGGGCGCGGCGATAAATATTCTTCTTTCAAATGGAACTTTAATCATTTTAACGGCACTGATTACGACGATAAAAATGGAAAAGAAGGCGTCTTTCGTATTGCCGGAGAAAACAAAAGCTGGAACGAAAATGTCGATCAAGAGTTTGGCAACTACGATTATTTAATGTTTGCGAATATTGATTACGATCACCCTGAAGTTCGAGAAGAAATGATCAAATGGGGAAAATGGTTAGCAGACACCCTGCAGTGTGACGGTTATCGATTAGACGCCATTAAACATATTAACCACGATTTTATTAAAGAGTTTGCCCACGAATTGTCCTCTTCTCAAGAAAAGCCATTTTATTTTGTGGGAGAGTTTTGGAATCCAGAGTTAACAGCCTGTCAGGAATTCCTAGACGTGATTGATTATCAAATCGATTTGTTTGACGTATCTCTGCACTATAAACTGCATGAAGCCTCTCAGCAAGGAAGAGATTTTGATTTAACCACGATTTTTGATGATACATTAGTCAAGACTCACCCTTTGAATGTTGTCACATTTGTAGATAACCATGACTCTCAGCCAAATGAATCTTTAGAATCGTGGGTAGAAGATTGGTTCAAACAAAGTGCTTACGCTCTAATCTTACTTCGTGAAGACGGCTATCCTTGTGTGTTTTACGGAGACTATTTTGGGATAGGCGGAGAGCACCCAATTGAGGGAAAAGAAAAAGATATTTCCGCTCTCTTGCATGTACGCTATGACAAAGCATACGGCCAGCAAGACGATTATTTTGATCACCCGAATACCATTGGATGGGTAAGGCATGGTGTAGAGGAATTTGAGAAGTCTGGATGCGCTGTAGTGATGTCAAACGGCGAAGATGGCGAAAAGAGAATGTTCGTCGGCGAACACCGAAGTGGACAAACATGGATTGATTTCACAAACAACCGAGAAGATCAAGTTGTGATTGAAGAAGATGGCTACGGACAGTTCCCTGTCAATGGCGGCTCTGTATCCGTTTGGGCTGAAGCATAAAAAAACAGTGGCTTGCGCCACTGTTTTTTTTACCATAGACCTAGCAGTTTCCACCACAAGCCGCCAATTCCAATCCAAATGATAATATGAATAATTGAAATTAAAAAGCCGAGCGACCACCATTTTTGCTGCGTTACATATCCACTACCGAAGAACACCGGTGCCGGTCCACTGCCGTAGTGAGTTAAACAGCCAAATAAATTGCTAAAGAACGCTAAAATTAATGCTGACAGTAACGGAGGCGCACCAGCGGCCACGATGACAGATAAAAATGCTGCGTACATAGCGCTGACATGAGCCGTATTACTCGCAAAAAAGTAGTGAGAATAAAAATACGCAACAGCTAGTACAATCAACGCCGTCATCCAAGACATATGACTAACAGTGCCTTTCATCAGATCACTGAACCAAGGAATCATGCCTAGATCATTTAAGAAGGTTGCCATCATAACCAAAACAGCAAACCAAACTAATGTATCCCATGCTCCCTGTTCTTTTTTGATGTCCGACCAGCTTAACACTTGCGTTAAAAGCAGCGCACATAGACCAATAAAAGCAGTTGTTGTTGCATTAATATTTAAATTAGCTCCAAAAATCCACAGCACAAGAAGAAGTAAAAATACGCCAATCATGTACCATTCTTCTTTCTTTAACGGACCCATTTCATTTAGTTTTTTTGCTGCAATTTCAGATGCTTCCGGCGTTTCTTTTAATTCTGGCGGATACAGCTTATAAATAACAAGCGGAATAACAATTAAACTAATAATTCCAGGTACAATTGCAGCCGCTGCCCAGCCAACCCATGAAATAGTCTTGCCTGTAATTTGTTCCGTCATTTTAACAGCAAGAGGATTGGCCGCCATTGCCGTTACGAACATAGCGGATGTGATCATATCTCCTTGAAACGATACTTTTGTTAAGAAAGCGCCGACTCTGCGCTCCGTACCGTCTCCAGTTCTCGATCCATATGTTTCGGATAAAGAACGAATGATTGGAAGAATAATTCCTCCAGCTCGCGCTGTATTAGACGGCATTGCAGGTGATAAAAGCAAGTCACTTACGATAAGAGAATACGATAATCCCAACGTCTTTTTACCGAACAAACGAACAAAGATGTAGGCAACCCTTGTTCCTAGACCAGTCTTAATAAAACCTCTAGAAATAAAGAATGCAATGACGATTAACCAAATCGTCGTATTTTGAAAACCGCTGAGCGATTGTTCAAGTGTTAATGTATTAGTTAATACAATAATGGTTAAAGATAAAATAGCTACACTGCCTAATGGCAATGGTTTAATGATAAGCCCTACGATAGTAGCCACAAAAATAGCGAATAAGTGCCAAGCCTTCACATCAAGTCCAGACGGAGGTGTAATAAACCATAAAATAAGTCCGATTGCCAGACAAATTAATAAAGGAAGAAATTTCACTTCGCCGGCAGGCTTTTTTGTTGTTTCAGCCATAATCTTTCTCCTTTCATGTTTTTAAATAATAGTAATAGTATGCTCTTTCCACTTCGTACCCAATACTTATCCCATTTAAAATAAAATAATTGTAAAAATACGTTTCGTAAGGATGATATTGTAAAATTGTGAAATGTTGAGCATAATTCCTTTATTATTTTATCATATATATTGACAATATTTATCTCTTACCTTCATTTTATTCCCTTCAAAATAGCTTGTAAGCGTTATTTCATTAAAAATAAATAAACTGCATGAGTTCATCATGCAGCCTTGCATTTAGCGATTTACTTTTTGAATAAACACGACTTTTAAATAATTACCTGACTTAAATTCTTTTATTGTTTTAAAATCAGCTGGAAGAGCGAACTGCTCCATCATTTTGTACCGTTTCCCTTTTTCATTAAAAGCTTTTTCAATAAACGAATGGAATTTTTTCATATCAAAATTGCTTGCATTCGTAGATGCTACAATGACACCGTTTGGCTTTGTAAGCGCAATGGCTTCTTTTAATAAATCTTTGTAGTCTTTTACTGCGCTAAACGTATGCTTTTTCGACTTAGCAAAGCTTGGCGGATCTAGCACTACAAGATCGAACGTCATATTCTTCTTAACCGCATATTTAAAATACTTAAAAACATCTTCTACGATAATGTCCTGTGCTTCGTGATCAATTCCATTTACACTAAATTGCTCAATTGTTTTTGCCAAGCTGCGATTGGCCAGGTCGACACTTGTTGTTTTCGCAGCTCCTCCAAGAGCGGCCGCCACTGAAAATGCGCCTGTATACGAAAACATATTTAAGACGGTCTTTCCTTTTGCATATTTATCTCGAATAGTTTTACGGACGTCTCGCTGATCTAAAAAGACTCCCACCATTGCTCCGTCATTTAAGTAAACGGCAAAACGAATACCATTTTCTTTTACAATTAAAGGAAATTCACCTTTGTCCCCTGCTACAAAATCATCTTCTTCAATATACTGACCTTTTACGTTAAAACGTTTTTTCTGGTACAGCCCTTTAAAGTTAGGCGCAGACTTTAAGGCTTCAATGACGTATTCTTTAAATTGATAAATTCCTTCACTATACCAACTCATGACGTAATATCCGTCATAATAATCAATAATCAAGCCGCCGATTCCGTCACCTTCACTATTAAATACGCGAAAAGCAGTTGTGTCTTCAGATGCATAAAAGTCATGACGAGAGGCAATAGCTTGCTGAATTTTCCTAGCAAAAAACGCCGCGTCAATTTGCTCACTTTTCTTCTTCGTAAGAATCCATCCGTAGCCTTTGTTTTGTTTTCCATAATAGCCTTTGGCTAAAAATTGATTCTTCGGAGTGACTAAGTTAATAATAACCCCTTCTTCTTGCAGTTTATGACCATCAACAAGCGCATCTTTTTCAATGAGTGGATAACCTTTGTTCACTTTTTTAATAAAAGCTTCTTTGGCTATAACTTGTACTTCTTTTCTCATGTGTACACCCTATCTATTTAATTTAGTTCATTCTAGTTTTATCCATTTTATAAGAATAATCTACATTTATCTTAACATAGATAACCGTTGATGTTTCCAGTTACAAAATAGAAAAGCGGCGTATGCCATAAAGCATTCTCGGCTTCATATGTGGATGATCTTTTTACATAAATGTTCAATGTTTTTAACAATGCCTCAACAAATACAACACTTCTCTTTATATTTCCTCAACAATCCAATGATTTAATAGGTATATGAATATGATTTGGAGGTTATCAACCATGAAAAAACGAGTATCTCTTGGACTATCTCTCACTCTCTTAGTTTCTAGCGCTGCTTCTGCTTTTGCAGCAGAGCATCATCCAGTTCAACATCCAAAACAAATCAAAAGCGTCGAGTTTCAGCCAATGAAAGCACCTACTACGATTGAAAATATGATTAAAACGTATACAGAAGCCTCGGTAAAAGTAACGTATAAAGATGGAAGCGTGGAAGAAACGCCGCTTAACTATAACCAGCTCTTTCTTTCAAAAGATAAAATTGTCGATAATAAAGGGGAATTAATCGCCGCAGGTACACCGATCGATGCAAACGGCGATCCGATTATTGACCGAAGCGTTCCTGATCAGCCATCACCGTACGTATCAGACGCACCGGATTCAAACAGCTTTATCACCATCAACGGTAAGTCTTATATTATTTCACATTATGAATATGAATCTGTTAATAATGCTGGACAAGAGATTTCCGGTCTTCCTGCTTCCATGACGCTTACACAAGTTGATCGAGATGATAAAACAGGAAAACTAACCGTCAACCATGCTAAAAAAATTGATTTTTCTAATGTAAATGGTTTGTGGACGCCGTGTAATGGCTCTACAACGGATTGGGGTACTCACCTTGGTTCAGAAGAATATGAGCCTGATGCACGTGCTTTTGAAGACCCTTCATCCAGCTCTTATAAAGACGTCACGAACTTCGCTAAGCTTTATTTCGGCGACATGTCAAAAGCAAATCCTTACTACTACGGCTGGATTCCAGAAATTTCAGTAGATGAAAGCGGCAATGCGTCCGTCGTAAAACATTACAGCACAGGTCGTTTTTCACACGAAATGATGCAGGTACTTCCAGATAACAAAACCGCTCTTTTTGGAGACGATGGGTCTAATACCATGATGTTTATGTATGTAGCAGATAAGGAAAAAGACTTCTCAGCAGGAACTCTTTATGCGGCAAAGTTTAAACAAACGAGCACAAAAAATGGAGGTAAAGGCGACCTTCAGTGGATGAAGCTTGGCCATGCAACAGACAATGAAGTGAAAACAATAATCGACAAAGGCACAAAATTTAGTGATATTTTTGAAACAGCTGACCAGCCTACAAAAGGATTTAAAGCAGTCAAAACCGCTGCAAGTAAAAAAGTTGAATATTTAAAAGTAAAGCCTGGCATGGAAAAAGCAGCTGCCTTTTTAGAATCACGCCGATACGGTGCAATTTTAGGTGCAACATCTGAATTCAACAAGATGGAAGGACTAACGGTTAACAAAAAAGACAAAAAAGCGTATATGGCTATTTCTTACCAAAATAGTGCCATGCTAAAAGAATCTGATGCTGTACAAGATGATATTCAGCTTCCAAAACTAGAGTCTGGCGTGACCTACCAGCTGAACTTAGGATCGCATCAAAAAGACCAAGCAAAAGGCAAGATTAACAGTCGCTACGTTCCTGCAAGCATGGAAGGGCTACTGATTGGACAAGACCTAGAAAAAGCAGATGCATACGGTAATAAAGCGGATCCAAATAAAGTTGCCAACCCTGATAACCTTACGTATTCAAATGACTTAAATACACTCTTTATCGGAGAAGACAGCTCACTGCACACAAACAACTTCGTATGGGCTTATAATGTAAAAACAAAAAAACTATCACGCATTCTTTCAGTTCCAGTGGGAGCAGAAGCAACAGGTCTTCGTGCAGTAGAAAACATTAAAAACTCTCGCTACGTACTAAGCAACTATCAGCACCCGGGCGAGGACATCAGCGACAAAAACATTACCGCTGTTGATAAAGAAGAGCTAGCTAATGCAATGAAAGAAAGCATTGGCATTCAAGAAACAGGTGGTGTCGGATACATTTCTGGACTGCCTTCTAAGGACCGCACTCCTTACAAAAAGCATTAATACGTAATGAAGCCACGTCTATTGTACAGTGACAGACGTGGCTTTTTATATAGTCGAAGTTATTTATAAAATCGTTTATCGTAATCATCCTTACAGTGAATACTTTATAATATCCTTCGAGAAAGTACCTACACACGAACCAAATGCTTTAGGATATTTATTCGCAGGTATCCGTTACATGCCTTCAGGCTCGCTTTTAATTGCTTACACTCCACTAATACTAGATATAAAAGTTGTTTCAATAAGTATTTCCAGCAAAACAAAACCACTCGTTCCCTTGCACTTTTCGTTCCATACCATTAAAGTATATATTGGTTGAAGTTTATACTGGCATTCAGCCTGATAAAAGAAATTACACTTTTTAATTTTGGGAATATGTTTTCCCTAAAAGAAAGGGTTTAGATATAAGATGAAAGATAATTTTTGGCATGAGTTGCCGCGTCCGTTTTTTATTTTGGCACCGATGGAAGCTGTGACGGATGTCGTTTTTCGCCATGTTGTGACTGAAGCAGCACGACCTGACGTATTTTTTACAGAGTTTACGAATACGGAAAGCTACTGCCATCCGAAAGGAAAAGATAGCGTAAAAGGACGTTTGACGTTTACAGACGATGAACAGCCAATCGTTGCGCACATTTGGGGAGACAAGCCTGAGTACTTCCGTCAAATGAGTATCGGCATGGCCGAAATGGGCTTTCGCGGCATTGATATTAATATGGGCTGTCCTGTGCAGAACGTTGCAGGAAACGGAAAAGGTTCTGGTCTGATTCGCCGTCCAGATACTGCGGCTGAGATTATCCAGGCAGCCAAAGCTGGAGGGCTTCCAGTAAGCGTAAAGACTCGTCTTGGCTATACGCAAGTTGATGAGTGGTACGACTGGCTGAAGCACATTTTAGAACAGGATATCGTGAACCTTTCTATTCACCTTCGTACGAAAAAAGAAATGAGCGATGTTGACGCGCACTGGGAATTAATTCCGGAGATTAAGAAACTTCGTGACGAAATTGCGCCTCATACGCTACTAACAATTAACGGTGATATTCCTGACCGCCAGAAAGGTCTGGAACTTGCAGAGAAGTACGGCGTTGATGGAATCATGATTGGACGCGGAATTTTCCATAATCCGTTTGCGTTTGAAAAAGAAAAGAAAGAGCACACAAGCGAAGAGCTATTAGAACTTCTTCGCCTGCAGCTAGATCTTCATGATAAGTATTCTGAAGAATTAGAGCCGCGTCCTTTCAAACCGCTTCGACGCTTTTTCAAAATTTACGTTCGCGGATTCCGCGGTGCAAGTGAATTAAGAAATCTACTCATGAGCACGGAAACAACTGACGAAGTGCGTGCGTTGCTTGATGAGTTTAAAGGCAGAGCTGGAGTGAAAGAAGACGAAGGTTTTTCTGTTTCTTAAATAAGATCTCGTTTGCTTAAACTCAATTGTTCTAACATTTTACCGGAGAGAAGAACCTCTTGTTCTTTTTTATAGACGTGTGCTATTTATCCACATATGATAAAAGCTGAGGCAGAAGGTTTTACATTTCCTTCTGCCTCAGCTTTTAATGAAAAAATATCCACACGTTCTATTTATGATAAGGTTCATTTCGAATAATACGAAAAGCTCGGTAAATCTGTTCTACTAATACTAGGCGCATAAGCTGATGAGGAAACGTCATCTTTGAAAAAGAAAGGGCTGCGTTTGAGCGTTTCATTACTTCGCTACTTAAACCAAGCGACCCGCCAATGACAAATGCTATTTTGCTTTTTCCGTAGGTAGCTAATGAATCAATTTCTTTTGCGAGTTCCTCGGAAGATTTTTGTTTTCCGTTAATAGCTAATGCGATCACATGAGTATCGTCTGAGATTTTCGCTAAGATGCGCTCTCCTTCTTTTTGTTTTACCTGTTCCATTTCAGATTCACTTAAGTTTTCTGGCGCTTTTTCATCTGCAAGCTCAATAATTTCTACTTTTGCATAGCTTGATAAGCGCTTTAAATATTCTTGAATACCTTGTTTTAAGTATTTTTCTTTTAGCTTTCCAATGGTTATAATAGAGATATTCACAGGCTATTCTCCTCTCCTTTATCTCTTATCCACAGATATTATCCACATATCCACATGTTATATCCACATTTTGTATAAGAATATTAGTTCCCTACTACATATACAGCTTCATTGTCACAATATTCACAGCTTTTTTTGTCAGTGGAATTTTCTATTTTTTCAAAAACCGGTGCTAGCTCAATCTCATCTACCATTACATCCAGCGCTAGTTCCGTATGTTCTAAACAGCAATATATCTTCATGTATTTATCTTCCTTTCTCTATTCTTTTCATTAAAAAACCACAGGAGTTTATCCCCTGTGGATAACTTTTCTTTCACTTCATTTGACGCGTTAATTTTACTTCTGTGGATTTCTTTTTGCCATCGCGATAGAACGTTACGTTCATTTTATCGCCAATTTCTTTTTCAATGTAGAGGTGTTTGCGAAGTGTCGCAATGTCCCTTACTTTGATGTGATCTAACTCAACAATCACATCATATTCCTTTAATCCGGCTTTAGCGGCTGGCGAACCTGGCTCGACTTTTAGAACAGCGACTCCGTTTACTACATCATGCGGTAACTTAAGGGTTTCTTTTAAATGATACCCTGATACCTCACTTAATGATAGTGTACTAACTCCAAGATATGGACGTCTGACTTCACCATATCGTTCTAAGTCATTAATAATAGGCCTAGCCATGTTAATTGGAATCGCAAGACCAATGCCTTCTACTGCTTCTTGAGCAATTTTCATGGAATTAATACCGATCAATTCACCATCAATATTAACAAGAGCACCCCCGCTATTACCAGGGTTAATGGCGGCATCTGTTTGAATAACTTCTGATTGCCAATCAGGATTTCCATCGCCATTCAAATCTTGAGGAATGACACGGTTAATCCCTGAGACAACTCCTTGTGTAACGGAGCCAGAAAATTGAAGGCCTAGCGGGTTTCCGATAGCAATCACTGGTTCACCAGCTTTCAGCTTATCAGAATTTCCGAAGGTAGCCACTTTTGTCACGTGGCCTGCGTCAATTTCAAGAACTGCTAAGTCCATTAAATCATCGCTGCCAAGAATTTTAGCCGATACCCTTGTACCGTTACTGAAGCTCACTTCAATTTCGTTAGCGCCTTTAATGACATGATAGTTTGTCACAATATAAGCTTTGTTGCCTTGCTTTTTGTAAATAACACCTGAGCCTGTCCCGGCATCAGTTCGTTCATCATTCCAAAAGCTTTCAGAGTTCTGAATGTTTACAACTCCTACAACTGCTGCATTGACTTCAGAAACAGCTTTTGTGACGGCCGTAGTGACGTCAAGAGATACTGACTTTTGAATGGTAGAACCTGTTTGTTCATCTCTATTTTCATCCGTCATCCATCCGTATGGCAAAATCCCATTCCTCACCAAGGCTGGCATAAGAAGCAGTACAATAAGTGCACCTATAATTGCTCCAACCAGAGCAGAAGCGAAATATCCTCTGCGGCGTTTAGGCGGCCGACTATTTGGCTCTTGGCCTTCATCATAATGTTCCACACTATCACCGAACCCTTCATTTATCATCGTGAATGTCTGCATTCACGTATTAAATGAAGTTATTTTTCGCTTCCTTTCTAGAGACTATACATAAACAATATCAGTTGGTCTTTTTGGATCAGTATCACATAGGAGAATATTGTCCTCTACATTGATGTCTTTTTGTTGTAACACTTGTGCAACCGACATGCGGGCAATTTCCTTCATGTTATTGTCTTGACTTAAATGCGCCAAATAAATGCGTTTGGTTTGATCTCCAATCACATCTGCCATTGCAAGCGCCGCATCTTCATTTGATACATGTCCCACGTCGCTTAGAATTCGTCTTTTAATGCTCCAAGGGTAGCGCCCCATTCTCAGCATTTCAACATCATGATTGCTTTCAAATACGTACATATCGCTATTTTTAATCGTACCTTTCATGCGGTCACTTACATAGCCGGTATCCGTAATAAGGGTTAATTTTTTAGACCCTTGATGAAAGACATAAAACA
The DNA here is from genome assembly GCF_025910025.1 of Priestia sp. JV24. Classification (NCBI taxonomy): domain Bacteria; kingdom Bacillati; phylum Bacillota; class Bacilli; order Caryophanales; family Bacillaceae; genus Priestia; species Priestia sp. JV24. The sequence goes on from NZ_JAPCIN010000024.1 coordinate 333,452, forward strand.
TAGGCTCTGCGGCATCATGCGAAACGCCAAAAGACTCCACTTCCAATTGACCAAACGATTTCGTTTGGCCAATTTCAAAGTGAAACTTCTGTTCCGTATTAATGTTGCCGATCAAGCCATCCATTGCGTTCCACGTTTTTTCATTTGCGAAAATAGGGAGCTTATATTTACGTGCCAGAACACCTAGTCCTTTAATATGGTCACTATGTTCGTGAGTCACTAAAATTCCTGATAAATCCGGGATATTGCGATTTACTTGTTGAAAGAGAGCTTCCATTTGCTTTCCGCTCAGCCCTGCATCAACTAGTAAGGAATGTTCTCCATCACTTACTAAAATCGCATTTCCTGTGCTCCCACTCGCTAGCACGCTGAAATGCAGGCTCATTTATCTCACTCCAAATACTTATTTATTTCCTTTTTTAATGATCTGTCCTTCAAAGGCATTTACAAAATAACTCGTATCTCCATTTACAACGATGTGCCAAGTTGGTGCTAAAACTTGAGAATTTAGTAACGGCAGATCAAACGTATAGTACCCAAACTCTACTTTTGTTACAGAATCTTTCTTTTTCAATTCATCCTTCAAAAACAAATTTTCTAATGCTTTTAAAGGCGTTAAAACATCCTGCTCATCATCTAACGTTTTTACAGAACCTAGCATCGTTTGTTCATACGAAATAATTTCATCTTTGTCATTTAAGTGAGCAACGATCATACCATTTTCATTGTCAAAGATTTTATGCTTCTTATATTGTTGAAAGAATGTAACTGTTTTTTTCTCTTTGTTAACGTTCCATAGCTCATACTCCTTACCTGAGATCACATACCGTTTTAGAAATTGACTTAGCTTTGCTTCGGGACTTTTTTCAGGTACTGAAAAAGGTTTGTCTAATACGCTTCGAATTGTTTTTTCCTCAAGCAGCGCTGCTTTTTGTTCTTTAAGCTTTTTTAAATCTTCATCTTTAAACAGTTTGCTTTTGGCATTTAACGACGAAGCTTCTTTCACATCTGTAGGCAAATGTTTATATTCAATGCCTTCACTCGTTAATTGTTCTTCAACGCTCGACTCTACAAATAGAGAATACTGATCTTCTTGATGAGTTTTAAAAATCTGATAGCCTAAGTAAATATTAAGAATCAAGAAAGTGAAAATAAAGATGGTTTTTGTTCTATTCCAATCCATCGTTATCGCCTCCTTCGGTCGGCGGTGCAATTCGATACCACTTGCTATTATAATAATAGAACCAAGAAGGAACGAGTTTGACAGAATTAGAATTAAACTCAACCGTCTTTTCACCGGTTTTCGGCTGCTGTGAAACTTCTTCTAGCTGATAGCCTATTGAAATATCTTTTAACAGATTCGGGTCAAAGTTTTGGTGTTTTTCAATTAATTGAATCACCTTTTGAGATGACTGCAGCTTTTCTACACTGGAATCCTGTACTCTTACAAAACGATAAAGAGGACGACGGTAATTTAAAATCTCCGCATTTCCCCATCTCTGATATATTTCAGTCATGCCCTGATTGCTGTAAACTGGATAGTTATCTTTATAATAACGATAGCTAATTTCTTTTGTAATACGATTCCAGCTGTTGAACCTGTAATTAGATTCCGTCCAGCCTCCGTGGTCATTAACGAAGCTAAAGCTACGGTTTATTAAATTATAATCTTCCATTACTTCGGTCGTGGAATTTACAAGATTCACATATTCCATCACATCTGTCTTCGTATTAACATTAATCACTTTTGTACCTTCGGTGTAGACATCTCGGTTTGTAGACGTTTCTTTCCGCGCATAGTCTGGGTTGTTAAAAAGCGCTTCCTTATATTTTTCAATATCTAAATGCCTCATGCTCGTATAGTAGACTTCACTATTCATCGTGATATTGTTTTCCGGAAGGAAGATATACCGATTTTTGTTTTCTTTATATACAAAGCTCGGGGCATACGTACGTTTCATTTTGTCTTCTAATTCTTTGATATCATCTTTGGCCAAATTCTTGACTGTAACTGAATAAATCTTTTTTTGCTCATAATTCACAAGATACACGCTCACGAAAAAGGAAGGTGTACGCTTAATTTTAATGAGTACACGGTCAAATGTTTGATTAGGCAAAGACGTTTGAGAAAATGAAAAAAGCTGTTGAAATGTTTTTAACGGTAGCGCGTCTGGATACAGCACTTCAATAGAATTACTTCCATGGACATAATTTAAAAATCCATCAGGAGAAATAGCATCCGAAACGTCCGTCACATTCGAAAATTTCCACTTTTTCATTTCATTTACCCATTTGTTTACATCATCTTCGTCGTGAGACATGTAGTGGTTATCGTTTCGATGATAGAGAACTTCTGTTGGAAGAATATGATCTTCTATTTTACTTTTTGAACTCACTTCAACTTCCTGCAAATGTTGATTCTTTGAAATGACCTTATAAGAAGGCTGATACGTCCATATATGATACGTCATAATTAAACTGGAAGCGACGAGAACAACTAAGATGGCCGTTTTGATATGTTCATATCTCATTCCCATTCGTCATCATTCTCACTTTCAATTGGAAGAGTAAAGTAAATCGTTGTTCCTTTTCCTTCCTGACTATCTGCCCAAATACGTCCATCATGTGCTTCAATAATTTCCTTGGCAATAGCAAGCCCTAATCCTGTTCCGCCTAATTTACGCGTTCGTGCTTTATCTACACGATAGAAGCGTTCGAAAATTTTAGCTAAATTTGATTTTGGAATTCCCATACCTTGGTCTTTAATGCTCACAACAATTTCATGCGTATGCTGAGCAATTGAAAATGTAATGATTCCGCCTTCAGGTGAATATTTTATTGCATTGGAAATAATGTTATCTAATACTTGTGTAATTTTATCTTGATCGATAGCAACATAGATTGCTTCATTTGGCAAGTCGCGCACGAATGAAATACCTTGTTCAATTGTCATTTCAAAGCGATCAATGATGTAATGATAGAACTTCACAAAATTGATTGGGTCACGACTAAATCGGTAGTCTTGACTATCTAACTTAGATAATTGAAGCAAGTCGTTAACGAGACGAATCATTCGTTCTGTTTCCGTTTGCGTTACATTTAAAAACGTTGGAGCTAAGTCCTTATCTTGCCATGCTCCTTCTGCAAGCGCATCTAAATAACTGCGCATCGTTGTTAACGGCGTACGCAATTCATGTGAAACATTCGCTACAAATTCTCGGCGATCTTGATCAATTTTCTCCTGCTCTGTAATATCATGCAAGACAATGATAATCCCGTTAATAAAACCGGTCTCTTTTTGAATAGCGGAAATGGTAGCTCTTAAAATAAAGGGATCCGATTTTGTACTAAAGTCCAAAATTAATGACTCTTGATTAGCGAGCAAGCTCTCAAACGTATGCGTTTCTTCAAGATCTAATAGGGAAACAACTGGATCAGACAAAACCGTTTCACGTGAAACATTTAGCATAGCTGCAGCTGGATCATTAATTAAAATTACTCTTCCCTTTCGATCCGTCGCAATAACGCCGTCCGTCATATGAGCTAATACTGAACTAAGCTTACGGCGCTCCCCTTCTGTAGTTGCCTGTGCTTCTTGAAGCTTTCTTGTTAAGTTGTTGAATGTGAGAGCTAGCTGACCAATTTCATCATACCCGTATACCTTAGCTTTTCTCGTAAAATTCCCTTTGGCCATCTCAAGTGCTTGTTTTCTCATTTCAGACATTGGACGAGTAATCGTCTGAGCTAAAAACACGCCTAAAATAGCTGTAATAAAAAGAGCAATCACCGTACCTGCCTTAAAGATCTGATTGATATTACTCATTTGATCGTAAACAGGCTCCATGGAAGCTGTTAAGTAAATAGCACCTAAGATTTCTTCGCTAGACTGAATTTTTCCATTTTTATTGGTTGAATTTGATTGACTGGCACCTACTTTATCCTGTAAACGAATAGGCTGTATCATAACTCTGATTCGCTGTCCGCTTTGATCAACAAATACATTATCAGAGTTAGTTCCTGCTAACAACGCATTTGTAATCGCTAAATCATTAGTCTTTTTACCTATGATCTGTTGAGGATTTGAGTTCGATGTAGCAATGATTCTTCTATTTTGGTCAATGACTCTTACTTCAGAGATGTCATTCATATCATTTGAAGCTAAATTGGGTCTTGAAGCAAAATCTCGTAAAATAGTCTTTAAGTCTTCCTCAAGGGTGGGTGAATCATCATCACGATTTTTCACCATTTCTTGTCCAATGTTATACGTCAGCAAGTCTGTCCGCTCTTGAAGAGACGTTCGAAAGTTGTTAACTAATTCTTTTTCTAATTGTCGTGCAAAATAGACCCCAATAATTTGCATCGCAATTAAAATGAGCAGCACATAAATCAATACAAACTTTAAGTGAATAGATTGCAGGAGCCTTACTTTCTTCATCTAAAATTACTCCTGCTCTGGGCTGCGTAAATAATAGCCTACTCCACGTCTTGTTACAATCCACATTGGATGGCTTGGATTATCTTCAATTTTTTCACGTAATCTTCGAACTGTTACATCTACCGTACGCACATCACCAAAATAGTCATAACCCCATACAGTTTGAAGCAAGTGTTCACGCGTCATGACTTGTCCAATGTGCTTCGCTAAATAATGCAGCAGCTCAAATTCACGGTGAGTCAGTTCAATCGTTTCTCCGCGCTTAGACACGATATAGGCATCTGGGTGAATAACAAGTGCTCCAATCGTAATTTCATTCGTTTCGCTTTCTTCCGTTGGAACAGCTACCTGCTGATGTCTACGTAAATTAGCTTTTACACGTGCTAATAATTCACGCGTACTAAACGGCTTAGTTACATAATCATCTGCACCTAATTCTAGACCTAAAACTTTGTCAATTTCAGAGTCTTTTGCTGTTAACATGATAATTGGCATATCATATTTTTTGCGCACTTCTCGGCAAACTTCCATTCCATCTTTCTGAGGAAGCATAATATCTAATAAAATCATTTCAGGCTGTACTTCTTCCACTTTTTCAAGTGCTTCTACGCCATCATAAGCACAAAATACTTCGTAACCTTCTTTTTGCAAATTAAACTTTAAAATATCTGCAATCGGCTTTTCGTCATCTACGACTAAAATACGTTTATCCATGATCATCGTTCTCCTTTATTAGTTGAAGCAAAATATAAAAGATAGTATTCATACTGTTTGAATACCGTAGTTTTATTATACTTGATAACCCTTGAAACGTCACAAGTTCATCCTCTACTATACATGAAGATATATGATTTTCAACCATCTCTAAATACAAAAGTAATATATTACCACAAAAGAGATACAAAGCAAATAACGTTTTCTTTTAAATGTAAATAAAAGAAAAAAGCATGACTTTAAATAAAGTCATGCTTTTTGATGGCTCGGGACGGAATCGAACCGCCGACACAAGGATTTTCAGTCCTTTGCTCTACCAACTGAGCTACCGAGCCAAAATGGCGGTCCCGACGGGAATCGAACCCGCGATCTCCTGCGTGACAGGCAGGCATGTTAACCGCTACACCACGGGACCTCAGTCTATATGCTATGTATTAAAAATGACCCGTACGGGATTCGAACCCGTGTTACCGCCGTGAAAGGGCGGTGTCTTAACCGCTTGACCAACGGGCCACGTTGTAACAAAAGTGAGCCATGAAGGACTCGAACCTTCGACCCTCTGATTAAAAGTCAGATGCTCTACCAACTGAGCTAATGGCTCATGTTATATCTCTTAGCGACGCTTATTATAATAACATGATATTTCATATGAATGCAATAGTTTTTTTAAAACTTTCTTTTTATTATTGAACTTTTTTAAAAAATCTTGTTAACAAAGCACCAATTATAAATAAAAAAGGTTAGCTCTCGAGGAGCTAACCTTTTTTATTTAGCTATATACACCACGTAATACATTTGTTTGTGTACGATCTGGACCTACAGAGAAAATAGATAAAGGAATACCTGTTAATTGAGACACGCGCTCTAAGTAGTGGCGAGCGTTATCAGGTAACTCATCTAATGTTTTCACACCCGTAATATCTTCTGTCCAACCTGGAAGCTCTTCATATACAGGTTCGCACTCTGCAAGTGTTTTTAAGCTAGCAGGGAATTCTTCCATAACTTCCCCTTTATAACGATAAGCTACGCAAATCTTTAATGTCTCAATTCCCGTTAATACATCAATTGAGTTTAAAGATAAATCTGTGATTCCACTAACGCGACGAGCATGACGTACAACTACACTGTCGAACCAACCTACACGGCGAGGACGACCAGTTGTTGTACCATATTCACGTCCTACTTCACGGATTTGATCACCGATTTCGTTTGTTAATTCAGTTGGGAAAGGGCCGTCACCAACACGAGTTGTATACGCTTTTGATACACCTACAACGTGTTTGATTTTAGATGGACCTACACCAGAACCAATTGTTACTCCACCCGCTACTGGGTTTGAAGATGTAACAAATGGATATGTTCCTTGATCGATATCTAACATAACACCTTGTGCGCCTTCGAATAGTACACGACGTCCTTCGTCTAACGCATCATTTAATACTACTGATGTATCCACAACATATTTTGCAACTTGTTGACCATACTCATAGTACTCATCTAAAATTTCTTCTAATGTAAAGCCTTCTACTTCATACATTTTTTCAAGAAGGCGATTCTTTTCAGCTAAGTTTTGTGTTAATTTTGCTTCAAATACTTCACGGTCTAGTAAATCGGCAATTCGAATACCAACACGTGCTGCTTTATCCATATAAGCTGGTCCAATACCTTTTTTCGTTGTACCAATCTTATTTTCACCTTTACGTTCTTCTTCAACTTCATCTAATTTTAAATGATATGGAAGAATCACATGAGCTCGGTTACTAATACGTAAGTTTTCTGTTGTTACACCGCGATCATGTAAGTATTTTAATTCTTGAACAAGCGCTTTTGGATCGACAACCATACCGTTTCCAATTACACACGTTTTGTCATTATAAAAAATACCTGAAGGAATTAAATGTAACTTATAAGTTTCACCATTAAACTTAATTGTGTGACCTGCATTGTTCCCACCTTGGTAACGTGCAATCACTTCTGCATTTTCTGATAGGAAGTCTGTAATCTTCCCTTTTCCTTCATCTCCCCATTGTGTTCCTACTACAACGACTGAAGACATATCTTAAGCACCTCCGCTTAGTAAGCAACAGCTCACTACGACATAATTTAACCATGGATAAGTGTATCAATTTATCACGCTAAAGTCAATTAAATCCGAACGATTTAACAAAAGTTATTACAAATATATCGTATTTTGCGGAACGAATGCGATAACAATAAAATAAAACCTCTCATATTGAGAGGTTTTATGCACCAGGCGGCACTCCTGCGTCATCAAAGCGCCGCTCGAGATTAACGAATTTGTTGTACTCTTTTACGAAGGCAAGCTGTACGGTTCCAACTGGACCGTTACGCTGCTTGGCTATAATAATCTCGATAATATTTTGATTTTCTGTATCTTTTTCATAATAGTCTTCACGATATAAGAAAGCTACGATATCAGCATCCTGCTCAATACTTCCGGATTCACGGATATCAGACATCATTGGCCGCTTATCTTGTCTTTGCTCTACTCCACGGGAAAGCTGTGATAAGGCGATAACAGGAACTTCTAATTCACGAGCTAAAGCTTTTAACGCACGAGAAATTTCAGATACTTCCTGCTGTCGGTTTTCTCCGCTTCGTCCATTTCCTTGAATGAGCTGTAAGTAGTCAATTAAAATCATCCCAAGCCCGCCTTCTTGCTTCAAGCGACGACACTTAGAACGAATTTCACCCACTCGAATACCCGGTGTATCATCAATATAAATCCCTGCATTGGACAAAGATCCCATTGCCATCGTGAGCTTTCCCCAGTCATCGGCTGTAAGCGACCCTGTACGCAGCCTTTGTGCATCAATATTTCCTTCGGCACACAGCATCCTCATAACAAGCTGCTGAGCACCCATCTCTAAACTGAAGATTGCTACGTTCTCATCCGTTTTCGTTGCAACGTTTTGCGCAATATTTAAGGCAAAAGCCGTTTTACCTACCGATGGACGGGCCGCTACAATGATTAAATCATTTCGCTGGAACCCTGCTGTCATTCTATCTAAATCACTAAACCCGGTTGGGATACCTGTAATGTCACCTTTTCGATTGTGAAGAACTTCGATATCATCGTACGTTTGTACAAGTACATCTTTGATATTTTGAAACACACCGCTGTTTTTACGCTGTGCTACTTCTAAAATGTTTTTTTCCGCTTCATTTAATAAAACTTCTACTTCGTCTTCCCTTGCATATCCTTCTGAAGCAATATGCGTTGCAGTACGAATTAGACGGCGTAAAATCGATTTTTCTTCTACGATTTTACCGTAATACTCTACGTTTGCAGCCGTTGGAACAGAGTTAGCTAAATCACTTAAATACGATACGCCGCCAACTTCTTCTAAGATTTTTTGATCAGCTAATTCAGACGTTACCGTTACCAAATCAACCGGTTCACCTTGGTCAGAAAGTTTCAGCATACATGTAAAGATTTTCTGGTGCGATGCCCGGTAAAAATCTTCAGGTATTAGCAGCTCAGATGCTAAGGTTAAAGAAGAAGGCTCTAAGAAAATGGCCCCTAATAGCGCTTGCTCTGCTTCAATATTCTGAGGCGGAAGACGATCAGCAAAAAGATCACTCATATTTCTATGCCCCTCTTATATTCTTTCGTATTTTCTTTCATCATAAATGTTGGCGCGAACAAATACAAGTCCGCGCCAACCCTTTATATTATTTACCTATTTTTCAATCGTACGTTTATTTTTGTTCAGTCACGTGTACCTTTACAGTAGCCGTTACTTCCGGATGTAATTTAACCGGTACATTTGTGTAGCCTAATGCGCGAATGGCATCATTTAATTCAATTTTACGCTTATCTACTTTAATGTTGTGCTTTTTCTTTAATTCTTCAGCAATTTGTTTGCTTGTGATAGAACCGAATAAACGGCCGCCTTCACCAGATTTTGCTTTTAATTCAACTGTTAGTTCTTCAAGAGTTGCTTTTAACTCTTTGTTTGCTTGAAGTTCTGCAGCTGCATCTTTTTGCTCTCTATTTTTTTGTGCTTCTAATACTTTCACATTACCGCCTGTAGCTTCAACAGCATACCCATTTTTTAATAAGAAGTTATGTGCATAACCGTCTGAAACATTTTTCACTTCACCTTTTTTGCCTTTTCCTTTTACATCTTTTAAGAAAATTACTTTCATGATCTTCTACCTCCATCTAAGTACTCATCAATTGCTTGTTTAAGCCGTTCTTCAGCTTCATCCAAACTAATGTCTTGAAGCTGAGTAGCAGCATTCGTTAAGTGGCCTCCGCCTTGGAGACTTTCCATAATAACTTGTACATTGATATCTCCAAGCGATCTAGCACTAATACCAATTAGATTATCCCGCCGCTTAGAAATAACAAATGAAGCAACCACTCCGCTGATTGAAAGCAGCGTATCTGCAGCTTGCGCAATTAACACTTGATCATACATTTTGTTTGGTTCAGCTCTTGAAATGGCAATACCTGCTGTATAAATCTCTGCATGTTCAATAAAGCGTGCTCGCTGTACATATTGCGTGATATCTTCTTTTAAAAACTTTTGAACAAGAACCGTATCTGCGCCTTGAGAACGTAAAAAAGACGCTGCATCAAACGTACGAGATCCCGTCCGTAATGTAAAGCTTTTTGTATCGACAATAATACCGGCTAAAAGTGCTGTTGCTTCTAGCATATCAATTTTAAATCGTTTTGGCTGGTATTCAAGAAGCTCAGTAACGAGTTCAGCTGTCGAGGAAGCATATGGCTCCATATAGACAAGAAGAGGATCTTCGATAAAGTCTTCTCCTCGTCTATGATGATCAATGACCACGACATTTTCAATACGATTTAATAACCTTTCTTCAATAACGAGCGATGGCTTATGCGTATCTACTACTACTAAAAGAGTATCATCACTCACAAGATTCAAGGCTTCTTCAGGCGTAATAAATCGCTCCCACAGGCCTTCTTTCTTTTTAATCTCTTCTAGCATTCGCTGAACACCTGTATCGATATGATCAGGATCCAATACGATAAAACCGTCTTTCTGGTTTACTTGCGCTACTTTTAATATCCCAATAGCAGCTCCCACAGCATCCATATCCGGGTATTTATGACCCATGATAATCACTTTTCCGCTCTCTGTAATGAGCTCTTTCAACGCGTGAGAAATAACTCTTGCACGCACGCGCGTCCGTTTTTCCATTGGGTTTGTCTTGCCCCCAAAGAATTTCACTTTTCCATTTGGCTGTTTAATGGCTACTTGATCTCCGCCTCGACCTAAGGCTAAATCCAAGCTAGATTGAGCTAAAGCACCCAGCTCAGGTAAATCAGCAGCACCAGCTCCGATACCAATGCTTAATGTAAGCGGTATATTTTGTTTAGACGTCTCTTCTCGAACTTGGTCTAAGATAGAAAATTTACTTCGTTCTAAATGAATTAAGATTTGTTCATTCATAATCGCAATAAATTTCTCAGAAGACGTACGTTTAATAAAAATACCGTATTCTTGAGCCCAGCTATTTAACATAGAAGTTACTTGGCTATTCAAGTTACTTTTAACTTGATCATCCATTCCTTGCGTTAGTTCGTCATAATTATCTAAAAAGATAATGCCTAAACTTGTTCGTTCTTCTTCATACAACTTTTCGATTTCTATTTGCTCTGTAATATCAAAGAAGTACAGTAAGCGCTCGTCTCGTTTAATCACCACTTTGAATTTCCGATCATGCAACGTGACAACTTCTGTTTCCACTTCTTGTTTGATCAGTGGAATAATACTTTCGGCTACATCGTATAATGATCTTCCCACTAGTGTGTCTTCACCGAGACAAGATGCTAGAAAAGGATTGGTCCATTCAATTTGATATTCATCATTAAACAGCATAATCCCAATCGGCATTTCCATTAATGCCTCTTCGCCTACTTTTTTCAGCCGATGAGACAGCATTGAAATATAGGTTTCAAACTCATCGGACAGCATTCGCTCCATTCTCATGTATAGAAAAAGACAGGCTAATAGTAATATAAAGCCTATCATTCCTATGATCCAATTATGATAGGTCACGATACCTACTAAAATCAGAGCTATACTATACAATGAGTAAAATGGATAGCGAATGACGTTCTTTTTTGTAAAGACAGGCATCCATTTCAGCTCCTACTTTTTTAAGTTCCACAATATCTACTTTTTTGTGTCTAATTGTTTTCTTAAATTAAATCCTAAATCAATTATACCTAAGATGCGCACAATTTGAAGGATAATTGGAATAATTAATGCTAAAATTGTTACAACAATTGGAATTGCTTTGGCATACCCTTTTTGATGTGAGAAATAGAAAATAAAAGAGATCCCTTGTAACACGACTAGCATTTGCAACAGTGCAAGCATATTTAAAATTACAATATACATGAAAGATCCTTGTTCAAAATTAAACATAGGAAAAGTCAGTATCAATGCGATTAAATAATACCAAAGAATACTTTTAGGGAATTTTAATGTACGAATAGGAGGGAATTTTTCCACTTCATGACCTAACCGCTTTAATATAGGTGCAGCTATAGCCTGAGTAATTAGTGAAAATACTGCACCTACGACTACCAAAAATGTTGGGATTATATATTTTAACATGGAAATAGAGTCTTTTGTTCTTTCAATTTGCTGCTGACTTACACTCTGACCTAAGTTTTCCGATAACTTTATACTTCGATCGATAGACTCATTCACTGTAGTGGCCCATTGATCAGCCGATAGATTTATATGTAATAACGAAATAGTTAACACAAACCATAATAAAAATCCAAATGCGAAGGCAATGGTACCTCCTAATAAAGTAATGTACCTTGACTGCTTTTTAGCATAAAGCACACCTATCATTGTTCCCCCTATTCCAAATATAAAGGTAATAGGTAATGCTTTTAACGTTCCAAACAAAACAGTCAATAAGACTGCTACGATAAAAAAGAGGACAGATTTCCCGAATCCATGTCTCATAGTAAAAACGATAAAGGGTACACCTAATACGAAAGCCAAAACCACTCCCAAAAGAGGTACATAGAGGGACGCTAACATCAGCGCCACAAACAGCGCTAAAAGAGCTGCTCCTTCTGTAATATATCGAATTCCTTTCACAACTTCACCTCGTTGATATAGACTATTATTTATTTTATCGATTCAGTTCATAAGAAGCAACTATTTGGCAAAAGAGCACCTATGTAATGTAAAAAGAGGCAGTAAGGGAATCCTTACTGCCTCTTTTTGTACCGTTCATTATTCACCAGAAACATATGGTAATAATGCCATTTGACGAGCGCGTTTGATAGCGATCGTTAATTTACGTTGGTATTTAGCGCTTGTTCCAGTTACACGACGAGGTAAAATTTTACCACGCTCTGAAACGAATTTTTTAAGCATATCTACATCTTTGTAATCGATGTGAGTGATGCCGTTTGCTGTGAAGAAACAAACTTTACGACGTCTGTTGCGTCCACCTTTACGTCCACCTGCCATTTTGATACGCCTCCTTCCGCTTAAAAGTTTCTATAAAATTTTATACTCCGGATAATCTACTGCGAATTAAAACGGTAAATCGTCATCTGAAATGTCAATTGTCTCGCCATTATTTGCAAATGGATCATCATCAACGCGAGTATAACCTTGATTACCTGAGTTACGGTTCTGATTATCTCCAAATGGAGAGCCTTGTCCAGATCCTCCAGTGTTAGCAAAGTTACTGCGTTGCGTATCCCCACCGCCACTTTTCGGCTCTAAAAATTGCACACTTTCCGCTACAACTTCCGTTACGTATACGCGACGACCGTCTTGTCCTTCGTAACTGCGAGATTGTAGTCGACCATCAACACCAGCTAAACTTCCTTTTTTAAGGAAATTGGCTGCATTTTCAGCCTGACGACGCCATACAACACAGTTGATGAAGTCAGCTTCACGTTCACCTTGCTGATTTGTAAATGTGCGGTTTACCGCTAAAGTGAATGTTGCAACCGCTGCTCCACTCGGGGTATAACGTAATTCAGGATCTTTGGTTAAGCGTCCTACGAGAATTACGCGATTCATCATCAGAACCACTCCTTAAGGAAATAAAACCCAATTTATTTAAACGTTTAATTATGCTTCTTGTTTAACAACGATATGACGGATAATGTCTTCGTTGATTTTCGCAAGACGATCAAATTCAGAAACTGCTTCTGAAGTAGCCGCCACGTCAAGAATCATGTAGTAACCGTCACGGAAATCATTGATTTCGTATGCTAAACGACGTTTACCCCATTCTTTAACATTTGCGATTTCAGCACCATTATCAGTTAATACGCCGTTAAAGCGCTCAACTAATGCTTTCTTTGCTTCGTCATCAATGCTTGGACGGATGATGTACATTACTTCATACTTTCTCATCACTGTCACCTCCTTTTGGTCTAACGGCCCGAAACGGGCAAGGAGCAATAAAATATTACTCACGAATTAAAATTATAGCATACTACCATAGGCAAAGCAATACGCATTGCGGGCTGTTTCGTAAATATATGCTAATATTTTCGCCAACGACAAAAGCCGAAAGAAGATATCTCCTTTCGGGTTTTAGTCTTATACGTTAAAGCGGAAATGCATAACGTCTCCGTCTTTTACGATGTATTCTTTTCCTTCTAAACGTACTTTTCCAGCTTCACGAGCTGCTCCCATTGTTTTGGCAGCTAATAAATCCTCGTATGACACCGTTTCTGCACGAATAAATCCGCGTTCAAAATCTGTATGAATAATACCTGCACACTCAGGAGCTTTCATACCTTGTGTGAACGTCCATGCGCGTACTTCTTGCTCACCAGCTGTAAAGTACGTAGCTAATCCAAGTAAGTCGTACGCTGCACGTACAAGCTGATCTAGACCTGACTGTTCGATGCCTAGTTCTTCAAGGAACATTGCTTTTTCTTCTCCTTCAAGCTCAGCAATTTCAGATTCAATGCGTGCACAAACAACAATCACTTCTGCACCTTCACTTGCCGCATACTCGCGCACTTTTGCTACATATTCGTTAGCAGATGCATCGGCTACTTCATCTTCAGAAACGTTTGCTACATAAAGAATAGGTTTGATTGTTAGCAAGTGAAATTGTTTTACTAATTTCATTTGCTCTTCTGTAAATGATACAGCACGAGCTGGCTGATCACTTTCAAATGCATTCTTTAGTTTCTCGAGAATTTCGTATTCATACATTGCTTCTTTATCTTTTTGTTTAGCCATCTTTTGAACACGGCCAATACGCTTCTCTACCGTTTCTAAATCGGCTAAAATTAACTCTAAATTAATTGTTTCAATATCTGAAATAGGATCTACTTTTCCTGAAACGTGCGTGATGTTTTCATCTTCAAAGCAACGCACAACGTGACAAATCGCATCTACTTCTCGAATATGAGATAAGAATTTATTTCCCAGTCCTTCACCTTTACTAGCACCCTTTACGATTCCAGCGATATCTGTAAATTCAAATGCTGTTGGAATTGTTTTTTTAGGTTTTACAAGCTCTGTAAGTTTTTGAAGACGATGATCAGGTACTTCTACAATACCTACGTTAGGATCAATCGTACAGAAAGGATAGTTCGCAGATTCTGCGCCCGCTTGTGTAATTGCATTAAATAATGTTGATTTTCCAACGTTAGGAAGACCAACAATTCCAGCTGTTAAAGCCATATATTTATTCACTCCTCTTTATATATCCGAAACAAGTTAACCTGTCACAATTATAGTGAGTCAACTTTTGAAATACAAGTTTAATAAAGAACCTTTAGTCGCACCGTTAAGATGCTTCATTTTGTCCCAACTTACAGTATAAGGCATAAACATAGAAAATGCATGAGGTTATTCCTCATGCTTTACAAGAATTTTTTTCATTTTACGTGCAAAATCACGTCTTGGAATCATTACGCTGTGGCCGCAGCCTTCACATTTAATACGGATATCCATTCCCATTCGAATGATTTTCCATTCATTTGTACCGCAAGGATGAGGTTTTTTCATTTCCACAACGTCATTTAAACCAAATTCTTTTTCCGTCATCAGCTCTCTCCTCCTTATTTCCCTTTCAACGTCGACGAATGCTGTGCTTCTTCTGTACGATTATACATAACCATACGAGGAAATGGAACTTCAATACCATGTTCATTTAACCTTGTACGCACTTCTTTACGAATCATACGAGAAATATGGAAATGTCTCATTGGTTTTACTTCGCTTGTAATCCTCATTGTGACTTCAGTTGCATGGATATTTTGAACCCCCAGCAATTCAGGCGTTTTAACCATATCTTCATAGCGGCTTGGCAATTCTTCTAAGAGCTCTAAAATCACTTTTTCTGCTTTTTGTATGTTTTCTTCATAAGAAATGCTTACATCAACGAAAGCTACGCTGTTATGTAACGAAAAATTAGTGACCTCCACAATACTGCCATTGGGCAAGATATTAATTTCGCCTGTCCAACTTTTAATCTTTGTTGTTCGCAGACCAATTTCTTCTACAGTTCCCTCAAATGTTCCTACTCGAACATAATCACCAACGGAGAACTGATCTTCAAAGATAATAAAAAATCCCGTGATGATGTCTTTCACTAAGTTTTGAGCACCAAACCCTACCGCAAGCCCTACGATTCCAGCCCCCGCTAGCAATCCTCGAACATCTACTGATAACGTTTCTAAAATCATAACTCCCGCAACGAAATAAATAGCATAAGAAAAAACGTTCTGAAGCAAACGGACCATCGTAGCTTCTCGTCGCTCAGAAATACGCAGAGGGCTATTTGTGCGAACCTCTACAAATTTATTTAACGCTTGCTTTCCAATTCGAATTAAAAACATGGAAATAAGCAGAATCAACAGAATTTTTATGAAGCCTTCTCCAATATGTGCCCACGTTTCTTCTTGAAAAAATGGTTCAAATACGTTCTTAAAAACTGACGTCAACGAATTCATACTACATGTAGCTCCTATCGTAACATACTCTACATACGAGAAAGTTTTAATCTATTGTAGCAAGTTTCTACGAACTTTTGTAGCGATTTCGAAATGGATATAATAGAACGGCTGTTACTAAAAATAAATTGACGATTCCATACATTGGATACAAAACGGCAATCAAAGTAGAAAAACCTAACTTTGTAAAAGGAATCATTAAAAGTAGCCAGCAGGCTGCCAGTTTCCAAAGAGATTGCACCTTTTCAGTATGAAAACGCGCGGTTAGTCCTAAGATTCCCGATACGGCTGTTGTATAAATTGCAATGAGCAAAACAATGCTCATTAAAAACAGCATCGTATAAGGAAAGTCTTTAAGAATAGCGAATAATGGAATTTCATAAGAAGAAAGAAGGCCTGAAACTTGAATAAGCGATTCATTATAAATAAAGGAAAGCCCCCCTAATAAAAACCCGCTGCCAACACTTGCAATATAAATCTCTTTTTTGCTTTTAATTTCCTTTCCAATTGTAGATAATACCGCGACAAGAGGAAGAATATTTAACGCCGTAAAGGTAAAAGCAGCAGGCCAATTATGCTGAAGGTGCCAATCAGTTACTCCAGGATGACGTAAAACAAATGTAAGAAGGACACCAGCTAGTCCAATCATTAAGATTGGCATAACGAAAGAATTGATAGAAAGAAGCCCATTTAATCCTCTTGAAAAAACAAAGACGATAAAAGCACTAAGAGCGCCAATTCCCCACCAATAAGGAACATGCCACATTTCCAATGTCGCCCCGCCGCCCGCGATCATAATCACCGTCGTCGTAAACAAATAAAAAACGATTAAAACATCATAGGCCGCAGCCCATCTCTTTCCTATTAATTCAATTAGTACTGGGTAAAATTGATTGGTTCGGTAGCGATAGCTGATTTGCATAATCACATTGCAAGAAATCGCAAAAATAATAGAAAATAGAAAAATAGCAAGTCCGCTTTCTTCGCCAAAAAACTGCCATAGCTCTCTCCCTGAAGCATACCCAGCGCCTATCATGGTTCCCATAATTAAGAATATCCATTTACATCCTGCTCTCCACATCGATTTTCCCCCAATCCATGAAATATATGTATAGAATCTTCAAAATCTTCGTATACTGTTACTATTATGTATAAGGAGTGGACCCTATGAATTTAAAATCTCCCTTCTTTGAGAAGACACAACATTCAACCCGCGTATTTCATGATGAAGAATCTGCTATAAAGAAGCTGAGTACACAGTTACTATCTTTACTTCCAGCACAGAAAGACAGACCAATTGTTTTTGTATGTATTGGAACGGACCGTTCAACTGGGGACTCATTGGGTCCATTAGTCGGAACGAAACTGAATGAAAAAAAGGTTTCATCTTTTCACATTTTTGGAACGTTAGAAGAGCCTGTTCATGCTGTTAATTTGAAAGAAACGTTAAAACATATTCAAAAGCTTTTCCCGAATCCTTTTATTATTGGAATTGATGCTTGTTTAGGTCGTATGAAAAGCGTAGGCTCTGCATCACTTGGAATAGGACCCGTTAAACCAGGAGCAGGAGTTAATAAAGAATTGCCACCAGTCGGGGATATTCATATAACAGGGGTTGTCAATGTAAGCGGGTTTATGGAGTTTTTCGTCTTGCAAAATACGAGGCTTCACCTCGTTATGTGCATTGCCGATTTAATTGCGAAAAGCATCGAGACTGTGCACAACGAACGAGAGAAAGAGTTTAATAATTCTTCGGTTTACCAACCTGTAAGACATTATAAACAATAAAAAAGGTTGTCCTAAAACTAGGACAACCTTTTTTATACAGAAGATTTGTTGGTCTGAGAAAGATCGTTAAATAATTCAAGAAGACGGTTTAAATCTTCTTTAGAGAAAAATTCGATTTCAATTTTTCCTTTTTTCTTGCTTTGTGTAATGTGAACAGAGGTACCAAAACGCTCACGAAGCTGTGTTTCACTTTGTTTTATAAATAAATCTTTATCTTTTTTAGTTTTTGATGTTTCACGTGGAACGGCTTTATTTAAGTGGGCAATATAAGCCTCTAGCTGTCTAACATTCAATTGTTCCTTGCGTATTTTTTCAACGACTTTAGGTAGAAGAGCTTTATTTTTCAAACCGACTAGCGTACGCCCGTGGCCCATAGACAATTCATTAGTAGAAATGAGGGTTTGAATTTCCTCAGGCAACTGCAAGAGGCGAACATAGTTAGCAATATGAGGTCGGCTTTTTCCCAGTCGTGTAGCAAGTTGCTCCTGTGTCATATCGAGCTTATCCATAAGCAATTGATAAGCGGTTGCTTCTTCAATTGGTGTCAAATCTTCACGCTGTAAATTCTCCAACAAAGCTAGTTCCATCATTTGCTTTTCTGAAAAGTCTTTTATAATGACAGGAACAGTAGCAAGGTCGGCTTCTTTAGCAGCTCTAAATCGTCTTTCACCCGCTAAGATTTCATAGCCTTTAATGCTTTTGCGAGCTACAATAGGCTGTAAGATGCCATGATGTAAAATGGATTGCTTTAACTCATTAATTGCTTCTTTATTAAACGTTTTACGTGGTTGATAGGGGTTGGGTCTGAGTTCGTGAATAGCAACTTCCTGAATTGAATCATCAGCCTGTGCATCTAAGCCTGAAAATAAGGCATTAATTCCTTTCCCTAATCCTTTCGCCATTATAAATCACTTCCTTTGCAAGTTCCGTATAAACTGCGGCCCCTCTAGATCTTGCATCATATAAGATAATTGGTTCACCATGACTAGGTGCTTCGCTCAAACGAACATTTCGAGGAATAATCGTTTGATAAACGCGATCCTGAAAGTACTTCTTCACTTCTGCTGTTACCTGAAGTCCTAAATTTGTGCGTGCGTCAAGCATAGTCAGCAATACACCTTCGATACGCAGTTGATTATTCAAATGTTTTTGCACTAATCTAACGGTATTTAGCAATTGACTTAATCCTTCAAGCGCATAATATTCACACTGTACAGGTATTAAAACAGAATCAGCTGCCGTTAACGCATTTAATGTCAGTAAACCAAGAGAAGGGGGACAATCAATAATAACATAATCAAAGTGATCTTTCACCGTTTCTAAAGCTCTCTTAAGTCGAACTTCACGTGAAATGGTGGACACTAATTCAATTTCTGCGCCAGCTAATTGAATGGTCGCAGGAATGATTGATAAATTTCCGACAGCTGTTGAACGCACGACGTTTTTGGCTTCCATATCTTCCACGATTACATTATAAATACATTCATCTACATCTGCTTTATCTATGCCAACTCCACTCGTAGCGTTACCCTGGGGATCTCCGTCTACAAGTAGAACCTTTTTTCCTTGTTCAGCTAAACAAGCTCCTAAATTAACAGCGGTTGTTGTTTTTCCAACTCCGCCTTTTTGATTCGCAACTGCCACAATTTTCCCCATGTTGTCACCTACTTTCATTTCCATCCCATTTGTCCAGACAGTTTAATTGTTCATTGAATTTTCTGACGAAAAACTTTGATAAAAAAGCCTCATCAAAAAAGATGAGGGCTATTTCTTTATTTTTTCGGAATCTTAATAGTAAACTGAAAATACTCATCAAACTCTTCTTCTTCCGTGTTCAATGAAATACCGCTGTCACTAACCATTGTCAAGGATTGACGAATTGTATTCATTGCGATGCGCGTATCTTTACTAAACGCTTTTCTTTTTGCTTTTGGCTTTTTAACCTGCGTTTCTAACAATTTAACTACTCGATCTTCCGTTTGTTTTACATTTAATTGTTTTTCAATAATCTCAGCTAATACTTGAAGTTGTTTTTCTTGATTTTTGAGGGGAATGAGCGCTCTTGCATGTCGCTCTGTAATCAATTTTTGTTTGATTGCTTCTTGTATTTCAACAGGAAGCTTTAACAAACGAAGCTTGTTTGCAATTGTGGATTGGCCTTTTCCTAAACGTTGAGCTAATGCCTCTTGGGTAAGATTATGTAACTCAATTAACTTTGCGTAGGCTAGTGCTTCTTCGACAGCCGTTAGCTCTTCACGTTGTAAGTTTTCTATTAAAGCCACAGAGGCCGTTTCTGTATCGTTAAAATGTTTCACAATTGCAGGAACCGTATCCCATCCTAAGCTTTGTACAGCTCTCCACCGGCGTTCTCCAGCAATTAATTCGTATTCTTCGCCCTCAGTCGGTCGAACCACAATAGGTTGAATAATACCGTGTGTATGAATAGTCAGAGCTAGCTCTTCAATTTTTGCTTCATTAAACACAGTACGCGGCTGGTAACGATTTGGAATAATACTTGAAACCCTAATTTGTTTTACTTCATCTCTTAAAACTTTTTCGACATTTTCATCTTGGACAGTTTCAATCTCTACATGAATATCCTCATCTTTTTCTTTTAAATTAAAAAAACGTGAAAAAGCAGATTTCATAGTCCCACACCACCTTCAGGAAAATCCCGCCTTAAACTAATTCGATGTTTTTTAACCATATCCTGCTTTCTAAACAGAAAATATAGAGAAGAAAATGTTTCATATGAAACATTCTCTTCTCTATCTATTTAATGCCTACTCTAGTGGAAGCTTAACTGGGGTACCAGGTTTTCTAGGATATTTTTTAGGCGTTTTCTTGATTTTGTCTATTAAAATAATGTAACGTTCACTTTGCTCCAAAGGCAATTGGAAATGTTCAATCGACTTCACTTTTCCGCCTAATACTTGGAATGATTTTTCTCCATTTTTTAATTCCTCTGGGGCAGAAGCACCTTTCATTGCTAAAAAGCGTCCTTGTTCTTTAACAAGCGGTAAGCAAAATTCATTAAGAACCGAGATACGTGCCACGGCTCTTGCTGTTACAAGATCGAATGACTCACGAATTGTTTCTTTTTTACCAAATGTTTCAGCCCGATCATGACATAGTGTGACATTGTCTAGTTCAAGTTCGTTTACAAGATGCGTTAAAAACGTAATACGCTTTTGTAACGAATCAACGATTGTTACATGCAAATGCGGGAAGCAAATTTTGATCGGAATACTTGGAAATCCTGCTCCTGCACCTACATCACACATGGATTCAATTTCTGTAAAGTCTTGAAAAAAAGCAGCTGAAATAGAATCGTAAAAATGCTTTTCATACACTTCACCGTGATCAGTGATAGCAGTTAAATTCATTTTTTCGTTCCATTCCACTAAAACTTGATAATACTTTTCAAATTGATTCAGCTGTTTAGAAGAAAGAGAAATTCCCTTTTCTTCTAATAGCTGTTGAAACTGTTGAATATTCATTGAGTTTCCCTTTCTTCGCGCCTAAGAGTTTTAATCATTTGATACTTTAGCGATGCGTCCTTGTTCAATATAAACAAGCAAGATTGAAATATCAGCTGGGTTGACTCCAGAAATACGTGAAGCTTGCGCTACCGTTAGTGGCCGCACTTGGTTTAATTTTTGACGTGCTTCTGTAGCTAAACCGTTAATTGCATCATAATCAATATAATCAGGAATCTTTTTGTTTTCTAACTTCTTTAAGCGTTCAACTTGCTGAAGTGATTTCTGAATATATCCTTCGTATTTCACCTGAATTTCTACTTGTTCAGCTACTTCAGGATCTACCGTCTCATCAGCTGGTGCTAATTGATGAATATGAGTATATGTCATTTCAGGACGGCGAAGTAAATCTGTCGCACGAATGCCATCTTTTAATTCGCTGCCGCCAGCTTCTTTAATCAGTTGTTGAACAGCTTCGTTCGGCTTAATAATAAAGGAGAAAAGACGTTTCTTCTCTTGCTCGATTTCCGCTTTCTTCTGTTCAAATTTAGCATAGCGCTCATCGCTGATTAATCCTAGTTCACGACCAATTTCAGTAAGGCGTAAATCAGCGTTATCATGACGAAGCAATAAACGATATTCTGCACGAGACGTTAGCAGACGATACGGTTCATTTGTTCCTTTTGTTACTAAATCATCTACCAATACACCGATGTAAGCATCAGAACGTCCTAAGATGACTTCTTCTTGTTCCAGGGCTCTTCTTCCCGCGTTAATTCCAGCAAGAAGACCTTGGCCTGCAGCTTCTTCATAACCAGATGTTCCGTTAATTTGTCCAGCCGTATAAAGATTTTTAATTTTCTTCGTTTCAAGCGTTGGCCATAACTGAGTCGGAACAATTGCATCATATTCAATAGCATAGCCCGCACGCATCATTTGGACTTTTTCAAGACCCGGAATTGTCGCAAGCATTTGACGCTGTACGTGCTCAGGAAGACTTGTTGATAGTCCTTGAACATATACTTCTTGCGTATTTCGTCCTTCTGGCTCTAAGAAAATTTGGTGGCGCGGTTTATCATTAAAGCGCACAACCTTATCTTCAATAGATGGACAGTAGCGTGGTCCAGTACCTTTGATCATCCCAGAATACATAGGAGATAAGTGAAGGTTGTCATCAATAATTTGATGAGTTTGTTCACTTGTATATGTTAACCAGCAAGGCAGTTGATCTGTAATGTACTGTGTTGTTTCGTATGAGAAAGCACGAGGCACATCATCCCCAGGCTGAATCTCTGTTTTGCTGTAATCAATAGTTGAGCTATTAACACGAGGTGGAGTTCCTGTTTTAAAACGGACCATGTCCAGCCCTAACTCCTCTAAGTGTTCAGAAAGCTTAATAGCCGGTTGTTGATTATTAGGACCGCTTGAATATTTTAGTTCACCTAAAATAATTTCCCCGCGTAAGAATGTCCCTGTTGTAATAACAACTGTTTTAGCTTTATACACAGCTCCCGTTTGAGTGACAACGCCCGTACATACACCGCCTTCTACGATTAACTGTTCTACCATGCCTTGCATAAGCGTTAGATTTTCTTCATTTTCTAACGTTTTTTTCATTTCATGCTGATAAGCAAATTTATCTGCTTGAGCTCTGAGTGCTCGAACGGCTGGCCCTTTTCCTGTGTTTAACATTCTCATTTGAATATGAGTTTTATCGATATTTCTACCCATTTCTCCGCCAAGAGCATCAATTTCACGTACGACAATACCTTTTGCAGGACCGCCTACAGAAGGGTTGCAGGGCATAAATGCCACCATGTCTAAGTTGATGGTCAACGTTAACGTTTTAGCACCCATACGCGCAGAAGCAAGTGCCGCTTCACAACCTGCATGACCTGCTCCAATGACAATAACATCATATTGTCCACCTTCATATTGCATAAAAGTAGCCTCCTTTAATAATCTATTTTCCTAAACAGAATTGAGAGAACAACTGATCAATTAAGCTTTCGTGAACAGCATCACCAATAATTTCACCTAATAGTTCCCACGTTCTTGTTAAATCAATTTGGACGATATCGATTGGAACACCACTTTCAATGCCTGTGATGGCCTCATCGATAGCTCCTCTTGCTTGCGTTAAAAGCGCAATATGTCTCGTATTAGATAAATATGTTAAATCTTGAGATTCAATTGTTCCTCCAAAGAAAAGAGCTGCAATTGCTTCTTCAAGCTGATCTACTCCTTGTTCTTGAAGAAGCGAAGTCGTCACTATTGGATGATCACCAGCAAATTGCTGCACTTCCTCTAGATTAATTTTTTGCTCAAGATCTGTTTTATTCACAATCACGATAACGTCCATGCCTTTTACAGCTTCAAATAGCTTTTTATCTTCGTCCGTTAGTTCTTCATTAAAATTCAACACAAGCAAAATTAAATCTGCTTCTTTCAAATACTGACGGGAGCGTTCCACACCAATTCGTTCTACAATATCTTCTGTTTCACGAATTCCAGCTGTATCAACTAATCGGAGAGGAACTCCTCGCACATTGACGTACTCTTCGATTACATCTCGCGTCGTTCCAGGAATGTCTGTGACAATGGCCTTTGCATCTTGCACTAAACTATTTAGAAGAGAAGATTTCCCTACATTAGGACGTCCAATAATAACCGTAGCCAATCCTTCTCTTAAAATTTTTCCTTGATGAGAGGTTTGAAGAAGCTTATCAATTTCTTGGCGTACATTTGAAGCTTTTTCGATCAATACTTGGTGAGTCATTTCCTCTACATCGTCATATTCTGGGTAGTCAATGTTTACTTCTACATGGGCAAGTGTTTCGAGAATTTCCTGCCGTAAATGACGTACTAGCTTGGACAAACGCCCTTCCATTTGGCCAATCGCCATATTCATCGCTTTATCTGTTTTGGCACGAATTAAATCCATGACAGCTTCTGCTTGTGACAAGTCTACTCGACCATTTAAAAATGCTCGTTTTGTAAACTCACCCGGCTCAGCTAAACGGGCACCATTTGCAATAACTAATTGCAGCACACGATTAACGGATACAATTCCTCCGTGACAGTTAATTTCAATAATGTCTTCTCTAGTAAATGTCTTGGGACCTTTCATAATGGAAAGCATCACTTCTTCGACGACTTGCTCTGTCTTGGGATCTACGATATGACCGTAGTGAATAGTATGAGAAGCTACGTCTGTTAATCGTTTGTTCGAAACGCTTTTAAAGATACGATCTGCAATCGTAATGGCTTCTTCACCACTCAGACGGACGATGGCAATAGCTCCTTCTCCCATTGGTGTAGAAATGGCCGCAATTGTATCAAAATCTAGCACCAACTTCACCTCATTTCATTTTATAAACCTTTTATTTTAAACGATGTTATATACTATCATCGTTAACAATTTTCCACGAACAAAAACATCTATTTTAAGGCCCGTAATTTGTATGAACCAAATAAATAGAATACCACAATTCACCGATTTAGAACATCTCTAACGTTCTTCTGTTATGCACAGTAAGAAAAACAGGCAGTATGTACTATTTTAACTTATCCACATGTGAATAACAACGTATGTAACTTGATTTTTTGAACGCTAGCTTGATAAAAGTAAACATAAAAAAGCACTAGCGCATTTTGCTAGTGCTTTTTTCCGATGGGCTGAACCAAAATACTTCTTTTTGGTTCTTTTCCGACAGAGTGTGTCTCAACTAAAGAATTTTTAGCTAACACTTGGTGAATCATTTTTCTTTCATGCGAAGGCATTGGTTCTAGTTGAACAGATCGATTCGTTTTAATCGCCTGATTTGCTATTTTTAATGCCAGTTTTTCGACCATTTCTTTTCGTTTTTCTCGGTAGCCTTCTGGGTTTAATACAACATTTAAAAATTGTTGACTGTATCGATTAGCTACCAGTTGTGTGAGAAGCTGGAGCGCATTAAGGGTTTGTCCATGTTTTCCAATCAACATTCCCGCAGAATCGCTACTAATCTCAATTATGCAGTTTCTCGAGGTTTTTTTGACGTTCGTATGAATCGAAATCCCCATTTCACGGCTAACATTTGTAATAAAATGAACCGCTTCCTCTACAGGGTCAACTATTTTTGTAACTTTTACAACTGCAGGTTTTCCCTTAAAGATTCCTAAAAATCCTTTTTTGCCTGGTTCAATTATTTCTACATTTGTTTGATTTCGCTCTACTTCTAAAGCATCTAATGCTTCTTGAACAGCAGCTTCAATCGTCTGGGCCGTAATTGTGATTTCGTTCATTTTTTAACCCCTTCAATATTCGCTTGTTTTAAGTCTGGCCCTTTAATGAAGTAGGTTTGAATAATCATAAAGAGATTTCCCACTACCCAATAAAGAGATAAGGCGGCTGGAAAATTGATTGCAAAAACCACAATCATAATCGGCATAACCCAAAGCATCATAGCCATTTGAGGATTTTGATTTGCATTTCCGGCCATCATCATCTTTTGCTGAATAAACGTTGTGATTCCTGCGACAATTGGTAAGATAAATAGCGGGTCACGCGCACCTAAATCAAACCATAAAAAGCTGTTGTTTGCGATTTCTGACGTTCGTGTAATCGCGTGGAAAATCCCAATAAGAATGGGCATTTGAATTAGAATTGGGAAGCAACCAGCTAAAGGATTTACTCCGTAAGTTTGGAATAATGCCATCGTTTCTTTCTGCAATTGCTGCTGCGTCTGGGCATCTTTTGAACTGTACTTCTCCTTTAACTTCTGCATTTCGGGCTGAAGTGTCTGCATTGCTTTCGTGTTTCTCATCTGTTTAATCATAAGCGGTAGAATAAGTAAGCGAATCAGGATTGTGACAACGATGATCGCAACTCCATAGCTTTTAAATACCTCCGCCAGATACGTAATGACTAATGATAGCGGATACACAACATACTCATTCCAAAAACCTTTACTATCATCTGTAATAGGTTGGTTAATTTCCGTACAACCCGCTAAAACAGTTAATAGAAAGATAAGCGTTATCCCTAAAAACAACTTCTTCTTCACCTGTTTTTCCTCCTTCTACATGTTCACCTTTCAATTCTGAAAGTGCGTCAAAATCCATTATATAAGGATGCGGTAGAAAAACAACAGCTATTAAAGGCTTTTCTTCTATTGTTTATTAATCGTTTTGTCTATGTGTAAGTAATTTGCCACGCTTAAAGACATGCTGCAAGCTGCTTTTAATTTCTTCATAGCTCATTGTTGCAGCAGGCTGCCTTGCAATTACAATATAATCTTTGTCTTGCTTCAAATACGGTGTGAATTCAAACATAATTTGTTTAGCAAGGCGCTTAACTCGATTACGAGTCACGGCATTTCCAATCTTTTTGCCCACGGAGAATCCTACGCGGAAATGTTCTTGATCCGGTTTGTCTAGAACATACAAGACAAATTGGCGATTCGCTACGGACTTGCCCTTTTTAAAAACTGTTTGAAATTCATCATTCTTTTTTATACGATATCTTTTTTTCATTTTTAACAACTCCTGCCCTTTTTCAGGTCATGCTTTTATGTAGTCCCTACAGGAACAGAGGTGATTTTAGTCTTATAAAGCGAAAAAAGACCACTGGCGTCAGTGGTCTATTATGCTGATAATACTTTTCTTCCTTTACGACGACGACGAGCTAAAACTTTACGTCCATTCGCTGAGCTCATACGAGCGCGGAAACCGTGTACTTTACTGTGCTTACGTTTGTTTGGTTGGTAAGTTCTTTTCATCTATAAACACCTCCTCGAGGAATAACTGAAAAAGACAGTCCTTGCAATTATAATGAAAAGACTAAGAAGATGTCAATGTTATTTAAAAAATAAAATTTTCAATCTCTTGGTTTCATTATCTGTTTTACTCAATCTTCTTCATTCTAATATCTTTATAACCCAGTTGTCTATACCTAATCAACAAAATTCATTGATTTATTAAAGAAAAAATTTTTCCTTTTCATCTCCTTTTCTTTCTCTACCAGCTGCGATCTCATCGTTACTGAACAAAACTACAACAATAAATGTTATAAAAAGCCTCTTTTTTATTCAAATTCTTCTCTTAAACCTTTGTGGATAAGTTTTTTCGACATTTTTCTACTTTTCCATTTCTTATCGACAACTCATGCACACTATCTTGTGTTGTGGAAAACTTTTCTCCACAAGCTGTAGTGATTGTGGATAAGTTTCGAAAATTCATTGCATCATGCCGAATTCTTTGATATTATATTTTTGTTTTCACTCTTAATTACTTTTCCACAGTTGGTTTTTATCCACAAACTGTGGACAACTTGTGGACATCATTTCCACTATCACTGTATAAAGTTATCCACACCATGTGGAATCTGTCGAATAGTCGGCTTTCTTCTATAATATATATTTACCCACATAATAGCAATTGTATAAATATAAATTTTTTATGCATAAGGTTTTGTACAGGTTGTACAATGGTTGTACAAAGCGCATAAAAGCTAGAAAAAGGAGGGATTGCTCGTTGGAAAACATTCATGATTTATGGAATAGAGCTTTAGATCAAATTGAAAAAAAATTAAGCAAACCTAGTTTTGAAACCTGGCTCAAATCGACAAAAGCTCATGCTTTACAAGGAGACACGCTCATTATTACTGCGCCTAATGATTTTGCACGGGACTGGTTAGAATCTAGGTATTCTAATTTAATTGCTGAAACGCTTTATGATCTTACGGGGGAAGAGTTAGATGTAAAATTTATTATTCCACCTAACCAGGCCGAGGAAGAATTCGATATCCAAGCTCCTAAAAAGAAAGTCAATAAAGACGATGGAGCAGAATTTCCTCAAAGCATGCTAAATTCGAAGTATACCTTTGATACATTTGTTATCGGATCTGGAAATCGGTTTGCGCATGCAGCTTCTTTAGCAGTAGCAGAAGCGCCGGCTAAAGCGTATAATCCGCTTTTTATTTACGGGGGAGTAGGATTAGGTAAAACACACTTAATGCATGCCATAGGCCACTATGTGTTAGATCATAATCCTGCCGCGAAAGTCGTGTACTTATCATCTGAAAAATTCACAAATGAGTTTATTAACTCTATTCGTGACAATAAAGCAGTAGAATTCCGCAACAAATACCGTAATGTAGATGTTTTACTGATTGATGATATTCAATTCTTAGCAGGTAAAGAGCAGACACAAGAAGAATTTTTCCATACGTTTAATACGCTTCACGAAGAAAGCAAGCAGATTGTCATCTCAAGTGATCGACCGCCGAAAGAAATTCCTACACTTGAAGATCGACTTCGCTCTCGCTTTGAATGGGGCCTTATTACAGATATCACACCACCAGATTTGGAAACACGGATTGCTATTTTGCGTAAAAAAGCAAAAGCGGACGGCTTAGTTATTCCAAATGAAGTTATGCTTTATATCGCCAATCAGATTGATTCAAATATCAGAGAATTAGAAGGCGCACTTATTCGTGTAGTAGCTTATTCTTCACTAATTAATAAAGATATAAACGCTGATTTAGCAGCAGAAGCATTAAAAGATATCATCCCTAGTTCAAAACCTAGGGTTATTACGATTCAAGACATCCAACAGATTGTTGGACAAGAATTTAATATAAAATTAGATGATTTCAAAGCGAAGAAACGTACAAAGTCAGTTGCGTTTCCTAGACAAATTGCCATGTACCTTTCTCGCGAACTAACGGATTTTTCGCTACCTAAAATTGGAGAAGAGTTTGGTGGGCGAGACCATACTACTGTCATCCATGCTCATGAAAAAATCTCAAAACTTGTTCAAACAGATACTGACCTACAAAAACAAATTAAAGAAATAAGTGAATCACTAAAAATATAGGCTTTTTTTACTTGTATTTTGTGTATAAGTGAGTTAGGATTGTACACAGTCTGTCCACATGTGGATAGGCTGTGTTCTCACGTTTTTAGGGGTTATCCACATTTCCACAGCCCCTATTACTACTACTATCTTAAAATATAATAAATAATAAGCTTTTAAACCTACTTTTAAGGAGGATTAATTATTATGAAATTTATCATACAGAAAGACTATCTAGTTCAAAGCGTTCAAGACGTTATGAAAGCTGTATCTTCTAGAACAACAATTCCAATTTTAACGGGGATTAAAATTGTAGCGACTGAAGAAGGTGTTACCTTAACAGGAAGTGACTCCGATATCTCGATTGAATCGTTTATTCCAAACGAAGAAGAAGGAAAAGAAATTGTTGATATCCAAAAACCAGGAAGCGTTGTTCTCCCAGCTCGTTTCTTTAGTGAAATCGTAAAAAAGCTTCCTAAAGACATTGTAGAATTAGACGTCCAAAGTCACTTTTTAACAATCATTCGTTCAGGAAAAGCTGAATTTAACTTAAATGGTTTAGATGCAGAAGAGTATCCTCATTTGCCACAGATCGAAGAAAACAACATGTTTAGATTACCGACAGACTTATTAAAAAACATGATTCGACAAACTGTCTTTGCGGTGTCCACCTCAGAAACACGACCTATCTTGACAGGTGTAAACTGGAAGGTCGATGGCAAAGAATTAACGTGCATTGCCACTGACAGCCACCGTCTAGCTTTGCGAAAAGCGACCATTGAAACTGGAAATGAAGCAACGTATAATGTGGTTATTCCAGGTAAAAGTTTAAGTGAATTCAGTAAGATCCTTGATGATTCTCATGAATTAGTAGACATTGTTATCACGGAAAATCAAGTATTATTCAAAACAAAACATTTACTATTTTTCTCAAGATTATTGGACGGGAATTATCCTGATACTTCAAGATTGATTCCAGCTGATAGTAAAACGGATGTTATATTGAACGTAAAAGAATTCTTGCAATCAATTGACCGCGCTTCTTTATTAGCTCGTGAAGGAAGAAACAACGTAGTAAAACTATCTACGCTGGATGAGGGAATTGTTGAAATTTCTTCTAACTCTCCTGAAATCGGAAAAGTAATTGAAGAGGTACAAAGTCAGTCTATCTCAGGAGAAGAATTAAAAATTTCTTTTAGCGCAAAATATATGTTAGACGCATTAAAAGCGCTCGAAGGAACAGATATCAAAATTAACTTCACTGGTGCGATGCGTCCATTTGTCATTCGAACATTAGAGGATGATTCAATGCTGCAGCTGATTTTACCAGTGCGAACATATTA
This sequence comes from Priestia sp. JV24, assembly GCF_025910025.1. Taxonomy (NCBI): domain Bacteria; kingdom Bacillati; phylum Bacillota; class Bacilli; order Caryophanales; family Bacillaceae; genus Priestia; species Priestia sp. JV24. The sequence continues at coordinate 364,022 of NZ_JAPCIN010000024.1, forward strand.
AATCTCAGAAAGCTACTAGCATGCCGTACTAGTAGCTTTCTTTTCTCAAGGAGAATTATTTAGTAAAATAGAGATACACCATTAGAAAGTGAGAGAGTCGCATGAAAACAGAAGTTAAAATTTCAACTGAATACATTACGCTTGGCCAGTTTTTAAAACTAGCAGACGTCATTCAAACAGGTGGAATGGTAAAATGGTTTTTAAGTGAGCACGAAGTATATGTAAACGGGGAGCTAGAAGAGCGCCGCGGACGTAAATTATATGCAAATGACGAAGTGGATATACCGGCTGCAGGATCATTTGTTGTCATTACTTAAAGTTGGTGAAACGTTTGTATATTAAAGAAATTACTTTAACAAATTACCGAAACTATACGAAGACAACGATTCCTTTTGAAAATAAAGTAAACGTCATTTTGGGTGAAAACGCACAGGGTAAAACAAACGTGATGGAATCGATCTTCGTATTATCTATGGCTAAATCTCATCGTACATCCAACGATAAAGAATTAATTAAATGGGACTGTGAGTATGCAAAGCTATCGGGCATTGTAGAAAAGCATAGAGGGCCTGTTACACTGGATTTAGTCATCTCACCAAAAGGGAAAAAAGCAAAATATAATCACATTGAGCAGAAAAAACTCAGTCAATATATAGGGTCAATTAACACTGTCATGTTTGCTCCGGAGGATTTGAACCTAGTTAAAGGGAGTCCGCAAGTAAGGCGCAAATTTATTGATATGGAGATTGGTCAAGTTTCGCCTGTTTACATGCATGATTTAAGCAGGTATCAAAAGATTTTGCAGCAAAGAAATCAATATTTGAAGCAGCTGCAGACAAAAAAACAAACGGATCTTTCACTTTTAGACGTACTTACGTTACAGTTAAGTGAAATGGCGGCGAAAATCTTAAAAAAACGTTTTGAGTTTTTACAGTTACTCCAACAGTGGGCAGAGCCTATTCATAAAGGGATCAGTCGAGACTTAGAAACATTAAAAATTGAGTATAAGAATTCAATTGATGTATCAGAAGATGCAGATTTGTCGAAAATGTTAGAAGCATATCATCAAAAGTTTGATAAAATAAAAAGTAGAGAAATTGATAGAGGTGTCACCTTAGCGGGACCACACCGTGATGATCTTCTTTTCTACGTTAATGAGAAAGACGTTCAAACATTTGGTTCACAAGGGCAACAGCGGACGACTGCTTTATCGTTAAAGCTTGCTGAAATTGAGTTAATTCATCAAGAAGTAGGTGAATATCCAATCTTGCTTTTAGACGACGTATTGTCTGAATTAGATGATTTTCGTCAATCACACTTGCTAAATACCATTCAAGGAAAAGTTCAGACGTTTGTAACGACAACGAGCATTGAAGGAATTCATCACGAGACCTTAGAAAAAGCCGCTACATATCACGTAGAAGCTGGCCAAATTCAAAAGGTCAAATAGCAATTGACCTGTATAAAAACTTTTCGCAAGGCAATCTAACTGAAATATGATATCATTATAGTTTTAAGTCTATATATTTCAACTCGTACCCTCGATTATGAAAATTTTGTGCATAAGTAAATAAATTGCAAATACATTAAAGGCTCCGTATTATTTCCACATAATATTCGAAAAACATAATACAAAATGATAAATACAGCAGTTTGCTGTTAAAAAAAAGTGTAGGTGATACATTTGACGATGGAACAAAAAGAAGTACAAGCATATGAAGCTGATCAGATACAAGTATTAGAAGGATTAGAGGCTGTTCGTAAACGTCCGGGGATGTATATTGGATCGACGAGCGCAAAGGGTTTACATCATCTTGTATGGGAAATTGTAGATAATAGTATTGATGAAGCGCTGGCCGGCTATTGCGATGAAATTAATGTTATTATCGAAAAGGATAATAGTATTACAGTCAAAGATAACGGTCGTGGAATTCCGGTTGGTATTCAAGAAAAAATGGGCAGACCTGCCGTTGAAGTTATCTTAACGGTTCTTCATGCCGGAGGTAAATTTGGCGGCGGCGGCTATAAAGTATCCGGTGGATTACATGGTGTAGGTGCCTCAGTTGTTAACGCACTTTCTACCTCTTTGGAAGTGTACGTACATCGTGATGGTAAAGTTCATTATCAAAAATATGAACGAGGTGTACCGGCTGCTGACTTAAAAGTAGTTGGAGAAACAGATAAAACAGGTACTGTTATTCAATTCCATCCAGACGGTGAAATTTTTACAGAAACGCTTGAATACGATTTTGATACGTTAGCTAATCGTCTGCGTGAGTTAGCTTTCTTAAATCGCGGTATTAAAATTACGATTGAAGACAAACGTGAAGAAGATAAAAGACGTGAGTATCACTATGAAGGCGGAATTAAGTCTTACGTTGAACACTTAAACCGTGCAAAAGAAGTAATTCACGAAGAGCCGATCTATATTGAAGGTAATCGAGACAACATTTCTGTAGAAATTGCTATTCAATATAACGATAGCTATACAAGTAATTTATATTCTTTTGCAAACAACATTCACACATATGAAGGTGGAACGCACGAAGCAGGATTTAAAACAGCGTTAACGCGTGTAATTAACGACTATGCACGTAAAAACAGCGTATTTAAAGACAGTGATGCCAATCTAACGGGTGAAGATGTTCGTGAAGGAATTACAGCTATCATCTCTATTAAGCACCCAGATCCGCAGTTTGAAGGACAAACAAAAACAAAGCTGGGAAATAGTGAAGCAAGAACAATTACTGACTCTGTGTTTGCAGAACACTTAGAAACGTACTTGCTAGAGAACCCTATTGTGGCGAAAAAGGTAATTGAAAAAGGTTTAATGGCTGCAAGAGCAAGAATGGCAGCTAAAAAAGCTCGTGAGCTTACAAGACGTAAAAGCGCGCTTGAAATCTCAAACTTACCGGGTAAATTAGCAGATTGTTCATCAAAAGATCCTTCTATTAGCGAACTCTATGTAGTAGAGGGTGACTCTGCGGGAGGATCAGCTAAGCAGGGAAGAAGCCGTCATTTCCAAGCTATTTTGCCTTTACGTGGTAAAATTATCAACGTAGAGAAAGCCCGTTTAGATAAAATTTTATCTAATAACGAAATTCGTACAATCATTACCGCTCTAGGAACGGGTATTGGTGACGATTTTGATATCTCGAAAGCACGCTACCATAAAATTGTGATCATGACAGATGCAGACGTGGACGGTGCGCATATTCGTACGCTTCTTCTAACGTTCTTCTATCGCTATATGAGACAGATTATTGAGCATGGATATGTGTACATTGCCCAGCCGCCTCTTTACAAAGTTTCACAAGGTAAAAAAGTGGAGTACGCGTACAACGATCGTCAATTAGAAGAGGTATTAGCTTCTTTCCCTGAAGGCGCAAAACCAAACCTTCAGCGTTACAAAGGTTTAGGAGAGATGAATCCTGAACAATTATGGGAAACAACAATGGATCCAGAGTTCCGTACCCTTCTTCAAGTGAACTTGCAAGATGCAATTGAAGCTGATGAGACATTTGAAATTTTAATGGGCGACAAAGTAGAACCACGCCGTAATTTCATTGAAGAAAATGCTCAGTACGTAAAAAATCTTGATATTTAAATGAACGGTAATACCCTTTATATGTTTTATAAAGGGTATATAAACGTCAGGATAGAGATAGGTTCTATCCTGCGTTTACATATATATATATGAATTACTATACTGAACTTCGCGAAGGAGGTTCTTATCGATGTCAGATAAACCAAACTCTCAAATAAGAGAAGTAAATATTAGTCAAGAAATGCGCGCATCCTTTTTAGATTATGCAATGAGCGTAATTGTATCGCGTGCTTTACCGGATGTAAGAGACGGACTTAAGCCTGTGCACCGTCGTATTTTATATGCAATGAATGATTTAGGTATGGGATCGGATAAGCCATATAAAAAATCAGCTCGTATCGTAGGAGAAGTAATTGGTAAGTATCACCCACACGGTGACTCAGCTGTATATGAAACAATGGTTCGTATGGCACAAGATTTTAGCTATCGTTATATGCTAATTGACGGTCATGGAAACTTTGGATCTGTTGATGGAGATGCCGCAGCAGCTATGCGTTATACAGAAGCAAGAATGTCAAAAGTTTCGATGGAACTGCTGCGTGACATCAATAAAGATACAATTGATTATCAAGATAACTATGACGGTTCTGAACGTGAACCAATTGTATTACCTGCTAGATTTCCAAATTTACTTGTAAACGGTTCAGCCGGAATTGCGGTAGGTATGGCCACAAATATTCCTCCGCATCAGTTAGGGGAAGTCATTGACGGCGTTTTAGCTGTAAGTCAAGACCCTGATATCACGATTGCAGAGTTAATGGAGATTATTCCAGGCCCAGATTTCCCAACTGCAGGACAAATTCTTGGCCGCAGCGGCATTCGTAAAGCTTATGAAACTGGAAAAGGTTCTATTATTGTTCGCGCAAAAGTAGAAATTGAAGAACAAAGCAATGGTAAACAAACTATTATTGTTCATGAACTTCCATACCAAGTAAATAAAGCAAAGCTAATTGAAAAAATTGCTGAGCTAGCCCGTGATAAGAAGATTGATGGAATTACGGATTTACGAGATGAGTCTGACCGTTCAGGTATGCGTATTGTTATTGAAGTAAGACGTGATGCAAATGCAAATGTTTTATTAAACAACTTATATAAGCAGACATCTCTTCAAACAAGTTTTGGTATTAATACCCTTGCATTAGTAGATGGACAGCCAAAAGTATTGAACTTGAAGCAATGTCTACAGTACTACTTAGACCATCAGGTAGTGGTTATTCGCCGTCGTACTGAATTTGAACTTCGAAAAGCAGAAGCACGTGCGCATATTTTAGAAGGTTTAAAGATTGCTCTTGATAATTTAGATGCTGTTATTGCTTTAATTAGAGGTTCTCAAACAACAGATATTGCACGTGAAGGATTAATGACGCAGTTTTCGTTATCTGAAAAACAAGCGCAAGCTATTTTGGATATGCGCCTACAGCGTTTAACAGGATTAGAGCGAGAGAAGATTGAAGCAGAATATCAATCTTTATTAGCGCTAATTGCTGAATTAAAAGCTATTTTAGCAGATGAAGAAAAAGTATTAGAAATTATTAGAGAAGAACTAATAGAAGTAAAAGAAAGATTCAATGACGGCCGTCGAACAGAAATCGTAAGCGGAGGAGCTGAAATTATCGAAGACGAGGATCTGATTCCTCGCCAAGATATTGTTATTAGCTTAACGCACAACGGCTATATTAAACGTTTGCCTGTTTCTACGTATAAGAGTCAGCGAAGAGGCGGAAGAGGTATTCAAGGAATGAATACAAACGAAGATGATTTTGTTGAACATCTTCTAACAACTTCTACTCATGATACGATTCTCTTCTTTACAAATAAGGGAAAAGTTTACCGTACGAAAGGATACGAAATTCCAGAGTACGGAAGAACGGCTAAAGGAATACCTATTATTAACTTGTTAGAAGTAGACAAGGGTGAGTGGGTAAACGCCATCATTCGCGTCGATGAATTTGTAGACGATTGGTATCTATTCTTTACTACAAAACAAGGAATTTCTAAGCGTACACCTTTATCTTCTTTTGAGAACATTCGAAATAGCGGACTTATCGCCTTGAATTTAAGAGAAGAAGATGAATTGATTTCTGTTAAATTGACAGATGGTAAGCGCGATATGGTTATTGGAACGAAGAAGGGTATGTTAATTCGTTTTAATGAAAATGATGTTCGTTCAATGGGACGTACAGCTACTGGAGTTAAAGGGATCACTCTCGATTCAGAAGATGAAGTAATTGGTATGGAGATTCTCGAAGAACAATCAGATGTCTTAATCATTACGAAAAATGGTTACGGAAAACGTACGCCGATTGAAGAATATCGTGTACAAACAAGAGGCGGTAAAGGTTTAAGAACATGTAATATCACTGATAAAAATGGTGATGTTGTCGCACTGAAATGTGTATCTCAAGAAGAAGATATTATGCTTATCACAGTAAGCGGCGTTCTTATCCGTGTTTCTGTTTCAGATATTTCACAAATGGGCCGTAACACACAAGGTGTCAAAGTCATCCGTTTAGGAGACGAAGAGTTTGTTTCAACGGTTGCAAAAGTACAAACTTCAGAAGATGAAGACGAAATTTTAGATGAATTAGATGAACATGAAGAGACAGATATAATAATTGAAGCTGAAGAAACAGAAGAATAAAAAAAGCCCCTGAAAAAGCAGGGGCTTTTTTTATGTAAAAAAACCTTGCCATAGGCTTTTCATTTTGGTAATATATAAAAAGTCAGCAAAACATATATGAGTTTTTTAGTAGTTTTAAAAAAGTTATATAAAAGTGTTGACAATGATTCTTATAAAGTGTTATTATATAGGAGTCGCTTTA
>NZ_JAPCIN010000025.1:0-9619 GCF_025910025.1 Priestia sp. JV24
TATACCGAGAGGTCTTAATTTCCCATTCTTCTTAGCGATAAACGTTCGTTTCGCTGGCTTTGGGCGATGCTGAAAAACATTATGTCTTAGTAGTTCTTGATACAGTTTGATACGTTCGTTTGGTTGTGAGGCCGTATAGCCGTCTATACCAGGTGTTCGCTTGCCGGTATTTTGTTGCGTCACTCTGCGAATGGAGAGTAGTAAATTAGCTTTACTCCGGAGGAGTAAACGTTGAAGTTTTCTTACTCTTCTTCGTTGATTTTGTTGTTCGGCACGATAAATTCTTTGTCGTAACTTCGTTACATATTTTTGTATAATACTCCAATCAATAGAGTACCAACCTTTATGCGAGACGTGCGCCGACGCTCGTAGAGAGGTATTCATAACAGCACGCTCCTTTTCGTTAGAAGATAGCCACAAATTTATTTTCGTGTTGAAGACCAAGGAGAAGTGGGCGCTCTTTCGAGCCTGCCATTATCTATAAAGACGACAGTATCCGTCCAGTTATACAATGTTCTTGTTTTCCTGTTCTCTTTCGAGATAACGGCTTTCGCTTTTTCTCATATCCCATACCCTCTGCCACTTCGTTTGACTTTACAGTCATCCTACTGCTTATGCAGATGACATAGGGCTTACCAAGTTCCACATTCTACAGATGACATAGGGGTAGGTAGGTTCTTTACTCCGGGCAAGATGCGGGACGCATCACAGTAGCCTTATGATTCTACTTTTCCTCTTGCCAAGACCCAAGCCAATCTATGCATTATCTTGAGCTAATCTTGACGAAGCTTACAAACCTTCACTCTTGTTTACCATACCTATCTTCTCCTAGCAGTATTCTGGGCCATGCATTTACCCTCTGTTTCCGCATTTCCTCATGCAACCGACAGGCTCGTTACCAAGAATGCCGTTTCGGATGGAGATCATCTCTGCGTCTAGATGAGTAGCGCTAGCTACGCTGTAAGAAAGTGACTTCTTGTCGCACCATAAGTTTGATTATAGGAAGCAGACTTTTCGACCTAATACCTTGTTAAAAAACGTTCGTAAAAGTATATGAGATAAAAAGAACGTTCGTAATTATTTTTCTAACTTAAACGAACGATAAAAATAGTAGATTTCTTATATAAAAGGAAAGGTCGTAAAAGTATACTTTCGCGGACAAAATATTTAGATCTATTACAAGATGTTAAAATATTTATTACCATTAACAAAATAAAAAGCTGCCTCGGAGCGTCAGGAGAGGCAGCTTTTTATAAAACTAGATATGAAATGTGTGTGTTAGTAAGTTAAATATAACATATTTTCTTCATGAAAGCGATTTATTATAAAAACAAGCATATGTATAAAAGCTGCATAATTCATGATCTTAACCCTTCTTTTTAAGGGATTCTTTTTGGTTTGGATTCCAGAAAGAATATTATGGTAACTAAAGATGTAATATATTACTTTTCTATACTGGTTACGTGCTTTTTCTTGAGTATAAATTAGCTCTTAAAATCATCTAATCTAGTGAAAAATCCCTGAAGAAAATCATAAAATAACTTTTCCGTTGGAAGTAGTGACCGTTCCTTTGGGGTAATAACCCCTACAGTCCTTGTTACATTTGGTTCAACCAATGGTATTTTAACTGTTGAGCGTGGCAAGCTATCGACTAGCGTGACTTCTGGCATGAGTGTTACACCTAAACCAGCAGAAACTAACCCTTTCAACGCATCGATATCATCCCCCTCAAAGGCAACATTTGGTGTGAAGCCAAGATTCTGACAAGCATTTACAACAATATCTCGAAAGACAAAACCCTCAGGTAATAAAACAAACGGTTCGTCTATTAGTTCTTGAAGTTTTACGGAGGATTCTTTTGCAAGGTGGTGGTGAATTGGCAAAAGAGCCACAATATTTTCCGTAAATAAAACTTTTTGTTCAAGTTTTTTTTCTTTGAGAGGAAGTGGACCTATCAGACCAAGATTAAAATCTCCTTTAATCACACCTTCAATTAATTCCTGGTAAAGCGCTTGTTTTAACTGAAATTTTGCTTCCGGATAGCGCAATCTAAATGCATAGATTACAGTTGGTAATGTATACGCTGCTAAACTTATCGGAAAAGTAATGCGTATTGTTCCTTTTTCAGGATCTAAATATTCCTTAACCTCACGTCTCGCATCGTCTATCACATTCATGGCATGTTTCATTCGTTCAAAAAATATTTTTCCAATTGGCGTTAAATGTACCCTCCTTCCTTCTCTGATAAACAAATCAACTTCTAATTCATTTTCTAAATTTACTATTTGTCGACTTACCGAGGATTGTGCTACATGTAAAGAATGGGCGGCTTCAGTTACGTGTTCGCGTGTAGCCACCTCCATGAAATAACGGATTTGTCTAAAGTCCATTTTATATCCTCCTTATTAGTTAATGCATAAAACGCATTGATGTTATCGTTTCTTTATATTGATTCGATCATTATTTCAATTATAAAATATTTTATACTAACAACTCTAAAAAATTACGACAAATTTTTTAAATTTTCATTATAAATTAATAAATAGGAGACGGATAAGTATGATAACAATTGAAAAAAATCAATCGACGTATACAGAAAGCGTACAGAATTATGTTAATCAAGTATTTGAAACAGTTAAAAAACGAAATCCAAATGAAAGTGAGTTTCATCAGGCGGTCAAAGAAGTATTCGATTCTTTAATACCTGTTCTCGTTAAAAATCCTCAGTATATTAACCAAGCTATTTTGGAGAGAATCGTTGAACCTGAGAGAGTCATCACTTTTCGTGTACCGTGGGTCGATGATCACGGAAATGTTAGAGTAAATCGAGGGTTTCGCGTCCAATATAGCAGCGCAATTGGTCCATATAAGGGTGGGTTAAGATTTCATCCATCTGTCAACGCAAGTATTATTAAATTTTTAGGATTTGAGCAAATTTTTAAAAACTCTTTAACTGGTCAACCAATTGGTGGCGGTAAAGGAGGTGCTGATTTTGATCCTAAAGGAAAATCAGATGGAGAAATAATGCGTTTTTGTCAAAGCTTTATGCTAGAACTTAGCAAATATATCGGACCTGATACGGATGTTCCTGCAGGTGACATTGGTGTAGGAAGTAAAGAAATTGGCTTTTTGTTTGGGCAATATAAAAAAATGCGTAGCACCTTTGAAGCAGGCGTTCTAACAGGAAAAGGCCTTAGTTATGGTGGAAGTTTAGCTCGTAAAGAAGCAACTGGATACGGAACAGTTTACTTTGTTGAAGAAATGTTAAAAGATAAGAATCTTAGCTTTGAAGGCAGTACAGTTGTTGTGTCGGGGTCAGGAAATGTCTCAATCTATGCAATTGAAAAAGCGATGCAGCTAGGGGCTAAAGTGGTTGCTTGCAGCGATTCGAATGGTTATATCTATGACAAAAATGGTCTTAACTTAGAGACAATTAAACGCATTAAGGAAATAGAAAAGAAACGTATAAGTACTTATGTAGCTGATCATCCTGAAGCGATTTATGTGGAAAGTTGTAATGGAATTTGGACAGTACCATGTGATATTGCTTTACCATGTGCTACTCAAAATGAAATCGATCAAAACTCTGCAGAATTATTAGTTTCCAATGGAGTAAAAGCAATTGGTGAAGGTGCAAATATGCCATCTACATTAGAAGCTGTCGAGATTTTCTTAGAGAACAATATTTTATTTGCCCCTGCTAAAGCGGCAAATGCTGGTGGTGTTTCTGTATCAGCATTAGAAATGGCTCAAAATAGCACTAGGCTTTCTTGGACTTTTGAAGAAGTCGATAGCAAATTACATGCGATTATGAAAAGCATATACCAAAATAGCAAGAAAGCTGCTCAAGAATACAACGCTCCTGGTAATCTTGTCGTAGGTGCAAACATTGCCGGATTTATAAAAGTTGCTGATGCTATGATTGAGCAAGGTGTTATTTGATACTTCATTAGGAGAATATACTAGTATGGATATCTTGAATTTAAAGGCTGTTAATAATGGGTGACTTACAGATAGTTTCTACAATTATGATTGCTAGTTTAATTGTACTCTCATGTGCACTCAGTAGAAAAAAACCTACTATTAAGTATATAGCGCCTTTAAGTGTAGGAGTGATTAGTGTGGGTGTTGTTATCGTCAGTTTCCTTATTGGAGGATGGGTATGAGAGTAGGGACAATTAGCTTTACTGCTTTTACTTCATCACTTATCTCCCTACTAACTATATCTATAACTGAATCTGTAAAAAGAAAATTCAGTAAATATTATCGTTAACAAAATAAAAAGCCACCCAGTATTTGCAGGACAGGTGGCTTTTTACCATAAAATGCATGTGCAGACATATAATAACAGATTTTTGCTGAAAATACTATATTTTCTCATGCGAGCATATGTATAAAACGCAGAGTTTTTATACATCTTCAGGTCATTCATATCTACGGTAAAACCCGTTAAATCAAGGATGTATAAAAAGCTGCATAAAAAAGAAACAAGGCCTCATCGAGAACCCTACTCCCATAAGGGTTCTTTTTTATGGTGTGTTCCGGAAAGAGTGATTATGTTAACTAAGATTGTATATCATATACAATCTTAGTTTCTCTAATATTAATCAAAAAACTGGGTGAAAGCAGAGTCAGGTAAAGCAGGGTTTTTAGGTAAATATCCACGCATGTAACACATAGCAGCTTCACCACTAAAATAAGTCGTGTAAATATTAGGAGGATGTGTGTAACCCACTCGGTGGAGCCAAGCATGTGCCAACGAATCCCCAAGAGCTCCATTTGTTATGTCTCCTCTGTCTATTTGGGTAGGATTGATGGTAATAGATAATGGTACATTGTTGCGGCGAAAAGCGGTTCTTCCTCGAATCGTAGAGCTGGTGACCGGTGCCGGAATGTGATAATCAATTCTCCCTACGATCCCGCCAAACCCATTTTCAATAAAACGTTGGGTAAAGAGGTCCATAGCTTCATTGAGGGCAGCAAGACCATTCGGAACTGGTGTGACTTGCCAAACAGGTTTTAAGCGATTGAACGCATTCATTTGGGCACAAGCAGCCCAAAATGAAACTCCATTGTTAAGGCCTCCATTCCACTTTTGTACTAAGTGAAGGTTCCATTGACTTAACACACTAGCAATGATGGTTTTAATTCGACTAACTTCTGCAGGTGTAAAGCGTGTATCGATATCAAAGTAAATAAAGGGTGGTAAGGGAGGTTGTCCAGGCGGCTGAGGAAGTGGTAACGCAAATCGGGTATACGTTGGAGGATTAAAGATATCTCTTAAAATAATGGCTAAAATCAAGAAGATAAGTAGCAAAATAATGATAATATCCATAAGTTTGTCTCCTTTCATAAGATAAACTTTATATCATTATCAGTTTATGCTGCTGAACTAAAAGGGTTTGGACATGTTGTGATATAGAAAAAGCCGTTAGAATCAATGATTCCGACGGCTTTTATTTCCGATAACACTCATTATGTAAACAGAGAATGAAGGGCCTTGGGTATCTGTAAGTTCTTGCATAAGAGCTAATTCATTATCCATATTTATTTCTCCTTATTTTCTAAAATATGTATAGATATTGTTTGCGCACTATTTATTATTTTTATTAAATATAAGTTATTTTTAATTTGATTTATTGTTGATGGAATAGAGGGATGTTCTGCCTGTTATGATAATGATAAAAAATAAAGTGGCAAAACCAACGATGACTTTGATCGTCAAAAAACCAATATTAACTTCTTCCAAAGTTTTTTCCTCCAATTTAAATTTTACTTAGTTGTAAGATCTTGAGGTTTAGATAAAGAGGCTAGTTTTAGTATTAAAGCTCGAGTTACAATTCCAAGAATTATGTAATATATGAATGAATATCTGTATCTCCACTCTAAATAATTAACAAATTTGACCCACTCGCAAAAGGGTTCACCTATATAGGCATATGTTAGTGCCATAATGATCTGGGCTAAAATAAAAGATTTCCATGTTCTAAAATATTGATATAACAACATGTGAGCTACAGGTACCATTGAAAAATCAAAAGGAAAGGCCCGGGGAATAATAGGTAGGAATGCAATGGGGTAATCCCAAAAACTATATTGCACACAAATACATCTAATAAGGTTGTTGTCAAGATAATTATGGTACCAAATAACAAAATTTCTAAAATAATGTCTCGTTTAACAAGTTTAGCCCATATAACCCAAGGCACAACTAAAAAAACGACTAGTATCCACCATTCCCAAATTAAAAACTCATTTTTTAGCCAACCATTTAATTCTAAATGATACAGCTTATCTTCTAATAAACGTATTTCCTTAAGATTTTCAAATATATTATCTATTGATATCACCCCTATATTTAAATTAAAAGCTAACAGATATTTTTGAATTCAAACTCTTTGAGCTGTCTTTTTAGTATTTCTATTTTTTAGTAATGAAATTCCATCGTAAATAAGAAAAAAACCCATGTTGAAAGTTCTTCTAACACGGGTTTTCGACTTTTTTCAAATGAATCAGAAATATTTTAAAAACAATGAAATTTTTAAAATCTAGATTTAAGATAGAACAATAAAAACAGGATACATCATCTTATAATAATGGAGAAAGCAGGCGAGAACCCTGTTCAACAATGCGCTCGGTCAGGGATCGTTGCAGCAAGTCTTCAATTCTTAATGGTACAGAATCAGTAAGATCCCTCTCGAACTGCTCTGTGAGTTCCCCTGCCACATCAGCACTGTACACGACTTGACACACTTCATAATTCAGGCGAAAACTTCTCATATCATAGTTTGCTGCGCCTACTTCTGCAATTTCCTCATCAATGATCATCAGTTTCGCATGTAACATTCCTTTATCGTACTGGTAGATTTGGACCCCAGCTTCTATAAGTTCCCCGTAATAGGTACGACTTGCAAAGCCCACGATTTTTTGATCAATATGGCGAGGAACAAGTAATCTTACGCGTACACCACGAGCCACAGCTGTCTTTAATGCCATAATAATATCTGTTTCTGGTATAAAGTAGGGCGTTGTTATATCAATGGTTTTGGTCGCTTGTGTTATAAATATAAAGTAAGCTTGACGAATAACTGGTGTAGGAATTCCAGGGTTTCCTTCCAACGTATGGATGTATGCTTTTTGCAATTCTCCTGTCTTTGTTTGAGTATTGTCTATTTTACCTTCTATAGCCCATAACTCAGATCCTAATTCGGCAGACCATCTTGAAAGATCTATGCTGCCGGTTGGATTGATTTCCTTTGATTTATATTTTGGGATTTTAGTGGGCTTTTTCGTTGCCTCAGATTTTGTTTTTGACTTTATCCGTTCTGGTACAGCGATATTCCAATGAGCGTCGAAGATAGTCTGCAAGTCGCCTGTTGCTTCCCCTATAATTTGCAAATGAGTGTCCCTCCAAAATCCTACGTCTGACTTTAATCCTGTATATTCATACCCAACGTTCATACCGCCAGTAAAGGATTCCTTTCTGTCAATCGTGACAATCTTACAATGATCCCGATAATTCCAATTGGACAAAATCCAGGGAAAGCTTAAAGGAAATATTGTCCGACATTCTATCCCTGCTTCCACCATCTGAAGAATTTTTTGACGCGGAAATTTTTTACTCCCCCAACCATCTCTAATAAAACGAACCCGCACTCCATTTACTGCTTTTTCAATCAGCAGTTCTGTGATGCGATTACCAATTTGGTCGTTCCGATAGATGAAATATTCCAGATCAATGGTTTTTTGGGCTTTTTGTAGGGATTCGATAAGTTGTTCATATTTTGCTATTCCATTGTTTAGTACTTGGACTTTGCCGACTCGAAGCCCGCCTACAGTAAAATACCTTAAAGCATCGGCGATTATCGATGCTGAATCACTACATGTATCAGGTAACTTATCAGACTCATTATGAAAAGAGGTCAATCTTTTACGATGAATAAGCTTGGGATTTGATATGCTAAGATATAGTAAGAAACCAATGACAGGCAGAACAAGGACGATTACTATCCAATTCAAAGCTTTGGCTGGCCGACGAACTTCCCAAATTGCTATGAATAAGATAAAGAACGTATTTAACAGGTATAGAAAAAAAATCCACTCCAACTAAAATTCCTCCTTAGTTTTTCCCTTAGCATGTACAAACTATGTAGCAAGTATACGTTTGGAATACGAGGAATTGTTTAGATTGACCTTTTCTCATGAGACACCTCAAATAATTTTGTAATTAGTTTGTTTTGTCACAGGAAATTTAATGTTGGAGATGTATCGAAAAACAAAAAAGGAGGTTCGTTTTACATTTCTTCCATTTAAACCTAAAATCTTACATTATTCTGCTGTAGCTAACTAAGTATATTCGATGTTAAAAAGACTCCAACAGAAGGCAAGGTACCACTAATTACGGGATATCCGGTAAGAGCTCTATCGGTTGTAGTAACCCATGTTCCGTATTCGCCTGCTTGTAAAGAAGGAGGTTTCATAATAAGCCTCCCATTTAAAATAAAATGTCGAATTCTAATCTGGGGTTCATCAAATATGGTTAAGTTTCCAGAAAAAGTGGCATAGGGTGAATCAAATCTTATTTGTTTGGTGTTTTCATCCCAAAATCCATTAATTGGAATAGGTGTGCCACGAAAATTAACCGTCCCAATTATCCTGTTATCTGTAATAGAGTTAATGTTGAGTACGCCCCAAACGATTGGTTTACCAGCTATAGCAGCATGGATACCCATTACTGATGGGAATGGAATACTAACCATTGTTTGCTGTGCAGTTTGCAATACTAATCTCCCCCTAAATTTAAAGTTTATGTTCTGAAGAATAAAGAATTAGATATCTTATTTACTACCCTATATAAAGGACCAATCCAGTATATGCACCACAAGCTGAATATGTTTACTTTTAATGGTTAGAAGCTCATCCTTTCGTTGAAAAATGCAGATTATTCAACAAATAGTTGTTTAGAACAAAAAATTATGTTACAAAAAAATTCCTTTATTCAACTATATAGCCCTTTTCTTGAATAACTAACGTGTTTGAGAGGTTATTTAATCACCTTTAAGCACAAATAAATTTTAAACACTAAATTAAACAACTTTTTTTACTCAACTAGATTACCAAAAACCAGTATTTTTGTAACGATGGATTACTGCTTCACTTGCCTTTGATGTCACTTTGACCGATAAATTGCACTTATTTTAAGTGTTATTTTGCACATTTAACTTTAATATCCAGCTACTTCACATGAAAAGATTAGCTAGGTTTCTTCACCAATCATTAAGCTGGTTCGTGCAGCTGCTACGACTTCTGTTGTAACGGATGTCAGATGATTGATTTCGGTTTTCCTTTGATTTCATTGTAACCTAAGATAGGTTTTATTAGGTTATTGGACGTAGAATAATGAACAGAGTTTTGTAACGTCTATAGCAAGAAAAAACATCCTTTTTAACTCGGATCTAGGTGTGTTCAGAAAAAGACGAGTTTTGGAACAAATATTGGATTTGAGAAATATTTATAGGTTTCTTTTTTATATTTACTTATAGTGCAAAATAACGCTTAAAATAGATGCAAAATAACTCCTAAAGTGACACCTTTGATTTTATTAGGATTATCGTTTACC
>NZ_JAPCIN010000026.1:0-721 GCF_025910025.1 Priestia sp. JV24
AAAAAGATTACCAAATACCTTTACAACAAAGTTGCCTCTAGTAAAATGAAAATATACAAGTTTACTGGAGGTTACATATGATTATTGGTTATGCACGTGTTTCTACTATTGACCAAAACTTAGATCGTCAAATTAGTATTCTTACTGAATACGGTTGTGAAAAAATAGTAAAAGAGAAGTTTACTGGTACTATTAAAGAGCGAAAAGGTCTTCATCAACTTTTTGATATGCTCAGGAATGGCGATACAGTTGTAGTGGAGAGTATCTCCCGTTTAGGACGTAAAACATTGGATATCCTCAACATTATTCAACAGTTGGAAGAGATCGGAGTGCAATTCATTTCTTTAAAGGAAAATATGGATACAAGAACCTCTACAGGCAAAGCGATGTTCCAAATGATGTGCGTAATTGCTGAATTAGAAAGAAATCTTATTGCTGAGAGAGTAAAGGAAGGACTCGAAGCAAGTAAAAAGCGTGGAAAAACATTAGGTAGACCCAAGCTAGATAAAGAAAAGCTCACTGTTGCACTTCGGATGTATGACAGTAAAGAATATTCTGTTAAAGAAATAGTCTCAGCAACCGGAATATCTCAAGGTTCTCTATATAGGGCAATAAATCGAAGAAAACTAGGAGAAATAAACTAATAAGGCGTATTTTATTATTTCTTCACATTTACTTTGCGGTCTAGAGCAAGAACCCTGTCATTAAGCCTAGTTGCGCT
>NZ_JAPCIN010000027.1:0-391 GCF_025910025.1 Priestia sp. JV24
AAAAAAAAGAAATTGTACTACATATCACATTAGACTACATGACATTTGATGCCCCACAGCGTCTCTTATAGCTTATCTAAATCATTGGATCGTATTCGTCTTTTCCTTTTTAGAATACCAGTTCTATTGGCTTGATGAATACGTGATATTCCTGAAAAATTAAGGTTGTTTTAATTAGCCTTTTACAACTAACTGATCTGATTCCAAACTCTATCCAGATTTAAAGGGACATATACTTTATCCCCATGTATCTGTTTATGTATGATAGGATGAACGTATTGATCCAAATCAACGACTCCTTTTTTATGCCTTGCTTTGAGATCTGCTCCTAATAACTTTTCTAATCTTTGTCCGGAAACTTTCATATTCCTTTCTCCTCGTATATTATATT
>NZ_JAPCIN010000028.1:0-670 GCF_025910025.1 Priestia sp. JV24
CAAGCTCTATTTAGGAGCTAAGATCTGTTTCCATATTAATGAATAAACTAAACAACATATTACTTGGACGTCTCAAGATATTTCTAGATAATGATCATAGGATCATTTGGGACAATTCTTCTTTCTCCTGTGGACTAACCACAATGTAAGACTGTTTCTCAGTGAACGCGCGGGACTCCCTACTCGCAGGCTGAGCAGCCTGTCATTCGAACCTAGAGGGTAGTAGCTCTATGGCGGCTTTCGAATGCAGGGAAAGCTCTGATACACGAGGTTGTTGGTCGGCGTACACACTAGAGATATCTCGAGACGTCCAAGGAAATGCCAAGTGATTCTAAATCGAAAGGAGGTCTTTCCCGTGAGATTATTTGTTGGTTTAGATGTAAGTTCGTTTGATATGAAAGTATGCATTTTAAATGGTGAAGGAGAAAAGCTGAATGCCTTTACCGTCACCAATGACTTACCAGGCGCAACGTTGCTTAAAGAGCGTTTATTGGACTGCATAGGCGATCAAGAGGTTGACGTCTTAAAGATTGGCTTAGAATCTACATCGGTCTATAGCTTTCACCCGTCGATGTTTCTCCATCATGATGAAGACTTAAAAGTCTTCGGCGCCAAGGTGTTTGTCATGAACCCTAAACAAATAGCTAATTTTAAGAAAAGCTATTCGGAT
>NZ_JAPCIN010000029.1:0-644 GCF_025910025.1 Priestia sp. JV24
GGCTCATTCGTATGATGACGAAAGAAAAGCAGCATTTTCTTCAACACCTAAGCTATAAGTGTAATACTTTCTCTCAAGAAGTAGACTCCTCGGTCTTCGGTAGCGCAATGATGGAGCTTTTCTTAGAGAAATACAGCTTGGAAGAACTAGCCCACCTACCACTGGAGGAACTAGCAGCATTCCTTCAAGAGAAAGGGAAAAACCGATTTGGTGACCCGAAATGTGTCGCAACCTCCATTCAGAAAGCCGTGCGATCTTCGTATCGCTTGGACAAGGTAGTGGAAGATTCCATGGATGTGATACTAGGGACCTCGATCGAGGTCATTCGCACCTTCCAAAAGCAGATAAAAGAAATTGACAAAGCGATCAAAAAACTGATGGCTGGATTGACAAACACGCTTGAATCCATCCCTGGAATTGGTCCCGTATTCGCTGCGGGTATCATAGCTGAAATTGGCCAAATAGACCGGTTTGATGATGAAACTAAAGTAGCGAAATACGCAGGTCTATACTGGCGAAAGCATCAGTCTGGGCGCTTTACTGCCGAAGACACGTCCCTATCACGTAACGGTAACCACTACTTGCGATATTACTTAGTTGAAGCCGCCAACTCCGTAAGAAGGCAAGTTCCGGATTACCGGGAT
>NZ_JAPCIN010000003.1:0-58883 GCF_025910025.1 Priestia sp. JV24
TTTTAGCTAGTCCTTTTTTGTTTACAATTTATTTGTTTTATGAAAAAGTATAGTAAGGACAATAAAATTCACGATTTGCAGGTTTTGAAATAAATTTTAGTGGCAACGATAAAAGTAAAGAATAAACTTTAATAGTACATAGTTGAAAATTTTTTCGTTTCCTTTTATATTTAAATTAAGGTCAAATATAGTCAAAGTCAGAAGGAGGGGGCAGTGTGCCAAATATCTCTGACATTATCGAACAGTATTTAAAACAAGTACTTGAATTAAGTGAAAGAGAAATTGTTGAAATAAGGCGCAGTGAGATTGCTGATAAATTTCAATGCGTTCCGTCGCAAATTAATTACGTTATCAATACCCGTTTTACAGTTGAGAGAGGTTATCTTGTAGAAAGTAAGCGAGGCGGCGGCGGTTTTATTCGTATTGCAAAAGTAAAAATGCATGATGCAGCGGATTTGTTTCAGCAAGTAATTGAGATGATTCAAAATGAAATTTCACAAGTAAGTGCTGAAAACGTCATTATTAGGTTAGTTGAAGAAAAAGTCATCACAGAACGAGAAGCAAAAATCATGTTGAGTGTTATCAATCGTTCAGTTATTAATATTGAACTTCCTTATCGTGATGAGCTAAGGTCTAATCTTTTAAAAGCAATGCTTAATTCATTACGCTACCGATAAGCTCATGATCTATTTTATTTAGAACAGGGAGTGATGACAGGATGATTTGTCAGCAATGTGAAACGAGACCTGCAACTCTTCACTTCACAAAAATCATTAATGGTGAAAAGACGGAGATGCATGTATGTGAACAATGCGCTTCAGAAAATGGAGATGCATTTTCTTTTTCAAATCAGCAAGGTTTTTCAATCAATAACTTACTAGCTGGCCTACTTAACCTAGATCCAGCAGTAACTGAAAATTATAAGCAACAAAGTCAGGAGATTCTTTCTTGTCCTACTTGTGGCATGACATATCAAAAATTTGCTAAAATCGGCAGGTTTGGATGTGCAGATTGCTACAAAACATTCGAGCGACCTCTTATTCCTTTCTTGAAGAGGCTGCATGGAGGTAATTATCTGCATCATGGAAAAATACCAGCAAGAATTGCAAGTAATCTTCATTTAAAAAAGGAATTACAGGCATTAAGATTGAACTTAAAAGAGTATATCGAAAAAGAGGAGTTTGAGAAAGCAGCCGAACTCCGAGATCACATTCGGTTACTAGAAAAGAAGATGAACGAATCGAGAGAGGAGGAAGCGTAATTCATGTCCCAGGATTTGTTCTTTTCCCAGCCTGTTAGCTCTTGGATGCGTCAAGAAGCTTCGAATTCAGATATTGTTCTAAGCAGTCGAATCAGGCTGGCTCGAAATTTAACTCATTATCTTTTTCCAACTCTCTTTTCTAAAGAACAAGCAGTTGAAGTGGTTCGAGTATTCGAGCAAGTTTTTCAAAAAAGTGAAAACACCAATCAGTGGAATTTGCATTTACTAAAGATGAACGAATTACAACCTCTTCAAAAGCAAGTGTTGGTTGAAAAGCATCTTATCAGTCCTAACTTGGCTGAAGGAGATAACAACGGAGCTTGTTTTTTATCAGAAAAAGAAGATTTGAGTATTATGGTTAATGAAGAAGATCATTTACGCATACAATGTTTATTTCCAGGTCTTCAATTATCTGAAGCTTTAAGCACAGCGAATAAAGTAGATAATTGGATTGAGAAATACGTAGATTATGCGTTTGATGAAAATAGAGGGTATTTAACCAGCTGTCCCACAAATGTGGGTACTGGGCTACGTGCATCTGTGATGATGCATCTGCCGGCTTTAGTGATGACCCGTCAAATTCATCGTATTATTCCCGCTATTAACCAGCTTGGCTTAGTGGTGAGAGGAATTTATGGAGAAGGTAGCGAAGCCTTAGGGAATATCTTTCAAATTTCTAATCAGATAACCTTAGGGAAATCTGAAGAAGATATTGTGGCAGATTTAAATAGTGTCGTACAGCAGTTGATTACACAAGAGCACTCTGCAAGAGACGCGCTGTTTAAAACATCTCATGTAGAGTTAGAAGATCGAGTGTATCGTTCATATGGAGTATTGGCCAATAGCCGTATTATTGAGTCAAAAGAAGCTTCGCAATGTTTATCAGATGTTCGATTAGGAATCGATTTAGGGTATATAAAAGGACTGAGTCAAAATATATTGAATGAACTTATCATTATGACGCAGCCAGGCTTTTTACAAAAGTATTCGGGAGGTCCTCTAAAGCCTCAAGAACGTGACATTAAAAGAGCCACCTTAATTCGAGAACGTCTCACTATAAATAAAAACACAAATTAAACGTGGAGGGTGACGATTATATGATGTTTGGTAGATTTACAGAGCGCGCACAAAAAGTATTAGCTTTAGCACAGGAAGAAGCACTACGCCTAGGTCACAACAACATTGGAACGGAGCATATTTTATTAGGTATCGTTCGTGAAGGTGAAGGAATTGCAGCAAAAGCTCTTTCTGCTCTAGGCCTAAGCACTGAAAAAATTCAAAAAGAAGTGGAAGCATTAATTGGCAGAGGCCAAGAATTAACGCAGACCATTCATTATACACCTCGAGCGAAAAAAGTCATTGAACTTTCAATGGATGAAGCCCGAAAGCTTGGTCATTCTTATGTAGGAACAGAACATATCTTACTAGGCTTAATTCGTGAAGGTGAAGGCGTTGCAGCACGCGTTTTAAATAATTTAGGTGTCAGCCTAAATAAAGCTCGTCAGCAAGTGCTTCATTTATTAGGTAGTAATGAAGCTGCTTCAAGTCATCAAGGCGGAGGCTCTTCAAACGCTAATACACCTACGCTAGACAGCTTAGCACGCGATTTAACAGTTGTAGCGCGCGAAGGAAGCTTAGACCCTGTTATCGGACGTGGGAAAGAAATTCAGCGTGTTATTGAAGTGTTAAGCCGACGTACAAAAAACAATCCTGTATTAATTGGGGAGCCAGGTGTCGGTAAAACGGCAATCGCTGAAGGTTTGGCTCAGCAAATCGTCAACAATGAAGTTCCAGAAATTTTACGTGACAAACGCGTTATGACTTTGGATATGGGAACGGTCGTTGCTGGTACAAAATACCGCGGAGAATTTGAAGACCGCTTGAAGAAAGTAATGGATGAAATTCGTCAAGCAGGTAATATCATTCTCTTTATCGATGAGTTACACACATTAATTGGCGCTGGTGGCGCAGAAGGTGCTATCGATGCTTCTAATATTTTAAAACCGTCTCTTGCTCGTGGAGAACTTCAGTGTATCGGTGCTACGACTTTAGATGAATACAGAAAGTACATTGAAAAAGATGCAGCGTTAGAGCGTCGCTTCCAGCCAATTCAAGTGGATGAACCAACGTTGGAAGAGTCTGTTCAAATCTTAAAAGGGCTTCGTGACCGTTATGAAGCGCATCACCGAGTATCTATTTCTGATGAGGCAATCGAGCAAGCGGTGAAACTATCAGATCGCTACATTTCCGATCGTTTCTTACCGGATAAAGCAATCGATTTAATTGATGAAGCTGGTTCAAAAGTGCGTTTACGTTCATTTACAACGCCGCCAAATTTAAAGGAATTAGAGCAAAAATTAGAATCAGTACGCAATGAAAAAGATGCGTCTGTTCAAAGTCAAGAATTTGAAAAAGCAGCATCTTTACGAGATACAGAGCAACGCCTACGCGAAGAATTAGAAGACACAAAGAAAATTTGGAAAGAGCAGCAAGGTAAAGAAAACTCAGCTGTAACCGTAGAAGATATTGCGATGGTGGTATCTAGCTGGACGGGTGTACCGGTCTCTAAACTGGCACAGGAAGAGACAGAAAGACTGCTGAACATGGAAGAGATTCTTCACTCTCGTGTAATTGGGCAAGAAGAAGCGGTAAAAGCAGTTGCAAAAGCTGTGCGCCGTGCTAGAGCAGGCTTGAAAGATCCAAAACGTCCAATTGGTTCATTCATTTTCTTAGGACCAACAGGGGTTGGTAAAACAGAGCTTGCACGTGCATTAGCGGAGTCAATCTTCGGGGATGAAGATGCAATGATTCGTATCGATATGTCTGAGTACATGGAGAAACATTCTACTTCCCGATTAGTAGGTTCACCTCCAGGATATGTTGGATACGAAGAAGGCGGCCAGTTAACGGAAAAAGTAAGAAGAAAACCTTACTCAGTTGTTCTTTTAGACGAAATTGAAAAAGCGCATCCGGATGTATTTAACATTTTATTACAAGTGTTAGAAGATGGACGCTTAACAGATTCAAAAGGCCGTACAGTTGATTTCCGTAATACGATTTTAATTATGACATCAAACGTAGGTGCTGATACATTAAAACGAAGCAAGCACTTAGGGTTCACAGTAGAAGCAGAAGGGCAAGACTACAAAGATATGAAAGGAAAAGTAATGGCGGAAATGAAGCGCGCTTTCCGTCCGGAGTTC
Source organism: Priestia sp. JV24 (assembly GCF_025910025.1). NCBI lineage: Bacteria > Bacillati > Bacillota > Bacilli > Caryophanales > Bacillaceae > Priestia > Priestia sp. JV24. The sequence goes on from NZ_JAPCIN010000003.1 coordinate 4,465, forward strand.
CTAAACCGTATCGATGAAATTATCGTCTTCCATTCATTAGAGAAACCTCACTTAGCTGAAATCGTTAAATTAATGGCGGATCAGTTAACAAAACGCTTAAAAGAGCAAGAAATTGATCTTGAGTTAACAAAAGAGGCAATTGATAAGATTGCAGAGGAAGGTTTTGATCCAGAATACGGTGCTCGTCCACTTCGTAGAGCAATTCAAAAACATATTGAAGACCGTTTATCTGAAGAGCTGCTAAAAGGAGTTGTTCAAAAAGGTCAGAAAGTGACGCTAGATGTAGACAAAGGAGAATTTGTTGTTAAATCCTCCGCTCCAAGCAGCATCAGCTAAATTTACTCAAACCAAGACGAGGCATACGAAAAAACACGTATGCCTCCCTTTTTATTTTAGCTTAGGAAATAGTGTACAATAGAGATAGAAATCGATTGAATGAACGGAGAGATTGATAACATAATGGCGAAACGAAAAACAAAATTTGCATGTCAGCATTGCGGATATGAATCAGCAAAATGGATGGGGAAATGTCCTGGATGCGGAAGCTGGAATTCTATGGTAGAAGAAATGGAAGAAACGAAATCATCACGCCGAGGAGCTTTTTCCGGAGCTACTGCTTCTAAAGTTCAAAAACCTCAGCCAATTACAGCGATTGAATCTACAACAGAACCACGAATTTTTACACCTTCTGCAGAGTTAAATCGTGTATTAGGTGGAGGTATTGTCCGAGGCTCACTCGTTTTAATAGGGGGAGATCCGGGTATCGGAAAGTCTACTTTACTTTTGCAAACCTCTGCGCAGTTAGCAATGAAACAAAATAAAGTACTATATATTTCGGGAGAGGAATCAACCAAGCAAACGAAGTTAAGAGCGGACAGGTTAGGTGTAAAAGCTGAAGAGCTTTATGTTCACGCAGAAACAAACTTAGAATTAATACTAGAGGCCATCTCAAGCATGCAGCCTGATTTTGTGGTGATTGATTCAATTCAAACCATTTACCATGCTGATGTCACATCAGCGCCAGGAAGCGTCTCACAGGTGCGAGAGTGTACGGCTGAACTAATGCGTGTTGCTAAAACGAATGGAATTGCCATCTTTATTGTGGGGCATGTAACGAAAGAAGGGGCCATTGCAGGTCCAAGACTTCTTGAACATATGGTGGATACGGTTCTTTATTTTGAAGGAGAGCGTCATCATACGTATCGTATATTAAGAGCGGTTAAGAACCGGTTTGGGTCTACAAATGAAATGGGCATTTTTGAAATGAAAGAAAGTGGGCTAGAAGAAGTATTGAATCCGTCTGAAATCTTTCTAGAAGAACGGTCTCAGGGAGCAGCAGGGTCGGTTGTTGTCGCTTCAATGGAGGGGACAAGACCTGTATTAGTAGAGCTGCAGGCGCTAATCAGTCCAACGAGCTTTGGAAACCCTAGAAGAATGGCGACGGGAGTAGATCATAATCGCGTTTCGCTTATCATGGCTGTTTTAGAAAAGCGTGTAGGAATGCTGCTGCAGAATCAAGATGCTTATTTAAAAGTAGCAGGTGGAGTGAAATTAGATGAACCAGCAATTGATTTAGCTGTAGCCGTTAGCATTGCTTCAAGTTTCAGAGATGCTGCTTCTAGCGCTACAGATGTTATTGTAGGAGAGGTAGGATTAACAGGTGAAGTACGCCGAGTATCTAGAATTGAACAGCGCGTTCAAGAAGCGGTAAAATTAGGGTTCCAACGAATTATTATCCCAGAGAAAAATTTAGGAGGATGGAAAGTCCCAGATGGTATTGATGTGATTGGGGTATCAACAGTAGCGGAGGCTCTGCAATATACATTAGGAGGATAAGCAGTGGAAGGAGAAAAAACAACAGTTAGTCAAAAACAAATATCAGAAATTCTGCAGTTTGTAGCACCAGGAACCCCTATTCGTGACGGTATCGATAACGTCTTGCGGGCAAAGACGGGCGGCTTAATTGTTATGGGCTACAATGAACAAGTCAAAAAGATGGTAGATGGAGGATTTTCGATTAATTGTGCATTTACACCTGCGCATTTATACGAGTTAGCCAAAATGGATGGAGCGCTTATTTTAAACGACAGTGGAAGCAAGATATTATTTGCTAATGCTCAGCTCATGCCAGACCCCTCTACTCCTTCTTCACAGACAGGAATGCGACACCGTACAGCAGAGCGCGTAGCTAAGCAGTCAGGTGTATTGGTGATAGCCATTTCACAAAGAAGAAATGTGATTACGCTTTACAAAGGGTCTCTGCAGTATGTATTGAAAGACATTAGCGTTATTTTAGCAAAAGCGAATCAAGCGCTTGGAACACTTGAGAAGTACAAGGCGGTATTAGACGAATCGATTACAAGTCTCAGTGCATTAGAGTTTGAAGAGCAAGTAACTCATACAGACGTGCTGCAGTCGCTTCATCGTACAGAAATGGTTCTGCGTATTAAAAATGAAATTTTGAGCTATATTAGCGAGTTAGGAACAGAAGGAAGACTAATCCGTCTCCAAATGAATGAACTACTTTCCCACTTAGAGGAAGAAGCAACTTTATTAATCAAAGATTATATGTATGACCTCAGCTTTGACCCTTACCGAGTAATTGAACGCATGCAGCAGCCATCAAATAATGTTCTTCTCGATGACCAGACGCTTCTTCGCTTAATGGGATATCCCATGTATACAAGCTTTGAAGACAGCGTTATTCCTAGAGGGTATCGAATGCTTCATAAAATTCCAAGACTTCCATCGATTATTATTGAAAATCTCATTGATGAATTAGGGGATTTAAAAACGATAGCAGATGCGTCGGTAGAAGAATTGGATGAGGTAGAAGGCATCGGTGAAATTCGAGCACGGAAAATCAGAGAAGGCCTAAAAAGACTAAAAGAGCAGCATCTTACAAACCGTCAGCTATAGGATATTAATTGACATTAAATGTTTGATTCATTAAGATATTGTGAAAATACAAAAAAAGTGACAGTTTGTTTACAAATTCTGTTTTTTGGTAAAATAACAGGTTTCAATCATTGTAAACTGTTTATAATGATAAAAGGAGGTGAAGGCGTGTTAAAACGTTTTGTACAGTTATTTTTTATTATTACAGGTGGTACATTGGGCGTCTTTTTTATACCTGAACTTATTCAATTATTAAATCTGCAAGATGTAGCATTTCTAGAAAAGCCTTACGTCGATGCAATACTGGGAGCCATTTTGTTTTTCCTTGTCACGTTTTGGATTGTTGATTATATAGTTGAATTAATTCGCCGAGTGGAAGAGGCGTTACTGAAGGCGCCTGTAACGGATGTGCTTTTTGGGAGCTTAGGATTGATTTTAGGGCTTATTGTAGCCTACTTGGTCGGAGCTTTTTTAGGCAGAATTCAACTTCAAGTAGTAAGTACCATTTTACCAATCTTTCTAAGTATTCTTTTAGGTTACTTAGGGTTTCAAGTCGGATTTAAAAAACGTGATGAACTTGTAAGCGTGTTTTCGATGCCAGCTCGAATTGGGAAGAAAAAAGGACAAGAAGAAGAAACAGATAACGAAGAATCATTAAAGTCTCTTAAGATTTTAGATACAAGCGTTATTATTGACGGCCGTATCGCAGATATTTGTCAAACAGGATTTTTAGACGGAACGATTGTTATTCCGCGCTTTGTGCTTGAGGAACTTCAGCATATTGCTGATTCGTCGGATGTTCTAAAACGAAACAGAGGTAGACGAGGTCTAGATATTCTAAACCGTATTCAAAAAGAACTGGCAATGAAGGTAGAAATTTATGAAGGCGATTTCGAGGACATTCAAGAAGTAGACAGCAAGCTGGTTAAACTAGCAAAGCTGACTTCCGGTTTGGTCGTGACAAACGATTTTAATTTAAATAAAGTATGTGAACTTCAAAATGTTGGCGTTTTAAATATCAATGACTTAGCAAATGCCGTCAAGCCAATTGTACTTCCAGGAGAAGAAATGAACGTATTGGTTATAAAAGACGGTAAAGAGCACAATCAAGGTATTGCCTATCTTGATGACGGTACAATGATCGTGGTAGAAGAAGGAAGAAATTATATTGGAAAGCAAATTGATGTACTGGTGACGAGCGTACTCCAAACCTCAGCAGGCCGTATGATTTTTGCGAAACCTAAGTTATTAGAAAAAGCACTGTGACGTAACAGGTAAAGGGAGTATACCTATGAAGTATGAAATTATCGTGTTAGCTGCAGGTCAGGGGAAGCGAATGAAAGCGGGGCGGAACAAACAATTTTTAACTATTCAAAACGTTCCGCTTATCATTCATACGCTGCAAAAATTCGAACAAGATCCTTGGTGCAGTGGAATTGCACTAGTCGTAAACGAAAAAGAAGTAGAGATTTTTGAAGAGTTATTAATCGAATATCCAATTCAAAAGGTTCAATCATTGACAGTTGGAGGCGATGAACGTCAACATAGCGTTTATAACGGTCTTAAAAGTTTAAAGCAGGCTCAGATGGTATTAATTCATGATGGCGCTCGTCCATTTGTTCAACAAAACACAATCCATGAGTTAGTAGAAAAAGCTGCTAGTGATAAGGCTGCTGTGCTGGCTGTTCCAGTAAAAGACACAATTAAGCGTGTGGAACAGGGTACTGTCATTGAAACAGTTGAGCGCTCTAGCTTGTGGGCTATTCAAACGCCGCAGGCTTTTCTTTTTGATGTAGTAATGGATGCACACGAAAAAGCAAAAACAAATGAATACTTAGGCACCGATGATGCAAGCTTAGTAGAAAAAGCGGGGCAAAAAGTATCGATTGTAGAGGGGAATTACGATAATATAAAACTAACAACACCAGAAGATTTGTTATATGCAGAAGCTATATTAACAAAGCTAAACAGGACTGAAGGAGTGGAAAAATGAACATTCGAGTAGGACAAGGTTTCGACGTACATGAATTTGCAGAAGGAAGACCTTTAATCATCGGCGGTTTAGAAATTCCGTATGAAAAAGGATTATTAGGCCATTCAGATGCAGATGTGCTGTTACATACAATCGCAGATGCCTTATTAGGAGCGGCGGCTAAAGGAGATATCGGAAAGCATTTTCCAGATACAGACCCTGAATTTAAAGATGCTGATTCAGCAAAGCTTCTTCAACATGTATGGAAACTACTAAAAGATGAAGGTTATGAATTAAGCAATGTAGATTGCACGATTATTGCGCAAAAACCTAAAATGGCTCCTTACATTGAACCAATGAGAGAGCGTATTGCGCAGCTGTTAGAAGCAAGCATTTCTCAAATTAACGTCAAGGCAACAACAACAGAAAAGTTAGGCTTCACGGGACGTGAAGAAGGAATTGCCGCCCAAGCAGCCGTTTTAGTTTATCAAAAATAAAAACAGTTGACTTTGACAGATACCTATTTGGTGATAAAATTAGAACATGTCTAAAACATATAAATACATACTATAAGTAATATTAAATTGGAGGTCATCTTAGTTATGTCAAGCGAAGTAAGAGTTCGTTATGCCCCGAGTCCAACTGGACATCTTCATATAGGGAATGCAAGAACAGCACTATTTAATTATTTATTTGCACGAAATCAAAACGGTAAATTTATTATCCGTATTGAAGATACAGATCAAAAGCGTAATATCGAAGGCGGAGAAGAAAGTCAGCTGCGCTATTTAAAATGGTTAGGTATTGAATGGGATGAGAGTATCGACGTAGGCGGCGAGTACGGTCCTTACCGCCAGTCTGAACGTACGGAAATCTATCAAAAATATACGGAAGAACTTCTTGAAAAAGGATTAGCTTATCACTGTTACTGTACGTCAGAAGAGCTTGAAAAAGAGCGTGAAGAACAGCAGGCGAACAGTCAAATGCCGCGCTATTCAGGTAAGTGCCGTAACTTAACAGCTGAACAGCGTGCTGAACTAGAAGGAGAAGGCCGCGAGCCAAGCATTCGCTTCCGTGTTCCTAGTAACACAGAAATTAAATGGAATGATATTGTCAAAGATGAAGTATCATTTGAGTCTGAAGGCATTGGTGACTTCGTTATTGTGAAAAAAGACGGTACACCCACATATAATTACGCTGTAGCCATTGATGATTATCTAATGAAGATGACACATGTTCTACGCGGAGATGACCATATCTCTAATACACCGAAGCAAATTCTTGTGTATGAAGCTTTAGGCTGGACGCCTCCTGTATTTGGTCATATGACATTAATCGTAAATGAAAATCGCCGTAAGCTAAGTAAACGTGATGAGTCAATCATTCAGTTTATTGAGCAATATAAAGAATTAGGCTACTTGCCGGAAGCACTGTTTAATTTTATTACAATGCTTGGTTGGTCACCTGTGGGAGAAGAAGAAATCTTCTCTAAAGAACAGTTCATTGAAATTTTTGACCCAGCTCGTTTATCAAAATCTCCAGCACTATTTGATACAAGCAAATTACGTTGGATGAACAACCAATACATGAAAAAATTGGATTTAGACGAGGTAGTAGCTTTATCAGTTCCGCACTTAGTGAAAGCTGGAAAAGTTGAAGAAGCGCGCGATGCAGAAACAGAACAATGGGTACGTGACTTAGTTGCTCTATACCAAGAACAAATGAGCTTTGGCGCTGAGATTGTTGAACTTACTGAAATGTTCTTTAAGAAAGAAATTGATTACAGTGAAGAAGCAAAAGCAGTGCTTGCTGAAGAACAAGTACCGGAAGTGTTAAAAGCATTTGCTGAAGAGATTTCTTCCTTAGAAGAATTCAGCGCTGATGAAATTAAGGCAGCAACAAAGGCTGTACAAAAAGCAACAGGTCAAAAAGGTAAAAAACTATTTATGCCAATTCGTGTAGCAACAACAGGCGAAACACATGGTCCTGAGCTTCCAAAAGCTATTTCTCTTTTAGGAAAAGAAACAGTTTTAGCTCGTTTAGAAAGCATTTATAGTTAACAAATTTCTATTTTGCCCATATGATAAAATAATCAAATATGGATATCGTTGAGAAGGAAGAGTAGGCAAGTTCATTGCATATCAGAGAGGGTTATCACCGGCTGAAAGTAACCTATGACAAAACTTGTTGAAGTGCGCCTTTGAGTCTTTTGTTGAATGCTACTAAGTAAGTAGGCAAAAGCGGGTACTTTCACGTTATGAGAGAAGAGTTGGGATCGTTTGTTGATCCAAACAGAGTGGAACCGCGTATATACGTCTCTGTGTCATTTGACATAGGGGCGTTTTTTTATACAATCAATGAGTAGATAGAGAAATAGCGGAATTGGGGTGAGATGATGCTAAAGTTGTTAAAGGAAGACATTGAGGCCATATTTGAACAAGATCCTGCAGCAAGAAGTTATATTGAAGTGATATTAACCTATTCAGGGTTGCATGCTATTTGGGCACATAGATTAGCTCATGGGCTTTTTAAAAGAAAGTGGTTTTTTCTGGCACGTGTAATCTCACAAATTAGCCGATTCTTCACAGGGATTGAAATTCATCCGGGTGCGAAAATTGGCCGCCGATTTTTTATTGACCACGGGATGGGAATTGTTATTGGGGAAACGTGCGAAATTGGAGATAATGTAACAGTATATCAAGGAGTAACACTCGGAGGAACAGGGAAAGAAAAAGGAAAGCGTCACCCGACGATCGAAGACAATGTCTTAATTGCAACAGGTGCTAAAGTGCTAGGGTCGATTACGATTCATGCGCACTCCAAAATTGGAGCGGGCTCAGTTGTGTTAAATGACGTCCCAGAAAACTCAACGGTTGTTGGTATCCCTGGCCGAGTCGTCATTCAAAATGGCGTCCGGATTCCAAAAGATTTGAATCATCAAGATTTGCCAGATCCAGATGCAGAGCGTTTTAAACAGCTAGAGAAAGAAATTTTACACCTGCAAAATCAATTAAAGGAATTAAAAGAAGGGAAGATTCACCATGGCAATTAAGCTATATAACACGTTAACACGTCAAAAAGAGACGTTTGTACCGCTGGAAGAAAACAAAGTCAAAATGTACGTGTGCGGACCGACCGTGTATAACTATATTCATATTGGAAATGCGCGTCCTGCAATCGTATTTGATACGGTGCGCCGCTATTTAGAATTTAGAGGTTACGATGTAGAGTATGTCTCAAACTTCACAGATGTGGATGATAAATTAATTAAGGCAGCAAAAGAGTTAGGAGAAGATGTTCCAACGATCGCAAACCGCTTTATCGATGCCTACTTTGAAGATACGTCAGCTCTTGGATGCAAGCATGCCGATGTGCATCCACGCGTAACTGAAAATATGGATATCATTATTGAGTTCATTGATGAACTGGTGAAAAAAGGATATGCATATGAGTCAGAGGGTGATGTATACTATCGTACACGTAAGTTTGAAGGATACGGAAAATTATCACATCAATCTATTGATGAATTGCAATCCGGTGCTCGTATCGAAGTTGGAGAAAAGAAAGAAGATCCATTAGACTTTACTCTTTGGAAAGCAACCAAAGATGGGGAGATCGCATGGGATAGCCCTTGGGGTCAAGGAAGACCAGGCTGGCATATCGAGTGCTCTGCGATGGCACGCAAGTATTTAGGTGATACAATTGATATCCACGCAGGCGGTCAGGATTTAGCTTTCCCTCATCATGAAAATGAAATCGCCCAATCAGAAGCGCTCACTGGGAAATCGTTTGCGAAATACTGGCTTCATAACGGATATATCAATATTGATAATGAAAAGATGTCTAAATCACTAGGGAACTTCGTGTTAGTTCATGACATTATTAAAAAGCATGATCCGTCCCTACTTCGATTCTTTATTTTATCTGTTCACTATCGTCACCCGATTAACTATAACGAAGAAATTTTAGAGAATACGCGCAAAGGGTTTGAGCGTCTGCAAACAGCTTACGGCAACTTAACTCACCGTCTAGAGGCAGCAACAAATCTTCAAGAAGATGCTTCAGAATGGTTCGAAAAGCTAAAAGAGCTTCGCGAAACGTTTGTTGAAGAGATGGATGATGATTTTAATACGGCAAATGCCATTTCTGTTCTGTTCGAGCTAGCAAAGCAAGCTAACTTGTATTTATTAGAACAAACAACGTCTACAGATGTAATTGAAGCCTTTATTAAAGAGTTTAAAGAATTAGGTGCTGCAATAGGCATTACGTTTGGAGAAGCTGAACTTCTAGACGAAGAAATTGATCAATTGATCCAAGATCGTATTCAGGCTCGTAAAGATCGTAATTTCCAATTAGCAGATCAAATTCGAGATGAATTAAAGGCTAAAAATATTATTTTAGAAGATACCGCACAAGGAACAAGATGGAAAAGAGGATAATAGTGTTATGAGCAGCAGTAAATTAGATGTAAAACAGCTAAATAGCTTAGCTCTTGCTTATATGGGTGATGCGGTGTTTGATTTACATGTTCGCCGCCACCTGCTGGTGTTAGGGACAGTGCGCCCTAACCAGCTTCATAATAAAGCTAAAAAATATGTATCAGCAAAAGCACAAGCGCAAATCGTATATTATTTTAAAAATGAAAACTTTTTTACTGAAGAAGAAGAAGGTGTACTGCGCCGAGGACGCAATGCAAAGTCCGGTACAGTCCCTAAAAACACAGATGTGCAAACGTATCGCTACAGTACAGCATTTGAAGCGGTCGTAGGCTATTTGTATCTTTTAGGTGAAGAAGAAAGAATGATGGAACTTATTACTAAAGCTATCTCTTTCGTCGATGAAGGAGAGGGAGGAATGAATCATGGAACATGAATTTATTATTGGACGTAATCCGGTCCTAGAAGCCCTAAAGTCTGGGCGTGACATTAACAAACTATGGATTGCCGAAGGATCGCAAGGCGGTTCTATGGGGCAAATCACGCAGTTAGCAAAACGTAATGGTGTATTAGTGCAGTTTGTACCGAAAAAGAAAATTGAACAAATGGTAGACGGTATTCATCAAGGAGTAGCTGCACAAGTTGCTGCTTATCAATATGCAGAGTTAGATGATTTATTTAACTTAGCGGAAAAACGTAATGAAAGTCCGTTTTTTCTTCTGCTAGATGAGCTTGAAGATCCCCATAATTTAGGTTCTATTATGCGAACAGCCGATGCCGTTGGCGCACACGGTATTATTATTCCAAAGCGCCGTTCAGTTGGATTAACGGCCACTGTAGCTAAGGCCTCTACAGGAGCGATTGAACATGTTCCCGTAGCAAGGGTAACAAACCTATCAAGGACGATTGATGAATTAAAAGATCGAGGCGTATGGATTGTTGGAACAGATGCGAAAGAAAGCGATGATTATCGCAACTTAGATGGAGGTATGCCGCTTACGTTAGTGATTGGAAGCGAAGGAAAAGGCATGAGTCGTTTGATTCGTGAAAAATGCGACTTCCTTGTACAACTTCCAATGGTTGGGCATGTTACATCGTTAAATGCATCTGTAGCAGCTAGTCTTCTCATGTATGAGGTTTACCGAAAACGCCATCCTCTAGGTGAATAAGAATGGATATTCTACTGGTGGATGGTTATAACATGATAGGTGCGTGGCCCGACCTAAGAAAGCTTAGAGATAATGATTTAGCCGGTGCTCGAGACCTGTTAATCGAAAAGATGGCAGAGTATCAAGCATATATGGGGTACCGTGTCATTATTGTCTTCGATGCTCATATGGTCGAAGGAATTGAAAAGAAGGCAAAAAATCATAAGGTTGACGTTGTATTTACAAGAGAAAATGAAACAGCGGATGAGTACATTGAAAAGCTGGCTCAAGAGCTAAGCAATGTAAAGACACAGATTCATGTTGCTACATCTGATTTCACGGAGCAGTGGGCAATCTTTGGACAAGGTGCGCTCAGAATTTCTGCTCGAGAATTGTACAACGAAATTGAGCAGATTGAGAAACATATTAATCTTGATGTGAAGTCTATTCAAAATCAAAAGCCAGCGGCACGCATTCAACTTTCCAATCAAGTAGCCGAAATTTTCGAAAAATGGCGTCGGGGACAGCGGTGAGGTTATTGACGGTACGGAATTAGCTACTGTATAATATTTCTATCTACTGTGCGGTCGGGGGGATCGATATGGGCGATAATTATGGGAGAAAACTGCATGCTCATTTCGAACAACAAGAGGATGAAACAGTTGTCGATCTTGTGCATAAAGGCGATATTGACGCATTAGAGTATTTGATTCATAAATACAAAAACTTTGTGCGAGCAAAGGCGCGGTCATATTTTTTAATTGGGGCAGACCGTGAAGATATTGTACAAGAAGGTATGATAGGGTTATATAAGGCAATTAGAGATTTTAGAGAAGATAAGCTAACTTCGTTTAAAGCTTTTGCTGAACTTTGCATTACCAGGCAAATTATTACCGCTATTAAAACCGCAACAAGGCAAAAACATATTCCATTAAACTCTTATGTATCATTGGACAAGCCAATATATGATGAAGAGTCCGACCGAACCTTAATGGATGTTATTTCGGGGACAAAAGTAGCAAATCCAGAAGAGTTGCTCATTAATCGAGAGAAGTTTGATGATATTGAATTAAAGATGGCTGAACTTTTAAGTGATCTTGAGCGAAAAGTTCTCGTTCTTTATTTAGATGGTCAATCTTATCAAGAGATTTCAGAAGAGTTAAACCGCCACGTCAAATCCATCGATAATGCACTTCAGCGTGTGAAAAGGAAATTAGAGCGCTACCTCGAGATTCGTGAAATCACAATGTAGCCTTCTATCCTCATATTGACATGCTAAGAAAGTCTGTGATACTTTTTTATAGACATTATCACTCTATAGGTGGTTGACATTATGCGTAAAAAAGTTGTACTTGCGTGTGTGCAATGCGCTAGTCGTAACTATACGACTATGAAAAACACACAGCAAAACGAAGAGCGTTTAGAAATGAAGAAGTTTTGCAAAACGTGTAACGCACATACGATTCATCGTGAAACAAAGTAGATCAATAATCTGCACAGACTAATACCCCTTTTAATTTATTGGAGGTTACAAACATGAACCGTGTAGGAAATTTCTTACGTGATGTTGGGCGTGAGATGAAGAAGGTAAGTTGGCCTAAAAAAAATGAGCTAACTCGTTATACAATTACTGTTATTTCTACAGTTGTATTTATGACACTCTTTTTTGTAGTAGTTGATTACGGAATTTCGTCACTTATTCGTTTAATCCCTTGAATAAATTGACTTAAATCATGGTATAATAAAGCTAAATTATGTTTTTTTCAGAAAAGCCCGGAGACGGGTTTTTTAATTTGCTTTAAGAATGATTGTGCTAGGAGTCAACTATTTTCCTAGTGCGTTGTCTGTGCAATAGATTAGGACATCTTATTTTATAGTGAGCTGGGAGGGAAGGACGTATAGTCCTCAGAAATGGAGAAAAATTGGTATGTAGTCCATACTTATTCTGGATATGAAAATAAAGTAAAAACAAATTTAGAAAAGCGCGTAGAAACAATGGGTATGCAAGATAAAATTTTCCGCGTTGTTGTTCCTGAAGAAGAAGAAAGAGAAATTAAGAACAACAAAGAAAAGATTACAAAGAAAAAAGTATTTCCAGGGTACGTGTTAGTTGAAATCATCATGACGGATGATTCATGGTATGTAGTTCGTAATACACCTGGCGTTACAGGCTTTGTAGGTTCAGCAGGTTCTGGCTCAAAGCCAACTGCTCTTCTACCAGAAGAAGTAGAAATGATCTTAAAACAAATGGGCATGGACGAGAAGCATGCTGACTTTGACTTTGAACTAAAAGAAACAGTATTGGTTCAAGAAGGTCCGTTTGCAAACTTCGAAGGTACCATTGAAGAAATCGATACAGATAAACGTAAAGTTAAGGTTCATGTGGATATGTTCGGAAGACAAACGCCAGTAGAGCTAGACTTTACACAAATTGAAAAAATATAATCTGTAAGACCTTGCAATTCATGAAGTTTAATGTTAATATTTCATAAGTCAGTATGTCTCAAAACTAGAGACTAAAACAACTATTTCTTTATTTTATATATAAAGAACATTGAGTGGGAGGGCATCGCCCTATTACCACATCACGGACTTAAGGAGGTGTGTCTCGTGGCTAAAAAAGTAATTAAACTTGTTAAGTTACAAATTCCTGCAGGTAAAGCAAATCCAGCGCCACCAGTTGGTCCTGCATTAGGTCAAGCCGGTGTTAACATCATGGGTTTCTGTAAGGAGTTTAACGCTCGCACAGCTGATCAAGCTGGTCTTATCATTCCTGTTGAAATCACGGTATTTGAAGACCGTTCATTTACATTTATTACGAAAACTCCACCTGCTGCTGTACTACTTAAGAAAGCGGCTGGTATTGAGTCTGGTTCTGGTGAACCAAACCGTAATAAAGTTGCAACAGTCAAGCGTGACAAAGTGCGTGAGATTGCTGAAACTAAAATGCCTGACTTAAACGCTGCTAGCGTTGAATCTGCAATGCGCATGGTAGAAGGTACAGCGCGCAGTATGGGAATCGTAGTTGAAGACTAATTCCATTTGATTGGGTGTTAGAAGGTTGCGAGAAATGGAAGTTTTCCTATGCTCGCAACCTTTATTAGTGGGAGGTTATTCCGTTAAAACCACATAAGGAGGAAACAAAAATGGCTAAAAAAGGTAAAAAGTACGTTGAAGCTGCTAAGCTTGTAGATCGTACACAAACTTATTCAGTACAAGAAGCGATTGAATTAGTAAAGAAAACAAACACAACTAAATTTGATGCAACTGTAGAAGTAGCATTCCGTTTAGGAGTTGACCCTAAGAAAGCTGACCAACAAATTCGTGGTGCAGTAGTACTACCAAACGGTACAGGTAAAACTCAACGTGTATTAGTATTCGCTAAAGGCGAAAAAGCTAAAGAAGCTGAAGCTGCAGGCGCTGACTACGTTGGCGATGCTGACTACATCAACAAAATCCAACAAGGTTGGTTCGAGTTCGATGTAATCGTAGCTACTCCAGATATGATGGGTGAAGTTGGTAAACTTGGTCGTGTATTAGGACCTAAAGGTTTAATGCCAAACCCTAAAACTGGTACAGTAACATTTGATGTTCAAAAAGCAGTTAACGAAATCAAAGCTGGTAAAGTAGAATACCGCGTTGATAAAGCTGGTAACATCCACGTACCAATCGGTAAAGTATCTTTCGAAGAGAGCAAGTTAGTTGAAAACTTCACTACAATCTTCGAAACTATGGTAAAAGCTAAGCCGGCAGCAGCAAAAGGCACATACATGAAGAACGTAGCTGTTACTTCAACAATGGGCCCTGGTATCAAAGTTGATACTGCTTCATTCTCTGCTTAATAAATTTGGAAATAAATCGGTGTTGACTTTTTGAAAGTCCCTGATTATAATAGATAATGTTGTTAAAAAGAATAACATTTGTACCGTAGACAGTAGGTGCTGCAAAGCTTAATTTCCTACCGAGGTGTGTGAGATAAATTAGTGAAACGTTATGGTTCGCTTACTACACCTCCATGTCTTTATTGTCATGGGGGTTTTTTATTGCACCTTGTCTGAGTGTACGGAAGGAAATCTACAGGAGGTGTAAAGATGAGCAACGTAATTGAACAAAAGAAACAAGTCGTAGACGAAATTGCTGAAAAACTTCAAGCGAGTAACTCAATAGTTGTCGTTGACTACCGTGGTTTGAATGTTGCTGAAGTTACTGAACTTCGTAAGCAATTACGTGAAGCAGGCATTGAGTTCAAAGTTTACAAAAACACTTTAACTCGCCGTGCTGTAGAAAAACTTGAACTAACAGATCTTAATGATGCGTTAGTAGGTCCAAATGCAATCGCATTTGGTGGAGAAGATGTTGTTGCTCCAGCTAAAATTCTAAACAACTTCGCGAAAGAACACGAAGCGTTAGAAATCAAAGCTGGTGTAATTGAAGGTAATGTTGCATCTGTTGAAGAAATTAAAGCACTTGCAGAACTACCATCTCGCGAAGGCTTACTTTCTATGTTGCTTAGCGTGCTTCAAGCTCCAATTCGCAACCTTGCTCTTGCTACAAAAGCTGTGGCAGATCAAAAAGAAGAACAAGGTGCATAATCTAGTCTGTTATATATAACACAATCACAAGGAGGAAATTAACAATGACTCAAGAACAAATCATTGAAGCAGTTAAAAATATGACTGTTTTAGAACTTAACGATTTAGTAAAAGCAATCGAAGAAGAATTTGGCGTAACTGCTGCTGCTCCTGTAGCTGTAGCTGGCGGTGCTGCTGGTGAAGCTGCTGCTGAGAAAACTGAATTTGACCTAGTACTTGAAAGTGCTGGCGGACAAAAAATCAAAGTTATCAAAGTAGTACGTGAAATCACTGGTCTTGGCTTAAAAGAAGCTAAAGAAATCGTTGATAACGCTCCAAAAGCTCTTAAAGAAGGTATTTCTAAAGAAGAAGCTGAAGAAGCAAAAGCTAAACTTGAAGAAGTTGGCGCTTCTGTAGAAGTTAAGTAATTATTGCTTAACAACTGATATAAAAAAGCTCGCTTGTACAAGCGAGCTTTTTTGCTTCTGTCATCCTTTTCATTTATAGTAAAGAAGAACATATTGATTAGGAGGTTCTATTTTGACAGAACATTATTTTTCTAATACACCATCGTCTGCAAGTAATGAAGAGCGCTTTTCATTTGAATTGAGAGGAACCTCTTTTTCATTTACGAGTGACCGCGGTGTTTTTTCAAAAAAAGAGATCGATTTTGGATCGCGTCTGTTAATTGAAACGTTTCAAATGCCCGAGAGTCCCGGCCCGCTTCTGGATGTTGGATGCGGATATGGCCCAATTGGGTTGGCACTTGCAAAAGAGGACAGCCAAAGAAACGTCCATATGGTTGATGTTAATGAACGTGCATTAGCACTAGCTCAAAAAAATGCTGAAGTTAATTCAGTATCAAATGTTTCAATCTATCAAAGCTCTTGCTATGAAAATGTGAAGGAAACGAATTTTGCAGCTATTCTTAGTAATCCGCCGATCCGTGCGGGTAAAAAAGTTGTTCATGAAATTCTAGAAAAATCATTAGATCACCTTGCTGACCAAGGAGAACTTTGGATTGTGATTCAGAAAAAGCAAGGAGCGCCATCTGCTCTTGCGAAATTAGAATCTCTATTTAATGAAGTAGAAGTAGTAGAAAAGAAAAAAGGGTATTATATCATATGTGCTAAAAAATGTTGACTAATATTTTTTAGTATGTTAGCATTATAAAATGCCAATATATAAATATTCCATATAAGCTCGGGTTATACATAAAATAAAAGGTATAATTTTGAATTATATGGGAAAAACTAATAAAATCAATAGTACGTTTTTATGAAATTGTGGTTTTCTATTTAAAGAGACCATTTTTCTTTTGTTCAATAATAAACATATGGTTTATTATATATTTTGAATAATAACGCTTGATTTGAGGGGTGAATCAGTTGACAGGTCAACTAGTTCAGTATGGACGCCACCGCCAACGCAGAAGTTATGCTCGTATTAGTGAAGTTTTAGAGTTACCGAACTTAATCGAGATTCAAACGGCTTCATACCAATGGTTTTTAGATGAAGGTTTACGAGAAATGTTCCAAGATATTTCTCCGATTGATGATTTTACAGGTAACTTATCACTAGAATTTATTGATTACAGCTTAGGTGAGCCAAAGTATTCAGTAGGAGAGTCCAAAGAACGTGATGTAACTTATGCAGCACCTCTTCGTGTTAAGGTGCGGTTAATTAATAAAGAAACAGGTGAAGTAAAAGACCAAGATGTGTTCATGGGAGATTTCCCATTGATGACCGAAACAGGTACCTTTGTGATTAATGGTGCTGAGCGTGTTATCGTATCACAGTTGGTTCGTTCACCAAGTGTTTACTATAGTGGAAAGCTTGATAAAAACGGTAAAAAAGGATATACAGCAACTGTTATCCCTAACCGTGGTGCATGGCTAGAATATGAAACTGATGCAAAAGATGTAGTATACGTGCGTATTGATCGTACTCGTAAACTGCCAGTAACAGTGCTGTTACGCGCGCTAGGTTTCGGTTCTGACCAAGAGATTATCGATTTAATCGGTGATAATGAATACATCCGTAATACGCTTGAAAAAGATAATACGGAAACAACGGAAAAAGCGCTATTAGAAATCTATGAGCGTTTACGTCCGGGTGAACCACCGACAGTTGAGAATGCGAAGTCTCTATTAGTATCTCGCTTCTTTGATCCAAAACGATATGACTTAGCGAACGTAGGTCGCTATAAAATTAATAAAAAGCTTCATATCAAACATCGCTTATTTAATCAAAAGCTAGCTGAAACATTAGTTGATCCTGAAACAGGTGAAATTATTGCAGAAAAAGGCGCAATGATTGACCGCCGTCTGCTAGATCGCTTGATTCCGATGCTTGAAGGTGGAGTAAACTTCAAAACTTATAGTCCGGTTGGTGGAGTAGTAGAAGACGATGTTACATTACAATCTATTAAGATTTATGCGCCAAATGATCCAGAAGGTGAAAAAATCATCACTGTATCAGGTAACGCATATGTAACAGAAGAAGTTAAAAATATCACACCTGCTGATATTTTAGCATCAATCAGTTACTTCTTTAACTTGCTTCATCAAGTAGGAGACACAGATGATATCGACCACTTAGGTAACCGTCGTCTGCGTTCTGTAGGTGAATTGTTACAAAACCAATTCCGTATCGGTTTATCTCGTATGGAACGTGTTGTTCGTGAAAGAATGTCAATTCAAGACACGAATACAATCACACCTCAACAATTAATTAATATTCGCCCAGTTATTGCGGCGATTAAAGAGTTCTTTGGAAGTTCTCAATTATCACAGTTCATGGATCAAACGAATCCATTAGGCGAATTGACGCACAAACGTCGTCTTTCAGCTCTAGGACCTGGTGGTTTAACGCGTGAGCGCGCTGGTTTTGAAGTGCGTGACGTTCACTACTCCCACTATGGCCGTATGTGTCCGATTGAAACGCCAGAGGGTCCGAATATCGGGTTAATCAACTCACTATCTTCTTATGCAAAAGTAAACAAATTCGGTTTCATCGAAACACCTTACCGTCGTATCGATCCTGAAACAGGTAAAGTGACAGAGCGAATTGACTACTTAACAGCTGATGAAGAAGATAACTATGTTGTAGCCCAAGCGAACGCTCGTCTAGGTGATGATGGTTCATTCTTAGATGAAAATGTCGTTGCACGTTTCCGTGGAGAAAACACGGTTATCCGTCGCGATCGTTTAGATTATATGGATGTATCACCAAAACAAGTTGTATCTGCCGCTACAGCATGTATCCCATTCTTAGAGAACGATGACTCTAACCGTGCATTAATGGGTGCGAACATGCAACGTCAAGCAGTACCTTTATTAAATCCTGAAGCACCAATCGTAGGTACAGGTATGGAATACGTATCTGGTAAAGACTCTGGTGCAGCCGTGATTTGTAAATATCCTGGCGTTGTAGAGCGCGTAGAAGCAAAACAAATTTTTGTTCGCCGCTATGAAGAAGTAGACGGACAAAAAGTTAAAGGTAACTTAGATCAATACAAATTATTAAAATTTGTTCGTTCTAACCAAGGTACTTGTTACAACCAGCGTCCAATTGTTTCAGTTGGCGACGAAGTAGTAAAAGGTGAGATCTTAGCCGACGGTCCTTCAATGGAAAAAGGTGAGCTTGCTTTAGGACGAAACGTAATGGTTGGTTTCATGACATGGGATGGTTACAACTATGAGGATGCCATCATCATGAGTGAACGCCTTGTGAAAGATGATGTATATACGTCTGTTCATATTGAAGAATATGAATCTGAGTCTCGTGATACGAAGCTTGGACCTGAAGAAATTACGCGTGACATTCCAAACGTAGGTGAAGATGCGCTTCGCAACTTAGATGAGCGTGGAATCATCCGCATTGGTGCAGAAGTAAAAGACGGAGATCTTTTAGTTGGTAAAGTAACGCCAAAAGGTGTAACAGAACTAACAGCTGAAGAACGTCTTCTACACGCTATTTTCGGTGAAAAAGCGCGTGAAGTTCGTGATACTTCTCTTCGTGTACCGCACGGCGGCGGTGGAATCATTCTTGATGTTAAAGTCTTCAACCGTGAAGATGGCGACGAATTACCACCAGGTGTAAACCAATTAGTCCGTGTATATATTGTTCAGAAGCGTAAAATTTCTGAAGGTGACAAAATGGCCGGTCGTCACGGTAACAAAGGTGTAATTTCACGTATTTTACCTGAAGAAGATATGCCTTATCTACCAGACGGTACGCCAATTGACATCATGTTAAACCCATTAGGGGTACCATCTCGTATGAACATCGGTCAGGTGCTAGAGCTTCATTTAGGTATGGCTGCTCGTAAGCTTGGCATTCACGTTGCGTCTCCAGTATTTGATGGTGCGCGTGAGGAAGATGTGTGGGCAACAATCGAAGAAGCTGGCATGTCTCGTGATGCTAAAACAGTTCTATATGATGGTCGAACAGGTGAACCATTCGATAACCGTGTATCAGTAGGAATCATGTACATGATCAAACTTGCTCACATGGTAGACGATAAACTTCACGCTCGTTCTACTGGACCATACTCACTTGTTACACAACAACCACTTGGTGGTAAAGCGCAGTTCGGTGGACAGCGTTTTGGTGAGATGGAGGTATGGGCACTTGAAGCATACGGTGCTGCTTACACATTACAAGAGATCTTAACAGTGAAATCAGATGACGTAGTAGGTCGTGTGAAAACATACGAAGCAATTGTTAAAGGTGAAAACATTCCAGAACCTGGCATACCTGAATCGTTCAAAGTATTAATTAAAGAACTACAAAGTTTAGGTATGGATGTGAAGATGCTTTCTGCTGACGAGCAAGAAATTGATATCATGGACTCAGAAGAGGACCATGAGCAACCAACAGAATCAATTATTGCTGATAACGAAGAAAGCCTTTCTGAAGGACAAAAAGATCCTGTCACAAAAGAGTAAGGAATTACTTTCATATAAACGTTAAGGGAAAAAACCTGTAGATTAAAAGGGAGGTAGGCTCCTTGCTAGATGTAAATAACTTTGAGTATATGAAAATCGGTCTAGCTTCGCCAGATAAAATTCGTTCTTGGTCGTACGGTGAGGTAAAAAAACCTGAAACGATCAACTATCGTACGTTAAAACCTGAAAAAGACGGCTTATTCTGTGAGCGTATTTTTGGTCCACAAAAGGACTGGGAATGTCACTGCGGAAAATATAAGCGCGTTCGTTATAAAGGTGTTGTATGTGATCGTTGCGGCGTAGAAGTTACGCGCGCAAAAGTTCGTCGTGAACGCATGGGTCATATCGAACTAGCTGCACCTGTTTCTCATATTTGGTACTTTAAAGGTATTCCTAGCCGCATGGGACTTGTCTTAGACATGTCCCCTCGTGCGCTAGAGGAAATCATTTATTTTGCTTCTTATGTAGTAACAGATGCTGGTGATACACCACTTGAAAAGAAACAGCTTTTATCAGAGAAAGAATACCGTGCGTATCGTGAGAAGTACGGACAAACTTTCCATGCAGCAATGGGTGCTGAAGCTGTTAAGAAATTATTGCATGACATCGATCTTGATAAAGAAGTAGATGCTTTGAAAGAAGAATTGAAAACTGCTCAAGGTCAACGTCGTACACGTGCCATTAAACGTTTAGAAGTACTAGAGGCTTTCCGTCATTCTGGTAACGAACCTTCTTGGATGATTTTAGACGTTCTACCGGTTATTCCGCCAGAACTTCGTCCAATGGTTCAATTAGATGGTGGACGCTTTGCTACGTCTGATCTAAATGATTTATATCGCCGTGTAATTAACCGTAACAACCGCTTAAAGCGTTTATTAGACCTTGGAGCTCCTAGCATTATCGTTCAAAACGAAAAGCGTATGCTTCAAGAAGCTGTAGATGCATTAATCGATAATGGTCGTCGCGGACGTCCGGTAACAGGACCAGGTAACCGTCCATTAAAATCTCTTTCTCACATGTTAAAAGGTAAGCAAGGTCGCTTCCGTCAAAACTTATTAGGTAAACGTGTTGACTACTCTGGCCGTTCGGTAATCGTTGTAGGTCCGAACTTAAAGATGTATCAATGTGGTCTTCCAAAAGAAATGGCGTTAGAGCTTTTCAAACCTTTCGTAATGAAAGAGCTTGTTGAACGCGGTTTAGCTCATAACATCAAGAGTGCAAAACGTAAAATTGAACGCGTGCAACCTGAAGTATGGGACGTATTAGAATCGGTTATTAAAGAGCATCCAGTTCTTTTAAACCGTGCACCAACGCTACACAGACTAGGTATTCAAGCATTTGAACCTACGCTTGTAGAAGGTCGCGCTATCCGTCTTCACCCGCTTGTATGTACAGCATATAACGCTGACTTTGACGGTGACCAAATGGCGGTTCATGTTCCATTATCTGCAGAAGCACAAGCAGAAGCACGTATCTTAATGCTTGCTGCTCAAAATATCTTGAACCCTAAAGATGGTAAACCAGTTGTTACACCTTCACAGGATATGGTATTAGGTAACTACTACTTAACGCTTGAGCGTGAAGAGGCAGTTGGAGAAGGTATGGTATTCAAGGATACAAATGAAGCACTATTAGCGTACCAAAACGGTTATGTGCATCTTCATACACGTGTAGGTGTGTATGCAGGTTCTTTAAACAACGAAACGTTTACAGAAGCACAAAATCAACAGTTGCTTGTTACAACGGTTGGTAAATTAGTTTTCAACGAAATTTTACCAAAATCGTTCCCATACATTAACGAACCAACAAGAGAAAACTTAGAAGTGAAAACTCCTGAGAAGTACTTTGTTGAAAAAGGTGCAGATGTGAAGGAATTCATCAAGAATCAACCGGCTATCGCACCGTTTAAGAAAAAAATCTTAGGTAATATTATCGCTGAAGTATTTAAACGTTTCAAAATTACTGAGACTTCTAAAATGCTTGACCGTATGAAAGACCTAGGTTTCAAATATTCTACTAAAGCCGGTATTACAGTTGGTGTAGCTGATATCGTGGTTTTAGGAGAAAAAGAAGTTATCTTAACAGAAGCGCAAGCTAAAGTAGATAACGTACTAAAACAATTCCGTCGCGGTTTAATTACTGAAGATGAGCGTTATGAGCGTGTTATCTCTGTATGGAGTAGCGCGAAAGACGTTATCCAAGGTAAATTAATGGCGTCATTGGACAAACGCAATCCAATCTTCATGATGAGTGACTCTGGTGCCCGTGGTAATGCATCTAACTTCACTCAGCTTGCAGGTATGCGTGGACTAATGGCCAACCCGTCTGGTCGTATCATTGAGTTACCAATCAAATCTAGTTTCCGTGAAGGTTTAACAGTATTAGAGTACTTTATCTCTACCCATGGTGCACGTAAAGGTCTTGCCGATACGGCTCTTAAAACAGCTGACTCAGGTTACCTTACTCGTCGTTTGGTTGACGTGGCACAAGACGTTATCGTACGTGATGACGACTGTGGTACAGACCGCGGTATTCTGGCTGTTGCAATCAAAGAAGGAACAGAAGAAATTGAGAAACTTGATGAGCGTCTAATTGGACGTTATGCAAGAAAAACACTACTTCACCCAGGAACAAACGAAGTGTTAGTGAAAGAAAACGAACTAATTACAGAAGACCTAGCTGAAACAATTGTGGATGCTGGTGTTGAAGAAGTATGGATTCGTTCTGCATTCACTTGTAACACTCGCCACGGTGTATGTAAAAAATGTTACGGTCGTAACCTTGCAACTGGTTCAGAAGTTGAAGTGGGTGAAGCAGTTGGTATCATCGCTGCTCAATCTATCGGTGAGCCAGGTACACAGTTAACGATGCGTACATTCCATACAGGTGGGGTTGCTGGAGACGATATCACTCAAGGTTTACCGCGTATCCAAGAGATCTTCGAAGCGCGTAACCCTAAAGGTCAAGCCGTTATTTCTGAAATTGAAGGTACAATTGCCGGCATTTCTGAAGGACGCGATCGTCAACATGAAATTACTGTTCAAGGAGAGATTGAAACTCGTTCTTACACAGCTCCGTACAGTGCACGTCTGAAAGTTATTGAAGGACAGCGCATTGCACGTGGTCAAGAATTAACAGAAGGTTCAATTGATCCTAAAGAATTACTAAAAGTAAAAGATATCACGGCTGTACAAGAGTACTTGCTTCGTGAGGTGCAAAAAGTATACCGTATGCAAGGGGTAGAAATTGGAGATAAACACGTAGAGGTAATGGTTCGCCAAATGCTTCGTAAAGTGCGTGTAATGGATTCAGGAGATACAGATGTATTACCAGGTTCATTACTTGATATTCACCAATTCACTGATGCAAATGAAAAAGTATTACTTGAAGGCAATCGTCCAGCGACGGGCCGTCCTGTATTACTTGGTATTACAAAAGCATCTCTTGAAACTGATTCCTTCTTATCTGCTGCGTCATTCCAAGAAACAACGCGTGTTCTTACGGATGCTGCAATTAAAGGAAAACGTGATGAGTTGCTTGGACTTAAAGAGAATGTTATCATTGGTAAGCTAGTTCCGGCTGGTACAGGTATGACGAGATATCGTAATGCTGAACCGATCAAAAACCAAGCTGAAGAAACGGTAACAATCGACTAATTATAAAATCATTACTCTAGAATGGATGTTTTTTTAAAAAACTACAAAACGTTAGTTGACATCCATTCTAGGGAATGATACTATATCAAAGGTGCTCCTATAAACTACCTGTTACTTTGGAGGATATGATAATGTCTTATGAAAAAGTATTACAGGCTGATCATATTATTGTAGGAACAAAGCAGACGGTGAAAGCATTAAAAAAAGGTACAGTAAAGGAAGTCATCATTGCTGAAGACGCTGATTTTTATGTCACATACATTGTGGCAAAAACGGCACAGCAAGAAAACGTTCCGTATACGTATGTCCCTTCTATGCGAAAGCTTGGTCAAGCTTGTAGGATAGAAGTTAACGCTGCAACTGTTGCAATTATTAGTTAACACGTTTTTGAACTTTTAGTTTCAAAGACTTTGTTTTTTGCTAAAAAATGAACCACCTGGATGTGTGGTCTTACAAAAGGCGAAAGGAGGAAAATTTAAATGCCTACTATTAACCAATTAATCCGTAATGGTCGTGTGAGTAAAGGTAAAAAATCTGACTCACCTGCTTTAAACAGAGGTTACAACAGCTTCAAAAAAGCTCAAACTAATCAATCTTCTCCACAAAAACGTGGTGTATGTACACGTGTGGGTACTATGACACCGAAGAAACCGAACTCGGCTCTTCGTAAATATGCTCGTGTACGTTTAACAAACGGTATCGAGGTAACAGCTTATATCCCAGGTATTGGTCACAACTTACAAGAACACAGCGTGGTACTTATCCGCGGTGGACGTGTAAAAGATTTACCAGGGGTACGTTACCATATCGTACGTGGTGCACTTGATACTGCTGGTGTGGATGGCCGTATGCAAGGTCGTTCTAAATATGGTACTAAGCGACCAAAAGCAGCTAAAAAATAATAGCTTAACAATTAATAGATAAACTTTTAAAAGTGAAAGGAGGAAGTAGAATGCCACGTAAGGGACCTGTTGCAAAAAGAGACGTATTACCAGATCCGATTTACAATTCTAAGCTTGTATCTCGCTTAATCAACAAAATGATGCTTGATGGAAAGCGCGGTAAGTCACAAGCTATTCTTTATAGAGCATTCGATTTAGTACAAGAGCGCAGTGGTAAAGAAGCTATGGAAGTATTCGACCAAGCTCTTAAAAACATCATGCCTGTACTAGAAGTTAGAGCACGCCGTGTAGGGGGTTCTAACTACCAAGTTCCTGTAGAAGTACGTCCAGAGCGTCGTACTACTTTAGGTCTTCGTTGGTTAGTAAACTATGCTCGTCTTCGTGGAGAAAAAACGATGGAAGAGCGTTTAGCTAACGAAATCCTTGATGCAGCTAACAACACTGGTGCTGCAGTTAAGAAACGTGAAGATACTCACAAAATGGCAGAAGCTAACAAAGCATTTGCTCATTACCGTTGGTAATCTTTTAACGAAACTTTTTAAAAAACAAATTATAATATGGAAGGAGAAATACCTAAGATGGCAAGAGAGTTCTCCTTAGAAAACACTCGTAATATTGGAATCATGGCTCACATTGATGCTGGTAAAACAACAACAACTGAGCGTGTTCTTTATTATACTGGCCGTATCCATAAAATTGGTGAAACTCATGAAGGAGCTTCACAAATGGACTGGATGGAGCAAGAGCAAGAACGTGGTATCACTATCACGTCTGCTGCGACAACTGCTGCTTGGAAAGGTCACCGCGTTAACATCATCGATACTCCTGGACACGTAGACTTCACTGTTGAAGTTGAGCGTTCATTACGTGTACTTGATGGCGCTGTGGCAGTTCTTGATGCTCAATCTGGTGTTGAGCCTCAAACAGAAACAGTATGGCGTCAAGCGACTACGTACGGTGTTCCCCGTGTCGTATTCGTTAACAAAATGGACAAAATTGGTGCTGACTTCTTGTACTCTGTAAAAACGATCCACGATCGTTTAGGTGCAAATGCTCACCCAATTCAGTTGCCAATTGGTGCTGAAGATGAGTTCGAAGCAATCATTGACCTAGTGGAAATGAAAGCATACTTCTACGAAGATGACTTAGGTACTCGTTCAGAGTCTCGTGAAATTCCTGAGGAATACAAAGAGCAAGCTGAAGAATACCGTGCAAGCTTAGTAGAAGCTGTTGCAGAACTTGATGAAGAATTAATGATGAAGTACTTAGACGAAGGCGAGCTTACAGTTGAAGAACTAAAAGCTGGTATCCGTAAAGGTACTTGTGACGTTGAATTCTACCCAGTTATCTGTGGTTCAGCATTCAAAAACAAAGGTGTACAATTAATGCTAGATGCAGTAATTGACTACCTACCATCTCCAGTTGATGTACCAGCAATCCAAGGTATCGTACCTGACACAGAAGAAGAAGTTACGCGTGAGTCTAGCGACAACGCTCCTTTCTCAGCATTAGCGTTCAAAGTTATGACGGACCCTTATGTTGGTAAATTAACGTTCTTCCGTGTGTACTCTGGTGTACTAAGCTCTGGTTCATACATCAAAAACTCTACAAAAGGTAAGCGTGAGCGTGTAGGTCGTATCCTACAAATGCATGCTAACTCTCGTGAAGAGATTTCTGAAGTATACGCTGGAGATATCGCGGCAGCTGTAGGATTAAAAGATACTTCTACTGGTGATACTCTATGTGACGAAAAGAGTCTTGTAATTCTTGAGTCTATGGAATTCCCAGAGCCAGTTATCTCTTTATCTGTTGAGCCAAAATCAAAAGCTGACCAAGATAAAATGACTACAGCTCTTCAAAAGTTACAAGAAGAAGATCCAACTTTCCGTGCGGAAACTAATACAGAGACTGGTCAAATCATCATCTCTGGTATGGGTGAGCTTCACCTTGATATCATCGTTGACCGTATGCGTCGCGAATTCAAAGTAGAAGCAAACGTTGGTGCTCCTCAAGTAGCTTACCGTGAAACTTTCCGCGCTGGTGCGAAAGTTGAAGGTAAATTCGCTCGTCAATCTGGTGGTCGTGGACAATTCGGTCACGTTTGGATTGAGTTCGAACCTAACGAAGAAGGAAAAGGCTTTGAATTTGAGAACAAAATCGTTGGTGGTGTAGTTCCACGTGAATACATCCCTGCAGTTCAAGCTGGTCTTGAAGATGCATTACAAAACGGTGTTCTTGCTGGTTATCCATTAATCGATATCAAAGCTGCTTTAGTTGATGGATCTTACCATGACGTTGACTCAAGTGAGATGGCGTTTAAAATTGCCGCTTCTATGGCTCTTAAAAACGCAGTATCAAAATGTAACCCAGCTATCCTTGAACCAATGATGAAGGTTGAAGTTGTTATCCCTGACGAATACTTAGGAGATATCATGGGTGACATTACGTCTCGCCGTGGACGTGTAGAAGGTATGGAAGCACGCGGTAACGCTCAAGTTGTACGTGCATTCGTTCCACTTTCTGAAATGTTTGGTTATGCAACTGCATTACGTTCAAACACTCAAGGTCGCGGAACATATTCTATGCACTTCGATCACTACGAAGAAGTTCCTAAATCAATTTCAGAAGAAATTATTAAAAAAAATAAAGGTGAATAATTGATTTTCACTCTTTATTGAAGTATAACTACTTATGTACGCTGTGAAAGTGGAGCTCATTCCCTTTCACGGCCTCATAAAACATAAACTACATGAATTTTAAGGAGGATTTTCGAATGGCTAAGGAAAAATTCGACCGTTCAAAAACACATGCCAATATCGGTACAATTGGTCACGTTGACCATGGTAAAACAACTTTAACAGCTGCTATCACTACTGTTCTTGCTAAGAAAAGTGGTAAAGGTGCAGCAATGGCTTACGACATGATCGACGCTGCTCCAGAAGAGCGCGAGCGTGGAATCACAATCTCAACTGCACACGTTGAGTATGAAACTGACACTCGTCACTATGCACACGTTGACTGCCCAGGACATGCTGACTATGTTAAAAACATGATCACTGGTGCTGCTCAAATGGATGGCGGTATCTTAGTAGTATCTGCTGCTGATGGTCCAATGCCACAAACTCGTGAGCACATCCTTCTTTCTCGTCAAGTAGGTGTACCTTACCTAGTTGTATTCTTAAACAAATGTGACATGGTAGACGACGAAGAGCTACTTGAATTAGTAGAAATGGAAGTACGTGACCTTCTTTCTGAATACGACTTCCCTGGTGACGATGTACCAGTAATCAAAGGTTCTGCTCTTAAAGCTCTTGAAGGCGACGCTGATTGGGAAGCTAAAATCATCGAGCTTATGGACGCTGTTGATGAGTACATCCCAACTCCAGAACGTGACACTGAAAAACCATTCATGATGCCAGTTGAGGACGTATTCTCAATCACTGGTCGTGGTACAGTTGCTACAGGTCGTGTAGAGCGTGGACAAGTTAAAGTTGGTGACGTTATCGACATCATCGGTTTAACTGAAGAGCCAAAATCTACTACTGTAACAGGTGTAGAAATGTTCCGTAAGCTTCTTGACTATGCTGAAGCTGGCGACAACATCGGTGCTTTACTTCGTGGTGTAGCACGTGAAGAAATCCAACGTGGACAAGTATTAGCTAAACCAGGCTCAATCACTCCACACACTAAATTTACTGCTGAAGTATACGTTCTTTCTAAAGACGAAGGTGGACGTCACACTCCATTCTTCACAAACTACCGTCCACAGTTCTACTTCCGTACAACTGATGTAACTGGTATTTGTAACTTACCTGAAGGCGTAGAAATGGTAATGCCTGGCGACAACATCGAAATGACTGTTGAACTTATCGCTCCAATCGCGATTGAAGAAGGTACTAAATTCTCAATCCGTGAAGGTGGACGTACAGTAGGCGCTGGCGTTGTAGCTAAAATCAGCGAGTAATTTCTCGTTCAGTAAAAGGAGTAGGGTAACCTACTCCTTTTTTATTTGGTGATAAAAGGTAAAGATAGTTTTTACTATTACACTTGCAAAATGATCTCCTTTTATATATAATGAAAAAAGTGTGCGACACATGAAAAAGTTTTTTAACTTTATTGTTGCAATATGAACCCATTTTTAGTATAATAAAAATGTTGGTCTTTGACTGCGATGATGCGGAAGGTTGCCGACACACCCGGCCGCTTTGCCATGGCGAGTGTGGGGAAATTTCCGCGGAGAATGTCTATTGTGAAATAGGCGAAAAAGGAGGGAAAATAATGGCAAAAGAAAAAATTCGCATTCGTTTAAAAGCATATGATCACAGAATTCTTGATCAATCTGCTGAGAAAATCGTAGAAACTGCAAAACGTTCTGGTGCGGCTGTATCTGGTCCGATTCCATTACCGACTGAAAAATCAATTTATACAATTCTACGTGCAGTACACAAATATAAAGATTCTCGTGAGCAGTTCGAAATGCGCACGCATAAACGCTTAATTGATATCGTGAATCCAACACCACAAACTGTTGATTCATTAATGCGTTTAGACTTACCATCTGGTGTAGATATCGAAATTAAACTTTAATTTAAAATAAAGAATGAAAAGATACTTAGGAGGTGTGACTAATGGCCAAAGGAATCTTAGGAAGAAAGATCGGTATGACTCAAGTATTTGCTGAAAATGGTGACTTGATCCCAGTAACAGTAATTGAAGCTTCTGCTAACGTAGTTCTTCAAGTTAAAAACGCTGAGACAGACGGTTACGAAGCAATCCAATTAGGTTTCGAAGATATCCGTGAAAAACTATCTAACAAACCTGCAAAAGGACATGCTACTAAAGCTAATACTGCTCCTAAGCGCTTCATCCGTGAGTTACGCGGTGTGGACGCTTCAGCATATGAAGTTGGTCAAGAAGTCAAGGTTGATATTTTCGCAGAAGGCGATGTAATTGATGTAACAGGAATCTCAAAAGGTAAAGGTTTCCAAGGTGCTATTAAACGCCACGGACAATCTCGCGGACCTATGTCTCATGGTTCTCGCTACCACCGTCGCCCAGGTTCAATGGGTCCTGTAGCTCCAAACCGCGTATTCAAAGGTAAATTATTACCAGGACGCATGGGTGGAGAGCGCATCACTGTGCAAAACTTATCAATCGTTAAAGTTGACGCAGAACGCAATCTTTTATTAGTAAAAGGTAACGTGCCAGGAGCTAGAAAATCTCTAGTTACTGTTAAATCTGCAGTTAAATCTAAATAATAATTCTTCGAGAAAGGAGGAATAACCAATGCCAAAAGTAGCATTGTTTAACCAAAACGGTGAAAACGTTGGAGAAATCGAACTTCAAGATGCCGTTTTCGGTATCGAACCAAACAACAAAGTACTTTTCGACGCGATCGTAATGCAACGCGCATCTCAACGTCAAGGTACTTCTAAAGTTAAAAATCGTTCTGAAGTAAGAGGCGGTGGCCGTAAGCCATGGCGTCAAAAAGGTACTGGTCGTGCTCGTCAAGGATCTATCCGTTCTCCACAATGGCGTGGTGGTGGCGTAGTATTTGGTCCAGTTCCAAGAAGCTATAGCTACAAATTACCTAAAAAAGTTCGTCGTTTAGCAATTAAGTCTGCATTATCAACTAAAGCTCAAGATAACAGCATCGTTGTTCTTGAAGCTCTTTCTTTTGACGCTCCAAAAACAAAAGAAATGGTAGCAGTTCTTAAAAACCTAACAGTAGAACGCAAAGCATTAGTAGTAACTGCGGATCTTAACGAAAATGTTGCACTTTCAGCACGTAATATTCCTGGTGTAACAGTTGTTGCAGCTAATGGTTTAAGCGTATTAGACGTTATGAACCATGACAAGCTTGTAATCACTAAAGACGCAGTTGAAAAAGTAGAGGAGGTGCTTGCATAATGAAAGATCCTCGTGATATTATTAAGCGCCCCGTAATTACAGAACGTTCAACAGACTTAATGGCTGAGAAAAAATATACGTTTGATGTTGATGTAAGAGCTAATAAAACTGAGGTTAAAGATGCTATCGAAAAAATCTTTGACGTAAAAGTTGAAAAAGTAAACATCATGAACTACAAAGGTAAATTCAAGCGTGTAGGTCGCTACAGTGGTCTTACTAACCGTCGTCGTAAAGCGGTAGTAACACTAACTCAAGAGAGCAACGAAATCGAATTCTTCGAAGCTTAAGATTAATAGAGAAGGAGGGAAATTGAGATGGCGATTAAAAAGTATAAACCAACCTCAAATGGTCGTCGTGGTATGTCAGTTTCTGATTTCGCTGAAATTACTACTGACAAACCAGAAAAATCGTTACTTGCACCTGTCAAGAGAAAAGGTGGTCGTAACAACCAAGGTAAATTGACTGTTCGTCACCAAGGTGGTGGGCACAAGCGTCAATACCGTATCATCGATTTTAAACGCGATAAAGATGGAATACCTGGACGCGTTGCTACAATCGAATATGATCCAAACCGTTCAGCTAACATCGCATTAATTCATTATGCTGATGGTGAAAAACGTTACATCCTTGCTCCTAAAAACCTAAAAGTAGGTTTAGAAGTTATGTCAGGTCCTGAAGCTGACATCAAAGTAGGTAACGCGCTTCCTTTAGCTAACATTCCTGTTGGTACAGTAGTACACAACATCGAATTGAAACCTGGTAAAGGTGGACAATTAGTTCGTTCTGCAGGTACATCTGCTCAAGTACTTGGTAAAGAAGGTAAATACGTATTAGTACGTTTAACTTCTGGTGAAGTACGCATGATCCTTGCAACTTGTCGTGCAACTGTAGGTCAAGTTGGTAACGAACAACACGAGTTAATCAACATCGGTAAAGCCGGTCGTTCTCGTTGGTTAGGTATCCGTCCAACTGTACGTGGTTCTGTAATGAACCCTAACGATCACCCACACGGTGGTGGTGAAGGACGTTCTCCAATCGGACGTAAGTCTCCAATGAGTCCATGGGGTAAACCAACACTTGGTTACAAAACTCGTAAGAAGAAAAACAAATCCGATAAATTTATCGTTCGTCGTCGTAAAAAATAACGGGATTGAGCTACGGTTCAAACGAACCGTAGGACAATCACGAAGGGAGGTTCATTTATGGGTCGCAGCTTAAAGAAAGGACCTTTTGTAGATGACCATTTAATCAACAAAATTGAGAAGTTAAACGAAACTGACAGCAAGCAAGTAGTAAAAACTTGGTCTCGTCGTTCAACTATCTTCCCTCAGTTCATTGGTCATACAATTGCTGTATATGACGGTCGTAAACATGTACCAGTTTATGTTACTGAAGACATGGTAGGTCACAAACTTGGTGAATTCGCACCATCTCGTACTTACAAAGGTCACGCAAGTGATGATAAGAAAACAAGACGCTAATATGAGAGGAGGCTTTTAAATGCAAGCTAAAGCTGTCGCGAGAACAGTACGTATTGCTCCTCGTAAAGTTCGTTTAGTTGTAGATTTAATTCGAGGTAAGCAAGTGGGTGAAGCGCTAGCAGTGCTACTTCACACGCCAAAGGCTGCTTCTCCAGTCGTTGAGAAAGTATTAAAATCTGCTATTGCCAATGCAGAACACAATTATGAAATGGACGCTAACAATTTAGTTATTACTGACGCTTTTGTTAACGAAGGTCCAACTTTAAAACGTTTCCGTCCACGCGCTATGGGACGTGCAAGCCAAATTAACAAGCGCACAAGCCACATCACAATCGTGGTATCAGAAAAGAAGGAGGGATAATTCATGGGTCAAAAGGTAAATCCGGTCGGTCTTCGCGTCGGTGTCATCCGTGATTGGGAATCAAGATGGTTCGCTGGCAAAGACTACGCTGACTTATTACATGAAGACTTAAAAGTACGTGAATATATCGCTAAACGTTTAAACGATGCAGCTGTTTCTAAAGTTGAAATCGAACGCGCTGCTAACCGCTTAAACGTAACGATCCACACTGCAAAACCTGGTATGGTAATTGGTAAAGGTGGTACTGAAGTAGAATCACTTCGTAAAGCTCTTAACCAATTAACAGGCAAGCGTGTACACATTAACATCCTTGAAATTAAACGAGCAGATTTAGATGCTAAACTAGTAGCTGAAAACATCGCTCGCCAACTTGAGAACCGTGTATCATTCCGTCGTGCTCAAAAGCAAGCTATCCAACGTAGCATGCGTGCTGGCGCACAAGGTATCAAAACAATGGTATCTGGTCGTTTAGGCGGAGCTGATATCGCTCGTTCTGAATATTACAGTGAAGGTACAGTTCCACTTCATACACTTCGCGCTGATATTGACTATGCTCACGCTGAAGCAGATACTACTTATGGTAAACTTGGTGTGAAAGTATGGATCTATCGTGGAGAGGTTCTTCCTACTAAAAAGAAAACTGAGGAAGGAGGAAAATAATTATGTTATTACCAAAACGCGTTAAATATCGTCGCGAACACCGCGGAAAAATGCGTGGACGCGCTAAAGGTGGTACGGAAGTACATTTCGGTGAATTCGGTTTACAAGCTACTGAAGCTTCTTGGATTACAAACCGTCAAATCGAAGCTGCTCGTATCGCAATGACTCGTTACATGAAACGTGGCGGTAAAGTATGGATTAAAATTTTCCCTTCTAAACCTTATACTGCTAAGCCTCTAGAAGTCCGAATGGGTTCTGGTAAAGGTGCTCCTGAAGGTTGGGTAGCAGTTGTTAAACCTGGAAAAGTAATGTTTGAAATTTCAGGTGTATCTGAAGAGGTTGCACGTGAAGCTTTACGTTTAGCTGCACACAAGCTACCTGTAAAATGTAAGTTTGTAAAACGTGAAGAAATTGGTGGTGATTCTAATGAAAGCTAATGAAATTCGTGACCTTACCACTGCTGAAATTGAACAAAAAGTTAAGGCTTTAAAAGAAGAGTTGTTTAACCTTCGTTTCCAATTAGCG
Source organism: Priestia sp. JV24 (assembly GCF_025910025.1). Classification (NCBI taxonomy): domain Bacteria; kingdom Bacillati; phylum Bacillota; class Bacilli; order Caryophanales; family Bacillaceae; genus Priestia; species Priestia sp. JV24. The sequence continues at coordinate 37,937 of NZ_JAPCIN010000003.1, forward strand.
ACTGGACAATTAGAGAATACTACTCGTATTCGCGAAGTGCGCAAATCGATCGCTCGTATGAAAACTGTAGTTCGTGAAAGAGAGATTGCTGCTAATAAATAATTAAGTCTGAGAGGAGGCTTTCAGAATGAGTGAACGCAACCAACGTAAAGTTTACACTGGCCGCGTAGTTTCTGACAAAATGGATAAGACTGTTACTGTTCTTGTTGAAACTTACAAAAAGCATTCGCTTTATGGCAAGCGTGTAAAATACTCAAAGAAATTCAAAGCTCACGATGAAAACAATACAGCTCAACTAGGCGATATCGTGAAGATCATGGAAACTCGTCCGTTATCAGCTACTAAACGTTTCCGTCTAGTAGAAGTTGTAGAAAAAGCTGTTATCATCTAATAGTTAAGATAGATCGGATAAGAATGATTCATCCGAAGGGAGGTTTCGTACATGATTCAACAAGAATCTCGTTTAAAAGTTGCAGACAACTCTGGTGCACGTGAGGTACTTACTATTAAAGTACTTGGTGGTTCAGGTCGTAAGACAGCAAACATTGGTGATGTTATCGTTTGTACGGTGAAACAAGCAACACCAGGAGGCGTTGTTAAAAAAGGTGACGTTGTTAAAGCTGTTGTTGTACGTACAAAAAGTGGTGTTCGCCGTACTGACGGTTCTTACATCCGTTTCGACGAAAATGCTTGCGTAATCATCCGTGACGACAAAGGACCACGTGGTACTCGTATCTTCGGACCAGTTGCTCGTGAATTACGTGATAACAACTTCATGAAGATCGTATCATTAGCTCCAGAAGTTATCTAATTGATATATAGAACAAATACAAAATGCCTTTTAAGGAGGTGCGAATAGGATGCATGTTAAAAAGGGCGACAAAGTAGTGGTTATCTCTGGTAAAGACAAAGGTAAGCAAGGTGAAGTACTTGCAGCTTTCCCAAAGAAAGACCGTGTACTTGTTGAAGGTGTGAACGTTGTGAAAAAACACTCTAAACCTTCTCAAGTAAATCCACAAGGTGGAATCGTTAGCCAAGAGGCACCTATCCACGTATCAAACGTAATGCCGTTGGATCCTAAATCTGGTGAGCCAACTCGTGTTGGGTACCAAGTTATCGATGGCAAAAAGGTACGTGTAGCAAAAAAATCTGGTGAAACTTTAGATAAATAATTAATGAAATGTGAAGGGAGGTTTAGTTCACATGAACCGTCTTAAAGAGAAATTTACAAAAGAGATTACTCCTGCTCTAGTTAGCAAGTTTAATTATGAATCTGTAATGCAAGTGCCAAAAATCGACAAGATCGTAATCAACATGGGTATCGGTGATGCTGTTTCTAACTCAAAAGCTTTAGATAACGCTGTTGAAGAACTAGCTGAAATCACTGGTCAAAAACCTGTTGTAACTCGTGCGAAAAAATCTATCGCTGGTTTCCGTCTTCGTGAAGGTATGCCAATCGGTGCGAAAGTTACTTTACGCGGCGAGCGTATGTACGAATTCTTCGATAAACTAGTATCAGTATCACTTCCACGTGTGCGCGATTTCCGTGGTGTATCTAAAAAAGCATTTGATGGTCGTGGAAACTACACGTTAGGTGTTAAAGAACAATTGATCTTCCCAGAGATCGATTATGATAAAGTAACTAAAGTTCGTGGTATGGATATCGTTATTGTTACAACAGCAAACACTGATGAAGAAGCTCGTGAGCTTTTAACTCAGTTCGGTATGCCATTCCAGAAGTAATAACTGCCAACGTTAAGCAGAGGAGGCGAAAATGTGGCTAAAAAATCAATGATTGCGAAGCAAAAACGCCAGCAAAAATTCCAAGTACAAGAGTATACACGTTGCGAACGTTGTGGACGTCCACACTCAGTACTACGTAAATTCAAGCTTTGCCGTATTTGTTTCCGTGAGCTTGCTTATAAAGGTCAAATTCCTGGTGTTAAAAAAGCTAGTTGGTAAAACCCAAGTTTGGGAAGGAGGTAAATTAATATGGTAATGACTGATCCTATTGCAGATTTACTAACTCGTATCCGCAATGCGAACATGGTTCGTCATGAGAAAATTGAAGTTCCTGCTTCTAACATTAAGAAGCAAATTGCAGAAATCCTTAAGCGTGAGGGTTTCGTACGTGATGTAGAATACATCGAAGACAACAAACAAGGTATTATCCGTATCTTCTTAAAATACGGTTCAAATAACGAACGTGTAATTACAGGCTTAAAACGTATCAGTAAACCTGGTCTACGTGTTTATGCAAAAAATAACGAAGTACCACGTGTACTTAACGGTTTAGGTATCGCAATCGTTTCTACTTCTCAAGGTGTTTTAACTGACAAAGAAGCTCGTCAAAAGCAAACTGGTGGAGAAGTATTAGCGTACGTTTGGTAATAAGTTTTAAATGTGAATGGAGGTGTAACTATGTCACGTGTTGGTAAAAAGCCTTTAGAACTTCCAGCAGGTGTTACAGTTACGAACGAGAGCAACACTGTAACTGTAAAAGGACCAAAGGGTGAATTAACTCGTACATTCCACCCTGAAATCGAAATTAAAGTTGAAGACAACGTATTAGTTGTTAATCGTCCTAGTGACAATAAAGAGCACCGCGCTCTTCACGGAACTACTCGTAGCCTTTTAGGTAACATGGTTGAAGGTGTTACTAAAGGATTCGAACGTGGTTTAGAATTAGTCGGTGTAGGTTACCGTGCACAAAAATCTGGTAGCAAATTAGTATTGAGCGTTGGATACTCTCACCCAGTTGAGATTACTCCTGAAACAGGAATCGAAATCGAAGTTCCTTCTCAAACTAAGATCGTTATTAAAGGTATTGATAAAGAACGCGTAGGTGCATTAGCTGCAAATATTCGTGACGTTCGTCCACCAGAGCCTTACAAAGGTAAAGGTATTCGTTACGAAGGCGAATATGTACGTCGTAAAGAAGGTAAAACTGCTAAGAAGTAATGCCGGTTAGGTAAAAGAAAGGAGTGCCCGAAATGATCACGAAGCTTGATAAAAACAAAGTTCGTAAAAAAAGACATGCTCGTGTTCGTGCGAAGTTATCTGGAACTGCAACTCGTCCGCGTTTAAACGTGTTCCGTTCTAATCAACATATTTACGCACAAGTTATCGACGATTTAAATTCAGTAACAATCGCAAGTGCTTCAACGTTAGATAAAGACCTGACTTTAGAAAGCACTGGTAACACTGAAGCTGCTATCAAAGTTGGCGAATTAGTCGCTAAACGCGCAGTAGAAAAAGGTGTAAACGAAGTAGTATTCGACCGTGGCGGTTATTTATATCATGGCCGTGTTAAAGCATTAGCTGACGCTGCTCGTGAAGCTGGATTACAATTCTAATTGTAAAAGGAGGGAAAATCATGCGTCGTATTGATCCAAATAAATTAGAGCTTGAAGAACGTGTTGTTACCGTTAACCGCGTAGCTAAAGTTGTGAAAGGTGGACGTCGTTTCCGCTTCGCTGCATTAGTTGTAGTTGGTGACAAAAACGGTCACGTTGGATTCGGTACTGGTAAAGCACAAGAGGTACCAGATGCAATCCGTAAAGCAATTGAAGATGCGAAGAAAAACTTAATTACTGTACCTATGGTTGGTACAACTATTCCACACGAAATCCTTGGACAATTTGGTGCAGGTCAAATTTTCTTAAAACCTGCTTCTGAAGGTACAGGAGTTATCGCTGGTGGCCCAGTTCGTGCGGTACTAGAATTGGGTGGAGTAAGTGATATTCTATCTAAATCTTTAGGTTCAAACACTCCAATCAACATGGTACGTGCAACTCTTAACGGTTTAGCTAACCTAAAACGTGCTGAAGATGTTGCAAAACTACGTGGCAAGACTGTAGAAGAACTGTTAGGATAAGGGAGGGATATGGAATGGCAAACAAACTAGCAATTACCCTTACTCGTAGCGTAATTGGTCGTCCAGAAGATCAACGTGTAACTGTTCGTACACTTGGCCTACGTAAGTTAAATCAAACTGTCGTTCAAGACGATAATCCTGCAATTCGCGGAATGATTAACAAAGTAGCTCACCTTGTTACAGTAAAAGAGCAATAAGTATAAATTGTCACTCTAAGGAGGTGCTCCGGAATGAAACTTCATGAATTGAAACCAGCTGAAGGTTCACGTAAAGTACGTAACCGTGTAGGTCGTGGTACTGGTTCAGGTAACGGAAAGACTTCAGGTAAAGGTCACAAAGGGCAAAACGCTCGCTCTGGCGGTGGCGTAAGACCTGGCTTCGAAGGTGGTCAAACTCCTTTATTCCGTCGTCTTCCAAAACGTGGGTTCACTAATATCAATCGCAAAGAATACGCGATCGTTAATTTAGAAGCTCTTAACCGTTTTGAAGATGGAACTGAAGTAACACCAGAATTATTAATCGAAACTGGTTTAGTAAGCAAAGCAAAAGCTGGCGTTAAAGTACTAGGAAACGGTACATTAAACTCTAAGCTAACTGTTAAAGCTGCTAAATTCTCTTCAACTGCTAAAGAAGCTATCGAAGCTGCTGGCGGTACAGTTGAGGTGATCTAATGTTTCAAACAATCTCCAATTTAATGCGCGTGCGTGAAATAAGACAAAAAATCTTTTTCACTTTGTTAATGTTAATTGTCTTCCGAATTGGTACATTTATTCCTGTACCTAGTGTTAATACGGATGTACTAAAATTGCAAGATGGGTTAAATGTATTCGGGGTTCTGAATACATTTGGCGGCGGCGCGTTAAAAAACTTCTCCATTCTTGCTATGGGCATTATGCCTTATATTACAGCATCCATCATCGTCCAATTATTACAGATGGATGTTGTACCTAAGTTTACAGAATGGTCAAAGCAGGGAGATGTTGGGCGCCGTAAATTAGCTCAAGTAACTCGTTATGGAACAATTGTGCTTGGATTTATCCAGGCTTTAGGTATGTCTATAGGATTCAACAATATTTCGGGCGGACAATTGATCGCTAATCCAGGAATTTCTACGTATCTTCTAATTGCTACAGTGTTAACGGCAGGTACTGCCTTCTTAATGTGGTTAGGAGAGCAGATTACTGCAAAAGGCGTAGGTAACGGTATTTCTATCATTATCTTTGCTGGGATTGCAGCTGGTATTCCGACAACATTAAATCAAATTTATGCACAGCAATTTGAAGACGTTGGGGATCAATTATTCATTCGTATCGTAACGGTAGTTTTAATTGCGATTGCAGTTTTAGCTATTATTGTTGGGGTTATTTACTTCCAACAAGCGCTACGAAAAATTCCTATTCAATATGCAAAGGGTTCAGCTGGTCGTAATCCTGTTGGAGGTCAATCCACTCATTTGCCGTTAAAAGTAAATGCAGCTGGGGTTATTCCTGTTATCTTTGCAGTTTCATTTATTATTACACCACCAACAATTGCATCATTTTTCGGTCCAAATGATGTAACGGCGTGGATTCAGAATACATTTGACTATACTAAGCCAATTGGTATGATAGTGTATGTAGCGTTAATCATTGCTTTTTGTTACTTCTATACTTTTGTTCAAGTTAACCCTGAACAAGTAGCAGAGAACTTGAAAAAGCAAGGTGGCTACATCCCAGGCATCCGTCCTGGTAAAAGCACACAAGCTTATTTAACGAAAGTGTTATATCGTCTGACATTAATCGGTTCGATATTCCTTGCGTTAATTGCTGTGTTGCCGGTTCTGTTCATCAAAATTGCAAACTTACCATCATCTGCTCAGATCGGCGGTACTAGTTTGTTAATTGTTGTCGGTGTAGCTCTTGAGACAATGAAACAGCTTGAGAGTCAATTAGTGAAACGCCATTATAAGGGATTTATTAAGTAAAGCTGTTTAGTGGGAAGCAAGCTGCTTTCCCATTAAACGGATAAGATACTGAGGGGGAAGCAAGAAATGAATTTAGTGTTAATGGGCCTTCCTGGTGCTGGGAAAGGTACTCAAGCAGAAAAAATCGTTGAGCATTACGATATCCCTCATATCTCAACAGGAGATATGTTCCGAGCTGCAATTAAAGAAGGAACGCAACTAGGTTTAAAAGCTAAATCATTTATGGATCAAGGTAACCTTGTTCCTGATGAAGTAACAATTGGAATTGTGCGCGAGCGTTTAAACAAACAAGATTGTGAAAACGGCTTTTTACTTGATGGCTTCCCAAGAACAGTAGCCCAAGCAGAAGCTCTTGAAACAATTACAAAAGAACTAAACAAGCAAATTGATTATGTGATTAATATTGATGTAGATCAAAGCATTTTAATGGAGCGTCTTACTGGACGCCGCATTTGTAAAGATTGCGGAGCTACTTACCACTTAGTATTCAATCCTCCTGCGAAAGAAGGAGTTTGTGACAAATGTGGCGGAGAGCTTTACCAACGTGCAGATGACAATGCTGAGACGGTTTCAACTAGACTTTCAGTTAATGTTAAACAATCTCAACCTCTACTTGATTTCTATCAAGAAAAAGGTTATCTACGCAATATTAATGGTAATCAAGATATTAACATTGTGTTTGAGGATGTTCGTCAATTACTTGCTGGGGTTAAGCAATGATCATTTGCAAGACACCAGAGGAAATTGAGGTCATGCGTGAAGCTGGAAGAATTGTGGCTTTAACTCATCAAGAGTTAAAAAAGCATATCGCTCCAGGTATTACGACTATAGAATTGGATGCAATTGCTGAAAATTTTATTCGTCAACATGATGCAATTCCGTCTTTTAAAGGGTATAATGGTTTTCGCGGCAGTGTATGTGCTTCTGTGAATGAAGAATTAGTTCATGGTATTCCGGGTGAACGCAAGCTTAATGAAGGAGATATCATCAGTTTAGACATCGGAGCTAAATTCGGTGGCTATCACGGTGATTCAGCTTGGACATATGGAGTAGGAAAGATTTCATTAGAAAATCAAGAGCTGCTTAATGTGACTGAGCAATCTCTCTACAAGGGATTAGCAGAAGCTAAGCCGGGTGAGCGTTTGTCGAATATTTCACATGCTATTCAACAGTACGCAGAATCACGTAACTTTTCGATTGTAAGAGAATATGTTGGCCATGGGGTCGGCAAAGACTTACATGAAGATCCGCAAGTACCTCATTATGGTCCACCGAATAAAGGACCGCGTCTACGTCCAGGCATGGTATTGGCAGTTGAGCCAATGGTGAATGCTGGTATGCGATATGTAAAAACATTACCTGATAACTGGACAGTTGTCACAGTAGATGGTAAAATGTGTGCGCACTTCGAACATACTATTGCAATTACTGAGACGGGATATGAAATTCTGACAGCATTGTAATGTTAAAGGATGTTATCTCTATCCATTCCTCGCTAGATGCACTGGACAGTAAACAGTAATTATCTAAATTCACGATGATCGTTTTTCGTCTGAATTGCTGTTAAAATGGTAAAGATGTATATTAGCGTCAATCATCTTGAATTTAATGATTACGATCTCCGGATGTTCAGAACAGGTTCTTTTTAAGTCGTTTAATGATAGCTTGTTACTGTTTCAAAGAAAGGAGAGCACTTTAATGGCAAAAGACGATGTAATTGAAGTTGAAGGTACAGTTGCTGAAACTTTACCTAACGCTATGTTCAAGGTAGAATTAGAAAATGGTCATACAGTACTTGCTCACGTATCAGGAAAAATTCGCATGCATTTCATTCGAATCTTACCTGGTGATAAAGTAACTGTAGAATTGTCACCATACGATTTAACTCGCGGTAGAATTACGTACCGTTTCAAATAAAACCTATGCACTCCGTACTATCAAGGAGGTATGAAACATGAAAGTCAGACCATCAGTTAAACCAATCTGCGAAAAATGTAAAGTTATCCGTAGAAAAGGTAAAGTAATGGTAATTTGTGAAAACCCTAAGCATAAACAAAAACAAGGTTAATCAATAAGGAGGTGCACTATTCATATGGCACGTATTGCTGGTGTTGATATTCCTCGTGACAAGCGTGTAGTAATTTCATTAACATACATTTTCGGTATTGGTCGTCCAACTGCTGAAAAAGTTCTAGCTGAAGCTGGAGTTTCTGAAGATACTCGCGTTCGTGACTTAACAGAAGAAGAATTAGGTAAAATTCGTGATATTTTAGATAGCTATAAAGTAGAAGGCGATCTTCGTCGTGAAGTTTCTTTAAACATCAAACGTTTAATTGAGATTGGTTCATACCGTGGTATCCGCCACCGTCGTAGTTTACCAGTTCGTGGTCAAAACAGTAAAAACAATGCTCGTACACGTAAAGGCCCACGCCGTACTGTAGCGAACAAGAAGAAATAATTAGTAAGGGAGGTCATTAACAGATGGCACGTAAAACTAATACACGTAAACGTCGCGTGAAAAAGAATATTGAAGCTGGTGTAGCTCATATTCGCTCAACGTTTAACAACACTATTGTAACAATTACAGATGTTCACGGTAATGCGATTGCTTGGTCTAGTGCAGGCGCACTTGGCTTCAGAGGTTCTCGTAAATCTACTCCATTTGCTGCGCAAATGGCTGCTGAAGCTGCTGCAAAAGTTTCTATGGATAACGGAATGAAAACTCTTGAAGTTACAGTTAAAGGCCCTGGTGCTGGTCGTGAAGCAGCTATCCGTGCTCTTCAAGCTGCAGGTTTAGAAGTAACAGCTATTAGAGATGTTACTCCTGTACCTCACAACGGATGCCGCCCACCAAAACGTCGTCGTGTATAATTAATATGTATAGATTCTATTTCGTTGTCTATAATGATGATGGTGTAGAATTTATTCATGCAACGAAATGTTTTCCATTTGTTGTGCACATTCGGGAACTGTCTAATAGGGAATTTCGGTTAGGCATTTGAGAAATCAGCCGTCTAGCCGAGGTTTCGACGTTTTGAAGGAGGGTTTATATTGATAGAGATTGAAAAGCCAAAAATCGAAACGGTAGAAATCAGCGATGATAGAAAGTACGGTAAATTCGTCGTCGAACCACTTGAGCGTGGATATGGTACTACTTTGGGTAACTCCTTACGTCGTATCCTATTATCCTCACTCCCTGGTGCAGCTGTAACATCTATTCAAATTGAAGGTGTATTACATGAATTTTCAACAGTTCCTGGAGTTGTTGAAGATGTAACAAACATCATTTTAAACGTTAAAAAGTTAGCGTTAAAGATTTACTCTGATGAAGAGAAAACACTTGAGATCGATGTTAAAGGTCCTGGTACAGTAACGGCTGCTGACATTCAAGCAGACAGCGATATCGAAGTTCTAAATCCGGATCTTCATATTGCAACACTTGAGTCAGATGCTCATTTCCGTATGAGACTTACTGCTCGCACAGGTCGAGGTTATAATCCTGCCGATGCTAACAAGCGTGAAGACCAACCAATTGGTGTACTTCCAATTGATTCAATCTATACGCCTGTTACTCGCGTATCGTATTATGTAGAGAATACTCGTGTTGGTCAAATGACAAATTACGATAAGTTAACGTTGGATGTTTGGACTGACGGTAGCATTGAGCCAGAAAAAGCTGTTGCTTTAGGTGCAAAGATTCTAACTGAACACTTAAATATCTTCGTTAACTTAACAGATGAAGCTCAAAAAGCAGAGATTATGGTAGAAAAAGAAGAAGACCAGAAAGAAAAAGTTCTAGAGATGACGATCGAGGAACTGGATTTATCTGTTCGTTCTTACAACTGCTTAAAACGAGCAGGCATCAATACTGTACAAGAGCTTGCTAATAAAACAGAAGAAGATATGATGAAAGTTCGTAACTTAGGCCGTAAATCTTTAGAAGAAGTTAAAGCTAAACTTGAAGAATTAGGTTTGGGTCTACGTAAGGACGACTGATTATATCTACCTGTTTAACTACTTAACAAAGGAGGGGACCTCACATGTCTTACCGTAAATTAGGTCGTACAAGCGCACAACGCAAGGCGCTTCTTCGTGATTTAACAACTGATTTAATCATCAGTGAACGCATTGAGACAACTGAAGCTCGTGCAAAAGAATTACGTTCAACTGTTGAAAAAATGATTACTTTAGGTAAACGTGGAGATCTACACGCTCGTCGTCAAGCTGCATCTTACATCCGTAATGAAGTAGCTAACGAAGAAGCTGGTCAAAGCGCTTTACAAAAACTATTCAGCGATATTGCTACTCGCTACGAAGATCGCCAAGGCGGTTACACTCGTATCTTAAAAGTTGGACCTCGCCGTGGTGACGGTGCTCCAATGGTTATCATTGAATTAGTTTAATATTTTTAATACAGATAGAAAAGGGCGAGACAGTGTGTAACTAGTCGTTGCCCTTTTTTTATACCTAAAACCGGGTAAATAGCGTAAAAAATCAATGTAGGTAATGCTGCAATAGAAAAAGCTGAGAGGAAGATAGCGTTGAAAGAAATGTCTTTAGAGGTAAAAGATTTATGCTTTCGATACGATCCTGAAGCAGACCTAACATTAGATCACCTTTCTCTCTCTGCTTATAAAGGTGAATGGTTAGCGATAGCTGGACATAATGGATCTGGTAAGTCGACGCTGGCACGAATTCTAAACGGCCTTTTGCTACCTGAAAAAGGAACGGTTCGAGTGGGCGATACTCTTTTATCTGAAGAAACAATATGGGATGTGCGCAAGCAGATTGGAATGGTGTTTCAAAATCCAGATAATCAATTTGTTGGCTCAACCGTTCAAGACGATATTGCGTTTGGGCTTGAAAACAACGGGATTCCATTTGAGATTATGGAAAAACGTATACCTGAAGCAATCGAAATGGTCAATATGAGTGCTTTTCTGGATCAAGAGCCTCATCAGCTATCAGGTGGACAAAAACAGCGTGTGGCCATTGCGGGTATAATTGCCGTACAGCCATCTGTCATCATTCTAGATGAAGCAACATCTATGTTAGATCCTATTGGGCGAACTGAAGTACTTGAAACTGTTAGAAAATTAAAAGAAGAAAAACAACTGACGGTTATTTCAATTACTCACGATTTAGATGAAGTAGCAATGGCTGACAGAGTCGTTGTGATGAACAAAGGGAAGATCTATGCAACAGGTACTCCACGCGAAGTATTTGCATTAGGTTCCAAGTTAACGGATATTGGACTAGACTTGCCGTTTTCCGTTAAACTAAGCCATCGTTTTGCTTCCGTAGGAATTCCTTTATCAAAAATTCATTTAACAGATGAGGACTTGGTGGACGAACTATGGACATTATATTCAAAGAAGTAGAGCACCGTTATCAAGTTAATACACCATTTGAACGAATTGCTCTACATGACTTAAATTTAAACATTCAATCAGGTACATTTTTGGCTGTTATTGGCCATACTGGTTCTGGGAAATCAACAATCATACAGCATCTGAATGCCTTATTGAAGCCAACTGCTGGTGAAATTCAAATCGGTGAGCGCACCATTAAAGCCAATCGAAAAGAAAAGAATTTAAAAGCTATTCGGCAGCAAGTAGGCGTGGTGTTTCAATTTCCAGAACATCAGCTTTTTGAAGAAACGGTGGAAAAAGATATAGCTTTTGGACCAATGAATTATGGCGTTTCGGAAGAAGAAGCAAAGCAAAAAGCAAGAGAGCTTATCAAGTTAGTAGGGTTGCCAGAAGACATTCTCGCCAGATCTCCTTTTGATTTGAGTGGTGGACAAATGCGTCGTGTAGCGATAGCAGGTATTCTAGCGATGAATCCTAATGTGCTAATTTTAGATGAGCCAACTGCTGGATTGGACCCTAGAGGGCGTCAAGAAATTATGAATATGATTTATCGTCTTCATAAAGAAAAAGGCTTGACGACGATTCTCGTGACTCACAGCATGGAAGATGCAGCTATGTACGCAGATGAGCTAATTGTGATGAATAAGGGAACGATTGCGATGAAAGGGTCACCTAGAGAAGTATTTGGTCAGCATACGCAGTTAAAAGAATATGGATTGGATGTTCCAGAATCGCTTCGCTTTATGCTGAAGCTGCAAGAGAAATTTCAGCTTGAAGCATCGGATACGGTTATTACCTTTTCTGAGGTGGTAGAGAAAGTGCAGCACCTTATGCAGCAAGGTGAACGATTATGATGAACTCAATCATTATTGGTAAGTATGTGCCGGGTCATTCGGTTGTCCATCGAATGGATCCTCGGGCCAAGCTGCTTCTCGTATTTGCGTATGTATTAATTGTGTTTTTAGCAAATAACCCTATTGGCTATGCTTTTTTAGGTGTGTATACCCTCATGATAGTGGCCATGAGTAAAGTGCCCGTTTCGTTTATTTTAAGAGGGTTAAAGCCCGTTATGTTTATTATTATCATCACGTTTCTATTGCACATTTTTATGACAAAGGAAGGTCCTCTTTTGTTTGAATGGGGATGGTTTTCTGTCTATAAAGGCGGCCTTATTCAAGGTGTTTTAATTTCCTTGCGCTTCTTGTTCTTAATTTTAATTACGACGATGCTAACTTTAACGACTACGCCTATTGAAGTAACAGATGGAATGGAAAGCTTGCTGAATCCATTTAAAAAGCTTAAGCTTCCCGTACACGAATTAGCTTTAATGATGTCCATTTCTCTTCGCTTTATTCCTACATTGATGGAAGAGACAGATAAAATTATTAAAGCGCAGACAGCACGAGGAGTGGACTTTAGCAGCGGCCCCGTTACGGATCGTTTGAAAGCTGTCGTTCCTTTACTTGTTCCTCTATTTATAGGTTCATTTAAGCGTGCTGAAGAGCTGGCTATTGCCATGGAGGCAAGGGGTTATAAAGGCGGAGAAGGGCGTACAAAGTATCGTCAATTGAAATGGGGAAGCATAGATACAATTATGCTTTTACTTCTGCTGGCAGTAGCAGTTGTTTTAGTGCTGATTAGAACGTAAAGATTGTTTGGTGAAAAGATGAAACGTTTAAAATGTATAGTTGCATACGATGGCACACACTTTTCAGGTTATCAAGTTCAGCCCAATAAGCGAACTGTTCAACTGGAGATTGAAGCCGTTTTAGAGAAAATGCATAACAAAAAAGTGCCGATTTACGCCTCTGGACGAACGGACACAAATGTTCATGCACAGGGGCAAGTCATTCATTTTGATACAAACCTAAATATTCCATGTGATAAGTGGAAAAAAGCATTGAATTCAATGCTACCAGATGATATTGTAATGAAGAATGTATGTGAAGTTGATGCACATTTTCACGCCCGGTATGACGTTACTTCAAAAGAGTATCGCTATCATATTTTGCGCGGCGAAGATCGAAATCCTTTCACTCGTTCTTATGCATACCATTACCCTTATCCATTAGACTACTCAAAAATGAAAAAAGCCATCACATATTTACTCGGTACACACGACTTTACAAGCTTTTGTTCAGCGAGAACAGAAGTGGAAGATAAGATTCGTACGATTTACAAGATTGATATGTATGAAGAGAATAGTCAGCTTGTGTTTAGATTCGTTGGAAGTGGCTTTCTGTATAATATGGTTCGTATTCTTGTTGGAACGCTTTTAGAAGTAGGACAAGGCCGTATTGAACCAGATGCTATAAAAGATATTCTAGAAAGCAAATCACGTCCTCGTGCAGGGAAAACTGCGCCTTCGCAAGGACTATATTTATGGCGCGTTTTCTATGACAACTAAACCTGGTGTAACATTTTCTTGACATTAGTAGCTTAAAGATATAATATATCATATGGTATGTATTTTAACCCCACGGTTAGCCCCGGAAATTAATCGTGTTGAAATAGAAGGTTGAAATAATTTTATAATTGATGATGAAAATTAGGAGGGAAACTCATGCGTACAACTTTCATGGCGAAAGCAAACGAAGTAGAGCGTAAATGGTATGTTGTCGATGCTGAAGGTAAAACTTTAGGTCGTTTAGCAAGTGAAGTAGCATCAATCTTACGCGGTAAACATAAACCAACTTTTACACCACATGTTGATACTGGTGATCACGTGATCCTTATCAATGCGTCAAAAATCGAACTAACAGGTAAGAAATTAACTGATAAAATTTATTACCGTCACAGCATGCACCCAGGTGGTTTGAAACAACGTACAGCATTAGAAATGCGTACTAACTACTCTGAGAAAATGCTTGAATTAGGAATCAAAGGCATGCTTCCAAAAGGTAGCCTAGGCCGTCAAATGTTCAAAAAATTACATGTGTATGCTGGTGAAGCACATCCACATGAAGCACAAAAACCAGAAGTTTACGAACTTCGCGGATAATTAATAAGAGGAGGTTATTATCTTGGCACAGGTACAATATTACGGAACTGGTCGTCGTAAAAGCTCTGTTGCTCGTGTACGTTTAGTACCAGGTAACGGTCGCGTAACAATCAACGGTCGTGAAATCGAAGAATACATTCCATTTGCTGCACTACGTGAAGTAGTAAAACAACCACTTGCTTTAACTGAAACTGTAGGTAACTATGACGTATTTGTAAACGTTAATGGTGGAGGTTATGCAGGTCAAGCTGGCGCTATTCGTCACGGAATCTCTCGTGCTTTATTAGAAGCAGACCCTGAATACCGTGGAACATTAAAACGTGCTGGTCTATTAACTCGTGACGCTCGTGCGAAAGAACGTAAAAAATACGGTCTTAAAGGCGCTCGTCGTGCACCACAATTCTCAAAACGTTAATTTTATATTACGTTTCAAGCCTTGGTCTTTGGACCGAGGCTTTTTTTATTTGTTGTTTGCGTATGAGACGAAGGCTTGTGCAGACAATATGTAAAAAAGGGAGGCGTTATGGTGAACGAGGTTACATATTTAAAAGAAAAACGTTATGAAAAAGAAATGAAATATGAACGCAAAGTCCTAAGAGAACTGTCGTTTGATTTGCTTCAAGAGAGGCTGCGTCGTTATTTTCATCCCATGTTTCAGTGGAATATGCTAGGAGACGAACATGTGGAGGAGTACTGTCTTGATATTGCCATCGAATCATTTTTATTAGGTGCCCGGGTGAGTAAACGTGGTAAAGGCTACGAAGACTTTCAGAAGCACAGTAAGCAAGAAGAGTCTCTTTTAATTGATACATTGTACGGAGCCGTCAGCATGTCTGTAACAGATCTTTATCAAGACGGTCTGTATTATTTGTGTCAAGGATATGTGCAAGACTGGTGGAAAGAAGGTTATCGTACCGCAGAAAAAAGACGTCGGTTACGTTTGCATTAAAAAGTACTCATAATTCCCGTTCTTGTCCCATATAGAAATAAATAGGTGAGGCAAGAAGGGAAGGGATAAAATGTCTAAAGTAAAAATAATGAGCACAATTATAGCGCTTCTCGTTCTTTTTGTCATTGTACAATATCAGATAGATCATAGAACATCATCCGGTTCGCTTTCACTCCCTCTTAGCGGGAAAGTTATTGTACTAGATCCTGGACATGGCGGTGTTGATGGAGGAGCCGTAGGAGAGGATGAAGTGCTTGAAAAAGAAATAACTCTTAAAATTTCGTTGATGCTTCGGGACTATCTGCAAGAGCAAGGAGCACTTGTTATTATGACGAGAGAAAAAGACGAAGACCTAGCGGCCAAAGACACAAGAGGATACAGTCGCAGAAAAGTAGAGGACTTAAAAAATCGCTTAACGATGATTAATAAATCCAATGCTGATTTGTACTTAAGTATTCATTTGAATGCTATTCCATCCTCTGCATGGAGAGGGGCTCAAACTTTCTATTACGGGTCCCTAAAAGAAAACGAGCAAGTGGCTAAACTCATTCAACAAGAGTTAAGAAATAATCTGGATAATACGAGTCGTGAAGCAAAAGCTATTCAAACTCTTTACCTTCTTAAGCATTCTAAGCCACCAGGTGCTCTGGTTGAAGTAGGATTCTTATCAAATCCTACAGAACGTAAAATGCTTCAATCGAAACGCTATCAAAAAAAGTTAGCTGAATCCATTTATGAAGGAGTCAGCCGGTATTTTACTGGAGAAAAGCCTAAATAAAAAGCATAGCATCCTTCTATTCAGAAAAATCTAATATGTATGATATACTTGATAGTATAAATAAATAGATTTTAACATGGTGGTGGGAGTATGCTAACGGAAAAGCAAGTAAAAGAAGTAGTAGGGGAAATTACAGATCCATTTTTAAATAAAAAACTATCAGAAACAGATGCGATTAAAGAAATAACAATTAAATCTGAAAAACAGCATATAAGCCTGAAGATTGCTGTTGCAAAAACAGGTACTAGTGAACAGCTGAGCCTTCAAGGCACAATTGTAGAAGAATTAAAAAAAGCAGGTGTACAGTCGGTCGGACTGCGATTTGTTGAGTTTACGCCTGAAGAACTTCAGCAGTACCGCGCTGAGCAACCGAATACTGGCAACTTACTAACTAGTCCGAATGCACCTGAATTTATTGCTATTGCCAGCGGTAAAGGAGGCGTTGGTAAATCAACAGTCTCTGTTAACTTGGCCGTTTCTCTAGCTCGTTTAGGAAAGAAAGTTGGTTTAATTGATGCTGACATTTATGGATTCAGCGTTCCAGATATGATGGGAATCACACAGCGTCCTGTAGTAGAAGGTGAAAAGATTATTCCAGTTGACCGTTTCGGAGTAAAAGTTATTTCCATGGGCTTCTTTGTAGAAGATAATTCACCTGTTATCTGGCGAGGACCTATGCTTGGAAAAATGTTGACAAGCTTTTTTACAGAAGTTGAATGGGGAGAATTAGATTATCTTTTACTAGACTTACCTCCCGGAACAGGTGATGTCGCATTAGACGTTCACTCTATGCTTCCTGCTTGTAAAGAAGTGATTATTACAACACCACATCCTACAGCGGCATTTGTTGCAGCTAGAGCGGGTGCTATGGCTTTGAAAACCGATCATGAGGTAATTGGAGTTGTAGAAAATATGGCCTACTTTGAAAGCCAGCTAACAGGGGAAAAAGAGTATGTATTTGGTAAAGGCGGAGGTCCAAAACTTGCTGAGGAACTTCAGACAGAGCTGTTAGGACAGCTTCCGTTAAGTCAGCCTGACTGGAATGAAGAAGATTTTGCACCTTCCATTTACGATGAATCGCATCGTTTAGGTAAAATATATGGAGAGATTGCAAGCAAGATTGCATTTATTTGCGAAAATGAAAAAGCAGCAACAGGAAAATAACAAAAAGCACGCGCTGTTCGAGCGCGTGCTTTTTGCTATTATACAGAGAGTTCAATCTGCGCCTTTTTTAAATCAAATGCAAGGTTTTGTTTTAAGAGAGCTAAAAATGTTTTTCCAGCTGTACTTACGGTGTGAGACTGGTGCTTTAAAATGCCGATTGCAGGCCCCTCATGCAAGTCATGAATCGTTTTAACCACCACTTGATCTGGCGGAAGAGTTGCGCTTATTTGTGGAACAACGGCTACTCCTAAGTTTTCTTTTACAAAATGCTGAAGTGTGCTAATAGTGCCTAACTGTACTTTAGCAGGCAGTTGGCCTGTTCGTTCAAAGATTAGCTGCTCAATTTTCTTTTGAACGGAAGATTGCCCAGCTGTAATTAGCGTTTCGTGTATTAAATCTTTTGCAAAGATTGTTTTTCTTTTTGTTAGAGCATGATTGAATGGTAGTAGCAGCACAAGTTTTTCCGTTAGTAATGCTTCAAATTCTATATCTCTGAACGATTCTGAGACAGTGCCAATCGCGAAATCAATTTCTTGATTGCGTATATGTTGATGAAGATGCTTTTCGTCTGCAACGAGTAAGCTAATTTCTGTGTTGGGATATCTTTTTTTAAATAATGAGAGAATGGAAGGCAGTCGACTGCTTGCTGTAGGCTCTGCAGCACCTATACGGATAGTGCCAGCTTCACCTGTTGAATAATCCTTTAAGGTGTTATTTAGATATTCATATTCCTTTAGTAAAATATTTGCCCGTTCGTAAAAGATTTTACCTGCTTCAGTAAGTTTTATGCTTTTTCCTCGTTCTAAAAGCTTAAATCCTAGTTCGGATTCCAACTTTTGAATGTGCAGTGTAATAGTAGGCTGAGAGTACTTTAAATATTCAGCGGCTAATTGAAAACTTCCTAAACGAACAATGGTTTGAAACGTTTTAATAACGCGAAATTCCATCGAATTCCCTCCTTTTGCTATAAAACGATTGTGTTAATTTCTAATATTTTACCATAAAGCTAAGAATTAAAGTTTACAATTCCAATAAAAATACTAAGTATTAAAAAAAATAAAGAAGTTATTTAGGCTTTTTAATAAAAATAAATGACATAATTAAATACGCACCTCATATGAGATGCGTATTTAATCACTGCTGTTGCTGTTCTCCGCCTGAATCAGATCCAGAGGAAGAAGAACCACCATCGTCGCTGCTTTGTTTTTGTCCACCTTGTGTTTCTTCAGCGGCTTTCAAAAGAATGTCTTGAATTTTAGATTGATAAAGAGGGCTATCAAACGTTTCGGTCATAATCTTTTGTAAATAAGTGCGATATTCTTTACTCTTTAAAACAGTCAGTACTTCTTTTTCCATAGCCGGATCCTTTAAAACATCTTGAAGCATTCCTTGATATTCAGGATCTTTCATCAGTTGTTTGATGACCGTCTTATTTTCTTTTTCCAAACTTTTAGCAAAGCTTTCAGCAAACTTCGGATCATCCATGGCTTTTTTCCAAAATTCCACGCCTTTATCTGAGACTAGGGTTTGAGAAATTGTATCTTTTATCGCGTTTTGATCCATTAAAATATCTTGTCTAACAGAAGGGTCTTTCATAATTGCCTCGACTGCTTTTTTTCCTTCATCTGTTTTTAAAATATCAACAACCATTTTCTTTGTTTGATCATAATCCATACCATTGTTCTCTTCATCTTGCGGTGCACAGGCTGTAGCTAAAAGCATACACATTCCTATATAAATGAGGAGCATGAGTCGCTTTTTCATAGTAATGGGCTCCTTTCCGAATATGCTTACGCTTAATATGAGATAATCAAGGTTTTTTATTCATAAAAGAGCTCTAGATTTTTCAAAACGTGATTGGTACAATTTATGAAAAGGTACAATTTTGTAAGTTATGGGGGAGATGGAAGTGAATAGTCGAAATTGGGTTCGTCTATTTCTAACCACGTTAGCTGCCGGGGGTATAAGTACAGCTTTTGTTGGGTTTGCGGTGCGCTGGGGGGAATACGGTCACTTATTTCAACAAGGAAAGATAGGAGAAATTGTTGCTGTTTTAACATGGCTCGTAGGCGTAGGGTTTATTTTTAGTTTAATTAGCCAAATGGGGTTTTTTGCATATTTAACTATTCACCGATTTGGATTAGGAATTTTTAAATCTGCATCACTTTGGAAGTCGGTTCAAATTGTATTTGTTTTATTTGTATTATTTGACGTTGCTTATTTTCGTTATAAGTTCTTTCAACAACCGGGAGAAGGCATAGGCAAGTATATTTTGTTAAGCGTTTTCTTGTTAGCGGTGGGGTTGTTAGTGGCGTATGCAAAGAAAAAGCAGACAAATAAAGAGGCCTTTGTACCAGCGCTGTTTTTTATGATTGTTGTAACGACAATTGAATGGTTCCCAGCGCTGCGAACGAACGAAGAAAGCTGGCTTTACCTTATGTTGTTTCCACTTCTAATTTGTAATATGTATCAACTTCTTATTTTGCCGAAACTTCTTACGCACGCAAGAATAGCAAAAGCAGACAAATAGCATATTTGTCTGCTTTTGCTTTCCATACACAGTGCGAATAAATCTTAGCGGATATCTTTTACTTGGGTTTTTGAATTTGAAATTAATGTTGAAACACTTACGTTTGAGACTTTTTTATTTTGTAATGAATTCTTGATATATGGAATAGCCTTTGCTGTTTGTTGAGCGGAGTCAGACGCGTGCAGCAAGATAATATCTCCCCCGTCTAAAGGCTTTGTAACATTCGATACAATCTTTTCAACTCCTGGATTTGTCCAGTCTTTAGAGTCGATGCTCCAGTGAACAATAGTATATCCTATATCTGCTGTTAATTTTAAGATGTCTTTATTAAATTGCCCGTTAGGAGGACGAAGAAGGTGAACATCTTTAAGGCCTAGAGAATCAAAGACTTTCTTTGATTTTGCAAGATCCTGTCTAATCTCATTAGGTTTTAGGCTTGTATAGGAAGTATAGTCATAGCCCATTGTGCCAATTTCGTGCCCGTCTTTCTTAATGAGCTCTACAACATCTGGATGACGTTCAGCCCATGAAGCAGATAAAAAGAAAGTAGCATGTTCAATATGCTGTTTTTTCAGTTCATTTAGAATAGGAATAGCTCTTTCGTCTCCCCAGCTGATGTTAAATGTAAGAGCAATTTCGGAATTTTTATCATCCGCCTTATAAACAGCTCGTGGACCGTTATCTGTTGAAAACACAGGAAAGTGAAACGTCTGTTGAGCATAAAGAAAAAAGCTTGTAAAAAAAGCAGCAACTACGATAAGCATTGTTTGTTTGATTCTTTTGGCTCGAATAGTATAAAACATATTCATTTTGTCACCTCATTTAATAAGTAGTACTTGTCTAATTTGTATGCGTTTTGTCTACAATTAATAACAGGTAAGGAAAAGAACGACTGATTTTATTTTGATGTTTTGAGAATCAATGTCGCAAAAAGCAGGTGAATCAATGAAAATTTGTTTATTTAATCAACTGGAGTGTTTAGAGTTAGAAGCACTGCTCAGAGAAGAAATGAAAAGAACAAACGTTGCTTTTCAACAAAGTTTGAATCATGTAGTTCTTGAACGAAACATTCAAGAGAAGTATCAAATCCTTTTAAAAATCTTGCTAAGATTCGGTGAAAACAGGGAAGTAAATAAGATTTTTTGATAAAACGAAAAAAACTTTTTGAAAAGTGTTGACTTTATATAGTACAGATGTTAAATTATTAAATGTCGCTGATGAGTGATTGGGAAGCAATCGCAATTCATCAGAAATAAAATATTAAAAAGTTGTTGACAAATAAAAGACAACTTGTTAATATAAAAAAGTCGCTC
>NZ_JAPCIN010000030.1:0-374 GCF_025910025.1 Priestia sp. JV24
ATTTCCAGTAAATAACATTCGTTACTGGTCTAGTTTCGTGATGCTTTTTTTAAGTAAATTGCCCTTTGATAACTTTACATTCTTTCATTTTTTAGTTGACATACTACCGCAGGTCTTTATTATCCATTATTAAAAATTATGTTTATACTATATCCATTAATGGATTTTAATATGATGGATGAGAATGTAAAAATTCATTATTTATAGAGCGCTATTTATTTTAGAGATTTTACTAAAGACCCTTCTATCCTATGCCAACTGCTAAATTGTTACTTCTGACTTTATAGCTTGAAACCCGTCATAACCTTATTTAACCTCTTAAAAGAGGGGTCACTTTATCAATGGCTTCTTGTAACTTTTGACTGTTTTGGCTA
>NZ_JAPCIN010000031.1:0-4559 GCF_025910025.1 Priestia sp. JV24
TACATATGTTTCGCTTTTTCTGCTTCTGTCCCAAGCGCAAATAATTCTAAGTCCGCCTGACATTTTTTCATAGTTGAAAGTAATAAAGGCTTTTCTTGAGGAGAAGGAACTTGAAGTTTATCATCAAAAAGGTCAACGGTTAATTGCCCATAAGAATCTACCTGCCCAAGAAAGACATTTTCAATGGTAACTCCTAGTTTTTCTAGTTCAGTGTGTAACCACCTTCTGCTTTGACCGATTGTCGATAGTGGTTCATCCAATATTTCACCGTCCATAATAACTGTCTGAGGTTCCTTACTTGGAGCAACGGCCACACCTAAATCTTTTGCGGTTAACGGTCGATTTTCTTTCTTTAACAAGACGTTGAGATCGCCGGTTGCCTCTAATACCGCAAATTCCACATCAGCTGCCTGATAGACACTTTTCTTTCGAAGTAAATCTAACAATTCATCGATTGTGTATTTTTCCTTTTTTAAATTATCTTCCATGATTTTTCCATCTTTGATAAAAACCGTCCCTTTCCCCTCTATAAAGTCGCGAAAAGGTTTATTTTTCAAGGAAATGATGCCTACTAAGAAGGGTACTATCGCAAAGGTTACGATACTAAGTATCCCATTAATAATGCTTTTCTCAATTCCCGTGGCCATTTCTGCTCCTATATTACCAATGGTAATACCGGTGACATATTCAACGAAGGAAAGCTCAGATATTTGTTTTTTACCTAACCATTTTGTAATAGCAAAAAGAACAACTAAAAACAATAAAGACCGCAAAACTACAATTAACCAATCTGGCATCTTTTACACCTCCTATAAAATTAGAAAAAGCTGTTCGTCTTAAAAACCTTTATATTGGGCTTCTTCTCTCTCTAATTCTCCCACTCGATTTTTTAAATCTGTTACGATTTCATTCATGACATTCATCGTTTCGTGCAAAGTCTGCTTTGATTGATCATCTTGAGTTCGTAATGCTAAATTGGATAAACCAGCTTCTACTCCTTTAAGACTGACAAGACATTGTTTCACATCTGATGCAATCGTCATTTTACATCCTCCTTATCCTTTTGGTTTAAAAAATATAGCGCCAATCATTCCAAAAATAATGGCGGCTGAAATTCCGGCACTTGTTACTTCAAACATTCCTGAAATAACACCTACTAACCCATGTTTTTCGGCTTCAGCCATTGCCCCATGTACAAGAGAATTTCCGAAACTTGTAATAGGAACGGTCGCTCCTGCTCCTGCAAAATCGATAAAAGGTTCGTATAAACCAAACCCATCTAGAAGAGCGCCAATCACTACAAATGTACTTAAGGTATGTGCTGGTGTAAGTTTAAATACATCAAACATAATTTGCCCAATAACGCAGATCAAACCTCCTACAACAAAAGCCCAAAAGAAAATCATAGCTCTTATTCACCTCCATATTCAATTGATACCGCATGAGCGATACAAGGAATAGTTTCACTCTGCTGAAAGCTTAATGGCGATAATAAAGCACCTGTTGCTACGACTAATATTCGTTTAAATTCGCCTTTTTTCATTCGGTTTAATAGATGACCATATACAACGGTTGCTGAACATCCTGGCCCACTAGCGCCAGATAGAACTGGCTGTCCTTCTCGATAAATCATAAGGCCACAATCTTGATATTGTTCTTCACGTATTGGTGTTCCATGTTTTTTAAATAAATCAAGTGAGACTTCTCGTCCAATGTGGCCAAGATCTCCCGTTACAATCAAATCATAATAAGATGGATCAAGATTTCGCTCAGTAAGATGTGCTTCAATGGTATCAACAGCCGCCGGAGCCATTGCTCCTCCCATATTAAATGGATCCGTCATTCCCATATCGATCACGCGTCCAATCGTTGCAGAGGTCACACGAGGTCCCTCTCCAGAATCACTTAACAAAGCAACGCCAGCACCTGTCACTGTCCATTGAGCAGTAGGTGGTTTTTGTCCACCGTATTCGGTTGGATAACGAAATTGTTTTTCGACGGCGGTATTGTGACTCGAAGCACCAGTTAACAAATAGTTAGCTCCTTTTGTGTTAACTAAGTAAGCACCAAGAGCCAGTCCTTCCATGGATGTAGAACAAGCACCAAATAATCCAAGGTACGGTGTGCCAAGTGTTCGGCAAGCAAAACTAGTGGGCGTAATTTGATTAATCAGATCTCCTCCAAGGAAAAACTGAACCTGTTCCTTTTGAAGACCTGCTTTTTCGATGGCTTTTTGACTCGCTTCTTCTAACAAAACCTTGTGCGCTTTTTCATAAGAATCCTGTTCTAACCATAAATCAGAATGAAGTAAATCAAAATCATTAGCAAGTGCTCCTTTTGCTTCAAAAGGTCCTCCGACCGTTCCAGTGGAGATAATGACAGGTTTTTGATCAAAGACCCATGTACGATGTCCCGTAAGCATTACAAGCCACCCCACTGTATGAGAATCGTTTTAATGGTCGCAATAACAAATGCCGAAAAGGTACCAAATAAAATGACGGAGCCAGCTAACTTAAACATATTACCACCAACACCTAAGACAAATCCTTCCGTTCGATGTTCAATACATGCTGATATGACGGCATTTCCAAAGCCGGTAACGGGAACCGCAGAACCGGCACCTCCAAATTGAGCAATTCGATCGTAAACACCGAAGCCTGTTAGAAGCATAGCAATAAAAATCATGGTCCCTACTGTTGGGTTTCCGGCCGTTTGATCTGTAAAATCAAAATAATAAATATAAAACAGTTGAATAGCTTGGCCAATAAGACAAATGATCCCACCCGTAAAAAAAGCTTTGATACAATTTTTAACTACTGGTCTCTTGGTTTCTTTCTGTTTTTCAAGATCTTGATATTCCTGTTGGACAGGTGTTAATTGTTTCTTTTGATTATTTGACATGTGTATACCTCTTTCATCACGCTTTTTCTTTCATAAGGTTTTTAATATTGTTAAATTCTCTTTTTAATGTTTTTTTCTTTGTCTTGTCTTTTTGCAGTTTTTCTTCTAATTGTTCCAACTCCCAATAGATTTTTTGATCAGTTGAAACTAAGACTTTATAATCCGGATACGCTTTTTCTACGTCTGTTTTCACGTTCTTTTTGATTTTTTTTAATTGAAAGCGATGAAATTGATCTACTTTTATCGCCATTAACAGCTCTTTATCGGTATTTACTGCTTTCACAGCCGAAACTTCTTCCTCTTTTATGATCTTTTCTTTTGCTTGATTGGCAACTGTTTGATTAATGGGTTTGCTTGTATGTACTTTGACGATCGTTGTATCATTATTGTCATTAGCCGACTGATTCTGTTGCCCCGTACATCCGGATATATATACAATAATCATGGCTAAAAAAAGAAAATGATTTAATCTTCTTATCTTTCTTTTCATCCAATCACCTGTCCGTTTCTACTCAAGAATTGAAGTGTAAAAAGGTTGGTTAATTGAACCAACCTTTTTATCGTATTCTTATTGTTTGTATTGAGGCTCTTCTTGTTCAATTTGTTGAACACGTGGAGAGAGTGTGTCAACAATCGCTTGCGTTTGTTGAGCAGCATCTTGATATAATTGCTTTGCCTGTTGATTATCAGTTGCTAAAGCAAAACCTTCAAAACTTGCTTGTGCGCTTTTTAAACCAGCTAGAGTTTGTTTAACTTGATTGATTACTGTCATGAATGATTCCTCCAAAAATTTAATAACTTTCCATTATAGTATGACAAAGAAAAATAGTTCTTATGCTTTTTACATTCATCCATTTTATGTAAATGTTTTATATTTATGCGCGAAAAGATGGTTCAGTTTCAATCAGCTTCACTTTCCCTTTATATCTGCGAGATTTGAACAGTTACATAATTACTAATTCACTTCATCAAACAATAAGAATTTTGAGGTTAAAGAGTAAAGATAGTTAAACAGTATATAAAAAAGCTAGTATACTCTCCTTTCTTTAAACGGATAATAACGGAAGAAATGTTATGTTAAAATGAAAGGAGTAAGACAAGATGAAAAAAAGAAAATATTTATTTGGCCTTCTATCCACCATTTTATCTGTAGGATTCCTTTTCGGTTGTAATGATAAAAAGGATGAAGCTGAGCCCGATCCAACTGAAGAACCTTCTGAACAAAAGGCAGAAAATGATCGCAACAATGGACCACGAGATGTGGGATTCCAATCCGATGGAACCCAGAATAATAATGTAGATGATAATAATCAGACACGATTAGAGGTAGCTGATAAGGCTGCAGATCGTATTGCTAAATTAGACGAAGTAGACAGTGCAAGTGTGATTGTTACAAACCGAAATGCCTATGTGGCAGTTGTTTTACGTGATGGAACAAAAGGAGAAGTAACAGATCGTTTAGAAAAGAAGATTGCCGATCAAGTAAGAGCGACAGATCCAGATATTCGAGACGTATTTGTATCATCTAATCCTGACTTTGTAGAGCGTATGAGGGATTATGGAAACAGAATTAATGAAGGCGCTCCAGTAAAAGGGTTATTTGAAGAGTTTACTGAAACCGTTCGAAGAGTATTTCCTAACGCTCGTTAAATTAGAGT
>NZ_JAPCIN010000032.1:0-9977 GCF_025910025.1 Priestia sp. JV24
GATTGAGTGCAACAAGTCCATTCGCTATGTGCTAAAAAAGAGAAACCCTTGTTCATTCAATGGGTTTCCTTTTTTAGTTACTAGGAATAGTAGGGTTTATCAAATTATATTTTTTTCCTTTTGTAGAGAAGTAAAAAGCGTACTAAAGTTTGTTTTTATAGATTTAGCTGTAAGATTTGAATAGCCACATACTCATTAAGAGGAAAAGTCAAGTTATCGAGACGAACCTCCTGATCCCGTATCTTTATTAAAAAGTTGGGAAAAACCTTTGAAACCGAAGATTCCAGTTGATAACACACCAAGAATCATTCCACCAGATACAGCTATCCATTTGTTAATCAAAATAATCACCTCTCATATAACTGTTTTCTTGTGATAATCGTACATCTCTTAAAATAAGCATTATTTTCAAAATCATAACAGGTAATAATTAGAGAATGAAAACAGTGTCATTTTTCCAGTATGGATAAGTCAAGTTGTCAAAGAATAAAGACGTTGGAAGACCATTTTCTTTCAAATAAATATTAAAGGGGTATTCACATAATGAACAACTTACGTTGGTTAACGTCCTTATTTAATGTTGGACGCAACAATAGAGGGATATTTGGAAAGAGACGTAATAACAGAGGCATGCTGTTTTCATTATTGGGTTTAGGAGTTGGAGCTGTTACGACTTATGGAATGACAAGAGGGCGTGGAAATAAAATGGCACCGGCAACTGTACAAACAATGATGAATAGATTCAATAAATAAAAAAGGTTTTGATTCAGCAGTGATTAATTCTGAGTTCAGCCATGAATTCGGAAGTGCTGCAGCAAACAAAATTCATAAAGATAAAGCCAAGAAAGAAAAAGCATCTAAAAATGCTGGAAAATATAAAGACGGTCTATAAAATAAAATTCTAAAAAAGAGAAGGCTGAGCCTTCTCTTTTTTAATTCAATCTTGTTTTCACTCTTTTTTAAACTCCAGGCATACGATTTACAATACTGTTGCCACTGATCTGCATTACTTTATATCCTTGTTTCCTCAAATAAGCATCTTTCTTTCGGTCATGAGCCTTTTGCGATGGAAAAGAATGAGACTCTTTTCCATCGCATTCAATCGCAAGCTTACCTATTACAAGGTCAATTCGATAAGGGCCACATTTTACTTGTGCTTGGACACAATAGCCATTTAGCACCAACACATTATATAAACGTCTTTCAATTGGTGACGCTAATTTGCTGTATTCAGTCGGTAGGACATCTTTCGATCTGTCGTCCATTTCATGAAAAATAAAGGCCAATAGTCCAACCCCTAGCATATAAAAAAAGAGAACATGTTCCGTTATCATTTACTTATTACCTACTGCAGTAGGAGACTCAGCGCGTGAAACCTTGGCGATGCATACGAGCCAAGTAATTATTGGTATGAAATTATTTTGTATATATGAGCATACTAACACGGTGAAAGGGAGGTTTAAAACAATGACAAAGCAAACAAAAAAAGGTGGAAGTAGTACGAAGCAAAATAAAAAAAGCCATCCAAAACACAAAACGAGCAACAGCCAAAATGGACAAAATGGTTATCATTAAGCATATATGATAAACAAAAACAGCCTAACATATTAAGGACTCTTTCGCTTGCTTGGTTTCGAAAGAAGTGATTATGTGAACTAGATCTGTATACCGTAGACAAAACTAGTTTACATAAACACTCTTTAAGGAAGCAAGAAAGCAAAAGAACCCTTGTGGCAGTGAGGGTTCTCGATGAGGATATTTTCTCGTTCATGCAGCTTTTTATACATCTTTGACATACTAACGCTTTAGTAGGAGACGAACGAGAAAAAAGTGTATAAAAAGCGCATGTTTTATCCATATGTTCGTATGGAAAAATATAGTCTATATAGCAAAAATATGTTACTATTTAATACTCCTAAGCCTATAAGCACCCATACATGTAGACGTCTAAAATGAGTTATAGCCTTGCCTATTACTTCCGAGCAGCTAAACAAGAAACTACTACATAGATAAGAGATAAAACTTTGAAAGACAACTTTATTAGAAACGAGGATAGTTAGGCTGTTCTTAGATGTTAGAATTTAAAACATTTTATATATAGTTTAACTATATAGACTTTTCTTCATTAACATTAATAGTTACCATGCCTCAGTGAATCCACCTATAGCTATCACAATCACTATTAGACCTATGCCCATGTATAGAAAGGGCCCTTTTCCTTTCCACTCTAAATGAGTAGCGTAACCATTAAAAATGAGCGATGCTCCTAACAAAACAAGGCCAAATGACTTTAAGTAAAGTGAATGCTGAAAGTAAGAAACGATAGCTAGAATGGCTCCCACTACAGCTAAAAGTACATAAAATACTTTCAATGCTTTAAGACATTTCATGTCTTTCCCCCTTTTTGCATCAACCTTAAACTATCCTCTGTTACCCAGCATATGTTTTTTTATAATCAATTTAGTTCTTGTTTCAAAAAATAATCAAATAAACATTTGAACACTCTTTGAAAATGGCATATATTACAAACAAATAGACATTTGAATGTTTGGATGTATTTGTCAACTTAAAATCCAGCCATTTCGTCATTAAAAACCCAGCCAATTTTCTGCCTTCATTTATATAATTGGCCGGTTTTTTAATGCTTTTTTTATTCTTCTTTTCGTTCTAGCTCTGTTCGATTAATTCTTGTTTCTTCAACCATTTCTCTGTCTCTTTCATGCGGTAGGAGTCACCAATCATATTCACAATATAGGCTTGATGGGTTAAACGATCAATCATAGCTGCTGTCATGACAGGGTCTTGAAAGATTTCTCCCCATCTTTCAAAGGATAAGTTCGTTGTAATAATGGTTGATTTCTGATTCGCTCGTAATGATAAATGAGTAAACAATAACTCTGCACCTTCTTTATCAAATGAAATATAGCCCATTTCATCTGCGATGACTAAATCATATTTTTCAAATCGATTCTGAAAAACTCGTAGAGTTCTCTCCGACCTGCATTCCTTTATTTGGTTGACTAATAAAGGAACCGTTGTAAACCATACCTTATAACCTTCCATACAAGCTTTTATCCCTAAGCCAATTGCCATGTGAGTTTTTCCTGTACCCGCATTTCCAGCTAAAATGACATTTCGGCCTTCTCTGATAAAATTTAAGCTCTTTAAAAGTTTAAATTTTTGCTGGGCATCTTTTGATAAATCCTCAGTTGATAGATCTTCTAGATATTTCTTATAGGGAAAGTCTGCACGACGGATTCGATTATATTTGGCAGATTCCTGTCTAGAATCCAGTTCTTTTTGAAGTAACTGTCGTAAGAATTCTTCATAACTGGCATCTGTTTCAACTGATTCTTTAATCACTTCTTCAAAATCCTGACGGATTTTAGGTAATTTGAGCTCTTTGCTTAATGTATTAATTTCCTCTACCAATGCTTGCTTCGAAAGTTCCATTTACCTGCACCCCTTATTGGATAAATTTCGTTTGGAACAGTTGATCATAGGTCTGAAGATGTTGTTTAGAATAGTGTTCGATATCGATGGTTTTCTGAGATGAATAGTCTGTAGGTAAATGTAGTCCTTCTCTTTGTTTCGCGCAGATTAATTTGATCTTATCTGTGGTGATGTGGCTAGGATGAAGAGTAGAGAGTTCTTGAATACTTTTTTCTATCTGTTCGATAGTAATTCCAGACTTAATAAAGTGGATTAACTCTATAAAATCCTTAGGGTGAGTGGTATAGTAAGAGTAGTATATTTTCTTTAATTTTGGATTTGCCTGTTGTAATGCTGTGCTATCAGCTAATGCACCAGGCTTTTTTTGTAGGGTATACAAATAATGTTCAAGGTGTAAGCTCCATTCATGATTTCCAGTTTGTCGTGGGTGTAGAGCGATTCTCTTTTCCCGATAAAAACATTGAATATGATCGCTATAAATTTTGATCCGAATCATCTCTCCAACTAGGTGGTCCGGTACAGAGTAGTAGTTTTGATCAACGATGACAGTTGAATACTTAGTAACACGTCCATTTATCACTCGTGCTGCATCAAAAGGCGGGGGCGCTACTAATAAATACTTCTTTTCTTCTTTTATTAAGTCGTTTGGCGTCAAACGGGATGATGAGTTCTTCTCTTTGTGATTGAGTTTCAAGCAAATTTCATGTAAATAGTGATTTGCTTTTTCTAATGTGTCAAAGGTATCTTGAAAGGCAAATGCTTTTCTTCTAATCATCTCTACACTTCGCTCTACATGTCCTTTTTCATTTCCACTTGCTGTATTACAGAAACGGTAATGAAATGAATAATAAAGCGAAAGCTTTATCAGCGCCTCGGTAGGTTCTCTTTCTGTGCCAATAAATCTCTTTACGGCTACTTTCATATTGTCATAGACCATGGTGTGAAATACACCGCCAATATCTTTAAAGAACAACGAATGAGCTTCTTGAAAACATTCCGTTTTTTGTTTTGTAAATAAATAAGCCATTCTAAAGTTACTATAAGCTGACGTAAACGTGGCCATTTGTAAGGCCTGTTTTCTGCCATTAATCATTAATTTGACTTCTCCCCAGTCAAATTCGCAAACCTCTCCAGGCGCGTAAGCTCCTTTAATAAATGCTTCTTTTTTTGTTTTTTCCATTGCTCTTATCGTGCGAAGAACTGTGCTATAACTAATGGTAAATCCTTCGGATTCTAAGGATTCATGAATATCAACAGCTTTTTTTATTTGCTTCCTTAACCCCTGTTTCTTTTTCTGCACATTTTCTTCTAGATGCATTTGAATACGATGTAAAATCTCTTTAGATAGCTTTCTTTTCTTGGAATCACGTTTCTTGTATCTTGGGGCCTCTACAATTTCTTGAATAAGTTCACCAGTATCCGCATTTTTATCTTCACTCAGTAATTTGTTCTTCCTCGTCTCATACTCACGAATATACTTTCCTACTGTTTCTCGGTTAACGCCTACTAAGCTGGCAATCTTTCTCTGAGAATAACCTTCTCGTACGTGCAGTAATATAATCTCCTGTTTCTTTTTCAGCGTAATCATCTCCCCAAATTCCCCCATGAACCTACAAAATAGTCTGCATGGGTTTATTATAAACTGGCCGGATTTTCAATGACTATGCTGGCTTAGTTTTAGAGTACTAAATACAGTTTGGATATAAGGAGGAAATTATGGCAAAAGACCGTTGCTATATTTATTGTTATAACGAAGAAAAATTTAATCGTATTAAGTCTTCTATAGATGTTGAGAAAGCTCAAGGTTTAGCAGATGAAACAAGATTGAAGATTGTCCTTGCTTTGTATAAGGGAGAAGAATTATGTGTTTGTGACGTAGCTAATATTGCCGGGTCTATAGTAGCAACGGCTTCTCATCATTTGAGACTTCTTCGTAATATGGGAATTGCAAGCTACCATAAAGAAGGAAAACTAGCTTTTTATTCTTTGAATGATGAACATATTAAGCAGTTGATTCAAGTCCTGTTTACTAAGAAGGAAGAAATTACGATTTAAGCTTTTCTTACTATATGAGGAGTTGGAAGAAATGGCACACAAACATGAACAAGATGAAAAAACAATAATTTGTTTAAGACAAAGTAAATATCCTACAACATATAAAAAGAATTGGGGGAACTTCTGCTGGAGCTATTACAGCTTTAGGTTTAGAATACAACGTTAACTTGTAACTATACATTTTATGTTGCGTATTTTTCACCCGATAAATTACGTGGAACTTATCAATTAATGTAAAAAATGAATGTTCCGTTGGTTATCTAACTATCAATAAGGTATGCCTAAATGATAGTTGAGGAGAGGGTTGATTTTACTGTATAATTTAACTATCATATAGTCTTGTCTTTTGATTATCCACTTTAGGAGGAATTTTATGATTTTTGGATATGCACGTGTTTCTGCTTTTGATCAAAATTTGGATTCTCAAATCGAACAATTAAGAGAGGCAAAAGTAGATCGTATTGTTCAGGAAAAAGTATCAGGAATACAAAACCACAAAGAAGAACTAAATCAACTGCTTAATCAATTAATTAAGGGTGACACCCTCGTCGTTACAAGAATGGATCGTCTAGGAAGAAACACCAAACAACTATTAGAGCTAATTGAAGAACTAGATGAACATGGTATTCATTTAGTAATATTAAATTTGGGAATTGATACAAGAACTCCTTCGGGGAAATTTATCCTAACCGTTATGTCTGCATTTAGTGAGCTTGATCGAACCATGATTAAGGAAAAGCAGCAAGCTGGAATTGCCATTGCAAAAAGAAAAGGTATATATAAAGGAAAGAAACAGAAATTTACGTTAAAGCATGATGGAGTAAGGCATGCTATCGAACTACATGAAACCACTAATAAGCCTGTAAAGGAAATCTGTAAAATCACAAATATAAGTGAAGCTACTTTTTATCGTCGGTGGAGAGAATATCAGAAACTAAAAAATGCGGTGTCTACGGGAGAATAGTAGAAAGAATTTTATTTTTCACTACATAAACAGCTATCTATAGTCGATTAAAGTAAAGAGGATTAACTATTTAGTTGTAATATAGTGGATGGTCACTATAAAATAGAATATTAAGCTTAAAACAAACGGTAAATGATAAAAAGTATTTATGTAAGGAGGTACTATGATGAAAAAGTCTATAGCAGTTCTGTCAGAAGAGTGGATGAAACTAGTAAAAGATGCAATGAATTCAAATGTGAGTAAAGAAGAATTTAAACAGTTTCTAGAAGCAAAATCTCAAGATAACACGGTAACAAAAAACATTAGATAGCGTGCCTATCTAATGTTTTTTATTATCACTAGGTTTGTTTATTATCTAAGAATGCTTTTACTTCTTTAACCGATAACCCTACTTCCTTAGCCTCTTGGATAAGTCTAATCCATTCTTGGTCTAAATGTGACGTTATTACTTCTTTTTTACTGTCCATAAACATAAATTCCTCCAGATTTTCAGGAGGCTCAGCTGTCATAGTCAATTGACTTTAGACCTGTAGCTTTGCGTCCTAGCTTTTCAACTAGTTTGCCTTTATCTGAATGTGTATATTTATATAAAATATTACTACATAATGGATGTCGAAGTATGCCGAAATGAGTATTCCTATAATTATTTTCTGAATTAAACAACTATTTCTAACTCCAAAAATAATGCTGAGAGTTATCAGCTAGGAAGAGACGTAAACCAAGCGTACAATAAGGCCTTGTATTTTTAATAAGTCTAACAAGGCTTGTTTTTTAGATTAAATAGAGGTTTTATCATTCGTTTTTTTACCGTATAAAAAGGTGTGCTTTTTGACAGTAGACACTCCATCAAAAATAGGGAATATTTTTGTTGACACGGATTTATCCTACTGTTAGGGTAAATGCGATAATTTCAAAAACAGCTAATAATCATACCATTATATTTGTTAATATTTTTGAAATGTTAGGTTTCAATTTTAATTCATTCATTTAACTTATAGGAGGAACAATAATGGAAGTCAAAATCATTCATACAAGTGAACAGGCAAAAGGTGAATTTGATGGTGGCAAGATTATAGAACAAAAACCCATTGGGTTTTCTGGTGAAGGATCTGTTATCAGTCGACTTGGTCCTTTATTCTACTGGGCATGGGGGCAAGCAAAAGGAGCAGGTGGAATTGGCGAACACCCTCATCAAGGGTTTGAAGTTTTAACCTATATCCTGTCAGGTAAAGGTTTTCATAAAGATTCACTAGGAAACCAAAGCGAGGTTGACGCTGGAGGTGTACAACTTATGCAAACAGGGTCAGGCATGTGGCATGCTGAAGGATCAGATGGCCCTGCAGAAATGTTTCAAATATGGCTTGAACCATATTTAAATGATGCAATCAAGCGTACACCAAACTATTCAAAATATAAAAACGAGGAATTTCCTGTCATTCAAGGAGAGGGTGTAACCATTAAAACTATACTTGGAACTGATTCGCCAATTAATCTGATAACAGATGCCTTTATGTACGATATAGAAATTTCTAATAGCTCAAGTTATCAGCTTACACTTACTCCAAATCGAACCATTGCAGGACTAGCTATAAGAGGTGATGGAGGCAAGATTGTGCAGCAAGAGCTCTCTTTTGATAAAAAAGATTTTATTATTATTCAATCTGAGAAAACTGAAACCATTACAATCAAGCCTAAGGGAGATAGTCTTCGCATTGTGTTTATAGAAATTCCAACTCAAGTCGAGTATCCATTGTATCCAAAAGATAGATAGTTTCTGTTTTTGATTCCAACTTCAAAGAGGTGTAAATTGCATGGATTATAAACAAGAGAAGAGCCAATTAGATTTAAGGCTATTTCGAATCTGGATGAAAGCAAATAAGGCTGTATTTGAAAATATTCGGAAGGATATAGAAAGTTATAGTATCAGCCCTGAAAATTTTATGGTACTTGAATTGCTTTATAACAAAGGTGCTCATCCTATTCAAAAAATCAGTGAAACGCTATCTATTCCAAGTGGAAGCATTACTTACGTCGTGAATAAGCTTGAAAAGCAGGGACTTGTAGAAAGAAAACCAAATCCAAACGATAAGAGGGCGTTTAATGTCACTTTGACTGAAAACGGAGAAGTTTTGTTTAGTGAAATGTTTGCCCAGCACGTTACAACAATCTCAGAAAATTTTTCATTTGTAAGCAATGAAGAGAAAGAACAACTGGTAGGTTTATTAAAGAAAATAGGAATTGGTGCACAAAGTTTACAAAAATAAAAGACAAAGATTAAGAGGAGAAATGATAAATGAAATGGGTTTTACGTATTATTCAAGGATTACTTGTAGTTGGCTTTTTCGCTTTTGGTACAATGAAACTTACAGGAAATCCTATGCAAGTTCACACATTTGAAGGTTTTGGTTATCCATTAGGATTGATGTATTTTGTAGGTATTTGTGAAATTGTAGGGGCTATTGGACTTTTGGTTGGTTTCTGGAAGTCAAGAATTGCTTTATTAGCTTCTGGGGGACTTACTTTACTGATGGCTGGCGCTGTATTTTCACATTTTAAAGCTGGTCAAGGTATAAATGTAATGATGCCTGCCTTAATCTTCTTTGCCCTAAGTCTCTTTGTTTTGATTAGAATAAGGAAAGTTGAATAATAAATATGAAACAGACATATTTATTGTTGTAATTAAACGTATAGTTACAGTTGCAAAATGGTTAAAAAAGCGAATCAATACTAAAAATAGAGCTAATCGACAATGTTCGATTAGCTTTTTTTATCATGGGGAAATTAGCCCTTATTTAAGAATGGAGCGTGTTTATAGAGTAACAAAAAAATCTAATTTCTTAATTTTATGCTGAGAAATTGAACTTTTCAATAGTTTTCTTAACGTTGTAAATATGCGTTTTGCTGGCGGTACCCCTACATGAACTTGAATAACTTCTCTAAACAGGAGCCATACTAATCTCATGCTAAGAAAGAAGGAGGATGTATCAATGGCACTTGTACCATATGATCCATTTAGACAACTATCTAATATGAGAAAAGATTTTGAACGCTTCTTTTCTGATTTCCCTTCCACTCTGGGGACAGAAACAAATTTTGGAGAAATTCGAGTAGATGTCCATGAAACAGAGAATGAAGTTGTGGTTACTTGTGATATTCCAGGGCTGCAAAGTAAAGAAGATGTCAATATTACAGTGGAAAACAATACACTAAGTATTAGTGGATCTACCACTCGAACAAATGAAGTCAAAGAGGAAAATATGCATCGAAAAGAACGTTTTTTAGGCCGTTTTCATCGTTCTGTGCATCTTCCAAGTTCTGTCTCTAACGAAGGGACAAAAGCATCTTATAAAAATGGAGTTCTAGAAGTTAGAATGCCTAAATTAGCAAAAGATGAAACAAAAAAAATTGATGTGGACTTTCATTAAAAAAGTAAAAGGAGCCAAAAGTGGCTCCTCTTTTTATTAAATTAAAGCGTTTTTTAAACATTTGTGACTGCTAAATAAAA
>NZ_JAPCIN010000033.1:0-1761 GCF_025910025.1 Priestia sp. JV24
AAAAACCACTGGGACTGTGAAAAGGTAATTTTTTCTGTTGGAGTGACGTAATTAGAATAAGGGTTAAAGTGATTGGTGCCTCATGGCCTCTTGTATAGTTTGCTCAAGCAAATACTTATTATTAATTTTGTAATTATTAAATAAAAAGTTTCTGGTACAAAAAGATTAAGATGAATTTTATTATCTAACTTTTTTACAGCAGAACCAGACGAATTACTTACCAGTTATAGATTTAGCATAAATGGTGAATTTCTTAGCATAGTTATATACGGATAAATTGAATCTCTTGAATGACGTAAAGGTGGTAATTTCTTATGAAAAACAGGAATAAAAGACGCAGAAAGAAACGTGATTTTTTAAAGGATTACTTGAAAAATAAGTTAGGAAATTGGAAACCTAGACTTGGTAAAGAACCTAAACCTACTTCTACCTCTAAGACATTAACCCAACAGAATAGAAATCTTGATTAAAGAGTAGTTGGATTAATCAGCTACTTTTTTTATCTTTTATAATATTTTGCGTAACATAATAAGGTTCTGGTGTAAAAAGGAGTAGAGTCTTTGGAAATTCTAGGTCTACTTTCTAACTTTCTGAATTATTTTTCCCTTTTTCGATAAAACGGTCCTTATAATAATCTAGATACAGATTACCTAAATGATCGACCTGACCAAAAAAAACTTCTTTCACAGTCGATTCTCGCTGTTGAAGTTGAGTTTTAAGCCATTCCACGCTATAGCCCATTTCATAAATAGCTTCTTCTATAAAATTCCCATCTATAATAATGGTTTGTGGTAATTTTACTTTTTGACCAACGCCAAAAAGGTCTCCCCATCTCACAGGCTGCTTTTCTTTTTTTAATAAAATGCTGAATTCTCCATTTGTTTCAAGCATTGCAAATTCTACGTCATTAACGTAAAAAACATCTTTTTTTCTTAGCTGTTCCATTAATTCATCTATTGTATATTTCTCACGCTTTAAGTTTTCTTCTAAAATTTTTCCATCCTTTATAAAAGTAGTTGGCGTACCCTCAACTACTTTTCGAAAAACTATGCTTTTTAAGGAAACATACGAAATAATGATTGGGAACAATGACCAGACCAAGATTGAGGTGACTCCATTCACAGCATTTAATTCAAGATCCATCGAAATTGTTCCAGCAATGTCGCCAACTGTAATTCCTACTATGTATTCAAAAAAAGATAACTTCGATAATTGCTTTTTCCCTAATATTTTTGTGATAAAGAATAACCCTAATATAATAAGAACAGAACGAATAATAACTTCTATCCAGCTTGGCATAACCAGTGTACCTCCACATTCACTAAAATAGTATGTATAGTTTCATTTCCATGAGGGGTGTTTTTTATGTATACGATGCCATAAAGGTGATTTTTATATTTTCCCCACCATAATTAATTGAAATTATTAGAGGTTTATCACCTGTTAAAGGTTAACCCCATATATTATTATTTCCTTTTTTATTATTGTTATGTAAAAAATATTTGTAAGTAAAATGGTAGGGTAAAATTATAGAATAGATTCTTCAAAGTAAAAATGGCCAACCAGAAAGTCTGGTTAACCTTATCATAAAATTGAAATCCGTAATTTTAATACTCATTCAGATAAATACACTGTTAAGCGTGAAAAATTACATGGCTTTATTGGTAATTCAACATCTTTATTATGAGCAAATTCCATTAGCTTCTTAAAAGAGGGCTCACTTTATCAATAGCTTCTTGTAGCTTTTGGCTGTTTTGACTG
>NZ_JAPCIN010000034.1:0-1802 GCF_025910025.1 Priestia sp. JV24
ACTGGTTTAATCATAACTACTGGTTGGTTTTCGTTTCTACATTTGCAAACATATCCTGCTATCTTATAAAATAGGGGTAAGAAATAAGAAAGATAGGAAGAGGAATTCATGTCCACAAAATTAGTAAATTTACGAATTGATTTCGCTTTTAAACAATTATTTGGTACCAAAGGTAGCGAGGACATCTTAACAGGTTTTTTAAACGCTGTTTTAGAAAAGTCTCTAGAAGCACCCATTATGTCTCTTCAATTGGAAGACCCACACCTTCACAAGGCTTACGAAGATGACAAGTTATCTATCTTAGATTTACTAGCTACATTGAATAACGGAACACAAGTGAATATCGAAATTCAACTTCGTAATACGCATGATATGGTCAAGCGTTCTTTGTATTATTGGAGTAAATTATATACGTCACAAATGCAAGAGGGGATGCCTTATCGTGCTTTACGAAAAACCATCACCATTAATTTATTGGATTTCATTTTATTCTCTTCAGATGAAGAATTTCAGACGACAGGTCAGTTGTGGGACACAACAAAGCAACGTGTTTTAAGCGATGATATTGAAATTCATTTTGTGGAAATTCCAAAGCTTGTAAAACAGTGGCGGGAAGAAAAAGTCAACCCGTGGGAAAATGCATTCGTTCGTTGGATATTATTATTACCAGCTCATGAAGATGAACATTTAACTCAAACATTGGAGGAGATTGCGATGAATCAAGATCCAATTCTACAAAAAGCGATGGATAAATGGGAAAATATGAGTCATGATTCTTCATTCAG
Organism: Priestia sp. JV24; assembly: GCF_025910025.1. Taxonomy (NCBI): domain Bacteria; kingdom Bacillati; phylum Bacillota; class Bacilli; order Caryophanales; family Bacillaceae; genus Priestia; species Priestia sp. JV24. The sequence continues at coordinate 786 of NZ_JAPCIN010000034.1, forward strand.
AAGCGCATATGAAGCACGTGAGAAATTGCTACTTGATGAACAAGCTAAACTAGCCCATGCTCGTGAGGAAGGACTAGAAGAAGGAAAACTTCAATTGATTCGTAGCATGTATGAGAATGGTATGACTTTGGGTGATATTGCAAAGTTTACCGGTTTAAGTATAGAAGAAGTGGGAAAAGTAACACGATAATATAGAAGTTGACAAAAGCTTTGCGAAAGGTTTCGTAAAGCTTTTTTATTTTATAATCGGTTCTCAATAAAATAGACTAAAAAGGTACACCTTTTTAGATACCGAAAAAATCAATAATGAAACGTCTATTTAATTTTTAAAATAGATGTTTTTGCACGCACAAAAAGTAATTAATCTTTATAGACAATATGTCATATTCAATTTCAGTTGCCATAATGTGAGTTACAGAGATAACAAAAAGAGCCCTTATTCCATGAGGACTCTTTTCATCTATAATTAAAGTTTTTAAAATGTATCAATTGATGAAAGCAATTCTTTTAAATCATCAACTGCATGCTCATCGGTAAAATTCTGTCCCCCAAAAACATCTTTTTTTCAAAACCTACGTTAAGACACTTTTAGGAAATAAAACCCTGATTTATCTACGCCAAGTAGAAGAATCAGGGTTTTATTTTGCCTTCTTATTTTCAAACTTTTCGATCCCAAAATACTATCATCTTAAACTAACACAACCGTTTGGTTAAGTACATATTTCCATATTCTTCATTTTTTGGCTATGTTAATCTTCCACTTTTACTTTTAATATGAATGAAAGACTTACCCTTTTCCACCAACAACTAATGCTAAAGGTATTTACGAACTTTTTTACAGTATGCTTCATATTCTTCACCGTAAATCTTTTTCAAGGATTTTTCTTCAAGTTGAACCTGACGATTAAAAAGCCAAATTCCAGTAAATACGTACAATAATAATATCCAGTTTGGTAAAATTAAGAATATCCCTATTAAAACAAATCCAAAAGCTGTGTAAATGGGATTACGGCTAAT
>NZ_JAPCIN010000035.1:0-620 GCF_025910025.1 Priestia sp. JV24
GGCAAAAACACCTGTTGTTATAAGTTCACCTGGTTTTTCTTCATCAATTCCAACTCTAAAACTTTTCCCAAATGAAATTATGTTTAACGAGAATAATACTAAACCCATCGTGCATAAACCTACACCTATCCAACTAAAGACTTCCTTGCTAAATAGTTTGGTACCTAGTTCGGGCAAATCAAAAACACTAGAGAAAATAAGATAAAAAAACAGTAATGCAAATGGGATAATAAAGAAATCTTTTTTATCTAGCTCACCAAATTTAAAAGCTTTAATTCCCTTTTTCCCCAACTGTTTAGCACGAATTATAACCATTATCATCATTAAAAGTAATGATATGATTGCAAAATATCCTTGCATAACTCTCCCCCCTTATTCATTTAATAAATGATTGATATTTTGTTCATTCAACGCAGTATTTGGAATACCTTGTGTAATTTAAATTTCAAGCATTTATAAGAATTAATTTTCTTACTGGTTATTAGTTATAATCATATTTAGGAATACATTCTTATTTTCAAAGGGGAGTATCTAATAAGTGTTGAAATAGAGTTCCTTCCAAAAAGTTATATAAGTGAAGTTCCCGCAGGAGGTGGTTTTTTTCCTTTTGGAAGAGATGG
>NZ_JAPCIN010000036.1:0-2976 GCF_025910025.1 Priestia sp. JV24
AGAAGTGCCTTATATCGTAGAATACGAGGGTCAAGAACTGGATATAGAGGTCTTTTTTAATAATTGGATGGCACAGTTAAACAAATTCCCCCAAAATAGAGATAAATGCAGAGGAAAGCACTCATGTCATAGATAATTTATGACATGAGTACTCTTCATACAAAAGGGTTATCCCATCCAAGCTTTTGCTAACAATTGAATTGCCGTATGAATTTCTTTTTCAGATAGGACTGCAAAGCCTAACAGAACAGTTTGGTTATTATTCTGCCCATATTCCGATACTGGGTAGACTTTGATACTATATTTTGCTGCGCTTTCAATAAGTTCTTGTTCACTCATACCATTATTTGGCTGCATTAAAAAATGTAACCCAGAATTAAGCCCAATAACTTCAACGGAGTCTGGAAAATAAGTTGAAATTGCTGCGATGAGTCCATCTCTTTTTTTTCTGTAAACAACTCGCATTTTATTAATATGTTTTTCCCAGTAGCCTTCCTGCATAAATCTTTTAATGATTTCTTGGTCAAGGCGTGATACAGACTGAACGAAGCTAAAGTGATTTTTATGAAAATTTTCAATTAATGGTTGGGGGAGTACCATATAACTTATACGTAATGAGGGTAGTAATGCTTTTGAGAACGTCCCCATATAGATTACTTTCTCTTGAGAATCTAAACTTTGTAAAGCCGGAATTGGCTTTCCTGAATAACGAAACTCACTGTCATAATCATCCTCTACAATGTAACGCCCATCTTTTTTTTGAGCCCAGTTTAAAAGCTGTTTCCGTCTTGAAATGGACATAATCATTCCACACGGAAATTGATGTGATGGGGTAACAAAAGCTATGTCAGCATCACTATCCTCTAATTTAGATATCATTATCCCATCATCATCAAGGGCAATTAGACGTACATTTGCGTTCCCCTTTTCAAAGGTTACAAGTCTGCGATGATACCCAGGATCCTCCACAGCATACAAACTTCCTTTTACTAGCTTAAATAAAAGTCTAATAAGTGTTGGTGTACCTGATCCAATAATTATCTGACTTGGTGATGCTCGAACACCTCGAGACTTGTAAAGATATAAAGCGATGGCTTCACGAATATCATATTCTCCCTGAGGATGTCCTATCCTTAATAAGCCTTTATTTTCATCCCTTAATATATCATTAGATATTTTCCTGAATACTGTAAAAGGAAATGAGTAATAATCTACGCCTGTTTGAGTGAAATCAAAGGCGAAATTATTTTTATAGGACTTTTCTTTGATATATATAACGCTTTCTTTTAGGTTACGAAATGATTGCTCTATTTTACATACAAAGTACCCTTTACGTGAAATTCCTTCGATATATCCTTCTGCAACAAGTTGCTCGTATGCTGCTTCAATGGTATTTTGACTAACCTGTAAATGCCTAGAAAGTTTCCGTTTGGAAGGCAGCTTAGAGTAGGGTGGGAGCTTTCCTGTTTCGATTTCCTGTTTTATAAAACTATACAACTGTACATATAGAGGTTTTCTACTATGTAAATCAAGCATTGGTGTTAATTCCATTATTTTAACTGACCCCTTCGATAAAGTATAATATGACCCTCCATAAAAAGCCAGGTACTCATTATAATATTTTTATAAAATTATTTCTATCTTCATAGAAACATCTCAACAAGGGGGATTCATCATGAAAACATCGCAGCATATTGGATTTTTAATGGTTATTAGTGGGACTGCATTATGGGGAGTCTCGGGTCCAATGATACAATGGCTCTTTCAAAATAGTAGCCTCACATCAAGTAAATTTCTCATTGTAAGGTTACTACTTGCCGGCATTATAACTTTGACACTACTATATCTTACTAAAAAAAATATATTTGGTGTTTGGAAGCATCCAAGCCATTGGGTCCAACTAATTATATTTGGTGTTCTAGGGATGCTTGGCGCTCAGTATGCTTTTATTGAAACCATCCGTGTGAGTAATGCCGTTACGGCAATGCTATTTCAATTTCTTGGTCCTGTTTTAATCACCATTTACATCACAATACAAACAAAGAAACTACCAACGATAATACAACTATTGGCGGTCGTTGCAGCTTTAGTGGGAACTTTTTTTCTAATTACGAATGGTTCTGTTGAAAATATTGTATTTTCGAAGAAAGCCATTATCCTTGGTCTACTTACAACACTGGGCTTTACTTTTTATACCCTCCATCCTAGAGCATTGATAAAAGAGTGGGGGACCGTTATCATCGTTGGCTGGGGCATGTTAATTGGTGGCATTGCTTTACTTATATACAGCGAAGGTTTTAGTGCGGTACATTTGACACATACATTAACATTTAACACGTTATTAATATTGTTTCTCGTAATTATTAGTGGGACGTTATCTTTTATCCTCTACATTGGTAGTCTTAAATATTTAAGCGCAACGGAAACAAGTCTATTATCTAGCATTGAACCACTAGTTGCAGCAGTTGTTTCAATCATTTGGTTAAACGAATCATTTGGAATGTATCAACTGTTAGGTGGACTTCTTATTACCGCTGCGGTTGTTCTTTTATCCATGCACAATGAATAAGCTAAAAAAATTGAAATCACAAATTCAGCAGCTATTTACATACGATAGTTTATATTATATGAACTTACCTATCCGCAATCACAAAAATGGTTTATATAATCATTATTAACAGCATTAAACTCATAATTGGAATAACACTAAGAAAATGTGGATTTATAAGACTAAAGAAATTCAAATAAAACAAACTAAATTTCTCATTTATACAATGAGAAATTTAGCTTTAGTTAATTCGATATTTTTCTCAATATGGTTCCCAAAGCTAATCCTGGTATTACACATAACATGGGCAGCCAAATAGGTCCTAATAATACCCCAAACAGCTTAACGCTAGAGGAATAAATACATCCCAGCGTAACAAAGTAAGCTGCAAACACAAAGGGAAGAAAAGCATGCCTGTCTTTTCCTCC
>NZ_JAPCIN010000037.1:0-27971 GCF_025910025.1 Priestia sp. JV24
ACCTATATCTTTCCAAGCATCCCACATTGCAAAAAAATATAAACATGGATAAAACATCAGCCATCGATAATCAGCATGTTGGATAGATTTTTCAATATCTCCGTGAAAACTTAAAATAATGATTTCGTTAAAGTTTGATTGAACATTAACAACTAATTCTAATAGTATCAAAATGGAATCTTTAAAAAATTTGCCGTTTAAATACTGTCCGAATCCTGGAAGTGCAATACTCCACAACAATGCTTCTTCTTTGTTTGCCACATTGTTTTAATCCTTTGCTAAATCCCTTCGATTAGCTGCTAAAGGTGGTTGTTCTAACCACTCATTTGCAATCATAATATTAGCACCATCCTCAGAATACTTTAGAATTTCAGCTATTAAACGGTAATAATCTACATCCATATCCGTCCTCTGATCTTCAGAAATAGATACCCCATAGTTTCCAATTCCAGCATAAATCATTAAACTAAAATGAAATGCCATTAATTTATCAGAAAAAGGTGGTTCTTCAGAATCCGTGATATCTTGGTCATATGACATAGGTGTTGGTAGTGAACACATCTCCAAATAACTGGAAAAAACTTTAATATGTTTTAATGCAATTTCTTTTCCTCTTAGGAAATATTGATCTTTTAAAAAATGCTCAAAAATTATCTCTATATGTGGTAGAGAAAAAGGAAGAACAACTCGTTGCTTTCACTAAACAAGAAGGGATAGCCTGGGCAGAGCATGCCTTAACTCTTGCCTTCAAACTAGAATGGGTACAGGCTATTAGACGAACATTGTGGCATTTCCTCTACCAATATGATCGAATGAATAACCATTTTAATGGCCGTGAAGAATTTTATGCCTTAGAGAAACGTATTAATGATCGGATTGATCAATTTCTTAACACTTTCCTCATAAGCTATTCCAAGTATAAAGATGAATTAATTGCCTCCCAGAGAGACTTAGTTGAAAATCTATCGGTGCCTATTATACCACTTAGCCAATCTGTAGCTGTACTACCGTTGATCGGAATGATTGACCTCAATCGTATCCAAACAATTGAGGAGAAAGTATTGATGGGCATCTCAGATTTAAAGATTGAAACATTAATCATAGACTTGTCTGGAATTGCTAACATGGAAATGCATGTCGTTGACCATTTTCAAAAAATATTAACTGGAATTTCAATCATGGGATGTAAAGCTATTATTACAGGCTTACGTGCTGACTTAGTGCGAACAATGATTCACTCAGGGATCTCCTTTGAGGACAAGGCAGCAGCAAAAGGGACATTACAGCAAACATTAAAAGAATATCTAGAACAGAACCGACTTTAGGAGGAATAGAGAAGTTTCCTCTATATTAGGAAATGTAGATACGTTTGTGAAAATACATTCGTATTGAAAAAGTAAATAAAATTTATTCTATCTAAGTAATCATTACTAAGATAGCCTTGGAGTTAGAACTCTGGGGCTGTTTTGCTATAATACTGATAAAATTCTAGCTCCGCATATGATATACATCTTAAATCGAATTAATGTGAAATCATCACAAATAAGAATGCCATATTACTCTATAGATTTTTAGAAAATTTCGCTAAAATCATTCTGAGGTGAACTATGAAAACAGTTAATTCTATATCTAGTTCTAAAAAATTTGATAAAGGCCATGTCTTTTACCGTTTTGAGAATAACCAATTTTACATAAATAATTTAATGAGTTTTATTAAGAATGGATTAGAGAGTAAACAACGTATATTGATAATTGAGAGTATGAGGAAACTTCCTCAACTAAAAGCTAATATTGATAAAGAGTTTAGTCATCAACAAAAAGAAGCTATTCGTTTAGTTAATAATTTTGATTATTACTTGGCAAATGGTGATTTTCACACAAAAACCATTCTTACTCATTTTCAAGAAGATTTGTCTATATTGAAAACAAAAAATACATGGATCAGAACCTGGGCTCACGTAGAATGGGCTTCAGAGGAACCAGATGTTCTTTTACTAGAAGAATTTGAATCAACTGCCGATAATTTTGTTAAAGAAGAAGGTATGATTTCTGTTTGTGCATATGCTGCTGAATCTTTATCTTCAGCGTTGGACACTACTCTGCAACAATTACATCAATACATCAATACATTATGACAGATGATACCTGTTCTATTTCTCCCTTTTACAATGAGTGAATTTATTAAAAGTATGGCCATGAATCTACGTATCCATGGCTTTTTTGGTTTCTATATCGTATACATAATTTTCAAGAGTTATATTTTTGTTGTTCGTTAGAGTAGTTGGTGACGTCATAATTTTATACATGATAGCTTATCAGTCACTTAACTCATTGTATTCTCCTTTTTTTATAAATAATCACATGTTCAGGAACTCCTATCCGTAAACATGTATTTTCCTTTATTCATTCAACAATGCTCTCCTTGTATAAAAATTCCATAATTATAGACACTAATTAAAAATGCATATTTAAAAGGAGATTAGGATAGTGAATAGAGAACAAGTTATTGAAATGTATCAACATGTTCTAGAGAGGAAAAGAAAACGATTTCCTAATTATTTCTTCGTAGGTAAGGAAGGCAAAAAATATATGAGTTATATAACATGCTATTTACTTGAGCAACACTTATCAATCCCCATCGATGAAATTCCTTTTCAAGTAAGCGCAAATACATTGTGGTCTCATCGTCTCAGACCCCCTGCTATGCTATATGGATGGAATTATTATGAAGTCATTGACAATGCCTATCCAGGAAGATTTAAACCTTGGCAATTCCAACAGGTTCCTGATAAATATTGGGATGGAGAAGAGGGAAAAAAACGAGCTATTGAAGCAGTAAAGTATGTAATAGAGGAAAAATTAAAAATCCCTCTTAAAGAGATTCCTATACAGGTTAATAATCACTTTTTTAATCAACATAGCCTAGGAGGTGTCTTTTCCCTTTTCGGCCAATCCCCTTTTCAAGTGGTAGAAGCTGTTTATCCCGGTGTCTTTAAGCCTTGGCAATTTGCTCATGTTCCCATGAATTGTTGGAAAAATGAAACGTATATTCGGGAGGCAATGGACGATTTTTTATTCAAACAGCTTCATTTCTCTTCCTATCACGAGGCTTTTCTCAAATTAAAAAGAAATCATTTCACTGATTTTCAGTTAACGGGTCTCTTTCAAATGGCTTTTGATTCCAGAATGAACAATGTGAAGGAATGGCTAAAAAACCAACTGACGAACATAGACAATGGATTGTATTATGTGGATCTTGATTAATGAAAGAACCGATTGAAATGAACGGCCTGAACTAAATTACCATTATGTCAATTTCCTATTTTTGGAAATAATAATTAATGAGTATATGGTTACTTGCTTTGATTTTTCTTCTTCATAAAAAGATATAAAAATTCAGCAAAAAAAAGAAAAAGAAGAAAAAAAAGCACAAATAATTCGGCAACTTCCATTACCCGAAAAGGACTCACGGCGTTGTACAACGCCTGAGAAACATCAAATCCTTGAAAAATATCGATGCCTAAAGAAAAGGCCATTAAACATCCCATGATTAAAAGGCTAATAGCCATGATTTTCATATCTATCACGCTCCATTTAATAGGTTCTTCTCTTTCCTTTATGATGATACATAAATATTTTTTGTTAATTTTTACATAAAAAACTCTTATATGGTTAAAGTAATAAAAACTTAAAGAAGGGTGTTTAAATCTATGCCTTCGTTTTTTAAAGAACGAAAACCAAAAAAGAAACGACAACAGGATGACGAAAATCAAACTACTGATCATTCAATAGAACTGATACAAGTTTCATTATCAGGCAACCTTAATAAGATTAAACAGAAAACGGGAAATAGTTCAGATGTCGTTATTCGTGAGATAAAAATGGGAGGAAACTCCGACATTAAAACAGCCATTGTCTATGTAGAAGGAATTGTAGACAACCAATCGATCCAAGAGTATTTACTGCAATCTATGATGAAAGATGATCAGAAAGAAGAAGTAAATCAGCACAATGTGATAGACCTGCTTTCTGAAGATATGATGACGGTTGGTAACGTATCATCCATCAATAACTGGGATGACCTATTCTTAGCCTTAATGGCAGGTGATACTCTTGTTCTAGTGGATGGAATAGGTAAGGCACTGAGTGCAAGTACCAAAGGCGGAGAAAAACGTTCCATTTCGGAATCGGGTACCCAAATGGTGGTCCGTGGTCCCAAAGGAGCATTTATAGAGTCTATCGGGACCAATACAGCCATGGTACGTCGCATCATTAAGACCCCTGATTTATGGACGGAGAGCTTGAAGGTAGGGCGCGCAACAAAGACGGATGTGGCCATTATGTACATCCATGGTATTGCCAATGACAAGGTCGTTGAAGAAATTCGTCAACGATTACATCGAATTGATATCGATAGCATTTTAGAATCAGGCTATATTGAACAACTCATTGAAGATGAGACGATGACACCTTTTCCAACTATTTACAACACCGAAAGACCGGATGTAGTGGCAGGGAATCTATTAGAGGGACGGATTGCCATTTTCGTCGATGGAACCCCTTTTGTACTTATTGCGCCTGCTGTGTTCATGCAATTCTTCCAATCGGCTGAAGATTATTATACGCGTTTTGACATTGCAACCTCGATTCGTCTTTTACGTATTTTTATGTTTCTGATTTCGATTATTGCCCCTGCTACTTATGTTGCTGTCACAACCTTCCATCAGGAGATGGTGCCAACAACACTTATTGTAGCTATTGCCGCACAGAGGGAAGCCGTTCCTTTTCCGGCATTCGTGGAAGCACTTGTTATGGAATTAACCTTTGAAATTTTACGTGAAGCAGGGATTCGACTGCCAAAAGCTATTGGTTCGGCTTTATCTATCGTTGGTGCTCTTGTAATTGGGCAAGCAGCTGTCCAAGCGAGTATTGTGTCACCGGCTATGGTCATTATCGTCTCTATTACCGCGATTGCTAGTTTTGCCACACCTTCCTTTGATATGGCCATTTCGGCTCGTTTAATTCGCTTTTTATTTATGTTAGGTGCAGCGTCATTTGGCTTCTATGGGATTATTTTGACTCTTCTGATGATGGTCGTCCATTTATGCAGCTTACGTTCATTTGGTGTGCCCTATATGGCCCCATTCGCTCCCTTCATACCAGTAAACATGGGTGATACAGTTGTACGGTTGCCATGGTGGACACTGAGACAAAGACCGCGATTAGTTAGTACGAATACCGTTCGAGAAGGGACAAATCAACGCCCGCAACCTCCTGCATCCCGTGGTATGGTGAACCGGGATTTTGAAGAAGGTGACAACAATGAAGCGTAAAGGGGCTTTTCTTGTATTGATGATGCTGGTTACAGTCTTGCTTTCGAGTTGTTGGAGTAAAAAAGAGTTAACCGACCTTGCCATTGTATCAGCCGTAGGTATCGATAAAACGAAAGATGGAAAATATCACTTAACGCTCCAGATTATTAACCCAGGAAACGTAGCAGGAGGCATGCAAGGAGGGGGCGGCGGTACTCAAAGCCCTCCTATTACCATCTATTCGGCTTCGGGGGACAATCTAGTCGAAGCAAGTAGAAGGGCTTCAAGCAGAATTTCTCGGAGATTGTATTATGCCCATGCAAACTTGGTTGTAGTTGGAGAAAAAATGGTCAGAGAAGAAGGACTTGATACATTAATTGATGCGTTTGATCGAGATCCGGAATTTCGGAATACTTCCACCCTCGTGATTGCGAACCATTCGACCGCAGCTGATCTTGTGAAAACGTTAACGCCAGTCGATAAGATTCCAGCGAATAAAGTCCTAAAAACCTTAGAATTTACGGAAAGAAAATGGGGGGAGAATGTAAAAACATCACTCCAAGAGGTGATGAAGAGCCTTGAATCTCCTGGAAGAGGAACCGTCGTATCGGGATTTCGTCTAGTTGGGAATCCCCAGCAAGCACAAAAACTGGATAACCTTCAAGGAAGTGCACCTGAAGCAACACTTCGAGCTTCCGGAATTGCTGTCTTAAAACAGGGAAAGCTAGTGGATTGGCTGTATGGAAAACCAGCAAGAGGTACAGTATGGATTCTCGACAAAATCCAAGGTACCGATATTAATATTAATTGGGGTGGGAGAAACCAAGCCATTGCCTATCAAACTGTACGACAAAAAACAAGTGTGTCTGCTCAAGTGAAGAATGGGCAACCTCATATTTCTGTTCATACACGTGTTGAAGGAGATATCGGTGACATGGAGGTACCTGTGGATATCACCAATCCAAAAATCATTACAAAAATCGAACAATCGGTGAGAAAAGAAATAAAAAAAGAGCTAAAGATAGCTGTTGAACGTGCACAAAAAAACAAAACGGATATCTTGGGATTTGGCGAAGTGGTTCACCGTACTAGACCAAATCAATTTAAGAAATTAAAAACGGAATGGAATGATGTGTACTTTCCAAAGTTAGATGTAGATATTACGGTGGAAGCCTATGTACGTCGAGCTGGCTTACGAAACAAGTCATTTCTTTCAGGAATAAAAGAAAATCAAAAGTAAAGAAAAGGAGGTGCCAGTTACATGGAGAAAGCTAAAATTAGTTCTAGTCAGCTCTTTATCTTAATGGTTCTATTCGAACTGGGTAGTGCTTTATTGGTACCTCTTGCAATAGATGCAAAACAAGATGCGTGGCTTGCGATTCTGCTTGGAATGGTATTCAGTTTCGTTCTATTGTTAATCTACCACAAGCTTTATACCTATTATCCCGATCTTTTGCCTACAGAGTATCTGCAAAGGATTCTCGGGAAAGTACTTGGAACCGTACTGGCTTTTGTTTACATTCTTTACTTTATGTATGACGCCTCAAGGGTTCTACGCGATTTTGGTGAGATGCTGTTAACCTTTGCCTATCCGGACACACCTTTATTCATCGCGAATGCATTATTAATGCTTGTCATTATTTATACCATTAGAAAAGGAATTGAGGTCATAGCTCGATCAGGAGAACTGCTGTTTATTTTTATGTATGTTCTTGCGGTTGCTGGTTTTATCTTAATTGTATCTTCTGGATTAATCGAGATAAAAAATTTACAACCTATTTTGGAAGAAGGTTTATTCCCTGTCCTAAAAGTGGTATTTACTCAAACGTTGTATTTTCCATTTACAGAAGTCATTGTATTTACGATGATTTTACCCTATTTAGACAACCCCAAGAAAGCAAAGGTAACTATGTTATGCGCAACAGGATTAAGTGGAATCAATTTAATTATTACCATGCTTATTAATGTCTGTGTACTCGGGGTTGATTTAACTGAACGTTCCCAATACCCACTTCTTAGTACAATTGAGAGCATCCAAGTAGCTAATTTTTTAGAACGTCTTGATGTATTTTTTATGCTCGCATTAATCATCACGATTTTCTTTAAAATTTGTGTGCTATTTTATGCAGCTGTCGTAGGAACTGCTAGTTTATTCAAGGTTAAATCACCTTCACGGTTATCGTATCCTTTAGGGCTAACCATTCTCTTTTTATCTATTACCATTGCGAGTAATGTTCAAGAACATAACCATGAAGGACTAAAGGTGGAAATGCTGGTTCTATATATCCCTCTTCTTACGGTCATTCCTCCTTTGCTTCTTCTTGTTGCTTTCTTGAAAAACAGAAAGAAGCAGAGAGGATAACAGGTTTGGGCAAATTACTTTTCAAAAGATGAAGTGGTTCTTACAATCCGATGAATTCCTATAAGATAGTGCTTATCAATGTGAATTTAAGCTATTTGAGGTGATTTTTATGTATACTTGGTTTTAACGAGGTGTAGAAAATCGTAACGTCATGGCACTTGTAATTAAATGTTTTAAAAAGTATATGGATTATCTAGATAAGTTAGTTACACAACTCTCAAGTGTAACACTAAAATAATGTTTAAGGGTTTTATTTGTGTAATGTAAGTCACTCTAAAAGAGTGGATTTTTAGAAGGATTTTAGGTTGAGATAAACGGTAAGAATAAGATTCTAAAAGATAATTCAATTGACTTATACAATCGATTTACGTTACCATTGAACAAACTTAATACTCCAAAGGGGAGTAGCTGTACAACAAAAGTCGTCACTACGAAACAGAATGTTTCCGGCTTTGTTGGCAATCTTAATTGTTAGCAAGACCTTTGCCTACATTTTTAGTTAGGTGAAGTCTGTGTTTATACATCAAGCGCTTTTATCTACTAAAAAGATAAAAGCGTTTTTTGTTTTTTATAGATTTAAACTAATTATGAGGAGTGATTAAATCATGTTCAAGAAACTGTTTGATTCACTAATGAATAATAAACATAAGCATTACAGTAGTAGTGATTACAAGAGAGGAAAATCAAAACCTTTTAAGAGTTATAGCAGTAGTGATGATTATAGAAAAGGCCGTGATCATCACGGAAGTTATGGACATCACCATTATAAGAGAAAAAGAAAGAGTGGAAGTTTCTTTAGTAGTTAAATAAGAAAAAGCAACTTTATCTAAAGGCATTGGAGTGGTAACTTTTTAAAGGAATGTATAACTGGAGTTAAATAATAACATATATTTTTTCGTCATAAAGACTATTTTTTGTAGTGACAAGCATATGTTTATAGAAATATCGTTTTTATTTTTTGTAAATGATGAAGCTATATAGAGAGGAAGTTGAGTAATTGATTAATACAACCATTAATTTAACAAAAATTGTAATGCGTACTACTATGAAGAGTAACTTAGTCTTTATGAATTATTACCTTAATTCAAGGAATATTTTATTATCTAGATATAAGAGGATATAAAGACTATTTTCTGAGACAAGCATATGTATAAAAAGCTGCATACTCCGGAGAAAAAATCCTTGGTAGAAGGCTGATACATAATGGGCAGTCTTTGTTATAGTTATTCTTTATAATTTGTATTAAATATAAATAAATATAAGCTAATTCTAGAAGTATATGTTTTATCTATCTGAAAGAAGGGAATACTAGAGTCAACTTGATAAAGGGAGTGATCTTATGCAAGCCGATATGACGGTCGAAGAAGTCAAAGCCCAAATCCAGTACTTAGGAACGAATGGACAATCTTTAAAAAAGAAAAAAGTAAAGCAAACACATCCAAAACTAATGAAAAATGCACTTTATTTTTTCCCTAGCTGGGAACATGCTATGGTAGAAAGTGGTGTAAATAGCATATAATAAGCAGAAACTCAGTCTTTTTTGACTGAGTTTTTTTATTAAATATGGAAAGTTTTTAAAGGAAAAAGAATGATGGGTGTGGAATACAAAGAAAAACGGTTGCACAAAGATAGGAGAGATAAAAGACATGAATTCTACATTTAATCAACTTTTATCAATGAAAAATCTACGTGACGTTCAAAAAACAGAAATTTTGGTGCAAATGGAACAAGCTTTAAAGAATAAGGATAAAGAAACCCTCTTACGATTAACTAAAAAGCTTCGAAGTATCTCATAGAATACCCTCTGTAATAGAATTAACCCACTAACAGGAAGCCTTTACATGAGAACAATAATAAGCGACTTATCTATCCTAATTCGAACAGTAAGGTCGCTTATCCTATTTTTTCTATTCATATATTTACCCTTCCACTTTACAATATGTGTACATTTATTATGTTATATGTTCATCTTCTAACTGAATTAAATCTTTATCCTGAGATTGATTAAATAAATAAGTAAGGTATGAATGTAGTTCGAATCGGTCTTCATCAATAAAATTAGAAAACACCTGTTTATATTCTTTCAACATCTTTTCCTCCTTTATTTATGTTTCTTACTTCTATCATTACCTATCTAGTAATCTCTTATACATACAAATTAATAATGTACGTATTGATTGTATTAACTTGTATGTACGAAGTTGTATGTAACACAACACAGAGTTAAGAAAAGTTCATTCTTTCTTTGTGTATGGGCCCCACCTGCGCCAAATACATCGATAGCCACGCATGCTATCCACCTAACTTAAGTATAATAGAAAACGCTTACATAACAAATAATTATTTATAAAATTCCATAATGTAATTGAATTACTAGACAAAAACTTTTCGTAACATGTATTTTTTATTTCTATAACAAGCTTTATCAGTGGGTATAAAACAAAATAAGAATCATAGAGTATAACCAGCAATCCTAAGCCCTATATTTTCCGAGAAAAAGTTCATCTCTTATGTGCTTTTTTTAAAAAATTTTCTATCTGCTATATATCTTTGGTTACTATAAAAACTACTAAGGATTATAAAGAGGCAGCTTATTTTATATTTATGTATAATTACCTTACAAATAAATGTAGCAGGAAATTATCTATAATAGAAAGTAAAACAGGAACAGTGAAATGTTACGACAAGGAAAAAGATTTTGGGTTCATCTTACCAGATAATGGGCTTGAGGAGTTATGTGTTCATTTTAGTTCCGTTTATAACTCCAACTCTTTAAAAGTAGGTCAGGAAGTTTCTTATATAGAATATAAAGGTCATAAAGGGCCTCAAGCAGAATATGTTATGCTGCTCTAACTATGCAGCTGGTATAAAAGAAATTCTCTACTATTTTGAATTGACTTTTTCTCTTTTTAGATGAATATCCTATACACATTTAATTAACATATTTGATACTAAAAGTCCTTTTACTAGTGGCTTTTACAGCTTATAAATTGTAAGTTATTGAATAGTCATAAAATAACGGATTTGTGGAGCATTGTTTACTTAACATAATGTGCGTTCTAGGTAGCACTTTAATCTAATCAATTACATTCATAAGAACTTCACAGTCACAAAAACCACCTTGATTTTGTAAAGCCTTTACTACCTTGGCTTTTTTATTATGTAAAGTGCTTATATCTAACCACTCTCTGGTATAAACAAGTGTATGATCACAACCATACACTTCTAATTTTTCTTGTAAGTATACTTCTAATGATTGCAACTGCTCTGATGTCATATCTAGCTCTTGCCATTTACCCGCATATTCTTTTAATAGAGCTAATCTTTTTAATAACTTCTTATCTTTTTTATCAAGAAATAGTGCGTTCTGAAGTGCCGTCAAAGCTGCGTTGTAATTTAATAGATATTCCTCAGATTGAGATAACAATTGCCAAGCTAAAGCATCATTTGAATACTGTTTGACATATTCTTCAAGTCCTTTTCTTGCTGCCAGGACATGGGGAATTGCCTTTTTTGAAGGGGCTCTTCTTTGATAAGAACCTTGCATTGCTAATTTTTGTCCTTTTATTAGTTCGTTTGGTAACTCTAATAAACAATCATCCATTTACATAGCTCCTTTTTCACATCACATGTATATTGCTAACTCTAATAAACCATTTTCCATGTTTATCTTCATAAATATTACACTGAAGAGTTAAGTCACTACGTTCATTATCGTAATATAGGTCAAAGTCCACCATGTATAGCAATTTAGGGAACTCGTTTTTTAAATTGTTCTTTCCTAAGCGAAAATGGGGAACAGTTTGTTTATAAATATAAATAATATCATCTAATCGATAATAGGCTTCTTCTGGAGGAAGCGTCATAACTCCTGGATAGTAATCTAATTCCTCTCTCAAATCCATTATCTCAGTATCATCTTCTAAAGGTAATGACTCTATATTACTTTTGACTAATTTTTCTACGACTCCTTGGACTAACTCTATAATTTTTTTCTCATTCTCCATTAGAAATTTATCCCCTTTTACCGTCTAATATGTATGTATATTATATACGTTCCTAGTTTACATAAACACTCTTTCCGGAAGACACGAAAAAGAGAACCCTGTGCGCCACTTGGGTTCAGCTAAGAGTCCCTTTTCCGGAGTATACATCTTTTTATACATTGTTGATATGACATTCTTTGGATAGTTGAAAGAAACGAGAATGTATAAAAAGCGCTCCTTTTATACATATGTTAACCCCTATAAAAAATAGCCTATATGCGAAAAATATGATGAAAATAGCTTATTCCATACATCAAATATGTATGAGCTCTACTAAAAGCAGCCGAAATAATCACGGTTGCTCTTTTTTTGCCTAAAATCGTGTTGTTAGCGAACTCATACATAAAATTAAAAGTCTTTTCGTGAGTAGTTGTATTAGTAATTTTCTCATACTACCTCTTATTTTCTTCAACACAAATCAAATAATACGTTTAGGAGGTGTTTTTATGCCAGAACACAGTTTCAATAAAACACATAATAATAACAATCATAGCAATAGTTATGATACAAACGGTGGAAGTATCCAACCAGTAGATGTACCCCAATCTGTCGGAAATAAAATTCCTGCTGAAAACGATGGACTAACTGGAAAAGTAAATGCAAACCTCGGATACCATCCAAAAAAATAGCACGAAAAAACCGCCCTACAAAAGTAAGGCGGTTCTCCGATAAGTTTTATCTTACAAAACTAAAACCATGTAGAATCTTTATATTTTGGAGATTATACCATTTAACAAAAAAAAGAGCAACCCTAAAGTTACTCTTTTTCTCAGCAAAAACTAAAACAAAATGTGTGCATTGGTGCTCAAGGAGTGTTCAATAAAGTATAAGTTCAGGAATAATAAGAGCTTCATCATAGATCAAAATAGACCATTTTACCATGTTGTTGCAGATAAAATTCATTATGATGCCTGACTTTTTTAGATAGCGAGCTTTTCTTAAGTCATTAATATAAGTGATAACTGTATTTTGTATAAATAATCAAGTTTTAAAGAAGAAAGCTCCGTTATGAATCAACAAGCCCTGAAACTGTTAATTATCTATTTTTTTAATTTAAAGTACGCATATGCACTCAACATGATAGCTACCATCATTATACAAGTAAGAGGAAACAGGATAGTATTAACAAAATGATCATAAAACCAACTATACAGAAAAATCACCTCACATAGTTTAAATTCACATTGATAAGCACTAGTTTAGAAGGATTCACGGATTGTAAGAGTTATTTCCTCCTCAGAAAAATCAAGCAAATGAACCTGTTACTCTCTCTGCTTCTTTCTATTTTTCAAGAAAGCAACAAGAAGCAGCAGAAGAGGAATAATCGCAGAGAGGGGAATATACAAAACAAACATCTCTATCCCCAATCCTTCATGGAGGTGTTCTTGAAAATTGCTAGAAATCGTCATTGACATAAATAGAATCATAAGCCCTATAGGATATGAAAGTCGTGAAGGTGATTTAATCTTAAATAAGTTGGCCGTTCCTATGACAGCCGCATAAAGCAACACACTTATCTTAAAGAAGCCACCGGTAACTAAAGCAATCATAAAAAACACATCAAGACGTTCTAAAAAATTAGCTACTTGGATGCTCTCAACTGTACTAAGAAGTGGGTATTGGGAACGTTCAGTTAAATCAACCCCGAGTACACAGACATTAATAAGCATGGTAATAATTAAATTGATCCCACTTAATCCAGTTGCACATAGCATGGTCACTTTTGCCTTCTTAGAGTTATTTAAATACGGCAATATCATTGTAAATACGATAGCTTCGGTAAACGGAAAATATAACGTTTCAGACAATGCCACTTTTAATGGTGGTAACAGACCTTCTTCCAGTGCAGGTTTCAAGTTTGTAACATCGATTAAACCTGAAGTCACAATCAAAATAAATCCAGCGACCACAAGAATATACATGAAAATAAAGAGGAGCTCTCCTGATCGAGCTATGACCTCAATTCCTTTTCTGATTGTATAAATAATGACAAGCATTAATAATGCATTCGCGATGAATAAAGGCGTGTCAGGATAGGCAAAGGTCAACAACATCTCGCCAAAATCACGGAGAACCCTTGCAGCATCATACATAAAGTAAAGGAGGTAGACAAAGGCAAGTACAATTCCCATCACTTTACCTAGAATAATTTGCACATACTCCGTAGGCAAGAGATCTGGATAATACGAATAAAGCCTATAATAGACTAATAATAGAACAAAACTGCATCCCATTCCAAGTAGAATAGCAAGCCAAGCGTCCTGTTTGGCTCCCATAGCAAGAGGTACCAGTAAAGCACTTCCCAGTTCGAACAGAACTATTAAAATAAAGAGCTGACTGGCACTAATTTTTGCTTTCTCCATTCACTGGCACCTCCTTTTCCTTACTTTTGATTCTCTTTTAACCCTGAAAGAAACGATTTATTTCGTAAGCCAGCGCGACGTACATAGGCTTCCACTGTAACATCTACATCTAACTTCGGAAAGTACACATCATTCCATACCGTTTTTAATTTCTTAAATTGATTTGGCCTAGAACGGTGAACTACTTCCCCAAATCCTAAGATATCTGTTTTGTTTTTTTGCGCACGTTCAATAGCTTTCTTCAGCTCTTTCTTAATTTCTTTCCTCACAGATTGTTCGATCTTTGTGATAACCTTTGGATTCGTTATATCAACTGGTACCTCCATTTCACCGAGATCTCCTTCAACACGCGTATGAACAGAAATATGAGGTTGACCATTCTTCACTTGGGCAGACACACTTGTTTTTTGGCGTACAGTTTGATAGGCAATCGCTTCTTTTTTTCCTTCCCAATTAATATTAATATCCGTTCCTTGGATTTTGTCGATAATCCATACCGTTCCTCTTGCTGGTTTTCCATACAGCCAATCCACTAACTTACCTTGTTTTAAAACGGCAATTCCAGAAGCTTGAAGCGTTGACTCAGGTGCACTTTCTTGAAGGTTATCCAGCTTTTGTGCTTGCTGGGGATTCCCAACCAGGCGAAATCCTGATACGACGGTTCCTCTTCCAGGAGATTCAAGACTTTTCATTACCTCTTGGAGGGATATTTTTACATTCTCTCCCCATTTTCTTTCTGTAAACTCTAAGGTTTTTAGTACCTTATTCGCTGGAATCTTATCAACTGGAGTTAACGTTTTCACAAGATCAGCTGCGGACGAATGGTTGGCAATCACGAGGGTGGAAGTATTCCGAAATTCCGGATCACGATCAAAGGCATCAATTAATGTATTAAGCCCTTCTTCTCGTGCCATTTTTTCTCCAACTACGACCAAGTTTGTATGAGCATAATACAATCGGCGAGAAATTGTGCCTGAAGCCCGTCTACTTGCTTCGACTAAATTGTCGCCAGAAGCTGAATAGATGGTAATAGGAGGGCTTTGAGTACCACCGCCTCCTCCTTGCATACCTCCTGCCACATTCCCTGGATTAATAATTTGGAACGTTAGATGATATTTCCCACCTTTAGTTTTGTCGACACCCATTGCTGATACAATGGCCAGGTCAGTTAACTCCTTTTTACTCCAACAACTGGAGAGCAAGACCATCATCGTCACCAGCAGTAAAAGAAAAGCCCCTTTACGTTTCATTATTGTCACCTTCTTCGCGGTCTTTGTTTGAACGCATAAAAAATGAATCCTTTAACACCACAACTTCTCCCTACTTTCACTTGACGAACGACGAAACCTTTTCCTGTTTAATGATGTTAAGAATCGTTCATGGTGACAGTTCTTTATTATGTTTTAATTTTCAAAGGATAAAGGCATAGTTTTAGCATTTTCTTATCTTTGGATATTTTAACCATACGTCGCATTTTTATGTGATAGTGAACAAAAGTGTTTCTACACTAGACTAGAAGAAAGAAAAGAAGAGGGTGGTTAGGATAATATAGTATAAAATAGATAAAAAAGCCCATCGACCTAAGTGGATGGGCTTTATCTTTCTTATATGAATTGTTAAACTAACTAACGCGTTTTTTAATTTTTGGTTCAGGCTTAGGCTTTATTAGTAGGGAGGATAAAAATTCATAAATAATCGCGAATACCAAGGGTTATTTACGCTCCTTCAGTCTATATTTAATTTGACTTACATGTAATCATAAAAATAAAAAGTAAAAACTGATTTGTATTACATGGATCAAGTGGGAAATTTGCATCGTAAGATTATACAGATAGATTATAGTAAAAAAAGATGATTTCTCATAGTCCTATTTTTAAAAAATTATTAAATGATTTTTTCCTTTTTTCTCTACTCGAAATGCTTTTGAACTTAAATGTAATTAGTTATAGATTAGAAATGTATCGTTCAAAATCACATAAACTTTTCCCTATCCATAAAAGTATGAGTTCACAAATAAAAGGCCCTTATTATAGAAGAAATAGAGCCTTTTACCATGTTATTTCCGATAACACGTTTTATGTAAACAAATACATTTAACATCATAGCTAACAAGGACATTAGCTAATTCTTGAAGAATGTCCTACTAAAAGTTTCTTGAATTTAGGAGGATTTTCTTGTATATAAGAGATTATAAAAGTACAGATGAAACTGGTTGGGTCAGATGTAGAGTATTAGCTTTCTTAGATACTGCGTATTTCGATAACGTCCTTACAAGTAAGGAGCAATATGGAAATTTAGCTGTTGAACTAGTAGCTATAGAAAATAATCAAGTAGTAGGACTTATCGATATTGAGTGTGAAATGCAGGCTGGAACAATTTGTTCTGAAAAAGGGACCAATCTTGGAGGTATGGTTTGGCATATTGCTGTTCACCCAGATTTTCGTCGTAAAGGAATCGCATATCAATTACTTTGTGAAGCAGAGAATCGAGTTAGAAAACTAGGTATTAATTATCTCGAAGCATGGACTCGTGATGATAATTGGGTGAACAAATGGTATTTAAAAAACCGTTTTGAAATTAAGACGTCCTATTTACATGTATTCCTTGAAAGCTCTAAGGAAATAAAGGAAGCGATTCATAGCTCAGTGCAAGGTTTATGTTTAATTCAAGCATTTGCCCATTATACAGGCACTGAGAAGGAAAAACTTATGAGTGAATATAAAAGAGTTCATGAATGTATTTGTTATCAGAAAGAATTACTTAAATAAAAATATATATTTCCATACACCCTGTATTTAAATGAATCAGAGCAAAAAATAATCCTTTGCAAATATGCAAAGGATTTTCAAATTTATTGGAATAGGGGGAATACGTTATTAGTCTGGCCAGATTTGTAGATTCATATACATATAACTTTAAAAATAAATGATGTGATCGACTCTTTTTTCAGGGAATAACTTTACTTAAGTTTTATTTATAGTTAAGTAAATATTAAAGTATTTCATTTATTGTTAATGTTTTACTATTTACACTTATTGACGACAAATAAGAAGTTTTTCTACAATATATGTAAATATAGATGTTTATTTAAAGAAAATAATTTGCTAATTATTTCACGACATTATACCTATATGCAGTGGTACTAACAAAGTATATGACGAACAAGATTCTACCTCCTAATGTAGAACTTATTGATTATAGGCATATCATCAAGATCTTGATACATAAGGAGGGGATGAAAAACGATTATGTAAAATAGAAAAAGACATAAAAGAAAACCCACTCATTTCTGAGTGAGCCATTTGTTAGGTAACAAAACTATTTCTTTCCTTTCCCCCTATCTCGCACAGTCTGTGCCATTGCTAAAAAAATAATGACTGCTATAATAATCACTAAAATCATACCAAATTCCATTTTTCTTCCTCCCTAGTTATTCCTCTTATTAGGTTCTATCACAGTTCTAAGTGATCCAAACGTTTCTTGACTTTCATAATTATCTTCGCTTACTTGGTAAGGGTAAGGAAAAGCTAATAATTGAAAATTACTATCTTTATTTACATGAGGTAATGTAAAATCAAAAAGGTTACGTGATGCTTTTTGAACAGTTGTATATACCACTTCTTTATCATCAATAATCTTAGTCTGCTTCCAATCTTTAAGAGCAATAACTGCGTATCTTATTGACTTATTTGAGTTGTTACCAGTAGAGAATAATAGTTTCTCCCCCTCTTTCGCAACCACTACAGATTGCAACTTATTTTTATCATCTGTAATAAACATTTGTTCATTTAGTCCATCTTTTATCACAGTATTAGGTTTTACTTCTTTTAAACTATCCACCTTATTAGGTTTCACTGGATAACGCATGCTTAAAACATCTTCTAGTATGGACGCTCTGTTAAGGTCCATTTCTTTTAATTTATAGCTAGGCTTTTTTATCAATAAAAATGTAAGTTCTTTCGTGTGTTCCTTAACAGGAATTTTCACAAGAATATCTTTAGATGAATTTGGATTCATTGTGAAAAAATATGTTGACAGTTTTTTCTGATTCCCAAGACTAAAAGGCATCTGTTTAAAATCTTCAAGTATTATTAAACCGTATTCTCTTTGCTCATTCAAATTATGATTTATAGAGACATTTACATTTACTTCATCATTTTCCGAAGTAAGGACGCTTCCATTATCAATGTACTGCCCATCTAAGCTATTCAACCCATACTCTATAGTATCCACTCCTGCATCTTTCCTATCACCACTCTTAAATGTTTTTTGATTTTGCGAGATCGAAATTGAGTTGTCATCTCTAAAAATTTTATGGAAGAAAGCATAAAAACCAAGGGCAAAAACCATCACCATGATGATAGCAATAAAATATTTTTTCATATAAGTACCTCTCCTTCTAGATAAATAAAAACGATATGCTTAAAGCATATCGTTTATTCTATATTTCACCACTTAACTTTAGTTTCTTTGTAAAGAGTATTATAACCTTTTTTCTTGTAAGTGTGCTTTCCCATTGCGTAATCATTACCATAGTAAGCTGTTCCATTATCTGCTTTTACACTAACGTACTTAGATTGAGTTTCTGAATCTTCATTAGAATGAATAAGGGATCCATCACCATTGTAAGTTTTGCACTTAACATATATGTAGTCTTGGGCTACTTCAGCTTTTGAGTACGAAGTAGCCCAAGCCATGGTCAGGCGAACGTGCACTGTTGTGTTGGAATTTGTTTTATATCCTTTACTGCCTGCTGAAGCAGAATATTCGTCCGGTTGAAGAACAGAAGCCTCTGTATCAGTATTTACTGCATCTTTTAAATCAGACTGAGCTTCTACTTCTGCTTCAGTTGGTGCATGTGTTTGAGTGTCTTCTTCTACACTGGTTGCAGCACTTGCCCCAGAACTAAAACACAAAATAGAGACCCCTGTGAATGCTGCGATTAAAGAATTTTTTACTTTCATTATAAAATCCCCTTCCATTTTTAAGTTCAGACTTTAGTAATATTAAATAAATTTCGAAAAAACCTTCTTTATAACTATTAATTTTTAAAAAAATACTATAAATGTTTATATATTACAAATCTGGTATTAGAGGAGAGGGTTCAATAATGAAAAATCACTTGTATTTTTATTTTCATTTGTCGCAATTATACTAATGGCTTCTGCTATAAAAATGAAAGGTTTTACATTCAAAACAAAAGTCCTTAAAGTTATACTTTTAAGGACTTTTATTGGTTCCGCGAATCATTATTATGTAAACTAACTTTGTATAACATATACAACCTGAAAACTAAAAAAAGGAGCAGATTCAAATTTGAAATCTGTTCCTTATCCAATCCAGTATTAATACATATACCTTTAAAATAGAAGTATTAAACAATTATTGCGAAAAGAAAAAAGCTACTGTGCCTCAACAGTAGCTTTTTCAGTAAGAAAATAGGTTGTAAATACCAAGGCCGGAAGGTATTTAATTATATTTTGTTCTGAATCCCTAAAAATATACCGTGATTTTCTATAAAATACCATAATAATATTGTTTAGATATCATATAGATATTATAATGATATTAATATGATATTTAAGGAGTGAATTTGATGACAGTTAAAAAAATGCCTGTGTCGTTGCCGGAAACTTTAAAAAGTGAATTGAAAAAAATGTCGGTAGAAGTTGGATTGTCACAAAATCAATTACTAGTAATGTCTGCGCAAAGTTTAGTAGCTAATTACAAAGAGAAAGGTAGCTTTATCTTTGCTGATCTCCTTAATCCTGAACATCGTTCCTAATAAATTACAAAAATTAAGTAAAAGCACTAAAACGGTATTTTACTTAATTTTTTAGAAATAAAAAAGGCTACTTTAACCTTAAAGTAGCCTTTTTTGAACATCATCAAATAAAGAATTTACCACTGTAAAAATATCATATCCTTCCTCAAGAAAAGATATTCATAAAACTCTCCACGAAATAATTATCAAGATTATAAGTACTTTTTAATACATAGCATATTTTTGAAATGATTGTGCAAATTAATGGTAAATTCAATAAAAGGAGCACATCAAATGAAGAATAAACTAACTGTAGTTCTTGCACTATTTTCAATGTTTTTTATGGTGCCGTTTGCAGCACAAGCAAATACCCATGAAGAGTATGTAAAATCTCTTAAAGAGGATATGAGTAAAAGTGGTTATATCCCATTAGATCAGGCTGTTGCAAAGTTTGAGAAAATGTATAATGTAAAAGTTAAACTACCTAATGTGCCTATAAATTCAAGTTATGAAGTTGGGCGTATTAATCCAAAAGAAGATAAATTATCTCTTAAGTGGATGGATTTAAGTGAAGGCAGCTCGAAAAGTTTCAGAGTAGATGTTAGAACAATTGAAGAAAACAGTACAGATTTACGTTATGCAGATGAACAAAAAGATGAATTGGTGACTCTTCAAGATGGTACTAAATCATATGTCAAAAATAGCCCTGATTATTATGAGGTGTCTTTTAAAAAGAACAGCTTAGAGTATCTATATAGGGCTGATAGCAAGGATATGAAAAAACAAGATTGTATTGATATTGCAGAGTCTTTTAAATAAAAAGTAAAGAACCTTGAAAGAGGTTCTTTACTTTTTTTGTTTTCGCTAAAAAAATAAAGGATTTTTTCTCGAAATACAGAAATATACAATTTGTTGAAAAAATAGCTATTTGGGGGAGATTTAATGAAAAAAATAAAATTTTTCATGTTAATTTGCGCAGCTTTATTCGTACTTACGGCTGTGGGTTTTTCTGTTCCTAATGATGCAAATGCAGCTTATAAATGCTATGGAGGAGAAAGGTGCAAGGTTGTTAATTTAACTTATAAAAAAGATAAAAGTAAAAGTTCTGCCAAACTTTATTTGTATAAGGGTGAAAGCGCAAGAATAGACTTTGAAACAAACTCTAATAGTTTACACCAAGTGGCTTTTGCGGCGTATGACTATGATGGTAAGAGAATAACTAAGTGGGTTTATGCAGGAAGCAAGGGCGGTAGCGACTATGAGTATTTTGATGTCCCTTACACAGGTTCATATTATATCAAAGCGCTTTGTAAGGGGGGAGAAACAAATACTTGCTCAGGTGGAGGGACAATAAAAAAACCATAATATATAATGAGGAGATAGCAAATTTAAGTAAAATCAAGAAATGTAATTTTACTTAAATTTCATATAAATGAATTAATTTCATAACTCGCAGCCCTTACGTGCCAAGGGTTTTGAGAACATAAAAAGGGAGTACCTCCCCAAATTCTTGTATAATGTAGTGACCAAACAAAAAAAACAAGAATGGAGGTTGACTCCCTATGCCTATTATAAGACAAGAAAGTCTGTTTGACATGAAAGATTTATATGAATTAGAACCAACCAAGCGATTTTTTCGACGCTACATATTGAACCGTTGTTATTTGCGGTGTCTAAGAAAACGGTGTATGGTGCGCCGGCTGAACTTAATTATCCAGCCATGATTTATGCCCTTGTTGCGCGTATTGTGGAACGAATTCCAACGATTAAAGATCTTGTTAGAAGGTTACGACATGATTTTATGTTCCATCTCGAGTGTGGATTTCTGTTTTCTGATCGTATCCCTTCAGAGGCTTCCTTTTCTCGGTTTACCCAGAAGCTAAGTGAGTCAAATGCATTAGAAACCGTTCAAGAAGCTTTGCTTCTTCAAGCCATTCAAGAAGATTTTATTCACGATGATGTTGTCTCGATCGATGCCACACATGTTGAGTCTCGTGATCGATCTACTCCACAAGTAAAGAAGTCAAAACCACAGCCGAAAAAGCGTGGCCGGAAACCAAAAAAGGAACAAGTAGCCTATCAAAAAGAAAAACAAAAACAAGAAGAGAAAAAAACGATCTACGAGAAAGCCATTGAACATCAACTAGACATTGATCTTGAAACCTTACGGACAGCTATACCTTTACAGCCAACCTGGGGTATCAAGAAAAATAGTGAAGGAAAAAATACCTTTTGGTTTGGATTTAAAATCCATTTGGCAGTTGGCTCGAAGAGCCAATATATTCTTCAATCCCTCGTATCTTCAGCCAGTTTGAATGATGGAAAAGCCGCCATTCCTCTGTTAAAGGGTGTACAAGAACGGCTTACTTCATTGAACATTCAATATGGTACGCTAGATGCGGGATATGATTACGAAGCCATTTATACACAGCTGTACCGTATGGAAGCCAAAGCAATCATTGCCTATAATAAGCGAAACGAAGGAGAACTACTTGGATTTGATGAGCACTTCTCTCCTACTTGTGTACGAGAGCATTCCTATCGTTACGACAGCTTTGACGAGAGGTATAGAACGCTAAAATACACACAACCAAGCGAATGCAAAACTTGCCCATTAGTCCATGATTCTCTTTGTCAAAAAGTCTATAAAATCAAGATGGAAACAGACATTCGTAAATACAGTGCCCCTGGTCGTGGATCAGAAGCATGGAAAAAGCTTTATAATCAGAGAGGTGCCGTAGAACGAGTCAATGCTTATTTAAAAGAATTCTTTCAGTTAAAAAATGTCCGATATCGATCTGGAAAACGCGCAAAAATTCATTTCGATCTTGTGACGCTTGTTTATAATGCTTCAAAATTGGCGGTAGACCGAATCAATCGACAAATGAAAGAGAAAAACTTGGTTTCTTAACTTTTAAAAAATGTGTACGACCAAAATTCTGCCAAAGCAACTCTAGAAAAGAAACAATTATGAAATTGATTCATATATAAAAATAAATGAATAAATTTATATTTTATTTAGCACCATATTACTGTCAAATCATAGGAGGTGTTATTCATGACAGTCATAAATGACGTTAAAACAGCTTTAGCTGGATTAAAAAGCGCTCAAGCTAGCTTTGAAACATTTGCTCTCAGTACGGATAATCAACAAGCTAAGAAACTTTATCAAGATGCTGCTACACAAACCCAATCCGTTATTGATAATGTTGAACCACGTGTTCAACAAATCGAACAAGAAGAACCTCAATACAAACAACAATAATGAGTATGGCGAAAAGGTTGGTTGAAAGGCCAACCTTTTTTGAGCATCCCTATACTGGTAAAACATGGAGGTGATTTCATGAAAGTGAAAATATTATTTTTCATTTTAATCCTTATCGGAATGGGTTCAGGGTGTAACGGGAACCAAAATCAGTTAGATAATAATAATGATTTGAGTATTTCACAAGTACATACAAGTAAACCAATTGATCAATCTGTTGCCAATCATGCTAAAGAAAAGATTATCACTAAGGAAGAAATTTCGGATGTAAAGGCTGTGAATACAGATAATGAGCTTTTAGTAGCGATAAAAGTCGGAAATTTCAACCGTTTCCGATTAAAAAATATCGAGAAGTCAGTTAAATCTGACTTAAAAAAAATGTATCCCGATCATAAAGTATTTGTTTCGAGTGATAAAAAAATGTTCTGGGAACTTGAAAACATAGAACAGAGACTGAAAAAAAACGATACGAATGAGAAAAACTTAAAAAAGGATTTAAATAAACTGAAAAGTCTTATGAAGGAACAAACATAAAGAGAAAGGAACGAGTTATGTCTAATAATCAAAAGAAACAACTCACTCCTGTGCAACAGGAATACCAAAAATTGCAAAAACAACGAGAGATTAAAAGACCGGTTGTTAAAAATTGTATAAAGGCCTTTATAACTGGTGGACTTATCTGTCTGATCGGTCAGTGTATTTCTGACTTTTACATTTATTTTTTTGATTTTACTGAGCAAACGGCCGGAAATCCGACAGTGGGTACGTTAATTTTTATTACGATGCTTCTTACTGGTTTTGGTGTATATGATCGAATGGCCCAATTTGGAGGGGCTGGAACAGCTGTACCCGTAACTGGTTTTGGCAATGCGGTCATATCACCTGCCATTGAGCATCGTTCCGAAGGATTTGTACTGGGCGTAGGCGGCAACATGTTTAAATTAGCAGGGGCGGTTATTTTATTTGGTGTTTTTTCTGCTTTTGTCATTGCCCTCATCAAGACCATTTTAATCCAGTGGGGTGGTTTATAATGCTTGCAGGTCATCGTACATGGATCTTTGAACACAAACCTGTGATACTTTCTACTGGAACAGTTGGAGGACCATTTGAAGCAAACGGAGCGATCGCAGAAGATTTCGATCTCCTTCATGCTGATTTATGGCTTGGACAGGATTCCTATGAAAAGGCACATAAAGTCCTTTTTGAAGAAGCCTGTCAAAAAGCCATGGAAAAAGGGGGCATCCAAAAAGATCAAGTTCAATTTATCCTAGCTGGGGATCTGATCAACCAGATAACTCCGACAAGTTTTGCCAGTCGAACAATTGGATCTCCGTATTTTGGTTTATTCGGTGCCTGCTCTACGTCTATGGAAGGACTGGCTCTAGGTGCTTATATTGTGAATACAAAAGGAGCTAAATATTTATTAACAGGAGCATCTAGTCATGATACAGCTGTTGAAAAACAATTTCGGTATCCAACTGAGTATGGTGGACAAAAACCTCCTACGGCACAATGGACTGTTACTGGTGCCGGTGCGGCCCTATTAAGTGATTCTGGGGATGGACCTCGTGTCACTTCTGCTACAATAGGCCGTGTGATTGATATGGGTCTGACAGATCCATTTAACATGGGAGGAGCTATGGCGCCAGCTGCGGTTGATACCATTGAAGCCCATTTAAAGGAACGAAATGTTGAGCCATCTTATTACGATTTAATTGTAACCGGTGACCTTGGCCAAATCGGACAGGAAGTGTCCATGGATCTATTTAAAAAGCATGGAACTCCTATTAGTGAAGAACAATACCAAGATTGTGGCCTTATGATTTATCGGGAGGGGCAGCCGGTTCTCTCAGGAGCAAGTGGAGCAGGATGTTCAGCAACAGTAGTTTATGGTCATCTATTGAACCGTATGAAAAAAGGTGAATTTAAAAGTATGTTAGTCGTGGCAACAGGTGCTTTATTATCTCCTCTTTCTTTTCAGCAAAATGAAACGATTCCCTGTATCGCCCATGCGGTATCAATTGAATATGGAGGTGAACAATAAATATGACCTATTTTTGGGCTTTTACAGTAGGAGGTTTAATTTGTGTAATTGGGCAAATTATGTTTGATGTATTCAAACTTACACCGGGACATACGTTAAGTACCCTTGTAGTGGTGGGTGCCATTTTAGATGGGGTTGGTTTATATGAACCCTTGATTGATTTTGCTGGGGCAGGGGCTACTGTTCCGATTACCAGCTTTGGGAATTCTCTTGTACATGGTGCGATGCAAGAAGCCGAAAAACATGGGTTAGTTGGTGTGATGACAGGAATGTTTGAAGTAACTAGCTCTGGTATTTCAGCTGCTATTATTTTTGGGTTTCTAGGTGCGCTGATTTTTAAACCAAAGGGATAAGGGAGGATATCGAATGACAATTGCATCAGATGTAAAACAGTCACTTGCCAGCCTTAAAGGTGTAGAAGCCAGTCTTTCAAGTTTAGCATTACGAACTCTAGATAATGAATCGAAACGTACACTACATGAAACTATGATGATTTTACATGAAGTAGTAACGGATTTAAAAAAACGAATTGGAGAACTAGAACGAGAAGAATTCCAATATAAAGGATTTTAAGATAGGAGGGTCTACTAATGCCTCTTTGGCTAAATGTTGTTTCTCGAGTTATTTTGTTTATGATTGTTCTGTTTTTTATCACAAAATTTCTAGGTAAAAAGCAACTATCCCAACTTTCTTTCTTCGAATATGTAACAGGTATTACGATAGGAGGAATTGCAGCAATCGTTATTCTTGAAGTCAGACATAGCATTTTTATAGGTGGATTAGCAATTGTGACAATGGCAGCGATCCCTTATTTAGTTAGTCTCATTTCTTTAAAAAGTAAAAAGCTCCGTGACTTTGTAGAAGGGAAAGGATCTGTATTTATCAAAGATGGAAAAATCATGGAAGATAATCTAAAAAAAGAAAGATACACAACGGATGAGTTATTAGAATTACTTCGAAAAAAAGATGTTTTTCAGGTAGCTGATGTCGAATTTGCGGTGTTAGAGCCAACGGGGGATTTATCCGTGATGTTAAAAAAAGAGAATCAACCTTTAACAGCAAAGGATCTAAACTTAACGACCGCTTCAGTTAAAGAGCCCCAGACTGTCATTATGGATGGTATAGTAATGGATGAGCCACTTGCCACCATTGATCGAAGTCGAGCTTGGTTACATACTGAATTAGAAAAATTAGGGGTTACGATAGAAAATGTATTCCTTGGACAAGTAAATTCCTATGGTGAACTAACAGTGGACTTGTTTGACGATAAATTACAAGTCGCTTCCCCTCAAGAAAGACCTTTAATCCTTTCAACCTTGAAAAAATGCCAAGCAGATTTAGAATTATTTGCTCTTGGAACTGAATCAAAGGAGGCCAAACAAATGTATAGGTTAAACAGTGAAAAATTACAAGAAGCTATTGATAAAGTGACCCCTATTTTAAGAGCTTGAAATTATAAAGCATGTAGGAGTATTAGTGAGGCAGTTTCAAGAAAACATGATTTCTTTCATTCCTATCTTCAAAATAACAGTTAGACTGAAAATCAGCCCTTACATTTCATGCCAAATAGGCATTTATAGCAAAACAGTTCGTACGAGGCTCCAAGTCAAGTCCTTAAACGCATATTCTGTGGATACATATAAACAATGATAAAGGGTGCAACATATCAATGTTTTGTTGTTGATACTATATATAAGGTGCATATAGTTGAACGGTACGATTTGTCTTGAAAGGCTGAAGCTAAGGTTTCATCAGGCAAACGAGCCTATCATACCCATCTCTCCAAGTAAAGTCCTATGTTTGTATACGTTGTTGGATTATCCCATTTGGGGTGCAAAGCTAACCTTAACGCAGTTATTAATCCATATAACTAGCAGGACAAATTGTAGGCTATAATATTTTGCTATTTATTAAACGGAAAATGAATTTTGTCCAGCGTTTGAATACCTTCGTTACAAGAGTGATTCCCCATAAAATATGGGGATTACTAATTTGTGTTAGGGTTATCAGTCAAAAATTATTAATAGTGATTTTCTGAAGCCATGGCAATTGCCTTTGTCTCATGAACAGTACCATATGGATGTTGAGGTGGTGCATAAATGGAGTATAATTTTATTGGTTTATTACCTGTGTTCGTTAGATTATGCCATGTTCCTGCGGGTATCACGATTACATAGTCGTCATAGACATTGGCTTGAAAATCGTATATTCCTTTATTTTTCCCCATTTGAACAAGTCCTTGACCATCTTCAATATGGAGCAACTGATCCGATGTTGGGTGGATTTCCAATCCGATATCTTCTCCAACACCAATATTCATTAAAGTAACCTGCAAATGATTTCCCGTCCATAAAGCTATGCGGAAATTGTTATTCTTCTTGGCGGCCTGTTCAATATTAATTACAAATGGCTGCGGCCCGAAATCCTTTAATACATTGCCTCTATTATAAGGATTTTCATTATCGCCCAAATTATTTTTCCAGTTATAATAATGGGGATTCCAGTCGTTACACCAATTATTGTCATACCGGTTATAATACATTGGATTTTGCCATTGATGGTAATAACCTAATTGTCGGTACAAATTCATTCTCCTTTCACAGACGTATTTATCCCTTTAATATATGTCACTTTTTTTAAAAACGTGTATTTACGCAGCAGGATTACTATATTGTAAATGTAACGATTTATTTTTAATTAAATAACTTTTTTTTAATCAACTAGATTACCAAAAACCAGTATTTTTGTAACGATGGATTACTGCTTCACTTGCCTTTGATTTTATTAGGATTATCGTTTACCAAAAATAATTACA
>NZ_JAPCIN010000038.1:0-7701 GCF_025910025.1 Priestia sp. JV24
CGCTCTGGCCATCGCGAAGGAATTGCGTGCTCTGGGTACCAATGTGAACCAGATTGCGAAATGGTGCAACGCAAGAGACATTGAACAATTAAGTGAACAGGAGCTTGAGAGATTGGTATACAATCTCGACGAAATTAAAAAAGGATTGGCTGCAGCATGGCAACAATTAAGCTGAGTACGACGAAAAACGCCAATGCGTTATTGAAGTACGCTGAGAAGCGCGCTGAGGTGTCAAATTCGCTTGATTGCGATGTGGATTATGTTCGGAACCAATTTAAGGCTACAAGGGAAATATGGGGCAAGAACGGCGGCATACAGGCTCATCATGTGATTCAGTCGTTTAAGCCGGATGAGGTAGATCCCCACCAAGCGAATGAAATGGGGCTAAAGTTGGCTGAAAAGCTGGCAAAGGGTCATGAGGTAGCCGTCTATACGCATACGGACAAGGATCATATCCATAACCACATCGTGATTAATTCGGTGAACTATGAGGATGGCCGAAAGTTTCATGCGCATGGTCAAGAGGCTATTGACCATGTGCGGAAAATAAGTGATGAACTGTGCAAGGAACATGGGCTGTCCATTGTAGAAGAGCGCTCAGCCGATGTTCGCTATACATTGGCTGAACAGTCATTACTTGAGAAAGGCGAGTCAAGTTGGAAGGATGAAATTCGGACGGCCATCGATCAAGCCAAGGAGCAGACAGCTAGTTTTGAAGAGTTCCAGGAACGTTTAAAAGAGCAGGGCGTCCAAGCGACTTTAAGAGGCAAAAACATCACGTATGAGCATCTAGAATCGAATAAAAAGGTACGTGGCACTAAATTGGGGTTGGCGTACGAAAAGGAGACGATTTTACATGGCTTTGAAAGACAAGTTACAAGAGAAAGAGAGACAAGAAATTCAGAAACAACAGTCAACCGAGGATTTGAAGGGAATATACGAAGAGATGATTTTACGTCTCAGAGCGACAGAGGGCTATCTCTCGACGTTTCTGAAAGAAAACATGAACAAAGAGATGATGATGCAGCAAGAGCTCGAACAGATCAAACAGACGAGCCAAGAAGTACAAGCGGAAATGAGATTAACTTCGCTGACATCGATCAACAAATTAGAGACCGCCATCTTAGAGCACAAGCAATATACGAAGGAAACTTTGGCCGAGATGAAGACGGCCATCAGGGTATTGCACAGCGAGATGAAAAAGAATCAGGAGTTTCTAAACAACGAGTTCCAAACAAACAATCAAGTGATCAAGGACGAACTCGAGAAGATCAACAACAACCTGGGGAGCAAGTTCGACAACTTGAGCGCGACAGCGAAGGCGGAGCTCAGCGAGGTCGAAAAAAACAGCAAGACTATGATATCGAACGCTAAGTTAGGTGTAGTGTTCAATGGTTGGTTGGATTGGATAAAATACGGGGCTGGTGCAGCGGTCTTTATGGTACCTGTTTTTTTCTTGTTTAAATGGTTCTTTGGGTTATTTGGTATAAGCTTAGGCTAAAAATTTAAGTGCAATTCAGTTTGTTAAAAGACAAACCCTAAGCCCTGTTTAAGAGGAATTAGCTTTTTCTTATAGAAGTGTTCTTTATTCGAATGCTTGGGGGGACGTCTACGTGAACGAGAAAGCATTTTGGACAAAAGAGGTAGCAGAAACATTACAAATAGGAGCAAGTACATTAAGAAAATGGTGTCTTGCTTTAGAAAATGAAGGTTATGAATTTGTAAAAGGTGCAAAGAAAAGTCGAGCATTTTTAGAGAAAGATATTGTCCTTTTACGTAGAATGAAAGCTTTAATACACGGAGCTGGAATAAAGGTAGAAACAGCTATTAAGATTGCTTTATCTGATGATAAGGATAATGAAATTGAGGGAATTGTTCTTGAGGATAGCGAGAGAACAGAAGGTAGAACGCTAGGCGTTCTACCGGAGAACACTTTGCAAATACAAGAACAGATGGGTTTAGAGTTCATTGAAAATCAGAAAAAAATATTAGATCGTTTAGAACGTTTAGAGCAATTGGAACAGTTAGAGAGAAAAAATGAAGAACGCTTGCAGCGGATCGAGGAGAAGCTCAGTTCCAGAGATGATCAGTTGTTGCAAGTGGTAAGGGAAATACAAGATAGTAAGAGATTAATTGCTTCATCAGTAGAGAATCAGAAGAAATGGTGGAAATTTTGGTAAGATTACCTGTAAAATAAAATAAGAAAAGCCCCCAAGTTTTGACGGACCAAAGGGCTTTTCTTAACAAAATGAGAAGGAGTTAACCTTCTGTTTTTATAATTTATTAATTTTATTTTAACACAGAACGGTTAATTCCTGCTAGAGGAGAGGAATTAACAAGTGAAAAAAAGAAATTTCAGAATTGATTTCACAGAAGCAGAAAAGAATGCTAGAAAAAGAGACTTTGAGAAAGATTCAGGAAATAGGTTAAAAGCTGAAGAACTAAAAAAATCTTTATTAGATCAGTTAAAAGAGCTTACTGGTGAAGATCATTTTGTTGGAACCAGTAAAGATCCTTTTGCAGGGGAGCCGTTTAATCAAACTATGCATAGAAATTTAGATTTGTTAAATCGAATTGGTTATTTAACTCAAGCTGAAGAGAGCTTTTTGTTTAAAATTCAGGCTTATTTAGAGTTTAAAAGTAATGTAATTATCTGCAGAGAAGATAAGTTTAAGAAAAAAAGAAAAAATGTTATAGAAGATGACTTTGAACTTCCTAAATCTGCAACTGTTTCAGACATTGCAGAAATAATCGGGAAATCAAGAAAGAATACATCTATAATTATGAATTCTTTAAAAGAAAAAGAGATTCTATTAAATCCTGAAGGTGCAGGACAAGTAACTGAAAATGGTCGCTCTGTAAGCCCTAGAACATGGATTGTGAATCCTTATATTATGATTTGCGCGCCACGAAAAAATGAAGTTAAGTTAGATAAATTAACAATGAGATTGTTTCAGCATTCTTTGAAAAAACTTAAAGATCAGAATGGAAAAAAAGTAAATTTACCAGTTAGATTTTTTTAAATAAAACTATCTAGGCCGTATCAATTTGATACGGCCTTTTTATTCATGTTGGAAATATTTAGGTGTTACGAAAACGTTACAAAAAGGCATTAAAGTGTTACGAAATCGTAACACCCCAAAAAGTCCGACAAACTCAGTCATACCAAGGCTTCACGCCACTTTTAAAACTTTCTCTCTATTATCACTATTGTTTAGTAGCAATTCGCTCATAGAATTGCAAGGAACTTTTTATAATTTTTTCGTTAGAAAAATGTTAGCCTGAAGGCTAAAAAAAATCACCCTAAAGGTGATCAATCTCGTTAGCAAAATAAAAAGCCACCTCTTGAGTGTATGGTAAGAGAGGCGGCTTTTTATCTTAAGGGGTTTGACAACATTACAAATCATAAAAGTAGTCAGAATAATTTTACGACTATTTTATAATTAAATCAATGTAAGGCAACTTTGAGCATATGAATAAAAGGTGTACTTTTTATACATTGTTTTCCTTGATTTGCTCAATAGAATGCCTATTCTATCAACGATGTATAAAAAGCTGCATAAAAGAGAAAAAGAGAACTTCTTCGAACCCTTGGGGCGTAAGGGTTCTTTTTTGAGATGTGTTCCGGAAAGAGTGATTATGTTAACTAGTTTTGTATATTATATACAGCTTAAAAGCAAAATGACATATAGATACCTACAAATAAAATTATGATAACTACCTTTACGTGCTATATAAAGCTTAAAGAAGCGAAAAACTTACTGGACAGAGATCAGTAAGTTTTCCTGCTACATTTATTTATCCAAAGGGTTGAAACCTTACCAGTTTCTTGAATAGTTTGCTCAGGTTAGTAAAATTTATGTTTAATCTATATTTTCTTTTTCATAAGTTGCAGCGACTTCATCTTTATAATCGAAATCTGCTTTTTGACTAATCTTTCCTTCTTCAAATACTACCTGGAATCTTATTTTTTTAATATTATCCCAGGATCCTCTTCCAAATAAGAATGGATTCATTTCATAAGTGCCTGTTCCTTTTCTATTCATGATTCCTTCTTTAACAAGTTTATTGATGTTATTATTTAGACTTTGAACTGTATTAAAACCTAATTCTTCAGCCATTTGTTTTTTTATGTACGCATTTAAAACAATGATGTTGTCGTAAGCCATTCTTTTCAGAAGAACGTTTAATGTCTTCTGAATTCCACTTGATAGGTTATTTATTTGTAAGATATTATCTAGATAAATTTTTACATAATCAGGTTCTTTGGAAACATAAGATTCCTCAATATGTCTTTGGAAGAGCTTTTCTCCATCGTCATTCGTAACTGTTTCTTTTACTTCTTTATTTAGTTTTTTTCGTTGTGTATCTCCGACTAGTTCTTTTTCCCAACTTTTCAACTCTACACCTCTTTTAAGTTTATATTTATAATCTGTATCGTATTATAAATATAAACTATTTTCAAGCTGTTTTGTTTCTTTTTATAATCTGTTTTAGATTATAAATTATAATAAATATGATTATAATTAGTAACAAATGTGATTATAAACTATAATAAATACGATTATAATTTATAACGTAT
This sequence comes from Priestia sp. JV24, assembly GCF_025910025.1. Lineage (NCBI taxonomy): Bacteria > Bacillati > Bacillota > Bacilli > Caryophanales > Bacillaceae > Priestia > Priestia sp. JV24. The sequence continues at coordinate 4,583 of NZ_JAPCIN010000038.1, forward strand.
ACAATTATAGTCTATCTACTAAAAAGCGCTTATATCAATGTTTATAGTGCCTTATTTCTTCTTTTCTTTTATTTTATGTACGTATTAAAGAAGCCTCTAATGAAATTAAATTAGAGGCTTCTTTTTGTTCCTAGAATACGTTTTATGTTAACAAATAAGAGAAGTCAGAGAAGTAATAGCAGGAAATATCATCTTGCATTTGAATACTAGTACTATAATCTTAAAACGAAAATGGGGGCTAGTATGATGCTGGTAAAAAAGATGTTAAATGGCATTATGATGAAAGAAATCACCATTAAAGAATTAGCTGATCAGTATGATGTAAGTACTCGTACGATTCAATTAAAGATTAAGAAATTAGGCTATGAATGGGACAGTAAGGAAGGTATTTATCGCTATGTTGGAGAAGAATCAGAGCCTTTAGATGTTGATTTTAGTACACTTATCTCTAAAAACAGTAAAATGCCAGCAGAACAAAAGCTAGCTACTAGCGAAGTAGCAGCTAGTATTAGTACTATAAATGAAAGTGAAAGTACTAACGCTAGTACAACTGCTAGCAAAGTAGATGCAATTGATTTATTGTTGCAGCAACCTAAAGATCGGTCAAAAAGAGTTTATAGAGGCTTTTATTTTGATGATGATGTGTTACATATTATTGATCGTGTACCAAAGAGTTATAAATCTGAATTGGTAAATGAGGCTTTAAGAAAAGTGTTTAAAGAAAAAGGATTATTGGATTAAAAAAATCACCTGCATTTTAGGTGATTTTTCTTGTTTATTTTACAAAATAAACTCTTATAAAAAGCGTTTTTAAGGTATAGGCGAACTTCTAATTCTTAGAGAGAATAAAGTAACATAGCCGATTAAAACAGGTGAATAAAATAAGAGAGAGTGTTAGTTAAAATGAACTCAGATCATCGTTATGACAAAAAGAAACGCGGAAGATGTAGAAAATATAGAAAAAAGGAGGAAGAGAAATGTTGTTGTAATGAAAAATATGACTGTCAACATGAGGATTGTCCAAACTGCATGCACTATCCTTGCAACTGCCAGGAACAAACTCAAAAAGTAAGTCAAAGTCCTATTCAAGAAGGACCAGAGCAAACTGTAGATCAAGAACAAGATAGTACTCAAACGCCTACACAAGAAGGTCCCGAACAGACAGTAGGACAGGAACAAGATAATAATCAGACCCCAACACAAGTAGGTCCTGAACAGAACCAAGGTCAAGAACAAAATAACAATCAGACTCCAACTCAAATAGGTCCAGATCAAGACCAGGGTCAGGCACAGACTTCTACTCAAACGCCTACACAAGAAGGTCCTGTCATAGAGCAAGAACAAAATACTACTCAAAATCCTGTAATAACAGGGCCTTCACCAGAACAGACAGTTACTCAAACTTCTAATCCTCAAACAGATACAATTACTACGCCGATAAATATTACTACTCCTACAACAACTCAAACATCTACAACTACTCCTACACAGACTTCTACTCAAAATCCTACTCAAACTCAGGAAGGATTGACACAAACACAAGATGAAGAACAAACTCAAACATTAGGTGATCAACTCCAGCTTCAAAGACACGGCGATCAAACTCAAGGTTCTCAAAATATTGGAGGTCATACAAATACTTCTCCTTTAAATAATACGCAGACTATATCTACGCCTACAACGGTCAGTGGTGTAACAGTAACTGTTCCGGTAACTCTAACATGTGGTTGTAACTGTAATAAAAAAGATGAGTGTAAGTGCGATAACAAAAAAGATAGGGAATGTAGAAAAGACGATGACTGTAATAAGAATTGCAAAAAAGGATGTGATTGTTGTACATCCTCAGTAGCAGATTTATTAAGGAGAGTACAAAATGTACAATCTACAATACTTCCTCCAGAAGATAAAGCAATTAATATCTATGCAAATACAACAGCTGTAACACCAAATCCAGTCCTTAATCAAGTCATTACAAATGTAAATGATTGTTCTACTGTTACATTTAAAAATGCAGACCAATTAACTAATACTCCAAATACAACTTTCAGACTTGATAAAATTGCTGGCATCAGTGCTATAAACAATCCAGTTTCTACTACAGATATCTTTGATTTTTTATTGGCTTTTGCAAATACCTGTGACAATATACCGCCAGAAGATCGAAACAAGGATTGTTTATGTGGATGTAGAAATAACCCTAACAAATCTTGTTGTTGTGACACGCTAGAATCCGAATTAAGAGCTGCAGCTACTTTTGGACTAAGCATAAATTTACTACTTGAGGGAGGAGCAACATTACCAACTAGTTTTTTTGTATTAAAAATATGTGATTGTATTGGTTTTTTTGTTGATAATTTAGCTGCTCCAACAGTTATCTATGCTTTTTCATTATGTGCAATCGATGGAATTACTGTGCCACCTCAAGTTTTATAAAAATAGAAAAATTTTAATTAAAATTAAAAACGTTTTATAGCTCTTACATAAGGGCTATTTTTTTTTCAACGTTCGAGTAGTATTTTTTGAATGAATTCAAAAAATCTCCACTCTTTTCCCATTGATAAAAAAATTTCGGCAGGTTTGAATCTCTCGCCAAGCCGACATACCCAAAACGAAGAAAATAGGGGGATCGGCTTGTTTGCCCAAGTATACCTGCCGAATCGCCTATTCAGCTGTTCAAAAGTAATAATCTTACTCCAAGAGTAACTACACACTTAAAAACATAAAAAGCCAGCCTCTATCCCAAAACAAAGGGGGAGATAAGCTGCGTTGTCAATGGTAAGCGGACCGTAGGGAGCATTAAGGAATTGACAATGTCTCTGCACCCAAACCCTCTTGGCACTCAAACAAACACGTTTGTTTGACGCCAACCGGCGAGGGAGCCCCCTCAAAGTTTGAGGGGGTTGGGGGTGTTTGTAGAAGCCATTCCAAAGGAGCTTTCCTTTGGCAGGTGTGGACAGCGTCCGCGGTTTGGCTCCCCCTTGAAAAGGGGGTTGGGGGGATTGTTATGCCTGGCATAACCAAGCTCAATTGGGTACCAATTGTAGAGCTTGCCTTATTCCGACTGTTTGGTGTATTATGGAAGCATACAGCTGGAATTTTACACCAAGTTCACCACGTCC
>NZ_JAPCIN010000039.1:0-5325 GCF_025910025.1 Priestia sp. JV24
TGTCTTATAAAAAACGTTGTATATACTGTACATATATCAGAACTTATATTGTTTATGAGACTTAAAATACATTAAGCTTTCCAAAATTCCCACCACTTCTTTTTTTCTTGAGCAGCAGCAAGTTGTTTTCTTGTTTCCTGAATTTCACGTATATGGCTCATACTTTGCTGATCCATACGTTCTACTAGCTTTTTATTGAATTCCATCTGTTCTTGTAATTGCTTTTTTATTTCTTCAATATTTTGAGCCATATCATCAATTTTATCTTTGAACTCATGAGCTTGAACGGCCATCTGTGCAGGTTGCATGGGGGGCGTTCCTTGCCGTGCACCGTAGCGTTCAACAACTTCTAAACATGCTACTTCTTTGGTTTTTCTTTGAACTTTTACTATTTGTTTAAATAGCTGTAAAGCGTTTAAGTCATGTTTAGTAAAAGCCCGACTATCATTCTCTCCTTTAACAAACTTATAACCTGTGGCCTCCAATTGGATACACCACTTTCTTAAAGTACTATCTGACACCTCTAGCTTCTTTGCTACCTCACCAGTCCAATACGCCGGCTCTTGGCCAAGTTTCGCTTCTGACATATCGTTCCCTCCCGTGCAATTATAATTATATAAATAGTTATACTTTGTATCTCAAATATCCTTTAAACAATAACAAAGAACGCCCCCCATGCATATCATTTTAACCATGCACGGGGGGCGTTCTTATATGGTAAATCCTATTATATCAAGGTTTTGACGCTAATTTGTTTTCTAAGGTTTTATTTATAAGAAAAACAAGTGCATGCCCCCCATGCAACCAATTTTCATCAGATGCATGGCAGTCGTTCTTACCCGTTTCCCCGTTCGTTTTGGGGTGGAGTGCTGGCTAGGGGTTTGGGGACTAGTCCCCATTTGCGTCTCTTAATTTTTAAGAAGTAGAAATTAAGGACGGCTGCTCTGGCGGTTCGGCAGGTACAATTGCTAGAACAAGCCGATCATCGTTAACTTCGTTTTGGGTATGGTCGGCTTGGCGAGATAACCAAACCTGCCGAAATTTGAAATGCAAGGAGAAAAGAGTGGAGATTTTTTAAGTGTTTTTCTTAAAAAATACTACTCGAACCTTGTATTGAAAAGAGCCAACATCAGATATAAGAAAGGGGACTAGCTATAAAGGTTGATATAATAGGATTTTCAGAGTTTGAATGTAACATAAGCTGTGATACATATATGTAACATAAGCTATGATACATAAAGTTTCCACAAGTAACATTTTTGTCTTTACATGTATCAAAAAATGTTATACGATGTATCAAAAGAGGAAAAAACACTCATTTTTGATACAAGATGTATCAAAAATGAAACATATATGTATCATAGCTCATGAAACAACTTGATACAAGATGTATCAAAAATGAAACATATATGTATCATTTAATTTTGAGGAGGGTTATACATATGACCGAACAACCAAAAGTTACACTTGAATTGAGCCAGAATGAATTTAAAAAGTTACAACGTTTTTTAGAAATTCAGGAACAAGAAGAAGAAGTTCAAAAACAAAAAGAAGAAAAAGATAAAAACACAAATTTTGTTCAATTGTATAGAGACAATATGCCAGAGATTCGTTGGTTAATGACTAATCATGGATTTGCTTCTTCAGTTTTATTTTTTATTTTAGAACACATGGATACTCGTAACGCTTTGGCTTGTTCCTATGAAGTATTTATTGATTACTTTGGTAAATCTCGTATGACAATTTATAGAGCTATAAAACTGCTTCAAGAAAACGGGTTTATTGATGTTTTAAAAATGGGGTCATCAAACGTTTATATTGTAAATTCTGATCTAGCATGGACTGATTATAATTCGCACAAAAAATTTGCTAAATACGATGGGAAAATTCTTGTGAGTAAAAAAGAAAATAAGGATTATCAATATAGAAGTCAATTTGATAGATTCAAAGCTTTAAGAGAAAGAGAAGGCTTAAAATAATTTAAGGAGGTGATTAAAACGACTTGCATCAAGATTAGACACAACAAAATAAAAAGGGCATTTCTCCTGGCAGAGAAACACCCCATGTCGTAACTAGTACAACGTATATACCGATATTAATTATAACATGGGTTGCCCTCAAAAAATAGGAGGGTCTTATCATGGATCAAAGCGAAAAACTATTAATGGGTATTGAAAGTATTCTAAGTGTAGCTTCTGATTTAGTTGATGAAGTTGCTCGACTAAAGAATGTTGAAGAAGAATGCAAAATCCTAAAAGAGAAAGTATTTATGAACCAGTTTACTAAAGCAGAACAAGAAGTCTTTGCTCTTGCTATTGATGGTCATTCTATTTCAGAAATACAAAACCTTCTCCATAAAGAAGAAAGCACTATAAAAAATCAAAGAAAAAGCATCTTAAAGAAATTAAATACGGAATCTATGACAGAGGCCGTTCAACAGTTTCAAAACCTACATCAAGAACCTTCACAAAAACTAATAAAAATTTCTTAAACATATTAGCCTTTAAGGCTAAAGAAGCAGGCTTAAGCCTGCTTTTCTTTTTAGTCTAATAATCCTTTCTCCTTAAACACTTTTCTCAGAGCTTCATTTACTAATTCGGATTTATAACTTTTGGGGACTCGATCAATAATACTTAGCACATCATTATCAAAGTAAAAACCTCGATATACTCGTTTTGAACGGTCTTTTGGACTTTGCAGCAACAAATCAATTGCATCTACTGTGCTAGCTTTTGAAGAGCTAGTGCTAGTACTTTCGCTTTCATCAACATAGCTCGTACTAGCTGCCATCTCGCTAATAGTTAACTTTTGTTCTGCTGGCATTTTACTGTTTTTCGAGATAAGGGTACGAAAATCAACATCTAAAGGCTCTGATTCTTCTCCAACATAGCGATAAATACCTTCCTTACTGTCCCATTGATAACCTAATTTCTTAATCTTTAATTGAATCGTACGAGTACTCACATCATACTGATCAGCTAATTCTTTAATAGTGATTTCTTTCATCATAATCCCATTTAACATCTTTTTTACCAGCATCATACTAGCCTCCATTTTCGTATTAAGAGTATAATACTAGTATTCAAATGCAAGATGATATTTCCTGCTATTACTTCTCTTACTTGTTAACATAAAACATTTTCGGAACACATTAAATAATAAGATGAACAAAGTTTCTATGAAAAAACTGTTTCCGATTGACAAGATATTTCGTTTTTTTTATCTTTAAGATGTATATCAAATACACTTTAAATAAGTTGATTATTAATTTAAAGGAGACAGAACATGAATACTATGATAACTAAATGGATTCCTGTTCCTTATTTTCAAATCAATCAAAAAGGTACGATTTTAAATTCTTCAAACACAACTCATTCATACTTTCCAGATGCATCTAATATATGGAATATCATTCATGAGAAAGACCGAGATAAGGCTATATTAATGCTCTCACATAGTGATAATTCTTATCCTATGACAAAACATCTCGTTTTAAAAATACGTAACAACTTATTTGGGAATTTTAAATGTACGATTCAATGGAAAGATGGTATAGGTCACCTGGTATGTACAGAAGCAAAAAGCGTTAAAGTTTCAACTATTACACCTTCATCTGTTCAAAAATCTTTAATAAACACTCAAAAACGATTAAAAAAATCAGAAGAACGTTTAGACAATGCTGCTAAAATAGTACATCTAAAAAAACAATAATGTTTGCTTTTTTAGATCAATTTTTTTATATTGAGCAAACTACCCAAGATGTTCCGAGCATCAACTGATAAATAGTGATATCTATAGCAGAAAAACCTACTGATCCCTGTTCAGTAGGTTTTTCGTTTTTAAGCTGTATAAGATATACAAAGTTAGTTAACATAATGTCTCTTTCCGGAACACATCAAAAAAGAGAACCCTTACGCCCCAAGGGTTCGAAGAAGTTCTCTTTTTCTCTTTTATGCAACTTTTTATACATTGTTGATAGAATAGGCATTCTATTGAGCAAATCAATGAAAACAATGTATAAGAAGTCCACCTTTTATGCATATGTATAATGATTTAACTATATTATAATTACCAATAATTACATGTCTCTCTGAGATTAATCTGTTAAAAAAACAAAAAAAGCTCTAGTCAAATGTGCCCTTTAGACTGGAGCTTTTTTATACATATCTTACTTACAAGCTATAAATTAGCAATATTATCCAAAATGTGTTATTGTTGCATTCATTACTTCAGATTTCAACGTATTTGAAGGCAACCTCATTCTCCTATGACAAAGATGAGGTTGCTCTTTTTTTATTTTTACACGCAGCAACACATTTAAAATAGTCCTTAATTACAGAACATGGTAATCTACTTATGTTTCATACTTCGGATACGTATGGACAAACCCTTATGAAAGAGCAATCTCGATTGCCAATGCCCAGATTGCTTCTTTTATTTTGAAATTTGTATGACAAGTTTCGTTTTATTATGTTACACTAAAAGAGCTAACGACCTAATCTAACTTTTTCTTTTACTTTTGCAAAGTAAAATTCCTAAACAAAAAAGAGCAAACCTTCTCCAATGCCAGTTGAGATAGGATTGCTCTTTTTTATTTAAATCCTTTAATATCAGCTTATTTATCAGCAAAACCATACGTGTAAGCGTTCAACAATAAATAAATATCGTAAGCAGCTACCACTGCAAAAGCAATAAGTAAGAGTGTCGTTTTTATTTTGCTCAACTTCATGTCTCCTTTTTACCGTTCTAAGTCTTGTTCCTGACGATTTGATCGTTTAGCGATCCCACCGACATATTGAAAAAATGAAATCCTCTTCATCTTCTCCACATTCTGATCAATCCAATTCAATGCTTTTTCCTTCCAAGCTTTTAATGTTTTGTTCTCTTCTTTTAATTCCTGAACCTGCTTATTCGCCTCATCAAGCTCTTTTTTGGGCACATAATCCTTTATATAACCAAGATTCATCTCCGTTAAGCTCTCATTCACTTCTTTTTCCCGTACAAGCTCTTTTTTCGTTTTCTTATGTTTCTGCTTCTCAATTGTCAAATTATCGCTTAGAGAGCCTATATGAGCCTCATACTGCGTATCTTGTTCTCTCGTAACCTCATCTTTGACCTTTTCCTTTTGTTCAGCTGAGAAATCACGCACAAGCTTCTGGCGCATTTGTTTCTTCGCCTTTTCCACTTGGCCGTCTTGATCCGCCACATATACCTCTAATTCTTGCCTTGTCTCATCCAAAACATTCTTCAGTGTCTTGTTCTCTTTTTCATAGCGATCAAGCTCATGGCTCAATGCATGCGTGCGCTCATGCTCGGCCGCCAATG
>NZ_JAPCIN010000004.1:0-50869 GCF_025910025.1 Priestia sp. JV24
TTCTATATAAAAAAAGATATTGGGGCCTTAGCTCAGCTGGGAGAGCGCCTGCCTTGCACGCAGGAGGTCAGCGGTTCGATCCCGCTAGGCTCCACCATACATATAAACGTACAACCTTTAAGCAATTTGCTTAAAGGTTTTTTTGTGTAGTTTTTACAAATTAGAATTGTATATATATTCAAAAAAGTGTCGAGTTGAGCCATCGCTCATTTAGCCGTTACAATAGGAGAGTAGCAACATTTGTGATGGGGGGACATATTATGAATAAGCTTTCAATTATTGGAGTACCAATGGATTTAGGTCAAACTCGCCGAGGGGTCGATATGGGGCCAAGTGCGATACGATATGCAGGGGTTATTGAACGCATCGAGAATATTGGATATAGTGTAGAAGATAAAGGGAATATTGAAATTGCCTTAGCTGAACGAGTACATAGTGATGAAAATACAAACTTAAAGAATTTAAAAGCTGTAGCAGATGCTAGCGAGAGGCTTGCTCAGACCGTAAGTGATGTTATTACAAATAAAAGGTTTCCTTTAGTGCTAGGGGGAGATCACAGCATCGCTATCGGAACACTAGCAGGAGTAAGTCGTCATTATAAAAACTTGGGCGTGATTTGGTATGATGCACACGGAGATTTGAATACAGCAGATACGTCTCCTTCAGGAAATATTCACGGTATGCCATTGGCGGCAAGTATAGGTATAGGAGACGACGCATTGACTCGAATTGGCGGTTATACACCTAAAGTCAAGCCTGAAAATATTGTGATTATCGGAGCACGTTCTTTAGATGAAGGAGAAAAAGAGTTAATAAAGGAAAAAGGGATTAAAGTGTATACGATGCATGAGATAGATCGAATGGGTATGACAAAAGTAATGGAAGAAACAATTTTATATTTGCGTGAAAAAACAGATGGCGTTCATCTATCACTCGATTTAGATGGATTGGATCCACATGATGCACCTGGAGTAGGAACGCCGGTCATCGGTGGAATAAGCTACAGAGAAAGTCATTTAGCTATGGAGATGTTAGCAGAATCTCAGCTAATCACTTCTGCTGAGTTTGTGGAAGTGAATCCTATTTTAGATGAACGGAATAAAACCGCTACAGTAGCTGTTGCATTAATGGGCTCACTTTTAGGAGAGAAATTAGTATAAAACATTAGTACCTACCAAAAGGTACATGAAATATATATCAACATAAAAAAAAAGAAGCTCTTAGTTCGGATTCGAGAGCTTCTTTATATAGAGAAAAACTTTTCATATTCATTTAATAAACCATCTAGCTCTGAACTGACTCTCACTACTGTTAGTGATGATAAAGGGTTTTCTGCTGCAAGAGTGACCATGTTATTTCTGCATTCTTCAATTCGATTCAAAAGGTTCTCTTTTGTATGAGTCAAGCTTTCCACTCCTCTTATTTTCATCTATACTAATTACATAACCTACGTATGATCTTTTTAAACGTATTTGACAAATTTTTGTTAAAATAATTAAGCATAAGTGAAACTTTATGATAAAGTACACGTATATATACTATCCCGCAATGGGCGGAGGTAACCGTTACATGGATTTATTATTAAAAAGAAAAATAAAAAAAGTAAAAAAAGGTGACCAGGATGCGTTTGCTGACATAGTAGAATATCACAAGGATAAACTTTTTCACCTATGTTATCGAATGTTAGGAAACCGGGAAGAAGCGCAAGACGCTGCCCAAGAAGCGTTTATTCGAGCCTATGTAAATATTCATAGCTATGACACGAGTAAAAAGTTTTCCACCTGGTTATATCGAATTGCTACAAATCTTTGTATTGATCGAATTCGTAAAAAAAAGCCAGACTATTATTTAGATGCAGAAGTAGCCGGGACCGACGGGTTAAATATGTACTCTCAAATAGCTGCCGATCAGGCCTTACCAGAGGAAGAACTAGAGCAAGTAGAATTGCAAGAATTCATTCAGTCGGAAATATTAAAGCTACCTGAGAAATATCGAACTGTCATTGTCCTAAAATATATAGATGAGCTGTCTTTAAAAGAAATCAGCGATATTTTAGACCTGCCTCTTGGTACGGTAAAGACTAGAATTCACAGAGGACGTGAAGCTTTAAGAAATCGACTTCGCCACTTGTAAGGAGTGAACTAAGAATGAAATGTCCAAAAATGTATGTAAATCTCATTCATGAGCATTTAGATGGAGATATTACAAAAGAAAATGAACTGTTATTAAAAGAGCATTTGCATCAATGTAAAGGTTGTCAGCAGCATATGCATCAGTTAAAAAGAACCATTGCATTTGTGCAAAGCACTTCTCATATAGAATTACCTATGAACTTTACAGCAGGTGTTATGGCTGGGTTACCACGTGAGAAGAATCGAATTCGAATGAATAGATGGTTTACAAACCACCCGATTCTTAGTGCAGCTGCTGTATTTGTGCTGTTAATGTCCGGCACCGTGTTTTCAGCTTGGGAAACGGATGAAGACTTTTCTGTTTCAAAGCAGCCGAACTTGGTCATTCACGATAAAACAGTCGTTGTACCAAAAGGTGAGACCGTCAAAGGTGATATTACTGTGAGAAATGGCGATATTAAAATTGAAGGAAAAGTAGATGGAAACGTTACTGTTATACATGGTGATAAGTATCTAGCTTCTGCAGGAGAAGTGACAGGCAATATTGAAGAGTTAGACAAGATTTTTGACTGGGTATGGTATAACGTCAAAACTCATGCCAAACAAGCTGTTGACTTTTAATAGTTGAAACATAAAACCGTCCGCTTATCTTGTTAGAGAGGAACAGTGGACGGTTTTATTTATATAAAAAGAAGGCTACATTATATAGGAACAAGGATTTAAAAATAAGATGTAATTTACAGTGTAATTTTGTTTTATGGTATAATAAAACGGTTATGTTATCTTTATTACATATATAGAGGAAGTGAGAAGATGCCTATTGGAGACCTGCCAATCCTCTCATATTTAGGAAAAATTGTTGATGTTCTCCTGGTATGGTTCGTCATATATAAATTAATTATGGTCATAAGAGGTACAAAAGCAGTACAGCTTTTAAAAGGGATCACGGTGATTTTAGTTGTTCGCTTTATAAGTAACTTCCTTGGACTAAATACGCTGCAATGGTTAATGGACCAAGCGTTAACGTATGGGTTTTTAGCTATCATTATTATCTTCCAGCCAGAGCTGCGCCGAGCGCTTGAACAACTTGGGAGAGGACGTTTGTTTTCACGCAGTAATTTGCCTGAAGAAGATGAACGTACCGTTACGATTGAGGCGATTATAAAAGCAACGCATTATATGGCTAAAAGACGCATAGGTGCATTGATCTCAATCGAAAGAGAGACGGGTATGGGTGATTATATTGAAACAGGTATACCGCTCAACTCTAATATTTCTTCTGAATTATTAATCAACTTATTTATACCAAATACACCACTTCATGATGGAGCGGTTATTTTACAGCGGGATCAAGTAGCCGCTGCAGCATGTTACTTACCTTTATCTGAAAGTCCTTTTATTTCAAAAGAATTAGGTACTCGCCATCGTGCTGCTGTAGGAATAAGTGAAGTAACAGATAGTGTGACTGTCATTGTATCTGAAGAAACTGGAGGCATTTCCGTTACCAAAAATGGTGAATTGTATCGTGAATTGACAATTGATACATTGAGAGAAATGCTAGAAAAAGAATTAGTCACAACTTCTAAAGCAACTTCTTCCACTCGTTGGCAATGGAGGTTGAAGAAGAATGGATAAATTGATGAATCGATCGTGGGTTATGAAAATTATCGCGTTGCTGTTAGCCTTCATGTTATATTTATCTGTTAATTTAGATGATGGTGCCAGTTCATCAAATAAGATTCTGAACCGAAGCAGTTCTGCCAACACTGGAGTAGAAACATTAACAGATGTTCCGGTTCAAGTATCCTATAATGAGAAGAACAGAATTGTAAGAGGTGTTCCGGATACGGTTATTATGACACTGGAAGGTCCTAAAAATATTTTGGCTCAAACAAAGCTACAAAAAGATTATCAAGCTTATATTGACCTTGATAATTTAAGCTTAGGGCAGCATAGAGTCAAGGTTCAGTATCGAAATATCTCTGATAATTTAAACGTAGTGGTTAAGCCTGATATTGTAAATGTAACAATTGAAGAACGCGATTCAAAACAGTTTTCAGTAGAGGCAAGCTATGATAAAAACAAGGTCAAGAATGGATATGAAGCAGGGGAAGCAACCGTTAGTCCAAGAGCCGTCACGGTAACGGGCGCATCAAGTCAATTGGCTCAAGTTGCTTATGTAAAAGCTATTATTGATTTAGATAATGCTTCAAAAACAGTGACGAAACAAGCAACTGTTGTCGCACTAGACAAGAATTTAAATAAATTGAACGTAACAGTTCAACCAGAAACGGTCAATGTAACAATCCCAGTGAGAAATATTAGTAAAAAAGTGCCGGTCGATGTGATTCAAGAAGGCACGCCAGGCGACGGTGTCAACATTACGAAGCTAGAGCCTAAAACAGATACAGTAAAAATTATCGGTCCATCTGATTCTTTAGAAAAAATCGATAAAATTGATAATATTCCAGTCGATGTTACCGGTATTACGAAATCTAAAGATATTAAGGTGAATGTCCCTGTTCCAGACGGAATAGATAGTGTAAGTCCTAAACAAATTACCGTTCATGTCGAAGTAGACAAACAAGGTGATGAGAAAGACGCAGAAGAAACGGATGCAAGTGTAGCTGAGACTAAGTCATTTAAGAATTTACCGGTTTCTTTAACTGGTCAATCCTCAAAGTACACGTATGAACTGCTTTCTCCTACTTCAGTAGATGCGGATGTAAAAGGACCAAAATCTGATTTAGATAAGTTGACGAAAAGCGGCATTAGCTTGTCAGCGAATGTAGAGAATTTATCTGCCGGGGAGCACACGGTTCCTATTATAATAAATAGTCCCGACTCCGTTACATCAACTCTATCGACTAAACAGGCAAAAGTTCGTGTAACAGCGAAAAAACAATCAGGGACAAATGATGAGCAAACAGATAAAGAAACAAGTGGAAGCACGAGCGATAAAGAAACAAAGCCAGACACGGGAACTGGATCAGGAACAAATCCTGGGACGGGAAATTCAGGTGATTCAGGTGATTCAGCTGATAAACCAAGCGAAGAGACTGATACACCTGAAGACAATACAGATACACCAACAGATAGTACAGAAACTGGTGACGACAGTAGTAATAATCAAAGTGATGAAAATTCTACACCCGTAGATGGACAGACAGATAATACATCAGGAAACTAAATGTTTTGACATGAAGGAGAGAAAATTAATGGGTAAGTATTTTGGAACAGACGGAGTACGAGGAGTTGCCAATAGTGAATTAACTCCTGAGCTTGCTTTTAAAATTGGACGCTTAGGTGGTTACGTTCTAACAAAAGATTCAGAGCGACCAAAAGTATTAATCGGACGCGATACACGCGTTTCTGGTCATATGTTAGAAGGAGCGCTTGTTGCAGGATTGCTTTCAATTGGAGCAGAAGTTATGCGACTAGGTGTTATTTCAACTCCAGGGGTAGCGTATTTAACAAAAGCACTTGGCGCACAAGCAGGAGTCATGATTTCTGCTTCGCATAACCCAGTTCAAGATAACGGAATTAAATTCTTTGGTCCAGATGGATTTAAACTTTCAGATGCCCAAGAGAATGAAATTGAAGCGTTAATGGATAGTGAAACAGATCAATTACCAAGACCTGTTGGGGGAGACTTAGGTCAGGTAAATGACTATTTCGAAGGTGGACAAAAATATCTTCAATACTTAAAACAAACGGTTGATGAAGACTTCTCAGGTATTCATGTGGCATTAGACTGTGCGCACGGGGCAACGTCATCGTTAGCAGCACATTTATTTGCAGATCTAGATGCAGATATCTCTACAATGGGGGCATCTCCAAACGGATTAAACATCAATGACGGTGTAGGATCTACACATCCGGAAGCATTAAGTGCCTTCTTAAAAGAAAAAGGAGCGGATGTTGGATTAGCATTTGATGGAGACGGAGATCGTTTAATCGCAATCGACGAAAAAGGCGAGATTGTAGACGGTGATCAAATTATGTTCATTTGTGCAAAATACTTATATGAACAAGGACGTTTAAAGAAAAACACGCTTGTTTCTACCGTTATGAGTAACTTAGGCTTCTATAAAGCACTAGAAGCTAGTGGGATTGAAAGTGCACAAACTGGTGTAGGAGACCGTTATGTAGTAGAAGAAATGAAAGCTAATCAATATAACCTAGGTGGAGAACAGTCAGGTCATATTATTTTCTTAGATTACAACACAACAGGTGACGGTATGCTTTCAGCTATTCAGCTTGTAAACATTATGCAAGCAACGAAAAAGCCTTTATCAGAATTAGCAGCTGAAATGAAGAAATATCCTCAGCTTCTTGTAAATGTAAAAGTAACAGATAAGCATCATGTTACAGATAACGAGAAGGTAAAAGTAGTTATTGAAGAAGTGGAAAAAGAAATGAACGGTAATGGCCGAGTACTTGTACGCCCTTCAGGAACAGAGCCGTTAGTACGTGTGATGGTTGAAGCACAAACACAAGAAGAATGTGAAACTTATGTAACGCGTATCGTAGAAGTAGTAAAAGAAGAAATGGGCTTAGAGTAATTCATTAATTATATGCATAAGCGGTGACGTTTCAAGCTGCTTATGCATATTTTTATATTGTTGAGAAAAATTCTTGGAAATTATCTAATGCTAAAGGCTGTTTTTACAGATAGTAAAGAAGATAATTGACGTTTTCTCACTTCTTATTGTAATATTAAATCTGTTCGTCTCTTAATTTATGTAAAGGAGTGAACAATCTAGTTTAAAAGTGAATACAAAGCGCCTGAACTAAGTAAAGGGACGGAAACGACTTAGTTGACGAGGAGGAGGTTTATCGAAGTATCGGCGGATGCCTCCCGGTTGTTGATTATCACGGCCGAAAACTTGATGTGAAAAACAATGAGGTGACTTATTGGACAAAAGCATTGAGATGATAATCATTGATGATGAAAAGAGACTCTCTTTTCATACATGAAGGAGGATTTTATCTATGTGCGGAATTGTAGGATATATTGGAACAGAAGATTCGAAAGAAATTTTATTACGTGGTCTTGAAAAGTTAGAATATCGTGGCTATGACTCAGCGGGTATTGCAGTTGTTAACAATGAAGGCGTACACGTATTCAAAGAAAAAGGCCGTATTGCAGAATTGCGTCAGGCAGTAGATAACAGTGTTGTAGCACCAGCAGGTATCGGTCATACGCGTTGGGCAACTCATGGTGTACCAAGCCAAGAAAATGCTCACCCGCATCAAAGTACATCTGGACGCTTCACACTTGTGCATAACGGTGTAATTGAAAACTATGCTATTTTGAAACGTGAATATTTACAAGATGTAACGTTCAAAAGCGAAACGGATACAGAAGTAATCGTTCAGTTAATTGAAAAAATCGCAGCAGAAGGCTTAGATGTAGAAGAAGCGTTCCGTAAGACAGTAAGCTTGCTTCATGGTTCTTATGCACTAGCTCTTGTTGATAACGAAGATAAAAATACAATCTATGTAGCTAAAAACAAAAGCCCGCTTCTTGTAGGTGTTGGTGAAGGATTTAACGTTGTAGCGAGTGATGCTATGGCAATGCTTCAAGTAACAGATCAGTACGTAGAATTAATGGATAAAGAAACAGTAATTGTTACAAAAGAAGGCGTAACAATTAAAACGCTTGATGGTGAAGTGGTAGAAAGAGCCCCTTATACAGCAGAGCTTGATGCAAGTGATATTGAAAAAGGTACGTACCCTCACTATATGTTAAAAGAAATTGACGAGCAGCCTTTAGTTGTTCGTAAAATCATTCAAGAGTATCAAAATGAGAACAATGAACTGCACATTGATGCAGACATTTTAGAAGCAATGGATGAAGCAGACCGCATCTATATCGTAGCATGTGGAACAAGCTATCATGCAGGCCTAGTAGGTAAACAATTCATTGAAACGTGGGCGAAGGTTCCAGTAGAAGTGCACGTAGCAAGTGAATTCTCTTACAACATGCCGCTTTTATCTGAAAAGCCATTGTTTATCTTTATTTCTCAAAGTGGAGAAACAGCTGACAGCCGTGCAGTATTAGTTCAAATTAAAGAACTAGGTTACAAAGCGTTAACAATCACAAACGTTCCGGGATCAACATTATCTCGTGAATCTGATTATACGTTATTACTTCATGCAGGTCCGGAAATTGCTGTAGCATCAACAAAAGCTTATACAGCTCAATTAGCAGTGCTATCAATTCTAGCGGCTGTAACAGCAAAAACACGCGGCATTGAATTAGAATTTGATTTAGTTCAAGAGTTAGCAATCGTAGCAAACACAATGGAAGTACTTTGCGACGACAAAGAAGAAATGGAAAGCATTGCTCTTCAATTCTTAGCAACAACTCGCAACGCATTCTTTATTGGACGTTCTGTTGATTATTATGTAGGCTTAGAAGGTGCGTTAAAACTAAAAGAAATCTCTTACATCCAAGCAGAAGGATTTGCTGGAGGAGAGCTTAAGCACGGAACAATCGCTTTAATTGAAAACAATACGCCAATTATTGCATTAGCAACACAAGAGCATGTAAACTTAAGCATCCGTGGTAACGTAAAAGAAGTAGTAGCACGTGGAGCTAATCCTTGTATCATTTCAATGAAGGGATTAGAAACAGAAGAAGATCGCTACGTGATTCCGAAAGTTCATGAAACACTTTCACCACTAGCAGCGGTTATTCCTTTACAATTAATCTCTTACTACGCTGCACTGCACCGCGATTGCGATGTAGATAAACCACGTAACTTAGCTAAATCAGTTACTGTAGAATAATAAGGTTCTAGACACCCTTCTATTATAGAAGGGTGTTTTTGTATGTCTGAGAAAGAGAACAAACACCGTTTATGCTAGAAGTTTCATTGAGCTAAAAAATATATTTGCTTGCTCCATTTATTTTATATAATGAAATAGGTAAAGGAACGAACCTCAGCTATTAAAAAGGAGGTGGAAAGCATTAGTGGATTGGCTCAAAGTATAAAGTACGTGTTGCGAGGCATCTTTTTTGTCTTGTATTTTCCCTTTTATTTTGTATTTCAAATTTTGTGTAAGCTATGGATATATTTTATCGCTAAGCCCCTCATATGGATAGGAACAAGAATTATTCAACCTGTCATTGATTTCATTTGGAGATACATTATACGTTTCTTGTTCGTTTATCCTATTTCTTGGCTATGGAGTGTCCTCATCTATCCTTTTATTCTCTTCGTTTGGAAACGATGTTTTTTGCCTATAACTAGATTTATATGGAAGTATGTTTTATACCCTGTGTTGTATCTAGTTTGTTATCCTTGTTATCTTTTCTGGAAATATGTTGTGCTGCCATTTTACAATGAAATTGTTATTCCTGTGGTTTCATTTTGTCAGCGTATATTCCTCTGTTTCTGGAAAGGAGTTAAGCGGATCGTAATTCATATGATCTACTATCCTTTACGGTGGATTTGGATGAGATGTATATACAAACCGCTTAAAAATGTATATACAAAAATCATTCAGCCGGTTATCAAATGGTTTTCTCATTTATTTAGTTAATGAAATATACCAAAAGATTGCTTGTCTTTTTTAGGTATTAAACTCGAAAGATAAGAGGGAATTGATGTATAATAAAGACGGATATATCATTGCCTATTTATTTTATTAGATTCAATTTTGAAAGAGAGTGAAACAATATGGGCCGTAAGTGGAACAATATTAAAGAAAAGAAAGCGTCAAAAGATGCTAATACAAGTCGTATATATGCCAAGTTTGGCCGTGAGATTTATGTGGCTGCGAAACAAGGCGAGCCAGATCCAGAATCAAACCAAGCGTTAAAAGTTGTATTAGAACGCGCGAAAACATACAATGTGCCAAAAGCAATTATTGACCGTGCGATTGAAAAAGCAAAAGGCGGATCAGAAGAAAATTACGATAATCTTCGTTACGAAGGTTTTGGACCAAATGGCTCAATGGTTATCGTAGATGCTCTTACGAATAACGTAAACAGAACAGCTTCAGACGTGCGTGCTGCCTTTGGTAAAAACGGCGGTAATATGGGAGTAAGCGGATCAGTAGCGTACATGTTTGATCCAACAGCTGTTATTGGTGTAGAAGGTAAGGATGAAGAAGAGACGCTAGAACTGTTAATGGAAGCAGATGTAGACGTGCGTGACATTTTAGAGGAAGAAGATTCTGTAATTGTTTATGCTGATCCGGATCAATTCCATGCGGTACAAAAAGCGTTCAACGATGCTGGTATTACGGAATTTACAGTAGCTGAGCAAACGATGCTTGCTCAAAATGATGTAACTCTTCCTGAAGATGCACAAGCTCAGTTTGAAAAAATGATTGATGCATTAGAGGACCTAGAAGATGTGCAGCAAGTATATCACAACGTTGATTTAGGATAATAGTGAAAGAGGCAGACCTATCAAAGAGGTCTGTCTTTTTTTATAGGCCGTGTGAAAAGCATCTATTGACCCTTTCCCTTCTTTTGGAATATGGTAAGATAATGAATTAAGAATAGAAAATAGTAGAATTTTATAAGAGATAAATGGAGGGAAAGCAGTTGAAAAAATTAATGGTGGGGATGGCGTTAACAGCTACACTTGCAACGGCTGTAACGCCTGGCTTTGGCTCAATCGGGGGAAATCAAGAAAAGGCATATGCAGCGACGGTTACATATAAAGTGACGGCAAGCAAGCTAAATGTGAGAAGCGGAGCGGGAACGACTTACGGGATTATCGGCAGCGTAGTGAAAGGTCAAGCGCTATCTGTGATGAGCAAAAGCGGAAGCTGGTACAAAATTAACTATAACGGCCGCATGGGCTACGTAAGCAGCGATTATGTACAAGCATCAGGAACAACAACTCCACCAGCAGAAAGCACAACGTACACAGTAACGGCAAGCATGCTGAATGTAAGAAGCGGAGCAGGCACCAATTATGCATCCATAGGAAGCGTGACAAAAGGCCAGAAGCTGTCTGTGGTGAGCAAAAGCGGAAGCTGGTACAAAATTAACTATAACGGCCGCATGGGCTACGTAAGCAGCGATTATGTACAAGCATCAGGAACAACAACTCTACCAGCAGAAAGCACAACGTACACAGTAACGGCAAGCATGCTGAACGTAAGAAGCGGAGCGGGCACCAATTATGCATCCATAGGAAGTGTGACAAAAGGCCAGAAGCTGTCTGTGGTGAGCAAAAGCGGAAGCTGGTACAAGATTAACTATAACGGCCGCACAGGCTATGTAAGCAGTGACTATGTACAGGCTTCAGCTACAGCGTCTCCAAAGCTCGTAGTGGATTCTTTTAAAACGTTAGGTAACGCTCAGCAAGTCATCTTGGTTACAGCAGATAACTACGATACGAAGTCTGCTAAAATTCAAACGTTTGAAAAAGTTGATGGGAAATGGAAGCAAGTTTTAACTGCGAACGGTGTACTTGGACAAAAAGGATTCGCTTTATCGAAAAAAGAAGGAGATATGGAATCTCCGACAGGGAAATATACAATTGGCACAGCATTCGGACGCTATGCAAACCCTGGAACTAAGCTTCCATATCGAAAGATTACAGCAAATGATGTGTGGGTAGACGATTCAAAAAGCTCTCTATATAATACGTGGCAGCAAAAGCCGGCTAATGGCCGCTGGACGAGCGCTGAGAACATGGACATCCCGGCTTACGACTATGGGTTTGTCATTAATTATAACGAATCTAGAACGCCAGGAAAGGGAAGTGCAATCTTCTTCCATGTAGGAACAAATTATACCGCAGGATGTACGGCTACTTCTAAAGAACAAGTTGTCTCTATTTTAAAATGGTTAAATCCAGAGAAAAATCCGGTTATTATTCAATCTCCTGTAAGTGAATTAGATAAATATTAAGTTAGAAAGCAGCTGAACTTTTAAAGTTCAGCTGCTTTTTTATGTAATTAAAAGCTTTGTCTGTCTGTGGTACGACAAAGTTAGTTTTCCTATTTATTGAATGAAAGCGTTTAATCTCTTACGATTAAAGTATCATCACGTAGAGAAAGGAAGAGAGCAAATGGCTCAATCTAATATAAAAGTAGCTGTACAAAAGTTTGGGAACTTTCTAAGTTCAATGGTTATGCCAAATATCGGAGCATTTATTGCATGGGGACTTATTACTGCTTTATTTATTCCAACAGGCTTTTTTCCAAATGAAAACCTTGCCAAACTAGTGGATCCAATGGTCAAGTATTTGCTTCCGTTGCTAATCGGCTACACAGGAGGAAAGCTTGTCCACGATCAGCGAGGAGGCGTTGTAGGTGCTATCGCCACCATGGGCGTCATCGTTGGGTCTGATATTCCGATGTTTCTAGGCGCTATGATTATGGGGCCGCTTGGCGGTTATATCATCAAGAAGTTTGATCAGTTTATTGAAGGTAAAGTCAAAACAGGATTTGAGATGTTAATTAATAATTTCTCAGCAGGTATTCTTGGAGGAATTCTAGCAATTCTAGCCTTTTTAGGAGTTAGTCCAGCCGTGGACGGATTTACAGGCGCGCTTGTAGTGGGTGTAGATTGGATGGTTGCACATGGCCTTCTTCCACTTACAAGTATTCTAATTGAACCAGCTAAAATTTTATTCTTAAACAATGCTATTAATCACGGTATCTTATCTCCGATCGGAGCAGAACAAATTCGAACAAATGGACAGTCCATTCTATTGTTATTAGAAACAAACCCTGGTCCGGGGTTAGGAATTCTGTTAGCGTATTGCTTCTTTGGAAAAGGAACAGCAAAACAGTCAGCGCCGGGAGCGGCCATCATTCATTTTATTGGCGGAATTCACGAAATTTACTTCCCTTACGTTTTAATGCGTCCGCTTCTAATCATTGCGGCTATTTTAGGCGGAATGAGCGGCGTATTTACATTTGTTCTTTTAGGCGGAGGCTTACAAGCGGTTGCTTCACCAGGAAGTATTTTGGCTATTTTAGCTGCTACACCAGGTAATGCAGGCAGCTATGTTGCAAATATCTCCGGTGTTCTCGTTGCAGCCATCGTATCGTTTATTGTAGGTTCGTTAATTTTAAAAACGGGCAAGCAAACAGAAGATTTGGATGAAGCAGCTCGCAAAATGCAAGAGATGAAAGGCAAGAAGAGCTCTGTAGCAGGAAGCTTTACAAAACAGCAAGGAGAAGTACCAGCAAGCGTTCAGAAAATTGTTTTTGCCTGTGACGCAGGTATGGGATCGAGTGCGATGGGCGCCTCTCTTCTTCGCAAGAAAGTTAAACAAGCAAATTTAAATATTTCGGTAACGAATACAGCCATCAGCAATATTCCAAGTGAGGCTCAAATCGTTATTACACAGAAAGAGCTGACGCCAAGAGCTCAAAATAAAGTTCCAGATGCGTATCATATCTCGGTTGATAATTTTCTATCTAGTCCGGAATATGACAAACTAATTGATCAACTAAAAAATGATCATACTACTTCTAAAGCGGAAGAAGAAAAAAAAGTATCTGCAGAAAATAATACAGATAGTAATGATGGTTTATTAAAAGAAGAAAACGTTTTCTTGAATCAGCACTTTTCTTCTAAGGAAGAAGCAATTCGATTTGCAGGAAGTGTGTTAGTAAAAGGCGGATATGTAGAAGAAAACTACGTTGAAGCGATGATTGAGCGCGACAATATGACTTCTACTTATATGGGAAATGACGTGGCGATTCCGCACGGTACGGAAGAAGCGAAAAAGAACGTTTTAAGATCCGGTTTTACAGTGATTCAAGTGCCAGAAGGCGTTGATTTTGATGGTGAGAAAGTTCGTTTGATTTTTGGAATTGCCGGAAAAGACGGCACCCATTTAGAAATTTTATCTGGTATCGCGATTACATGTTCTGATATGGACAATATTGAAAAGATGGTTCATGCCAAATCAGCTAAAGAATTAATGACTATTATTCAACGTAACTAACGGGATAGAAAGGCATGAAGATGCCTTTTTATCCTTTGTTTATAAATAAGAAAAGAGTTGATGTTCTTGTTTATTACTTCAAGAGAAAAATCAATCATTGAGTTAATTATTAAAACGGCAGGAAAACATACAGCCCTTACACTTGCTACTTTTTTGAATGTAAGTGTAAGAACTGTTCACCGAGATTTGAAGGCAATTGAATCAATACTTGAAAAATTTGATTTGAAGCTGATTCGTACACAAGATGAAGGACTAATGATTGAAGGTAAAAATGAACAAATTTTTCGCCTTATTCAAGAGCTGATGAAGATTAAAACGACGGATCAGTCTCCACAGGAAAGAAAATTAATTCTTTTAATTCTTCTTCTAGAAGAAGGGGATTCATTTAAATTACAAACGCTGGCTAAAGACTTAGAAGTAAGTATCACTACACTAACTGCTTATTTAGATGAATTAACAGAGTGGTTAACCACATTTGACGTTCTCCTTCATCGAAAGAGAGGGGTGGGAGTAGAGGTTCAAGCTACTGAAGCCAATAAACGAAAAGCATTAGCTAATTATTTTCTTGTTCACTTTAATGAAGAGTTAATTGAGTGCTTGTTTTTAGCAGAAAATCAGCAGCATACGGATGAAACGATTTTGCACTATTTTTATCCGGATTATTTGGCAGAAGTAGACAGAATTATACATCAAGCGATTAATCAGCATCATTCTAAGCTGGCTGACAGCGATTATATAGGGCTCATTGTTCATATTTGCATTATGATACAGCGAACGAAAAAGCAAATGTATCTAGAAGACGACGGCGGCCAAATGGAAGAACTGGCGAGTGAAATGTTTTTAATGAAGGATATTTGCCGCGAAATTGAACGGATATTTTCTCTTTCTTTTACAGAAAAAGATATTCATTTCTTAGCAGTGCGGCTGCGTGCAGCAAAGTTCCAAACTACTAGAGACGTATATTACGACAGCGTAGTGGTTGGGCAGATTATTAAGAATATGATTGCTCACGTTTCTGTTCAGCTTAACACCGACTTAACTGGTGATTTTTCCCTTTACCAAGGGCTGCTTGCTCATATGGAACCGGCCATTTTTCGTCTTAAGCAAAAAATGGAGCTTTTTAATCCATTAACAGAAGAGATTAAGAAAAAGTACCCTGTTTTATTTATGGCTGTGAGAAACAGTATCGATCAAGAGCTACCGGATTTAGTTTTTCCAGATGATGAAGTAGCATATCTTGTTTTGCATTTTGGTTCAACGCTAGTGCTAAAAGAAGAAGTCATGGAAATTCAGGCGCTGATTGTCTGTCCAACTGGAATTGGCACCTCGAAAATGTTAGCTAGCCGTATTCGTAAAGAGATTCCGGAGATTAATTCAGTTGTCATTAAATCGGTAAAAGAAATCAAAGAAGCCGCGCTTGAAGGGTATGACGTAGTGATTTCAACAGTAAGGCTGCCTTTTTTAAATGTCGATTACATTTTAGTCAATCCACTCTTAACGGAAGAGGATATTCAATCCGTCCAGAATTTTTTACAGAAAAACATTCAAAAGTTAACCAAAGATAAGGACTACCGTTCGTTCCAATATAAAAATAAGACCGCTTCTACAGAAAAACCGTCTTTTGAGGAAACGATGAAGCAAATTAAAGATGTGCATGGAAGTATCGAATCAATTCTTCAAAACCTTAGGATGTATCGATTTTCGGATGAAGTGAGTCACGATCAAGTGATTTCGCACGTAGTACGCGCTGCTGAAAAAGAACGTTTAATAACCAATGCCAGCTGCGTTATTCATCAGCTTAAGGAACGAGAAAACAAAGGCGGTTTAGGCATTCCGCAAACGAGTATGGCACTGTTCCATTGCCGTGAACATCACGTGAAAGAGCTGATTTTTCAAGTTTCACATTTAGAACAGCCTTGCACAGTTAAAGGTATGGACGGAACAAACATGCAGGCGCGTAACCTTCTATTAATGCTCGCACCTGAAGAGTTAAGTGAAGCACAGCAAGAAATTTTAAGTTTAATTAGTACCAGTTTAATTGAAGATCATGAAGCAATGATGATTTTTTCGTCTTCGAACGAAGAGATAATTCGCAAAAAGCTAGAGGATACGTTTCATGAGTACCTTCGAAATAATTTGATAAAGGAATGATTTTTGTGAAGCAAGCAGTTCATTTTGGAGCAGGCAATATTGGTCGAGGATTCATTGGGGCATTGTTTTCTCAAAGCAACTATCACGTCACATTCGTAGATATTGCTGAAAAGGTTATTAATCAGTTAAACGCAGATAAAGGGTATAACGTAATAACAGCCGCAGAGCATCCCGAGACATTAGCTGTTCAAAACGTATCTGGTTTAAATAATCTGACACAAGAACAAGCGGTCATTAAAGCGATTAAAGAAGCAACGTACATTACGACGGCCATCGGACCGAACGTTCTGCCGCGAATTGCTCCTTTAATTGCTAAAGGTTTGGCTGAACGTGTAAAAGCAAGCGACGAAAATGTATATATTATTGCATGTGAAAATCAAATCTCTGCAACAGATTTATTAAAAGGCTATATTTTTGACGCACTGGATGAAGAGACAAAAGCTCATATGATAAATAAGGTCTTTTTCTTCAATTCAGCTGTAGATCGTATCGTGCCTATTCAACATGACCAAGGTTCGCTTGATGTTTTAGTAGAATCCTATTATGAATGGGTAGTAGAGGCACCTGAAGATATTCCGTTTGTAGAAGGAATGACGATTGTGCCTGACCTTGCTCCTTTTATTGAAAGAAAGTTATTTACAGTGAATACGGGACACGCGGTAATTGCATATTTTGGTTATTTAAAAGGAAAAGAAACAATTGATCAAACGTTAAGAGATTCAGATATTTATGAACAAGTACAGCAAACGCTACAAGAAACAGGAAACTATCTAATTAAAAGATATGACTTAGATAGAGAGGAACATGAAGCCTATATTACTAAAATCATTGAGCGCTTTAAAAATCCTCATTTAAATGATTCAGTTAAAAGGGTAGGAAGAGCGCCAATTCGCAAGCTTGGACCTCAAGATCGTTTGATTCGTCCAGCGCTAGAAGCAAAAAAAGCGGGCCTTTCTTATACCTACTTAGCAAAGGCTATCGCCGCTGCGCTTTTATTTGACCCGCAAGAAGATAAAGAGGCTATGAAGCTTCAAGCGAATATTCATGAGTATGATATTGAGTATGTATTAAAAGAGATTAGTGGGTTAGAGGCAAGTAATGATTTAACAAAAGAAATCATTGCTCAATATAATGCTTTAAAATCGTAAATGAATTTAGTGCGTGTAAACAGTCCATTTTAAATGGGCTGTTTTTCTTTTAGCAGAAAGGGAATGTTTGTGTATAGGAGGGTGATAAAATGGTAGCTATTACGCACGTTGGATTAGCTGTACCTGATGTAGAAGAAGCCGTGCAGTGGTATGGAAAAGTTTTAGGTTTTAAGCTGATTTCCGGTCCTTATACGTTTAATGCGGAGGAAGAAAAAGCTGAAAATATGACTCAAGATTTACTGGGGTCTCATATCAAAAAAATGAAAAATGCTCACATGACAGCTGACAACCAGGTAGGCATTGAACTGTTTGAATTTAATAAGCCGCAAAGGCCTCTTGTATTAAAAGACAGCGATGAGCAGTATCAAAGTTATTTTCACATGTGTTTAATAGCCGAGGACGTGGAAAAGTTAGCGGATAAAATCGAACAATCAGGTGGTAAAAAGCGAAGCCAAGTATGGAATACAAGACCTGGAAAACCTTATTACTTGGTTTATTGTGAAGATCCGTTTGGGAATATTATTGAGCTATATTCACACAGTACGGAGCTCATGTATGGGAATAGAGAAGGATAAAAGCTTATCCAGATTTCTTGGATAAGCTTTTATTTTTTCATAGCTGTCCGTAGCCGTATACTTTTGCCAGCTCTTCAAAGGTTTTGGATGAATACGTAATAGTTACAGATGTTCCTACTGCCACTTTATTGAATAATTCTTCCACATCCGCATTATGCATTCGTACGCAGCCGTGGCTTACATATTTGCCGATGCTATCTTCTGAGTTATTGCCGTGAATAGCGTATGTGTCGCCGGTTGTGCCGTTTGCATTAAGCCCTAGCCAGCGAGAGCCAAGAGGATTATTAGAAGCGCCTCCTGCAATATGCCCTGTATAGTAAGGGCGATTTTTAATTTTGTTAACAATCTTGAAAAAGCCTACCGGCGTATCGCTCCATGTTTTTCCCGTAGCTACTGAATACGTCTTTTCTAACTTTCCATTATGAAAATAAGCAAGTTGATTTGTTTTTTTATTAATAATTAAATCTCCACTTGCTGCGTTTTCACTTGCATTCGCCGCACTTGCTGTATAAGAAATGCTGATAATAGCTGCGAGGCATAAAGCAGCTGCTTGCAGTATAATTTTTCTCACGTTCTAGCCATCTCCTCTATTGTTCGTTTACATATTTAATGAATTACATGCTATTAGTGTATAAAAGGAAAATGGACTGAATATGAATCTTTCCTGAATGAAAACTGAAAGTGCATTTTATTTATAAGCGAATATAAAGTGAAAATCTGGGCAGAAATACAACTAAAGGTCTGGTATATATCTCATAAAAAAGAAAAAAATGAAAATGCACCTTGTCTGTTTAATTTAGGATGTATTATCATGAAAGTTTGAAATGAAGGGCAGGAGGTGAAAGAAACAGATGCTTAAAGAATTTAAAGAGTTTGCTTTACGTGGAAACGTATTAGATTTAGCTGTCGGGGTTATTATTGGAGCGGCATTTGGAAAAATTGTCACGTCTCTTGTAAATGATATTATTATGCCGCTGATTGGTTTGTTGTTAGCAGGGATAGACTTTAAAGATTTATCCTTCACAGTTGGAAAAGCTACGGTATTATATGGATCTTTTATTCAAACAATTGTTGATTTCTTAATTGTCGCATTCTCGATTTTCTTATTTATTCGTTTCTTTAATCGTTTTAAGAGAAAAGAAGAAGAGAAAGTAGAGGAAGAAGTGGCTGTTCTGTCAAAAGAAGAAGAGATCTTAACAGAAATTCGTGATTTGCTAAAAGCAGAAGCAGTGAAAGAGCGTTCATAACAGCAATTTTTACATACGTATAAAACGGCTAAGAGGCCCGTCTTTTCATAAGAAAAGCGGGCTTTTTTTGTGTGGAATTTCTCGGGAAATGTTAGTGGTATGATTATGGGAAAATTAGGCGTGAAAGCGAGAGAGATAGGAATGTTAAAATTATATTAAAAGTGTTAAGATATTGTAAATAGGAGGCTTAAGGTTATGTTTAAACATTTGTATCGTTCTTTGCCAATGCTGGCAGCGTATGGTCTGCTTAGCGTTTTTTTATACAGTGTTGTTATGTTTAATGTATCAAATGACACAAAAATATTGTTTGACTGGGCCCAAATCCATACAGCTGGGTTCGTAGTATTAATAGGGGGATGCTCATTTATCTTATGGGCGCTCACTTTCTATTTGCTACTTCAATTTAATCAGATAGAGAGAATACAAGGTTCGCAGTGGTATGCCATTTTTACGGCAATTGTGTTTTCAATTGCCGTAGCAGCCGTTTCTGCTATGGTTTTTGTTATCTATCATATTGATATACATAATCCAGGCAAAACAATAGAGTGGATGCAAGTATATCCCGAACGCTATCTTTTTACGGTATTTTTACTTTCGCTGTTAACACTAGCGATCATTATGCTAGTAGGGGAAGCTTATTTAGGAGCTGGAATTACCTTTGTTCTGTATTTTATTTTAGCTCTTGTAAACTATTATAAAAAAATCTTTCGAAATGAACCGTTGTTCCCGAACGATTTTATTCAGGCCAGTCAGTTAAAAGAAGTTATTCCAATGATTAAAGATTCGATTTCAATTCCCATTGTAATAGGAGTTATTGGATCTATTATCGTACTGATCGCTCTTTGGTTTTTCTTGCCGAAAATTAAAATTCGATGGTTTCTTCGAATTATTATGATTCTGCCGCTCATCTTTTTAATGAAATCATTTTTATTCTTTGAACACTCGTTTGCTCAAAAATATTATGATCAATATGCTGCGCTGATGCCGTGGAATCAGCAAAATAATTATTACTATAATGGACCTGTTATTGGCATGATTTCAAATATTAAAACAGATGTACTCCAAGAGCCAGATGACTACTCAGAAGAAGCTATGGCGAAAGTAGCAAAGCGCATTCAGTCAAAGGAAGAGAAAACACAAGAAAGCAAGGCTGAAGTCAAACCAAACGTCGTGTTTGTGATGAACGAAACGTTTTGGGATCCAACAAAGCTTAACGTGACATTCTCTGAAGATCCAATGAAAAATACAAGAGAACTTCAAAAGAAATATCCTTCCGGGTGGTCTTTAAGTCCTTCATTTGGCGGAGAGACAGCTAATGTGGAGTTTGAAGCGCTGACGAGCTACTCTTTGTCTTTCTTTAACCCTGGAGGCCTTCCTTATCAGCATGTATTGAGTAAAAAAGAATATCCATCTTTTGTCTCTTATTTAGAAAAACAAGGCTATGCTACAACAGCTATGCATCCAAACAGCGGTATGCTTTATATGAGGCAAAATGTGTACCCAAATTTGGGATTTGATCAAGTGAAGTTTATTGATCAAATGAAGCATACGCAAAAAGATAACAAAGAATTCGTTTCCGATGAAGCGGTAGTTGATGAAGTGCTCGATACGCTTCGTCAGTCGAAAAAGCCTGCATTTGTGCATGCTGTAACGATTGCAAATCATCTTCCTTATTCAGCGGATAAGTATAATGGTCAGGAAACCATTAAAGTAACCGGTAAAGGGTTATCACCGGAAATGCAAAAGGAAATTGAAATTTATGCTGAAGGAATTAAACGTTCAGATGCTGCTTTAAAACGATTGAACGATGAAATTCAAAAGCTGGACGAGCCGACCATTGTAGTATTTTGGGGAGATCATTTGCCAGCACTTGGACAAAACCTTCAAGCTTACAAAGAAACGGGTTTTGGAAACGAGAAAACGCAGCAAACATCTCAAAAATTTTATGAGACACCGCTCTTATTTTTATCTAATTACGATACGAAAATAGATAAAAATCTCGGTACGATGAGTCCTATTTATATTGCTCCGACGCTTGCTCAATCTCTTGGTTACAAAAGTAATCTGTTCTACGATCAGTTGAATCAAATGAAAACAGAAGTGCCGGCTTTTCGTTCAAATATGTATATAGATTCAAAAGGAAAGCTAGTGGATGATCCGGCAGCGCTATCTAAAAAAGCTGCAAAAGACCTTCAAGATTACCATGAAGTTGAGTTTGATACATTATCCGGGAAACAGTACGAAACGCATAAGTTGTATAAATGAAAATAAAAACTCCTTTTAAATAAAAGGAGTTTTTATTTTTTAAGTGTTTAAGGTTGTACTAAAAAATAATTCATGTATAATATTTTAAGGTTAAAAGTAAACTTTAAGTTAAGTAAAACAAAACTTGAGCTTGGAACAGCATGAACAATCATTCATGCTGTTTGCTAATTTTAAATACAGTTGAGGATCGAGAGTATGGAAATAGGAAAGAAAATTAAAAATTTACGATTAAAAAAAGGTTTAACACAAGAAGAGCTAGGAGAACGTACTGATTTAAGCAAAGGCTATATTTCACAGCTAGAGCGCGATTTAAGTTCGCCGTCTTTAGAAACATTTTTTAGTATTTTGGAAGTGCTAGGATGCGAACCGAAAGAATTCTTTGAAATTGATACGCATGTTCAAAAGGTTGTATACAGAGAGGAAGACTACACGAGTTATTGCGAAGATGAAAAAGGTTACCATATTCAGTGGCTTGTGCATGAGTCAAATGAAAAAGAAATGGAGCCAATTCGTCTTATTCTTCATGAAAAAGGTGCATTTAAGAGATTTGAGCCTTCTCTTTCAGAAACGTTTGGCTATATTTTGCGCGGGTGTGTGAAGGTGAAGCTTGGAGGCAGAATATATGAAGCCAAACAAGGAGAAACCATTTATTTTCAAGCTTCTGAAGAACATCAGATTTTAAATGCTCATGACGGAATAACAGAGTTAATTATTGTGGCGACAGAGTCTTATTTATAGAACAAAAGAGGTGAAGTGAAATGACATCTACGAATACAATTATTCAATTTGAAAATGTGACCAAGCAATATGATAATGATTCAGTTGTATTGGATCATGTAAGCTTTGAAATTGAAAAAGGGAAGTTTTATACCCTCTTAGGTCCATCGGGATGTGGAAAGACAACGATTTTACGATTAATTGCAGGCTTTACGGAAGCCTCAAGCGGAACGATTTATTTTAATGGGAAAAGAATTAATGATGTCCCGGCTAACAAACGTCAGGTTAATACGGTTTTTCAAGACTACGCGCTTTTCCCCCATTTGAATGTGTTTGAAAATGTAGCATTTGGTCTTCGAATCAAGAAGATGAAAAATGCTGATATTACAATAAAAGTTAAAGAAGCCCTTCGTTTTGTTAACTTAGAAGGATATGAAAACAGAGAAATGAAGGAAATGTCGGGCGGCCAAAGACAGCGCGTAGCCATTGCACGAGCAATTGTAAATCAGCCTGAAGTTATTTTGCTGGACGAGCCGCTTTCAGCTCTTGATCTAAAATTGCGTACGGAAATGCAATACGAGTTAAGAGAATTACAGCGCCGTCTAGGTATTACGTTCATTTTTGTTACGCACGATCAAGAAGAAGCGCTTGCGATGTCCGATGAAATCTTTGTTTTAAATAAAGGAAGAATTCAGCAGAGCGGGGAACCTACAGATATTTATGATGAGCCAATCAATCGTTTTGTTGCTGATTTTATTGGTGAATCAAATATTGTGCCAGGTAAAATGATTGCTGACTTCTTAGTGGAGTTTGGCGGCCAGCAATTTGAATGTGTCGATCAAGGGTTAAACCAAAATGAGCAGGTTGAAATTGTGATTCGACCTGAAGATTTAGCCATTACAAGCTCCGATCAAGGGAAGCTGCAGGTTCGTGTAGATTCACAGCTGTTCAGAGGAGTCCATTATGAAATTTTAGGCTATGACCATGCAGGGAATGAGTGGCTCGTTCACTCTACGAAAAAGGCAACGGTTGGCGAAGAAATTGGTTTATATTTCGAACCTGAAGCTATTCATGTTATGCGATTTAATGAAACGGAAGAAGAATTCGATAAGCGACTCGAAGGTTATGAAGAGGATTACCATGCAAACTAAATCAAGAAATATTTACTTAGTCCCGTACGTGTTATGGATTTTGCTTTTTGTAGTTGCTCCCATTGTATTAGTTGTCTATTATTCTTTTTTTAGCATTGATAATGAGCTGACGCTTGAAAACTATAAGAAATTTTTTACCCCTGTTTATTTACAGATGACGCTGAGCTCATTTTGGTATGCCTTTTTAATTACGTTATTTTCCTTGGTTTTTTCTTATCCCACAGCTTATTTACTAACGAAGCTTAAGCATAAGCAGCTTTGGCTTTTACTGATTATTTTACCGACGTGGATTAACCTATTATTAAAAGCTTATGCTTTTTTAGGTATATTTGGCACGTACGGTACGGTTAATAAATTTACTGAATTTCTGGGACTTGGCACTCATCAAATTTTATTTACTGACTTTAGTTTTGTATTTGTATCGGTGTATATTTTTATCCCCTTTATGATTTTGCCGATTTTTAACTCTTTAGAAGAACTTAATCCCTCGCTTATCTACGCTTCTCGAGACTTGGGAGCATCTTCATGGGTGACATTTAAGCGCGTGGTATTTCCGCTAACGCTAGAAGGGGTTAAATCAGGTTGTCAGGCTGTTTTTATTCCAGCACTATCACTCTTTATGATTACGCGTTTAATTGCTGGAAACCGCGTTATTACACTGGGAACGGCGATTGAACAACATTTTTTAGTGACGCAGGATTGGGGCATGGGAGCTACAATTGCCGTCTTTTTAATTATTGCGATGGCCGTTATGATGCTCATAACGGGCACTGGAAAGAGAGGGGTGTAAAGTGAAGAGAAAGTGGAAGTTCAGCCACCTTTATTTATTTTTTGTCTTTTTCATTTTATACGCGCCCATTTTCTATTTAATGTATTACTCTTTTAACAGCGGAGGAAACATGCGAGAATTTGAAGGGTTTACGTTAGATTGGTACAAAGAAGTGTTTCAAGACACACGTTTGCTCATTATTGTCTTGAATACCTTAATTATTGCTCTATTGTCTTCGGTTATTTCAACGATTATTGGCGTGATAGGAGCACTTGCTATCGTATACGTGAAGCGTAGACGTGTTCAAAATACGCTGTTAACATTTAATAATGTGTTAATTGTGAGTCCAGATGTTATTATTGGCGCATCTTTTTTAATTCTATTTACCATTATCGGTGTAAAGCTCGGATTTATATCGGTATTATTAGCACATATTGCATTCAGTGTACCGATTGTGGTCATCATGGTTCTGCCTAAGCTGCAGGAAATGAGTCCGACACTGCTCGATGCAGCCCGTGATTTGGGAGCAAGCCGCTTTGAAGTACTTTCGAAAGTGGTATTGCCATTTATTCGTCCTGGTATCTTTGCAGGCTTTTTTATGGCTTTAACTTACTCTTTGGATGACTTTGCCGTTACTTTCTTTGTGACCGGGAACGGTTTTTCCACGCTTTCAGTAGAAATTTACTCGTTAGCAAGAAGAGGGGTCTCGCTGAAAATCAATGCTCTTTCTACTCTTATTTTCATGTTTACCGTGCTGATTGTGATTGGTTATTACTTTATCAGTCAGCGATATAGCAATAAAGTGAAAGGGGTGGCGACTGGAAAATGAAGCAATTAGCAAAGCCGTTTATCTTCATCGTCATCCTTTCTTTCGTTCTTATGTATGTGGTTCATCATTTGAACAATGCCGAAGGATACTCTGGAGGAGATACGCTGACTGTCTATAATTGGGGAGATTATATTGATCCTGATTTAGTGAATCAGTTTGAAAAAGAAACCGGAATTAAAGTCATTTATCAGACCTTTGATTCGAATGAAGCAATGATGACCAAAATTGAACAAGGTGGTACAACATTTGATATTGCTGTGCCTTCTGAGTACGCGATTAGCAAGATGCGTGAAGAAAATTTACTATTGCCAATTGATCATTCGAAGCTGCCTAATTTAAAATACATTAATCCGCGTTTTTTAGACTTATCCTTTGATCCTGGCAATAAGTACTCTATTCCTTATTTTTGGGGAACTGTGGGTATTGTGTATAACTCTAATATGATTCATGGCAAGAAGATAAAAAGTTGGAATGATTTATGGGATCCTAAGCTGAAAAATCAAATTTTACTTGCAGATGGCGCTAGAGAAGTGATGGGAATGGGGCTAAACAGCTTAAATTATTCATTAAATGATACGAATAAAGCTCATCTTCAAGAAGCAAAAAGAAAGCTTGATACATTAACACCAAATGTCAAAGCCATTGTAGGAGACGAGATTAAGATGCTCCTAGCAAATGAAGAAGCGGCAGTTGGCGTTGTTTGGTCAGGTGATGCTTCTGAAATTATGAGTGAAAACGATAAGCTGAATTACGTTGTTCCAGAAGAAGGTTCGAATTTATGGTTCGATAACATGGTTATTCCAAAAACGGCTAAAAACGTAGAAGGTGCACATAAATTCATGAATTTTATGCTAGATCCTAAACACGCTGCTCAAAATGCAGAATATGTAGGGTATTCTACACCTAATAAAAAAGCGCTAGATTATTTGCCGAAAGAAGTAGCGGAAGATGAACGTTTTTATCCGGATGAAGAACTAACCAATAAGCTTGAAGTATATAATAACTTAGGCAAACGAATGCTTGCTTATTATAATGAGTTATTTTTAGAATTTAAAATGCACCGTAAATAAAAGGCACTTAATTAGGCCTTTATACTCAAGTTCTTTATTGTTTTTGTAAATTCAGTTGCGTGATAGCAAGAGGAAAGATAAAATACAAACGAGTAAAGCTAATAACATTTATTTTATGTTATTAGCTTTTTTATTTGTAAAACGGGAAAGATAAGAAAAAATTGAATGTTCTATTATTCATCTAGAATTTATATTTCACATTATATAGGAGAGAAAAAGTGAAGCAAAAACAAAAGCAGCATATTCAATCCATTTATTTTTTACGATTATTCGCTATGATGATGGTTGTGCTCGTACATGTAACAGCAGCTTATGCAACGGTACTGCCATTTGCAAGCGAAGCTTATCAGAAATATCATTTCCTTAACCGAATTGTTCGAATTGAAGCAGGGATCTTCATTGTGATCACAGGTTTAGTTTTCTTTTATAGTTATATTAACAAGCCGTTAACAAAGACTTTATGGAAAACGTATTATGCTCGAAGAGTGACATATATTTTAGTTCCCTATGTTATTTGGGCACTTATTTATGAATTTTATTCGTACTATGTGGGAGCAACAGAATTAAATGCAGCTGATATTGTGAAACGTATTTTACGCGGAGAGTCTTACTATCAGCTTCATTTTATCTTTTTAATTGTACAAGTGTATCTCGTGCTGCCGATTTTTGTATGGCTAGCACAAAAAGTAACCATTTTTAAAAAATACATGTGGCTGTTTGGTATTATCATTCAGCTTGGTTATTTAATGCTTAACAATAAGTATCATATCACTTCATTTAATTTATTTTTAAATACGATGGCTACGTTTTTACTCGGCGGTTGGATTGGTGTTTATTATCGCGAACAAGTGGATAAAAAGTATAGTCGTTCAAATATTGTATTATTTCTGGTGACGCTCGGATCGGGAATAGCTATTTCACTGTTAAATTATCACTTATACACAATGAAGACAATTCAAATTTCAGGCTTTACGTATGAGGCTGTTAATACAATTTATTTGGTGGTGGGAAGTTATTTCTTCTTCCGAATTGCAGAGATATTAGCTGAAAAGCTTTCTATGAAGTCCGTGACGGTTGTTAAAAATATTGCCATGTACTCGTTTGGATTTTACTTGATTCATCCAATGGTTTTAAACTTTGTGGCAAAAGCAGTACCAATACAAGGAAACTACATGTTTCACTTTGAAATCTTGGCACGCTATATTCTAACATTAGCGGGCTGTTACCTCATCATTTGGGGATGTCATCGTCTTTTACCGTTTGCTAGCTTTTTGTTTGGTAAACTGCCAAAAGAAGCGGTGTTCATTTACCGACGTCCTGATCATAAATAGCGTTTAGTTAAAAGTTATGCCTGCTTGCAGGCATAACTTTTTTTATAAAGTATAAGAGATGATAACACGCTAGTTTTAAAATATTTTTAAAAGTGACATGCTAAGATAATGCTTACTTAGGTACTCACAAAAGGGGGAATTTGATATGCGTGTACTTGTGGTAGAAGATGATGCTTCATTATTACACGGTATCGTAGAAGGCTTAAAAGAAGAAGGATATGAAGTGGATTGTGCGTCTGAAGGAGATGAAGGTTTGTTTTTAGCAGAGCAGAATATTTATGATGCCTTGATTTTAGATATTATGCTGCCGGGTATGACAGGGCTTGACATACTAAAAAAGCTAAGAAAACAAAAGGTGCTGACGAAAGTTATTTTTCTTACTGCAAAAGATAGTGTAGAAGATCGAGTGAAAGGACTTGATTATGGAGCTGATGATTATTTGGTTAAGCCTTTTGCCATGGCTGAACTTTTTGCAAGGTTAAGAGTGATGCTCAGAGACTTGCAGGCAGAAGAAGGCATGATTTCATATGGTCCCATTTCTATACGAGAAGCCAATCATGAAGTTATAATAAATGGGAGTGCCCTAACGTTAACGATTAAAGAATTTCAGCTTTTGGAATACTTTATTCGAAATAAAGAACAAATCCTTATTCGAGATCAAATTTTTAATCGGGTATGGGGGTTTACATCTGACGTAGGAGTGGGTGTAGTAGATGTCTATGTTCACCATTTAAGAAAGAAGCTTCAGCCTTTTAATTGTGACGGTTATGT
Source organism: Priestia sp. JV24 (assembly GCF_025910025.1). Lineage (NCBI taxonomy): Bacteria > Bacillati > Bacillota > Bacilli > Caryophanales > Bacillaceae > Priestia > Priestia sp. JV24. The sequence goes on from NZ_JAPCIN010000004.1 coordinate 28,096, forward strand.
ACGTACAGTGAGAGGCGTAGGCTTTATGTTAAAAGGGGAAGAGCATGTTTAAAAAGACGAGAATCAGGCTTGTGTTATTTAACACAATGGTGCTGATGGTTATTTTGAGCATTTTTAGTGTAGTTTTGTATTTTTACATGCAGCATCTTATTTTTTTAAACCCGGACAATCGGCTAAGTGAGATGAGCGAGCAGGTTAAAAAAAGAAACTTACATGAGATCCAAGAAAACAATGAGAGAGAAACAGAACGGCGCGTTGCGTTTTTACTTTGGAGCAGTGATAAAAAACTAATCAAAATTACACCTAAAAAAGGGTTATATACAAACGATATTGACGACTTTAAGCCTGCACTCTCAGAAGGAAAAATCCAAACGTCGCAAGAAGTAAACGGTCATGCTTATCGAGTGATGAATGTGAAAAACGAAGGATATATAAAAGATCAAGACGTTTCAACAATTCAACTTGTCTTAAACGTAGATCCAGAAACTCAAACCTTAGAGCACCTTGCTTTTCTTCTTATCATTTCAGCTTTTATTGGACTGCTTCTTTCGCTTGTAGCTGGCTTGTTTTTAGCCAATCGAGCGCTTGTGCCTATCCAAAAGTCTTGGAACAAACAGGTCGAATTTATTGCAGATGCTTCCCATGAGTTAAGGACGCCTCTTTCCGTGATGCAAACGCATCTCGAGCTATTGTTTAGACGACCAAATCATACGATTGAGCAAGAAAGCGAAAATATTTATCAAAGCTTAAACGAAGTGAAACGGATGACGAAGCTGGTTGGCAACTTACTAACACTGGCTAGATCTGATTCAAGTGCACAGCTGCTAAACAAAACGGTCTTTAATATGGGTGAGCTCGTTGATAAAGTAGCTAATCAGTTTGAGCCTATATTTGAACTAAAAGAGCTGCACTTCACAAGGGAAATTGAATCGTTAATGTGTGGAGGAGATCAAGAACGACTTCATCAGCTATGTATGATTTTATTAGACAACGCTTTTAAGTACACCCCACCTGGAGAAAGTATTCATATTAGTCTAAAGAAACATCACCACTCTATGACGCTAATTGTCAAAGACACAGGCATTGGAATTGAAGCGAAAGATCTTCCGTATGTGTTTGATCGTTTTTATCGAAGTGATAAGAACCGAGCCCGTGCCGAAGGAGGGTCAGGATTAGGTCTGGCGATTGCCAAATGGATTGTACAAGCCCATAACGGAGAAATTAAGGTTTTTAGTCAAAAAAACGTGGGTACGGAATTTTATGTGAAAATTCCGCTATGAAAAAAGCTGCCTGTCATTAGGCAGCTTTTTTCATCACTTTTTTGTTTGCAGCCTTCCATGCTTTCCATGCATTAGCAAGTAACAGGCCAATTAATAAATAGGCGAGGCCGCCAAAAACTAAGTAATCTACGGCGCTAATTGCCCCCGCAAGCAGCCCAAATTTAATTTGGTCTTTATACTTCGCAGGAGAAGTTGGCGGATCCGTCACCATAAAGAAGGCTAAAAATAAAGCAGAATTGACAAAAGGAGCTCTTAAAGCATCCGCTACATCACCTACTCCTATTAATGACATAATCGCAAAAATAGCAAAATACACGCCTAAAAACGCAAATACTTGAGGGAATTTATTTACTTTGCTTGTCACAAGGTACCCTGTCACAAACACGAATACAATGAGCCAGACGGGTAGTAAAGATAAGCTTCCCCACCAGCTTTGGCCGCTTGAAAAGACAATAAGCGAAAAGAGAAGACCAAAAGCGGCAGGGTTAAAAATAGGCTTCTTTTTTACTTTTACTAAGTGCTTGGATAAAATCGCTACAGCTACGGTGCAAAATGTGACCGAAGGCGGTGTAGATGTGCTAAGCACTAAGGCAATAATTAATCCAGTAATGATCCCGCCGTCAGGGAGCTGAATTTTCTTTTTATAAGCAAAAGAAAATCCTAAATCTAAGGCGGCCGCCGAGCATATGGCAAGCAGTAGGTGTCCTAATCCTTGAAAGGCAGAAGAGTTGAATTCACCTAATAAGGTTAAAAGCAGCAGCATAGCCATCACGTATCTTTTAGGTGTTTTAACTAGCTGCGCCCACCGACTTATTTCTTTTGGTTTGTTTTCATCTACAATAATATAACCTTTTGGTGTACTAATATATTTAACACCGCTTCTTCGTTCAGAACGTGTGGTCATAATTCATTAATTCCTCCATATCTGATGTGAAAAAAGGAGTGAAACTAGAGTCGAAGAGTACGCCGCGTATGTCGGCATCATTCAATAAATTTACTCCTTTTTCCGCTCCTAAAATAAAAGCTGATGTAGATAATGCATCGGCCATCATGGCAGAAGGAGCAATCGCTGTACAACTCATTAGACTGCTTCGAGTGGATGGAGATAAGGGATTAACCAAATGATGCATGGATGGTTGCGTCTTATTTTTTCTAGCATAATTTCCTGATGTGCAGACAGCCGTATCTGTTACACCTAAAGTCAGTAATGACTGCGTTTGAATCCGAGGGTGCTGAATCCCGACTTTCCATAACTCTCCGTGTTGATTGAGTCCTTTAACTAGAATGTCTCCTCCGGCATTAATCATAAAATGCTGATAAGGAAGGGAGCGGGCAGCCAAATCAATAGCTAATCCTTTGGCAACCGCTCCAAGATCTATAATCATCGGTTTTTGTAAGAGAACCGTTTTTTTATGTGTATCCAATACGATATCTTTATAACTTCCAGAATCGACTGCTTCGTCCGTTTGTATGGAATTTCCATATAAGTAATGTTCGTTAAAACCTCGGTTTTCTAATTGTTTTCCTACCGTTGGGTCAAAGATTCCATACGTTTCATTTGCTACTAAGACAGCGAAATAAAGGGCTTCAAATAATAGAGGACTAACAGAAACGGGTTCTTTGACATGTCTAATTAGTTTCATCACTTCGCTTTTCGCATCAAATCGACTGCACGTCGTTTCAACGGCTTTAAAAATAGTAAATGCCTTTGAAATATGGTGAAGGACATTTGCTTCCTCTGATTGCGGAGCAATTACTTGAAGTGAGACGGTTGTTCCCATACATAATACAGAGCGGCTATACGTTTTTATGGACATCGTTCGTTTCTCCTTTATGCATTCATTGCTTGCTGAAGTGCGTCATCCACGGCATTTTGAAAATCTTCTGTACTAAGTGTTGCTCCGCTCACGACGTCGACGTCTGAGCTTTGTCTTTGTACGACTTGAGACGGAAGGTCCTCAATGTAACTTTGAGAATAGTGAGTATCTGCTTCTGTAATTTCAACTGTATCAATTCGGTCGTTTTTAATGGTCACGGATACGTAGACGGTTCCGATACGGTTGCTTCCTTGGCCAGAATACGTACCATCTTTGTATTTTGTTTTAGGAGCAGAACTTTCGGTACTTGCTGATGACTGGTTTTTATTAGACGAAGCTATATCTTCTCCCCAGCTGTCATTGACAATCGTTTGATTGTCTGTCTGATCTGTCGTTTTTTTCTGATGATGAGCCGGTGTGACTTGAACAGCTTGTGCATCAGATAGAGTGTTTATATAGCCCGTTGCATAAATACTTCCAATGGCTACACTGCATGCAGCAATCATCTTCTTGCCCATTTTACTCATGTTTGTTGAACCTCCTGATTTGTACCAGAACTATAGTTTCGATTGTTGATGGTTATCTTTAGCATAAATAAACTTTACAAATAAACTTTTAAAAAAGATTTAAAATCAAGAAAGTTTTTTCAAGAATAAATGAGCCATTGGGAAAGATGATTCTAAATAATAAAGGTAGGCGATGGAATTTCTTTCACAAGCCTAGCTATTTTGACATACGTAATAATAGTTAATATTTCTGTTTACTATCTAAACGTGCATGATAAAATAGAAAAGATGAATATGTGTTAGGAGGAACATCAGTGAAAATTAAGCTTGGCCTTTTATACGGAGGAAAATCCGCTGAACATAAAGTATCTTTACAAACAGCTCTAGCAGTTTCAAAAGCAATTAATCACGATAAATATGAAGTGCATCCAATTTACATTACAGAAACAGGAAAGTGGATTCGCGGCACACAGCTGACTGGTCCGCTTGAAACGGTTGCTCAATTAGAAATTCAAGATAATGGAACTGCTATTTCACCAGTTTCATTGAATACGGAAATGTTTGCATTAACAGATTCAAAAACAGATGATCAGCTAGATGTTATTTTCCCACTTCTTCATGGTCCAAATGGAGAAGATGGTACGGTACAAGGATTATTAGAATTATTGAATATTCCTTATGTTGGAAACGGCGTATTAGCTTCAGCAGCTGGTATGGATAAAGTTGTAATGAAGCAGCTGTTTGCACAGGCAGGTCTCCCTCAAGTAGAGTACGTATCATTTATCCGCCGCGAGTGGGAAGCAGATCGAACAGCTGCTTATGAAAAAGTAGAAACACTTGGATACCCTTGCTTTGTTAAACCAGCAAATTTAGGTTCAAGCGTTGGGATTAGCAAATGTGATAACCGCGACGAGTTAGAAGCAGCATTTGTTGAAGCTTTCTTATTCGATCGGAAAATCATTGTAGAAGCAGCAGCAATTGGTCGTGAAGTTGAAATTGGTGTGTTAGGTAATGATGATGCAGCTTGTTCAGTAGTTGGAGAAATCTTACCTAAAAAAGCGTTTTACGATTACAAAGCCAAATATGAAGACGGCGATACAGGCCTTATTATTCCAGCTGAAATTACAGAAGAACAGCATCAAGAAATGTCAGCACTAGCAATCAAAGCATTTAAAGCAATTGATGGATCTGGTCTTGTACGTGCAGATTTCTTCTTAACATCAGAAGGTAAATTCATTATTAATGAAGTGAATACAATGCCTGGTTTTACACCTTTCAGTATGTTCCCGTTATTGTGGAAACACGCAGGTGTTGAATATCCAGATTTAATCGAAAAACTTGTATCACTAGCAATTGAACGTCATACCGAAAAGCAGCAAATTAAACACACAATGTAACTCACACAACACTATTCATCATGAATAGTGTTTCTGTGTTTAGTTTCAATTAATGTTATCCATAGTTAACTTTATATCGAGAGGAGCAAACCAAAAATGATTAAACGTACGCTTACACAGTTAGCTACAATGATTCCAGGAAGTATATTTCATAGTGGAAACGAAGCAGCTGTAATTGAGGGAGTCTCAATTGATACGAGAACCATTCAGCAAGGTAATTTATATATCCCAATTAAAGGGGAACGTTTTAACGGGCATGCATTTGTTCATAAAGCAATTGAAAACGGAGCGCTCGCTACACTGTGGAACAAAGATGAAGAAAATCCACCGACAGACATTAGTGTTATTTTAGTCGATGATACGCTAGAAGCTCTTCAGCAATTAGCGAAATCCTATCGTCACGAGTTAGATATTAAAGTAGTGGGCATTACAGGAAGTAACGGAAAAACAACAGCAAAAGACATGGTGAAAGCTGTGCTCGATACAACTTACCGCGTTCTGAAAACAGATGGAAACTTTAATAATCATATTGGTATGCCGCTTACTATTTTGCGTTTAGATGAAACTCATGATATTGCAGTTTTAGAAATGGGCATGAGCAGCCGAGGGGAAATTGAGTTTCTTTCTAATTTAGCGGAGCCTGATGTGGCCATTATTACAAATATCGGAGAATCGCACCTTCAAGACTTAGGAAGCCGTGATGGAATTGCGGAGGCAAAATTAGAAATTACAAGCGGCTTAGCGCCAACAGGTCAGCTTGTCTATAATGGTGATGAGCCACTTTTAACGTCGCGCGTTGTTAATCCAGTATTTGAAACGGTGACATTTGGCAGCTCAGAACAAAACGATTTGTATCCAAGTGCTATTTCAGCTGAAGAGTTAGGCACAACATTCACTGTTTCACGTGAAACAACATATCCATTCTTTATTCCGGTATTAGGTAAACATAATGTTCACAATGCGCTTTCTGCTATTGCGGTAGGTCATTATTTTGGACTAGACAATGAAACAATCGCTAAGGGATTAAAAGAATTAAAACTAACCAATATGCGTATGGAGCTCGTGAAACGAACAGATGGCCTGACCTTCATTAATGACGCATATAACGCAAGCCCAACGTCCGTTAAAGCTGCTATCACGTTGATGCATGATTTAGAAGGCTATAAGCAAAAAATTCTTGTTCTCGGGGATATGCTTGAATTAGGCGATCAGGAAAAAGAGTTCCACAAAGAAGTGGGAGAGTTTATTCAAGCAGAAAAAATTGATTATGTTCTAACATACGGCCCCTTATCTGTTGAAATTGAACAAGGAGCAAAAAATAATTTTGCAGAAGATAAGGTAATGCACTTTGAGGAGAAAGATGAGCTTGTTAAAAAATTAACAGCGATTACAACAAGAGAAGATGTGGTTTTAGTGAAAGCATCTCGAGGGATGAAGCTTGAGGAAGTTATCTCAAAAATGATGCATAAATTACCGTGATATTAAAAAGAGTATAAGTAAGCTCTATTGCAAACGGAAAGCCATAGTGTTATGATGTAGTCTGAGTGTCTTGAGGCGCTTATACTCTAAACGTTGAATTTATTGAAGTAGTCGTTTAGAGCATTTTCCGTTTCCTCGGAGAATGCTTTTTTTTGTAAAATATAGATAGTCTAAATATAAAAGGAGTTTGAAAAACTTGGCATTATTTCAAGATTTAGGATTAAGTCAACAGCTTAATAAAGCTGTGAGTAAAATGGGTTTTGAAGAAGCAACACCAATTCAATCAGAAACTATCCCATTAGCACTAGAAGGTCACGATTTGATCGGACAAGCACAAACAGGAACAGGGAAAACAGCGGCATTTGGTATTCCTCTTATTGAAAAAGTTGATGTAAACGTAGATGCAATTCAAGGGTTAATTATTGCTCCTACTCGTGAACTTGCTGTACAGGTATCTGAAGAACTTTACAAAATTGGTCAAACAAAGCGCGTACGCGTGCTATCAATTTACGGTGGTCAAGATATCAGTCGTCAAATTCGTGCATTGAAAAAGCACCCTCATATCATCGTAGGGACACCAGGGCGTATGCTAGATCATATTAATCGTCGTACACTTCGTCTACAAGATGTTCATACAGTTATTTTAGATGAAGCAGATGAAATGTTAAACATGGGATTCATCGAAGACATTGAAAAAATCTTATCAAACGTACCTGAGAACCACCAAACACTTTTATTCTCAGCAACAATGCCTACTCCAATCCGTCGCATTGCTGAAAAATTCATGAACGAACCAAAAGTGGTAAAAGTACAAGCAAAAGAAGTAACGATGCCAAACATTACGCAGTATTATTTAGAAGTACAAGAAAAGCGTAAATTTGATATCCTTACTCGTCTTTTAGATATGCAATCACCTGAATTAGCTATCATCTTTGGTCGTACAAAGCGCCGTGTAGATGAGTTATCAGAAGCATTAAATATGCGTGGTTATTCTGCACAAGGTATCCATGGTGACTTGACGCAATCGAAACGTCTATCTGTACTACGTCAATTTAAAGAAGGTTCTATTGATGTATTAGTTGCAACGGACGTAGCTGCACGCGGACTTGATATTTCTGGTGTTACTCATGTATACAACTTTGATATCCCTCAAGATCCAGAGAGCTATGTACACCGTATCGGACGTACAGGACGTGCTGGTAAAATGGGTGCTGCTATGACATTTGTAACGCCAAGAGAAACTGGACAGTTACACAATATTGAGCGTACAACAAAACGTAAAATGGAGCGTCTTACTCCTCCAACGCTTGATGAAGCAATGGAAGGTCAACAGCGTATTGCAGCTGACAAATTAACAGAATCTGTGACACAAGGCAACTTATCTTACTACAAACAGTTGGCAGAAGAGTTACTTGAAGAGCACGATTCAGTTTCATTAGTGGCAGCAGCGATCAAATTATTTACAAAAGAACCAAACGAATCACCAATTCAATTAACTGCTGAACCACCAGTAATTGCAAAAGGTGATAAAAACAAACGTGGAAATGGCGGAGGTCGTTCACGTTCTAACTCTAAAAACTACTCACAGCAAAATCGTCGTGGAAACTCAAAGCGTTTTGGTGACAAGCGTCGCGGTGGAAGCAACGGCAGTGATAATAGAAATCGTAATAGCAGCAGTAATCGTAAAGATTCTCGCAGCAAAGCGTAAAATAAAAACGAGCCTTAACAGGCTCGTTTTTTTATGTGTTAATTGCTATTTTATTGGTGCACACTATGAGTAAAATAAAATGGGGTGTTCACTGATGTCGACCATTGTTCGGTTAGGTTATGTGGCGATGAGCGTTCATTTGGAAAATAGTTCTCCTTCTCAAACAATGACTTTTGCACAATTTCAGCGTGTGAAAGACCATGAAGCGGCCATTCGCAAGCTCGAACGTATTGCAATATCCAACTTAGAAAACTGCTTACGTTTATTAAAACATAATGCGTGGAGTGAAATTGAGTTTTTTCGATTCAGTTCTAAGTTAATTCCATTAGCTAACCATGAGGCGCTAAAAGAATGGAACTACATAGCTCCTTTAAAGGATGCTCTTCAGCGTATTTCTGTATTTTTGAAAGAACATCCAATGCGAGTAGATTTTCACCCGGATCATTTTGTTGTTTTAAACTCAACGGATAAAGAGGTTTTTAAGCATTCTATTCAAACTCTTCGCATGCATCAAAAGTTGCTGAAAGGAATGGATATTCCTCTTCAAAATCGCTGTGTTTTACATGTCGGAGGGGCTTATAATGATAAAGAAAAAGCATTGGAGCAGTTTATTCATAATTGGGGGCTTGTACCTCAATCCCTTCAGCAAATGATTATGTTAGAAAACGACGATACAACCTTTCATATAAAGGACGTCTTGTATTTATGTGAAAAACTAAATGTCCCAATCATTTTTGATCTTCATCATCATCAGGCAAACAACGATGAAACTCCATGGCAAGAGCATTGGGACCGTATCACTAGAACGTGGGAACAGGAAACGCTTCCTCTAAAAATGCATATATCTAGTCCTAAAAGTGATAAAGAATTTAGAGCCCATGCAGATTATATCGATGTTCATGGGTTTTACAGCTTTTTAAAAGAAGTAAATGGAACGATACCGCAAATTGATTGCATGATTGAAGCTAAGAAAAAAGATGAAGCGCTCTTTCAGTTAGTAAGAGACTTGAAGTCTTATGAAGATGTGGAATTTATTAACTCATCCACTTTTTATATTAAATCTTAAAGCAGGCCTCATATCTGTGGCTTGTTTTTCTGTTTGAACACGAGAAAAGCGAGAAGAAATCCAGCAATACCTCCAACGAAATGAGCTGTGTTGTTGGTTCTTGGCGTTAGCAGACCTGAAAGTAATCCAATAATTAAGAAGACGACAATGATTTGCTGGTTACTTTGAGAAAGCATATGCTTTTGTTTTATTACAAGGTAGAGGTAAAACCCGAGCAGCCCGAAAATGGCACCGGATGCACCCACATGGCTGTAGAAAGAAGATTGGGTTAGAAATGTAACGATATTTCCAAGAAATCCACACGTAAGGTAGAATAGAAGAAACTTATAAGAAGAAAGAATACGCTCAGCACCTGGCCCTAACAAGAACAATGAAAATGAGTTAAAAAGAAGGTGTGAAAAGCTTAGATGCAAAAAGATAGGTGTGAAAAGTCGCCAGTAGTCTCCTTGAGAAATTAAGCTATTCACACCAATAAGCTGATGTATAAAAGATTCTGCAAGGTTTGAGGGAAGAGCGGCAAGTAACCATAGCGCAATGTGGATGCAGAGAAGCGTGAAGGTAACAGGGTAAAAACGTTTAAATTCAGCTGCATTTTCTGTGCGTACGAACATATTTGTCACTCCCTTTTATAAAGGCATTTTTATATACTATTCTGTAAGAGAGGATTAAATGAAAATGATTATAGGAACTGGAATTGATATTACAGAGTTAGAGCGGATTGAAAAAATGGTGCAGCGTCAAAGCGCTTTTGTTACTCGGATTTTAACAAAAAATGAAAAAGAACGCTATGAAAAGCTATCAAGCCGACGTAAGGTCGAATTTTTAGCAGGAAGATTTGCTGTGAAGGAAGCATATTCGAAAGCTCTTGGAACAGGAATAGGAAAAGATTTCAGCTTCCAAGATATCGAAATCGTGAATGATGAAAGAGGAAAGCCCCACATTGTTACAAAACAACCACTGGACGCGTCCGTACACGTATCTATTTCCCACAGTGCGCACTATGCAATTGCTCAAGTAATTATTGAACGCTTGTCAAGCTAGTCTGCATATTCACTATTTCTTGTTCATATATTCATAGTGTGGATAGGGGAGACAAGATATGTTCTTGCTTCTCCGTTTAGCTGTGAATATACGAAATAAAGGAGTTGGGGAAATGCATAAAAAATGGATTGGCTTATTTGTTTGCGCCTTTTTTCTCTTAGCCTTATCAGCATGCGGTGAAAAAAGTCAGCAGGATGTAACAGATGCATTGGATGCCAAGGTACAAGAAATGGCGGGTTATAAATCAGATGCTAAGATGACATTAAATACAGGGAAAGATGCTCAAGTATATGATGTAGAGATTTGGCATAGTAAGCCTATGTATTATCGAGTGAATTTGAAAAATACAAAGAAAGATCAAAGCCAAATGATTTTGCGTAATGATGAAGGGGTTTTTGTTTTAACGCCTGCCTTAAATAAAAGCTTTCGTTTTCAAAGTGACTGGCCGCAAAATAGCAGTCAAGCTTATTTGTATGAATCCCTTGTCCAAGATATTGTGAAGGATGAAAAGGCAAGCTTTAAATCAACGGATAAGCATTATATTTTTGAAACAAAAACCAACTATCAAAATAGCACGATGCTTCCTAAACAAGAAATTACGCTGAACAAAAGTGACTTAGCGCCTGTTTCGGTTAAAATTATGGATACGGATAATAAAGTGTTAATAAAAGTTGATTTCTCTAAGGTCAAATTCGATTCTAAGTTTGATAAAGGGGCTTTTGATACAAAAAGAAATATGACAAGTGCAAAGATTGACGTTCCGACATTAGCTCAGCAGAAATCATTTAGCGTCCTTTATCCTAAGGATGTTCCAAAAGGTACAAAGCTGTCCAAAGAAAAGAAAATTGAGACAGAAAATGGCGAAAGAGTCGTTTTAATGTACAAAGGAGAAAAGCCGTTTACGCTTGTACAAGAAAAAGCGCAAGTAGCAAAAACAACGACATCTACAGTTACTGCCGGAGAGCCATTTGATTTAGGTTTTACTGTGGGAGCTTTAACGGATAAAAGTCTATCTTGGACATATAATGGAGTAGACTTTATGCTGGCTTCTGATCAGCTAACACCAGATGAATTGAGTACAGTTGCTAGATCTGTGCAAAGTCAGATGGGAAAATAAGAGAAGCTTACAAGCCTGCATATATGTAGGCTTGTTCTTGCTTAATTTGAATAAAGATCGAGATGAAGTTTGGCTATAGATGTATTATACTAACAGAGGAAAGTACGTTTAGAATGGTTCTGAAAAAAGGAAGTGTCGTAGTAATGGATGCATTTTATAGAGAAACATGGGCAGAAATTGATGTAGAAGCCATTTTTCAAAATGTGAATCATGTAAGAGAACTAATACCGGGGCATAAAACGTTAATGGCCGTAGTGAAGGCGAATGCGTACGGGCATGGAGATAAAGAAGTAGCAGAGATTGCGCTTCAAGCTGGTGCTGATATGCTAGCTGTAGCTTTTTTGGATGAAGCTATTGCTCTTCGGAAAAAAGGAATAAAGGAATCCATTTTAGTATTAGGCGCCGTGCCTACCCTACACATTCAAACTGCATTGGAGTGGGATGTAACGGTCACTGCTTATAGCAAAGCTTGGATTGAAGAAGCGGCGTCCATTCTAGGTGAAAACAGTCAGCTGCATATGCATTTAAAAATAGATACAGGCATGGGTCGCTTGGGAGTTAGAACAAAAGAAGAATTACACGAAACGATGAAGATCATCGCTTCTCATTCGGGATTCGTGCTGGATGGAGTGTTTACACACTTTGCAACAGCAGACGAGCTAAACTCGTCTTATTTTGAAGAACAATACACATTCTTTGAAGAAATGGTTCGAATTGTGAAAGAATATAATTTTACACCTCCGATGATTCACTGTGCAAATAGCGCAGCCTTGCTTCGTCGTCCGAAAGATATCTTTAATGGCGTACGCTTAGGTATCGCTATGTATGGTTTGAGTCCTTCTGAGGAATTAAAAGAAGTCTTGCCAATTCCGTTAAAACAAGCTTTTTCGCTGCACAGCCGTATTGTGCATGTTAAAAAAGTCAAAAAAGGGAGTCATATCAGTTACGGAGCTACTTATGAAGCTAAAGAAGATGAATGGATTGCTACTATTCCAGTAGGATACGCAGACGGCTGGATTCGTAAATTAAGCAATTTTGAAGTATTAGTAGATGGAGTTAAAGTGCCAATTGTTGGTAGAATCTGCATGGATCAATTGATGATTAAATTACCTAAAATGTATAAAATGGGTACAAAAGTAACATTTATTGGAAAACAAAAAGGTGCTGAAATTACAATTGATGAAGTAGCGAAGCATCTTGAAACAATTAATTATGAAATCCCTTGCATGGTTGCAGCAAGGGTTCCGAGGGTTTATACAAGAGATTCGCAGCATATTGATGTTAATAATTATATCTTGCGCTGAATATACATCTTCCTGAGTCAACATAAAAAGTCTGCGAACAAAAGACAATAAAATAATAACTTCCATGCATAAAAGAGGGTATCAATTGACGATAATAGTGTAGAAATTGACAGAATTAACTTTCCATTAAAGCTAATCAATGTTATGATAAGGAAAGATGAGACTATTGGTGTGTGTATTGATGTTGGAGGTGTATGTTTGTGTCTGAAGCGAGCGCAACTACAGAAATCCTAGTAAGATTACCGAAAAATTTAGTATCGGAGCTCGATCTTATGGTTAAACAAGAAAATGGCAACCGAAGTGATTTTATTCACCAAGCAACAAAATTGTACCTTCGTGAGCGAAAAAAACGCCATATTCGCGAATCAATGAGACGTGGATATATGGAGATGGCAAAGATAAACTTAAATATTGCTTCCGAGGCTTTTCTAGCAGAGTATGAAGCTGATCATACTGTGGATCGTTTAGTAAGCGGGGGGTAATGACTTGGTAGTCAAACGTGGCGACGTTTATTTTGCTGACCTATCTCCTGTTGTTGGCTCAGAACAAGGAGGCGTTCGCCCTGTACTTGTCATTCAAAATGATATAGGCAATCGTTTTAGCCCAACTGTTATTGTAGCTGCGATCACTGCTCAAATTCAAAAGGCAAAGTTACCTACGCATGTTGAAATTGATGCAAAGCGCTATGGATTTGAGCGAGATTCAGTTATTTTACTAGAACAAATTCGTACTATTGATAAACAGAGGCTAACAGACAAGATTACCCATTTAGATGATGAAATGATGGACAGAGTGGATGAAGCCTTGCAAATCAGTGTAGGACTTATCGACTTTTAGAATTATACTTCCATTTATGCTAAGTTGCTCCTTTATGAGCAACTTTTTTAATTTGACTAGGAATAATCAGTAAACGTATATTGTAATAAGAAACGTTTTAAAAATGATAATATATATAGATAGATATAAATGAGTGTATTGACTCACAAGGAGGACCTCATGAATCAAGATTTATTCAATTATATACAAAATCATAAATCAGAAATTTTTGATCGATGGCTAGTGTTAATGAATGATGTGGAAACAGAGCGGATTAAAAACATTGTATCTGAGCAAGTGTACGTAAATGTAAGCTCTGATTTTGTAAATTTACTTTTGGCAAAAGCATTCCGTGAACAGGAAAATTTTGCAGAGGAACTAGAGGAAGTAGTAGGACGAGTTGTGAGTTTAGGATGGCCTCTTGCTTATTTGACACAGGGTGTACGTAACTTGGGTCACGTAGTGGTTGAAGGGTATGTAAACAGTGAACATGTAAAGGCTGACCAAACTCATTCTGAATTATTCTATCGGTTTGACAAGTGGTTAAGCCCTATTTATAACAAAATAGTAGAACAATACTCCAACTCGTGGGAAAATACAGTTATGTTACAAAAAGTGGCACTTCAAGAATTGTCTGCTCCATTAATACCGGTATTTGATAAAATTACCGTAATGCCGCTTGTAGGGACAATTGACACTGATCGCGCAAAGAAAATTATGGAAAACTTACTGCAAGGTGTCGTAAAGCACCGATCAGAGGTCGTATTAATAGATATTACCGGAGTACCAGTAGTGGATACGATGGTGGCCCATCATATGATTCAAGCTGCTGAAGCCGTACGTTTGGTTGGAGCCAAGTGTTTGTTAGTAGGAATTCGTCCGGAAATTGCTCAGACTATTGTGAACTTAGGTATTAACTTAAATGAAATTATTACGAAAAACTCATTAAAAAAAGGCGTAGAGTTTGCGTTAGAAATGACTGAGCGGAAAATAGTTGATATAGAATCGGAGGAATAAACGTGAGAATACCCATTTTGAAATTGTACGACTATTTATTGGTATCCATTCAATGGGAGCTGGATGATCAAACGGCTATTCAATTCCAAGAAGATTTGCTAAGTAAAATTCATCAAACTGGAGCAAAAGGAGTGGTAATCGATTTAACTTCAATTGATATGATCGATTCATTCATCGCAAAAGTTTTAGGTGACGTGGTTAGCATGTCTAATTTGATGGGGGCTAGAGTAGTATTAACAGGTATCCAGCCTGCAGTAGCTATTACACTTGTTGAGTTAGGGATTGGCCTAAATGATGTTCTTACTGCACTCGATTTAGAAAAAGGTCTTGAGAAACTCCAATCGGAATTGGGGGATTAGTATATGGAATTCCAATCCAGCGTAAAAATCGTAACAGAATGGGACATCGTAGCGGCACGCCAATTAGGTAGAAATGTGTCGAAAGAGCTAGGGTTTGGAACAGTTGACCAAGCTCGTATTACAACCGCCATTTCTGAATTAGCTCGTAATATTTACCTATATGCGGGTAAGGGTCAAATCTATATTGAGAAATTAAATCGTGGAGGAAAAAACGGTCTTCTTGTCGTAGCAACAGATGAAGGGCCAGGTATCCCCGACGTTCGCAAAGTAATGGAAGATGGATACTCAACATCGGGTGGACTAGGAGCTGGGCTTCCTGGGGTAAAACGATTGATGGATGAGTTTGACATCGAAACAAATGTCGGAGAAGGTACTGAGATTAAAGCAGTTAAGTGGCTCCGGTAGGAGGAAATAGATAATGTCTTTTGATAAAGAGATGAGAGATTTATACAAAGATATTTTGGGGAACTATATCCAAACACAAAATGAACAAATTTTGTATCAAGGACAAAAACTAAGTAGAAAATCTTTAGAGAATGAAATATCGCCAGAAGATATTGTGAGCATTCATAAAGAAGTGATTGAAGAAATTTATTCTGATATTCCAGAAAAAGTGCTGCATTCTCTGGACTTTTTACTTGAGGTAATGATTAGCTACGGTCTTGCTCTTCGCGAGCATCAAACATTAAAAAATAAGCAGCGGGAACTTCGTTCTGAAATTGAAGTTGCCGCTAACGTCCAGCAGACGCTGTTGGGGACAAAGGTTCCGGCTAGTTCAACTTTAGAAATTGGTGCGATTAGCGTACCGGCTAAACAGATGAACGGAGATTATTTTCACTTTGTAGAAGAAGAGCACGGTGGGTTAAGTATTGCCATTGCCGATGTGATCGGCAAAGGAATTCCAGCTGCAATGTGTATGTCTATGATCAAATATGCAATGGACAGCTTACCGGACTCAAGAAAAAATCCAAGTTATGTATTAGAGAACTTGAATAATATTGTAGAGCGAAACGTAGATCCAAGTATGTTTATTACGATGTTCTACGGAAGCTATAATCCCGAGACAAACTTATTTGATTATGCATCTGCAGGGCATGAACCAGGTTTTTATTATGATGCCAAAGCTGATTCATTTGAAGATTTGGAAGCAAAAGGACTCGTGCTAGGAGTTGATCGCCATGTGAAATATCTTCAGTACGAGCAGCAGCTTTCAAAAGGCGATATGATTGTTCTGTTAACAGATGGCGTAACAGAATGCAGAACTGAAGAAGGATTTATTGAAAGATTGGACATCATAAAATTAATTCGAAAATACATGCATTTGTCTCCTCAAGAAATTGTAGAATCTGTATATAAAGAGCTGGAAAAATTACAGCATTTTCAATTGAGGGATGACTTTACATTGATTATTTTGAAGAGTTTAGTTTAAGTATTCTAAATAAGGGTACAGAAAAGATAGCACAAAATTAGAGGGGGTCTACTAATACGATGAATTTAAAAATAGATATACAAAAGGACGGTCAAGCATATCGTATTAAGCTGGCTGGAGAGATTGACGCATATACAGCACCTAAGCTAAAAGAAAAGTTCATGGAAATTACTGAACATACCGAACCAGAAATTATAGTCGATTTAACCGATGTATCATACATGGATAGTACAGGACTAGGTGTATTTATTGCATTGTTAAAAGCCAATAAGAAAAATAACGGCTCTTTGAAATTTGTTGGTGTATCAGAGCGCATCAAGCGCTTATTTGATATTACGGGCCTCACAGACATTTTAAACGTGAATTCACAAGTAGAAGGTGGCGTAAAATGAAACAGCCTTATGACTTTGTTGAGATGAAGATTCCTGCTAAGCCAGACTACGTAGCGATTATTCGACTGACGCTGTCTGGTGTAGCGAACCGGATGGGTTTTTCTTATGATGAAATTGAAGATATGAAAATTGCTGTGAGTGAGGCATGTACAAATGCCGTACAGCATGCTTACAAGAATGAAGAAAATGGTGAAGTGAGAGTAGGTTTTGGTTTATTTGATGACCGTTTAGAAATCATGGTGGTCGATAAAGGTGAAAGCTTTAATTTTGAAGAGCTTAAGGAACATATAGGACCTTATGAAACATCAAGAGAAGTTGAATTTCTTCCTGAAGGTGGACTTGGTTTATATTTAATTGAAACACTAATGGACGAAGTGAAAATGGTCAATTCAAAAGGTGTAACGCTAATGATGACTAAGTATGTGCAAAGAGAGCAGGTGGAGAGTGATGAAAACACAGTCTCAACCTATGAAATTAACTAAAGAACAGGTTCAGGAACGAATTGAGCGCTTTCAAAAAACGCAGGATGAAGAAGCACAAAGTGATCTAGTAGTACATTACAAGAACCTTGTTGAATCTATTGCACGTCGCTATTCAAAAGGCAGAAGCTTACATGAAGATATTGTGCAGGTAGGGATGCTAGGACTGTTAGGAGCTATTAGAAGGTATGATGCTTCATTTGGAAGAAGCTTTGAATCGTTTGCTGTTCCTACAATCATTGGAGAGATTAAGCGATTTTTACGCGATAAAACGTGGAGTGTTCACGTACCGCGCCGCATCAAAGAATTAGGTCCTAAAATTAAAGCAGCTGTCGAAGAGCTAACAACCCGTTTACAGCGATCTCCTCAAGTGAAAGAAATTGCTGATCATATCGGAGTGACAGAGGAAGAAATTTTAGAAACGATGGAGATGGGGCAAAGTTATCAAGCATTGTCTGTTGATCATTCCATTGAAGCAGACTCTGATGGAAGTACTGTTACAATCCTTGATTTAGTAGGTGAACAAGAGTCGGGTTATGAGAAAACTGATCAGCGCTTAGTGTTAGAAAAGATTCTTCATGTATTAAGCGATAGAGAAAAAGAAGTGATTCGCTATACATTTATTGAAAATCTGAGTCAAAAAGATGCCGGTGAGAAGTTAGGGATTTCTCAAATGCATGTATCTCGACTGCAAAGAAGAGCTCTTGATAAGCTAAGGACTGCAGCTCGCTCAGATTCTAACGATTCGGAGTATATGTCGTGATGACAGTAGACCCTAATACAAAGTTGATTCAAACTCATATATACCAAGAGCCAAAGCAAGGGAACGTATGTTGTGGAGATAGTTACTATGTCAAAGAAACGGATGACTATTTTCTATGTGCAGTGGCAGATGGATTAGGAAGCGGTGAACAAGCTAGAGCCGCTTCTGTAGCTGTTACGGATGTAGCGAAAGCTCATCATCATCTAGATGTGGATGAGATCATTTCTAAGTGTAACAAAGCTACTCGACATACAAGAGGTGCGGCAGTAGCTATTTTGAAAATTGATAAAAAACATAACGAATTTCATTATACAAATGTAGGTAATATCCGCTTTTATCTGTATTCTCCGGAGGGGAAATTAACGTACCCTCTGCCAATTCAAGGTTTTTTATCAGGGAAAATTCAAAAGTTCCGCACACAAACCTTCCCATATGACTCCGGTTCTAAATTTTTGATTCATACAGATGGCTTAGAATTAAAAGAGATTAAATCTGTTTTTGCTAACTCGATGAATGTAGATCAATTGTCGACACGGCTACAGGCAGCAATTCGATCTCATAATGACGATATTACGTATATCGCTGGTCATCTTCCAACTGCATAGCCTTTCTTTTTAGCTCACATGTGTTATTGCATGTGAGTTTTGTTACAATAAAGACAAAGTTTCATTTAGCTAGGAGGATAAGCTGTGTCTGTTGCAACGAAATTAGATAATCAAATTGTTCAACGTGTAAGTAAAGAGGTGGAGATTTCACAAAAGCAAGTACAAAACGTAATTGCTTTAGTAGAAGACGGTAATACAGTTCCCTTTATTGCTCGATATAGAAAAGAACAAACTGGTGCTTTGGATGAAGTCCAAATCCGGAATATTTTAGATTCCTGGAATTACTTAATGAATTTAGAAGAGCGTAAAGAGGAAGTTCTTCGATTAATTGAAGAGCAAGGGAAATTAACTGAGGAACTGGCTGCTCAAATTCATCAAGCGAAGAAATTGCAACAAGTAGAAGATTTATACCGCCCTTTTAAGCAAAAACGACGTACAAAAGCAACTGTAGCAAAAGAAAAAGGTCTTGAACCATTAGCACAGTGGCTACTAAGTCTTCCACGTTCTGACGTGAAGAACGAAGCGAAAACATACATAAATGAAGAAGCGGGAGTTCAATCTTCTGAAGAAGCTATTCAGGGAGCCCTAGACATTGTAGCGGAACAAATTTCTGACGAAGCATCTTACCGTCAATGGATTCGTACGACTACTGTAAAAGATGGCATAATTGTTACTTCAGTCAAAGATCCGGAAAAAGATGAAAAAAATATCTATGAAATGTACTATGAATATACAGAAGCGGTAAAGCGAATCGTTCCTCATCGTATCTTAGCCATGAATAGAGGAGAAAAAGACGGTATTTTAAAAGTGAGTATTGATGCGCCTACAGATCGTATTCTTTCATATTTACATAAACAAGTAATCAAAAAAAGGGATTCTTCAGCTGAAAGTTATATCATCTCAGCTATAGAAGATGCTTATAAACGCTTAATAGAACCATCTATTGAACGCGAAATCCGTAAAGAGCTATCAGAAAAAGCGGAAGAAAGAGCTATTCACATCTTTTCTGAAAACTTACGGAAACTTCTTCTCCAACCTCCATTGAAAGGGAAAGTGGTATTAGGAGTAGATCCAGCTTTTCGAACAGGCTGCAAATTAGCTGTAGTAGATGAAACAGGCAAGGTATTAAAAATTGATGTTATTTATCCACATCCTCCTGTGAGAAAAGCAGCTGAAGCGCAAAATAAATTAAAGAAAATGTTCGCTGAATACCCTATTGAAGTAGTAGCCATTGGAAACGGAACGGCATCTCGCGAAACGGAGCAATTTGTAGCGGGTGTTCTTAAAGAGATTGAAAACCCAGTTTATTATTTGATTGTGAATGAAGCGGGAGCAAGCGTATATTCGGCTTCTGATGTGGCTAGAGAGGAATTTCCTGATTTTCAAGTAGAAGAGCGAAGCGCTGTATCGATTGCCAGAAGGCTGCAAGATCCGCTGGCTGAACTTGTGAAAATCGATCCTAAGTCGGTAGGAGTAGGGCAGTATCAGCATGATGTGTCTCAAAAGCAATTAAATGATTCACTGACTTTTATTGTGGAGACAGTAGTAAATCAGGTAGGAGTAAATGCAAACACGGCTTCTGCTTCGCTTCTACAATACGTTGCTGGTCTAAATAAGACAGTTGCTCAAAACATTGTAAAATATCGGGATGAAAACGGAAAATTCTCTAACCGAAAACAGTTGAAGAAAATTCCGCGTCTAGGCGCTAAAACGTATGAGCAGTGTATTGGTTTTTTACGTATTATAGAAGGTGAAGAACCTTTAGACAGAACGGGTATCCATCCTGAAACATATGGAGACGTTAAAAAGCTTTTAAAGAAAGCTGAAGTGAAAGAGACTGAGCTTGGAACGGAGAAAGTAAAAGAAGCATTAAAACATATTTCTTTACCCGAAATATCAGAAGAACTAAGGATAGGGGAGCTTACTTTAAAAGACATTATAGAAGCGCTTGTAAGACCGGAAAGAGATCCTCGTGATGAACTGCCAAAACCTTTGCTCCGTCAGGATATTTTGAAACTAGAGGATCTTGCCAAAGGTATTCAGCTTGAAGGCACGGTGCGAAACGTCGTAGACTTCGGAGCGTTCATCGATATAGGAGTTAAGCAAGACGGTCTAGTCCATATTTCTAAATTAACAAATCGGTACGTTAAGCACCCCCTCGATGTCGTTTCAGTAGGAGATTTGGTGAATGTGTGGGTAGAAGACGTAGATATGAAAAAAGGAAGAGTCGCACTGACGATGATTCCGCCTCATCAATAATAAAATTGCCTTTTCAGATTTTCTGAAAAGGCAATTTTATTTGTAAAAAGAAGTGATTTAAGAAGCGGAGTTATTTTTTTGATAAAAAAACCAACATTGATTGAGCAATTTTATTTGTGCACGGTCTTTTTCAGAATAAGCGCGCCTCATTTGTTTTTGTAGCCACATTGGCATAAGGACAATCACTCCTTTTCATTTATGATAAGGTAAATAGTGAGTATGTAATGAAGTGTATGCCCAAAGAGCTAGTCAGGTGATTTCATACAGTAGAGGAGTATATAAGATGAATGATAAGGATTTACAAATACTTGTAGAAGAAATTTCATTGAAGCTGTTTCACAAACCATTTCGTCATGAAGCCACTTTTAATTCTCGTTTACGTACAACAGGTGGAAGGTATTTATTACGTACATCTAATATAGAAGTAAACTACAAATACTTTGAACAATATGGCACACAAGAAATAGTAGCAATCATTAAACATGAGCTCTGTCACTATCATTTGCATATTGAGGGGAAAGGGTATAAGCATGGAGATCAAGACTTTAAAAGCCTAATGAAAGAAGTAGGCGCCCCCCGGTTTTGTCAGGCATTGAAAAAAGAAAGTGATGGAAAGAAAAAAGAGCACATATATGTATGTATGCAGTGTGAGCAAAAATATGTTCGAAAAAGAAAAGTGAACACGGTTAAATATGTTTGTGGAAAGTGTAAAGGTAAATTAAAAAAAGTGTAGAAGATGCTTGACTAAAATAGATAGATTATGATAAATTAATAAAGCCGTCTCAAATAAACGGCAAAGAAATTACAAAAACTTATTGACATTACATATAATGTCGATTACAATGTAAGAAGTCTGATAAATATTATTCCACAGTAGCTCAGTGGTAGAGCTATCGGCTGTTAACCGATCGGTCGTAGGTTCGAGTCCTACCTGTGGAGCCATATGGAGAAGTACTCAAGTGGCTGAAGAGGCGCCCCTGCTAAGGGTGTAGGTCGTGTAAGCGGCGCGAGGGTTCAAATCCCTCCTTCTCCGCCATTTTATAATGGCCCGTTGGTCAAGCGGTTAAGACACCGCCCTTTCACGGCGGTAACACGGGTTCGAATCCCGTACGGGTCACCATTGATTTTTATTTACATATTCTGTGGAGGATTAGCTCAGCTGGGAGAGCACCTGCCTTACAAGCAGGGGGTCGGCGGTTCGATCCCGTCATCCTCCACCATTTGACTGTTTTATACATAATTTTGGATGGTCCCGTGGTGTAGCGGTTAACATGCCTGCCTGTCACGCAGGAGATCGCGGGTTCGATTCCCGTCGGGACCGCCATTTTAAATTATTGGGCTATCGCCAAGCGGTAAGGCAACGGATTTTGATTCCGTCATGCGTTGGTTCGAATCCAGCTAGCCCAGCCATAAAGAGCCATTAGCTCAGTTGGTAGAGCATCTGACTTTTAATCAGAGGGTCGAAGGTTCGAGTCCTTCATGGCTCATTTTCATTTCTTGCGGGTGTGGCGGAATTGGCAGACGCGCTAGACTTAGGATCTAGTGTCTTTACGACGTGGGGGTTCAAGTCCCTTCACCCGCATCTTATTCATTTTATGTATTTAGCGGTCGTGGCGGAATGGCAGACGCGCTAGGTTGAGGGCCTAGTGGGGGCGACCCCGTGGAGGTTCAAGTCCTCTCGGCCGCACCAAAAAAACTTTTTAAAAAGTGTTGACATAAGAAAATAGAAATGATATTATAATAAAGTCGCCAAAACAACGGTGGTAAACATCATAAGAAGCGCCCGTAGCTCAATTGGATAGAGCGTTTGACTACGGATCAAAAGGTTAGGGGTTCGACTCCTCTCGGGCGCGCCATATTGCGGGTGTAGTTTAGTGGTAAAACCTCAGCCTTCCAAGCTGATGTCGTGAGTTCGATTCTCATCACCCGCTCCAAATATA
>NZ_JAPCIN010000040.1:0-1703 GCF_025910025.1 Priestia sp. JV24
CAGAACAATTTCGCTTAAGCGAATCAAACGATTTGAATCGTTTCGCAATGACAAAACGGAGTTATGTATAATTGCGCTCTGCTTGTTTAAATTGTTTTCGTAGTTGTCTAATTTGATAACTATAAAAAATCATTTGGCAAAGTATTTAAAGGCAAAAAAAATAAGCAGCTTAAAGCTGCTTTAAATAGGCTTAAGCCTATGGTTTTGAACTTGTTTTTTCTTATCTTGATACTATTAGAAAGAATGAGATTTATAAAATAAAGCCTCAAGCCTTGGTATAACTGGGCTGAAGCCTGTTTTTATGTGTAGACAGCGAAAAACCTACCTGTTATGATTAAATTGTCGAGATAAAATCATAAGAAAGGTAGGTTTTTTTCGTGTCTTCTAAAAAGAATAATAACATGAACTCATTGGATTTTTCAACTGGTGAAATTTTGGTGGATAAAACTGCTACAGGGAAAGAAAGACCTTGGGAGAATAAAAAAATTCGTGCAGAAATTACTGCGAAACATTTTGAGGAAGCTGGACTTTTTTCCAAAGCTAAACGCATGGATCAATGTGCTGATATGCTGGTGTTTAGGCATAACGGAGAAAAATTAAAACTCCATCAAACATGGTTTTGTAAAGTGAGGTTATGTCCAATGTGTAACTGGAGAAGAAGTATAAAAATCGCAACTCAAAATAAAAAAATCGTAGAAACGGTTAACGAACAAGAAAAGGTGAAGTGGTTATTTTTAACGCTTACGGTTCGGAATTGTAGTGCTGAGAAGCTCGAAGATACCGTACAAGCCATGTTTAAGGGTTTTAATAGGTTAACTAAGTACAAGGATGTTAAAACGGCCGTAAGGGGCTTTTTTAGGGCTTTAGAGGTTACAAGAGATCGAGATAAGAAAATTACAGAGAAACGTTTTAAAACGAATCCTGGCTATTATAAGCGACAAGGTTTAGACGTTGGGTCTGAAAATCCTAATTACGGAACGTATCACCCTCATCTTCATGTGTTGTTATGTGTTAAACCAAGTTACTTCACGAGAGATTACATAAAGCAATCTGATTGGACAGATATGTGGCAGCGTGCCATGAAAGTAGATTACAAACCGATAGTTCACATTCAAAAAGTTAAACCGAAAAAAGAAATCGATTCTAGCGAATTAGAAAAATATGAACAAGATTTTAAAAATGCTATCAAGGAGCAAAACGCTATTTTAGAAGTCTCGAAGTATCCAGTGAAAGATACGGATATTATTCACGGGAAAGAAGTTACTCCAGAAAACGTAGAGACCGTTTTAGATTTAGATAATGCACTGGCGTATAAACGACTTATTGGTTATGGTGGTTTGCTAAAAGAAGTTCACCAAGAGTTAAATTTGGATGATGGAGAAGACGGAGATCTTGTTCATGTTTCTGAAGAAGATGAACTGGCTAATGGGATTTTTGAAGTTACGGCAAGGTGGCATATAGGCATAAAAAAATACGTGATTGAAAAAGAGTAGCCAGGTGGCTACTCTTTTATTCTCCCTGAGGAACGAAAGTGATAAAGGGCGCACTTATACATTGTTCCAATGTGTGCGATTGCTTCGCAATAAAAACATAAAACATGTCCTGCAAGGTAATCGCTGAAAGCGAAGGGTTTGCCCGTTTATCACCACGTTTTTTGTGGTGTGTAAATGGGCGTTTGCTTTACTGGCGATTTTTTAACCAGG
>NZ_JAPCIN010000041.1:0-894 GCF_025910025.1 Priestia sp. JV24
GTGCGTCCCGCATCTTACCCGGAGTAAAGAACCTACCTACCCCTATCGTATCTGTGGAATGTGGAACTTGGTAAGCCCTATGTCATCTGTGTAAGCAGTAGGATGACTGCAAAGTCAAACAATGTGACAGAGGGTATGGGATATGAGAAAAAGCGAAAGCCGTTACCCTGAAAAGGGACAGGAAAGCAAGGAAATTGTATAACTGGACGGATACTGTCGTCTTCACAGATAATGACAGGCTCGAAAGAGCGCCTACTTCTCATGGGTCTTCAACACGAAAATAAATTTGTGGCTATCTTCTAACGAAAAGGAGCGTGCTGTTATGAATACCTCACTACGAGCGTCGACGCACGTCTCGCATAAAGGTTGGTACTCTATTGATTGGAATACTGTACAAAAATATGTAACGAAGTTACGACAAAGAATTTATCGTGCCGAACAACAGAATCAACGAAGAAGAGTAAGAAGACTTCAACGTTTACTCCTCCGGAGTAAAGCAAATTTACTACTCTCCATTCGCAGAGTGACGCAACAAAATAACGGTAAACGAACACCTGGTGTAGATGGCTATACTGCCTCACAACCAAACGAACGTATCAAACTGTACCAACAACTACTAAAATGGAATGTTTTTCAGCATCGTCCAAAGCCAGCGAAACGAACGTTTATCGCTAAGAAAAATGGGAAGTTAAGACCCTTAGGTATTCCGACAATACGAGATCGAGTTTATCAAAATGTCGTCAAGAACGCATTAGAACCGCAATGGGAAGTTAAGTTCGAAGCCACTTCTTACGGTTTTCGTCCTAAAAGAAGCACACATGATGCCATAAGCAATCTCTTTAACAAGTTGAACACGAATAGTAAGAAGAAGTGGGTATTTGAAGGAGACTTCTT
>NZ_JAPCIN010000042.1:0-78660 GCF_025910025.1 Priestia sp. JV24
TAACCATAAGTGGATAATAGAACAAACATCTGCGTTTTCAGGAAATAATCTCATTAGAAGATGGCTTGAAATGGGATACATGGAGCAGGATATGCTTCATAAAACAGCAGAGGGAACTCCTCAGGGAAGTATCGTGTCTCCTCTTTTAGCCAACATCGCATTATGTGGAATGGAAGAAGAAATCGGTATTGTTTACAAAAAGACATACAAACCAGGATCAGGATATAAAATCGATCCTAAATGCAAGATAGGACGTGTTCTTTACGCAGATGACTTCGTCATCGTAACGGAAACGAAGGAACAAGCTGAAAGTATGTATCAGGAACTCAATCCTTACTTACAAAAGCGAGGAATTAAATTGAGTGAAGATAAAACCAAAGTCACACATATCGAGAGTGGTTTTGATTTCCTTGGTTTTTCACTCCGACAATACAAAACGGAACAAGGCAATAAGTTATTAATCAAACCCATTAAAGACAGTATCAGAAAAGCAAAAAGCAAGATAAAAGATACGTTCGCAGTGATGCGAGGACGACCAGTAAAAGAAATTATACGTGTCCTAAACCCCATTATTCGAGGTTATGGACAGTATTGGAAACATGTCGTGTCGAAAAAGACGTTTGGTTATATAGACAACTACATTTTCTTGAAAATAATGAAACACCTTAGACAATTGCATCCAAGGAAGTCTTGGAAGTGGATTAATAAGCGCTATTTTAAGAAACCCCACCACGGTGGAAACAATAAATGGATTCTAACATGTCCACTTACTAATATTCAATTGTTGAAGATGTCTTGGATTAAAATAGAACGACATGTCATGGTAGCCTACAAGAACAGCCCAGATGATCCGAATCTAAAAGATTATTGGGAAAAGCGAGACCGTAAGGTCTTTAATACCGAAAATACTTTAGATAGGATGAAACTCGCAAGAAAACAAGGATATCGTTGTGCACTGTGTAAATGCATTCTACAAAATGGAGAAAAAGTTACAGTGCGAAACCTCGAGGTTTCTACAGGTAAATTTGCTAAATTAGTACATGTACCGTGTATTAAATAAAGAAGTTGTTCGGATAAAAAGAAGGCTTGAGCCGTATGACGGGAAATCTGTCACGTACGGTTCTTAGGGGGGCGGGCGCTCGTGAGAGTGCCTGCCTACCCGACTAAATAAAATGCAGATTACAAAAAAAACTCACCTTTTTTAGGTAAGCTTGAAAATGGAAAGGGAAATACCTGTGAAAATATACTTTATAGCATGTTTAACAATTAATTTATCATCTAATAGTGAAAAAAGAATGAAAGGATAACTTACTTCATACAAAGAAGTAAATGTATAAACTAACTTATAAAAATTATAGTTTCACTATTTACTCTAACTGACGACAAATATGGGCTTTTTCTACAAACTATTCAAATATTAAAGTGTTTATAAAGACAATGTTTTATCATTTACTTAAAGGTATGGATATCCCATTGATTTTATTTTTGTGGTTTATATAATTACTCAATCTTTCTCTTTGACGGATATATTCTTCAAGGATAGCATTTTAGACTATAATTTCTATAAGTATAAATCTTAACTGTGATAGAGTAAAAGCATGAAAAAGACCATCTTAATCGATGGCCTCTTTCGTAAATTTATTGGTATACTTTTACGAACTCTAAAGTCGATTCTGTTTCAAAACGTTAAATGAAAAATCCGCAATTTTCAGGAAAAAGAACATCAAATATAAGTATTTAATATGCAGAGAAATGCTCTCTGAGGAAATTAACTTCTTTTTTAAATATGGACCCGATAATTCGATGCAAATTTCAGTGCAACTATAAAATGAGGCAATATTTGTTTTTTAATGCAGAAAAATCTTCTCTAGTGCAATTGTCTTTTAGTTCTCATCTCATTTACATTACTTAGAGCAATATAAAAAAGGGACGCAGAATAATACTACGTCACTTTTAATTGCATCATTTAGGTTTCCATTATAATTGGTAAAATCATTGGTCTACGTCCTGTTTTATCAATTAAAAAGGGTTTTACATCATCTATCATTTTTCTTTTTATATCATTCCATTTAATTGCACCCGTGGATAACTGTGATAAAAGACTATCTTCTATAAGTTGCTCTAACTCCTGAAGAAGGTCCCCTGATTCCCTGATATATATAAATCCTCTTGTGACAATTGCAGGTGGAGAAACTAACTTTTTCTCTTTTCGATTGATGGTCATACTAATAATGACAATACCTTCTTCAGATAACATTCTTCGGTCTCTTAAAACAACTGTTCCAATATCCCCTATTCCACTTCCATCAACGTATACTGGGCTGGCCGGAATGTACCCTGCTTTTTTAGCACCTTGCGAGGATATTTCCAAGATATCTCCATTATCTAAAACAAAACAATCCTTACTATGAACGCCACATTGGATGGCTAGTTTTGAATGTGCTTGAAGCATACGATACTCCCCATGAATGGGGAAAAAATACTTTGGGTTTAATAATCGTATCATTAGTTTTTGTTCTTCCTGCTTCCCATGTCCAGAAGTATGAATATCACTGATTTTATGATGAATAACATCTGCACCGGCACGATGTAACCGATCAATTACACGATTCACACTTATTGTATTGCCTGGAATAGGAGATGAAGAGAATACAATGGTGTCACCTGAAATAATTTGAATTTGACGGTGGCTACGATTAGCAATTCGGGATAAGGCAGCCATTGGTTCTCCTTGGCTTCCTGTACAAATAATTGTAATTTTGCCACCTGGGAACTTATTGATATCATAAACGCTTATGAAAGTATCATCGGGTGCTACTATATATCCAAGCTTTCTTCCAATTTCAATTGTTTTTTCCATACTTCGTCCCACAATAGCCACTTTTCTTTTGTATTTTACAGAAGACTTGATTACTTGTTGAATACGATAAATATTCGAAGCGAATGAAGCAAAAATAATTCGGCCCTGGACAGCGTGGAAAATCTCTTCAATTGATTCTCCTACCTTTCGTTCTGACATAGAAAAGCCCGGAGATTCGCTATTGGTACTATCAGACAATAAGCACAAGACCCCTTCTCTCCCAATTTCAGCAATTTTATGAAGGTCTATTTCACCACCGTTAGGAGTTAAATCGAACTTAAAATCTCCTGTATGAACAATATTCCCTTCTGGCGTTGTGATGACAACGCCAAATGAGTCTGCAATGCTGTGTGTTGTACGGAAGAAACGCACTTTTATTTTTTCGAATTCGACAATAGTATCGCTATCTATAGATGTAAAGGAAATACCACGTATTCTATGCTCTTCTATCTTGCTTTTTATTAATTCTATAGACAAATCCCCTCCAAAAACAGGTGCCTTTACGTCCCGAAATAAGAAAGGAAGCCCTCCTATGTGATCTTCATGCCCATGAGTAATAAAAATCCCCTTTATTTTTTCTTTATTCTGCTTAAGGTACGTGTAATCTGATAACACATAGTCAATGCCGAATAACTCATTGTCAGGAAATTTAATTCCGCAATCAATAAGGACTATTTCATCCTCATATTCCACTACATACGTGTTTTTACCAATTTCGCCGAGTCCCCCTAAAGCGAAAATTCTTACGCTGCTTTGTTTAAATTGACTCATCATTCTCACTCCTCTTCTCTATTTATTAAAAATCAAACTTTTTTATTTAATAAGTACCTATAAATCTTGTACGTTTTATCTATTTTCTATATTAATCTACATTAATGAAATAGCTTCAGGTGCAGCTGCTTCTTAAACCTCATTCATGATGTAGTTTTGTTTTAAAGGTTTTTTGGCAAAAATCGCACAAATTAATCCCATTATAGGAAAGATAGTTAAAAGAAGAAGGATCATTGTATAACTATGGAATAGATCGAACCCTACCCCTAATGGTAATGGACCTAGAGCTGAACCAATTACCATCACGGCCATTGCAATTCCGTTGATGCTTCCTATATAACGACGCCCAAAATAATTGGACCAAACAATATTTAAGGTAATTCGTTCTAAACCATTTGCTATTCCCCAAACAATTCCAAAAACAATTGCTATTGTTATTCCTTTTGTTACTAGCAGAAGAAGTAAAAAAACAATTTCAATGATAAAAACCAAACCTAATAAGAGATTTGTTTTAACCTTTTCTAAAATAAATCCAGATGCAAAAGATACAGGAAATCCAAATACAGCCATTAAACTAAGGACAGTTGCTGCTATATGAGGAGAGAGGTGATTTTGTCCAAATATAGACAGAAGATGAAAGGTAACTCCTGTATTCACCATTGCTGGAATGCCAACACATATAAGCAATAACCAGAACGCCTTCGTTCTCATAGCTTGTTTTAATGTCCAATCCTCTTCTTCAGGAAGCACTGGCAATTTAACAGAGATATCCGTTTGTGTATGTACATCAGATTTCTCAAGACCATCTGGTAACAACCCCATATCTTCTGGGCGATTTCGAACGCCAAAGAAAGCAATAGGAACAAAGAAAAGAAGCAATACTGTTCCCCAGACCTTCCAAGTCACTTGCCAACTCCACATATCAATCATCCATGTATTAATAATAGGAAATAATGCAGCACTTACAAAACTTCCTATAGCCATAAAACTCATGGCCCTTCCTCTTTTTAAAACAAACCACTGCGGCACTAATGTATTAGGAAGAAGTGTCATACTTCCTTGACCGAAGAGACGAATAAGAAAAAAGCCAATTGTAATCATCCAAATATTAGTGACAAAGCTATTAAATAGACAAGCAAGACTAAAAATAATCCCCACAATCACCATCATTTTTCGTTGCCCAAATTTATCAACGATTCTGCCCATAAAAATCATTAAGAGACCTGCACATAGTGTAGCAACAGAATATATACTTGATATTTGAGATCGTGACCACCCGAAATCTTTAATATATTGATCAATAAAAACTGAATTAGAATAGGTTTGGCCGGGTCCTGATAAAAATACCCCTAAAGCTGAAATAAACACAATAACCCATCCATAATAAAATGACGCTTGTTTTTCCTTTATCAATTTCCTCATCCCCATTTATATAGTAAAAAGAAAAGCCGACTTCTCTTATAGTAAGAAAAACCGGCTCTTCTACACACTTATTGTTTATTTAATAATCATGACAGGACAATGTACTCTTTTAGCTACTTTATGGCTGACACTGCCTAATACCATTTCTTGAAGAGAATTTAAGCCACGGCTCCCTATTACAACAAGATCAAATTCGTTCTTATTTGCATACGATACAATGGTTGGACCTGGTTCGCCACGTTCTAGTTTAATCTCATGCGTTACCTGTTCTTTTTCGAAGTAACTCTTTATTTCTTCTAGAGCCTGTTGTCTTTTTTGTTTTAATTCTCCATGTAGAACTTCTGTTTTCACTTTTGATAGGTCAATAACAGAAATGATTTCTACTTTCGCTTGTGGTATTAACGAAGCCAACTTTATAGCATGCTTCGCGGCTCTTTTCGAGTGTTCGGATCCATCTACAGCTAATAAGATTTTTTTATACATACATTGTCCCCCTATCAATGATTTGATGGTTTTGCATTCGGTTTATTATAAGTGGCTAGTTTTTGAACTAGCTCATCACTTACATCATTTAAACCAGTTAACTTTACGTCAGCAGACGTTTGTTCTTTTAACTTCAATACGACTTTATCAATTGCTGCTACAGCTGAATCATCCCAAATATGAGCTTCTGAAAAATCGATTAGAATAAGATCCTGCTTTCCTTTAAATGTAAAAGAATTTACAAAATCTTGTACAGATGCAAAGAATAACTGACCTTTTACATTGTAGACTGTTCGATGTTCTGACTCTTTTGATGAAACTTCTAATTTTGAGATTTTAGCTGCAAAGAAAATGGCACTTAAAATAACACCAGCAATTACCCCTTTTGATAAATCGTGTGTTGCTACAACAGTAATAACTGTAACAAGCATAACCACTGTATCTGTTAAAGGTACCTTTGTTAAGGTACGAAGTGAAGACCAGTCAAATGTACCAATGGATACCATAATCATGACACCTGCTAAAGCTGCCATTGGGATCTTCACAACCCAATCTCCAAGTACCAAGATGAGAAACATTAAGAACACACCAGCTACGAACGTTGATAAACGTCCTCGTCCACCAGATTTTACATTAATAACAGTTTGACCAATCATCGCGCAACCAGCCATTCCACCAAAGAAACCAGCAACAATATTTGCAATCCCTTGTCCTCTGCTTTCTTTGTTCTTATTACTTGGTGTATCTGTCATATCATCGACGATCGTTGCTGTTAACAGAGACTCTGTTAACCCTACGATTGATAAGCCTAATGCTGTAGGAAAGATAATTGATAATGTTTCCATATTTAACGGAACATCAGGAATTGAGAACATTGGTAAAGATTTTGTGATTTCTCCCAAGTCACCAACTGTACGAAGGTCAAATCCTCCAAAGATTGCTGCAACAGTCATGACGATAATTGCAATAAGTGGAGAAGGTACAGCTTTAGTAAGGCGTGGTAAACCATAAATGATAACTAGTGTGATGGCAACAAATAGATATGTCATAGTAGAAATCCCTACAAAGTGGGGAACTTGTGCCATAAAAATCATAATAGCTAATGCATTTACGAATCCTACCATCACGGAGCGTGGAATAAATTTCATAAAACGAGCAATTTTAAATATACCGAAGATTAATTGGATAATACCTGTTAAAATGGTAGTAGCAAATAAATACTGAATTCCATGATCCTTTACTAGAGTGACCATGAGTAATGCCATGGCTCCAGTAGCAGCTGAGATCATTGCTGGTCGGCCTCCTACAAAAGCCATAACAACCGCAATACAAAATGATGCATATAATCCCACCATAGGATCAACACCTGCGATAATGGAAAAGGCAATTGCTTCCGGAATAAGTGCAAGGGCAACGACGATACCAGCAAGAATGTCGCCTTTTACATTCCCGAACCATTCAACCTTTAATTTGTTTAACATAATGACCAAAAACACCTCTCTATTTATATTCATAAACTTCTAATACGTATTGAAGTAAATTCACTGTTAACATATAAAACTTTAGCAGAGGAAATTTGAAAAGTCTACAATTTTTTGTACCGAAAAAGTTCGTTTTTGGTACAAAACTGCTTACAGCTGGGTTTGAGCACGATTTATTTTTTTACAACAGAAGCTTTAGGGCCAAAAGAACGGTATAAAAAAAGTAAACTGTTTGTTATAGACAGCTTACTTTTTATTATTTTCTATATGATTGAACCCATTCAAATATTAATTACATAATTTCTGTAAAGAATTAATTAATCGAAGAAGTAAGGTCTTGGATTTTTTGATCATCTAAATGGAAAGCAGATTTAATTTTATTCTCAAGATTTTCTGTTATCCTTCTTTTTCCAACCTCAACTAATGCGATCAATGAAAAGCTACAATTAACAGCTTCAGCAAAGTTTCTCTGATTCATGTTATAGCTTTTTCTAATTAATTTAATTGTTTCTTTATCCATTTATCAACACTCCAACTATAAAACAATTTCTTATTATTTAATAATTAGTACTGGACATTCTGCTCTTTTAGCAACCTTATGGCTGACACTTCCTAACACCATTTCTTGTAATGGGTTTAAACCTCTACTTCCAATAACGAGAAGGTCAAATACTTCCTTATTCGCGTATTCAACGATTGTAGGCCCTGTTTCACCACGTTCAATTTTCATTTCATAAGAAATGTTCCCTTTTTGAAAAAGCTCTTCTACCTCAGATAATATTTTTTGTCTTTCTTCTTTTAGCTCTTCATGTAAAACTTCTGTCTTGGCTTGCGAGTAACCAATGACATTAATTATTTGGATTGTGGAATCTTTCACAAGCAAAGCCAATTCGATTGCGTGCTTTGCTGCTCTTTTCGAGTGTTCCGACCCATCTACAGCTAATAATATTTTTCGATACATCGATTATTCCCCCTATTAATGAGCAGATGATTTGGCATTTGGCTTATCGTATGTCGCCAATTTTTGAACTAATTGATCACTTACTTCATTCAAGCCAGTTAATTTCACATCAGCAGATGTCTGTTCTTTTAGTTTTAAGACAACCTTATCAATCGCTGCTACGGCTGAATCATCCCAAATGTGGGCTTCTGAAAAATCAATGAGAACGAGCTCTCTTTTTCCGTTTAGTGAGAAGGAACTTACAAAGTCCTGTACAGATGCAAAGAACAACTGTCCTTTTACTACATAAACTGTTCGATGCTCTGTTTCATTGGTAGAAACCTCAACATCTACTTTTGAAATTTTAGATGCGAAGAAAATTGCGCTTAGTATAACACCAGCAATTACTCCTTTTGATAAATCATGAGTTGCTACAACCGTAATAACTGTTACTAACATAACTACCGTGTCTGATAGTGGAACTTTTCTTAATGTACGAAGTGAAGACCAATCAAATGTGCCAATAGATACCATAATCATGATACCCACTAACGCAGCCATTGGAATTTTTATCACCCAATCACCCAATACTAAGATGAGAAACATTAGAAATACACCAGCTACTAAAGTTGACAAGCGACCTCGTCCACCAGATTTTACATTGATAACCGATTGACCAATCATGGCACATCCAGCCATTCCGCCAAAGAAACCAGTTACAATGTTTGCAATCCCTTGCCCTCTACTTTCTTTGTTCTTATCACTTTCTGTGCTCGTCATATCATCTACAATAGAAGCTGTTAATAACGATTCTAGTAAGCCGACGATAGATAAAGCTAAGGCTGTAGGAAAAATGATTGTTAAGGTCTCCATGTTTAAAGGAATATTAGGGATTGAAAAGATTGGTAAGGCCCTTGTAATTTCTCCTAGATCACCTACTGTACGAAGATCAAACCCACCCCAAATTGCTGCAGCAGTCATCACTACAATTGCTACTAATGGAGCTGGCACAGCTTTTGTAAAACGTGGTAAGAGATAAACAATAACTAAAGTGATACCTACAAACACATAGGTCATGTTAGAAATACCAATAAAGTAAGGAACCTGAGCCATAAAGATTAAAATGGCCAGCGCATTCACGAAACCTACCATGACCGATCGTGGAATAAATTTCATAAAGCGCGCAATCTTGAAGATTCCAAACAGTAATTGAATAATTCCTGTTAAAATGGTGGTAGCTAATAAATAATCTACTCCATGATCTTTCACTAAAGTCACCATAAGCAACGCCATGGCGCCAGTGGCACCAGAGATCATCGCTGGTCTCCCTCCTACAAACGATATGACAACCGCGATACAGAAGGATGCATAAAGTCCTACCATAGGATCAACACCTGCGATAATAGAAAAGGCAATTGCTTCTGGAATAAGTGCAAGAGCCACCACAATACCTGCCAGTACATCTCCTTTTACATTTCCAAACCATGCGCTATTTAATTTTTTTAACATACTAACAAAAACACCTCTCTAATTTTAGTAATGACTTCTAACTCTCATAGAAGTCGGGACGTTGTTAACAATTAAAACTCTAGCAGACATAAAATCAAAAGTCTACAATTTTTTGTACCAAAAACGAACTTTTTTGGAACTTTAGTAAATCATATGTTTTTTGAAAAAGAAAATGTTAACTTCTACAGGAATTTGTTACAATAAGAAAATGTAAATAAAATTTCCTTACAGGAGATGGTTTGGTGATTATTGGTTATACCCGTCCTTATAGTGAAGATGGAGATTTGGACACACAATTAAAAGCTTTACAAAAGTACAATTGTGACAAGATTTATGAAGAGAAAACGAATTCCGTAAAAAAACGAGTAGAATTTGATCATATGTTAGCGTCCCTCAATGAAGGCGACACAGTGGTTGTTTATAAATTTTATTGCATTGCAGACTCTACTAGACACCTCATCGAATTAAGTGAATATTTTTCTGAGCATCATATTCATTTTATATCTATCCTTGATGAAGTTGATACTTCTACTGTAGAGGGCACAATCTTTTTTAACATGATGAAACGGGTTGGTGAATTTCAGCATGATGTAATTAGTGAACGTACGAAGGCCGGACTTCAAGAAGCAAAATTAAAAGGAAAAAGTGGCGGGCGCCCGAAAAAGCCTGATTATAATGTTCACCGCGCTCTTGATATGTATTGGAGTAAAAAATATACGATTGCTCAAATTACAGAGGCAACAGGAATAAGTAAAACTACTCTGTATCGTTACTTAGATAATTAACTTTTTATTCCTTAAAACCTAACGCTAGCTTCTAACAGGATATTTAGCATTCATAGTTAAGAGCCCATGAAAATTCATGGGCTCGTATGATTAATGTTATTAATTTTGATAGGAATCGTAAATTATTTAAACGTTATTTCTTGTTTTGGGGAACTTTTATTTGTTTAATATCACCTAAGACATAGATATAGAAAATTAACCCTAATAATAAAACAAATCCTGCTACAATAAAGCTAAGATCAAATGAACCGGTTTTATCTACAAGATAACCAGTTAAAGCAGTTGCTATGATACCACCAAATAAGTTATTCGCTAAATTTACTATAGAACTAAGAAGAGAAATAGATCCTGTAGGCGCAATCTCTGAAGAGATAGACCATCCAATAGGAGCAGTGGCAGATATACCTGCTAGTCCTACCGATATACATACCATCGCGATGACCACATTATCAGTGAAAATAGAGCCTAAGAAAACAAACCCCAAACATAATCCAATGACAATGATAATCCGATATACTTTTTGATTTTTATAGCCTCTTTTAATTAAATAATCAACCAACCAACCACCGACTAAAATTCCCGAGATTGATGCAATCAACCAAGGAACAGCTGTCAGTAGACCAGATGACATAATATCCATCCCATACTTTTCTTTGAAGAAAGTTGGTAACCACGTTAATAATAAGTTAAAGGTGTATCCATAACCTGTAAATCCTATCATCAATCCCCAAACTTTTCGATTCGTAAATAAAACCTTAAGCGTATATAACAGTTTATTTTCCTGTTCGTCATTAGCACCCACATTATTTTCTTGGATATAATTCAATTCATCATCAGAGACACGCTTATGTTTTTCTGGCTTTTCATAATACCACCAGAATAGTAATGTAAATAAAACATTTATTATTCCGATTGATAAAAATGCTGTGCGCCAATCGAACTTGGTAATTAGAAATGCTACTAACGGTGCCCCAATCACATTTGAAAATTTTGCTGCTGAATCAAATAAAGAGTTAGGTAACCCACGTTCTTTTGGGGGAAACCATAAAGAAGTAGCTTTCGAGGCTGCTGGAAATGCTGAGGCACTCATAATACCTATTAAGAATCGAACAATATACAAAAGAAGTTTTCCTTGTAGAAATGCCATCGAAATCGTTAATAGGCTCCAAATAAACATTCCGACTCTTGTAACCCAAGCTACGCCAAACTTATCCAATAAACTGCCAACAGGAATTTGCATAATGGTATAGGAATAAGTGTAAATAGAGAAAACAATTCCTAATTCTGTGGCAGTTAAGTGAAATGAATCCTGTATAGCAGGTGCTGCAACTGAAATAGCTACACGATCAAAGTAATTTAGAATAATCATGCTGCTTAATAGTGATGAAATAAACCACCTTGTATGTCCTGTTTTCTTTACTGTATCTTCACTCATGAATGAACTCCTTTCTTTGTTAGTTTGTTCCTCTTAGCTGAATGGCATTCTACTTAATACCACAATTTTTGTAAGCATAAACAAGACAATTCTTTGCTTTTTCTTTAAAATTCATTTTTCGAACATAATAATAAAATTTTAGATAAAGGGATGAAAAAATCGATAACAGAAGCATTTCGGAGAACAACAATCTATTTAGTTACGTTGAAAACGTTGTACAAATAAGAATAAACAATATATAATTCGTCTTGTTAATTGCGGATCTGGCTTTTATGAGAGTTGAAAGCCCAGAAAAACTAAATTGAAAGAGGTGCTTCGAAGTCGTTACATTTTATTAAGTAAGATTTCTAAACGAAAATTAGCTGAGAAATTGGATCCTATATTGTAGTGCCCAATATAATAATTTACGAGATTATTATTTCTCTTATCTAAATCTGATGTTGTAGTTATTCTATCAATATGCGTATATAAATTTACTAATATCTGAATACCTAACACAACAAAATAGAAATCTGCCTGCAGTAAACCCAAAATTTAATAACACTAGTAAGGAGTGAATAATTTGAAGTCGTTTTTATTTAATCGAGTAAGCTTACTAAACAAAACGTTTGGCTTATTTTTCTTGATAACACTCAT
The DNA here is from genome assembly GCF_025910025.1 of Priestia sp. JV24. Lineage (NCBI taxonomy): Bacteria > Bacillati > Bacillota > Bacilli > Caryophanales > Bacillaceae > Priestia > Priestia sp. JV24. The sequence goes on from NZ_JAPCIN010000042.1 coordinate 12,323, forward strand.
TTTTTGGTTAAAAACATATACAATCTATCAAGTCGAATTTTCATTAGGTATTGAAAATAGTATTCAAAAATTTTTGTTGTTCATTAACCCAATTAGTTCTACTCTCTTTTTCCTTTCTTTTGCTTTATTATTTAAAGGAAAAGCGAGGAACAGAGCGTATCTAATCATCCATTTTATACTGTCTTTTGTACTGTATGGAAATGTTGTATATTATCGATTTTTCAATGATTTTGTTACTGTACCAGTATTGATGCAAACACAAAACTTTGGTCAACTAGGTGGAAGTGCTTTAGCACTTATACACCCTACTGATGTACTTTATTTCTTGGATTTTATTGTTTTAGCTCTATTAGTGCTAACAAAAAAAATAAAACCTCAAGAGAAATTATCTAGAAAAGCGATAGCAACAGCTTTTATATCAGCTATCTTAATTTTCACAACCAATTTAGCAATTGCAGAATCTGATCGTCCACAGTTATTAACACGTACTTTCGATCGTAATTATCTTGTGAAATATTTAGGTGTTCACAATTTTACCATTTATGATATTATTCAAAGCTCAAAATCTGCTTCTCAACGTGCATTTGCTGATAGTAATGACATTACAGAAGTAAAAAACTACACAAATTCAACTTATGTAAAGCCAAATGAAAAATATTTTGGTGCTGCAAAAGATATGAATGTAATTTATATTTCAATGGAGTCTGTTCAAGGTTTCCTCATCGATTATAAATTACGAGGAGAAGAGGTAATGCCTTTTCTAAATTCATTGACCAAAGATTCTAATACACTTTACTTTGATAATTTTTTTCATCAAACAGCACAAGGAAAGACATCTGATGCAGAGTTCTTGATGGAAAATTCTATGTATCCGTTACCACAAGGATCAGTCTTTACAACAAAAGCAATGAACACCTATCAAGGTTTGCCTAGTATTCTAAAAAGCAATGGTTTTAACTATACAGCTGCTCTTCACGGTAACTCTAAAACGTTCTGGAACCGTGAAGAAATGTATAAATCACAGGGCTATGATATGTTTTACGATTCTAGCTATTACAATATGTTAAGTGAAAATATCATAGGCTATGGATTAAAAGACAAACCATTTTTAAAAGAATCTATACCCTATTTGAAAGAGATGCCGCAACCTTTTTATACAAAATTCATTACGGTTACGCACCACTTTCCTTATCCATTAGAGGAAAAAGATCGGACTCTTGAACCTGCCACAACAGGGGATAAATCAGTAGATCAATATTTCCAAACAGCCCGTTATTTTGATGAATCATTAAAGCAATTCTTTGATGATCTAAAATCTTCTGGCTTATATGATAATACAATGGTTGTTATGTACGGTGATCACTATGGGATCTCCGAGAACCATAAACGTGCGATGGGTGAATTGTTAGGGAAAGAAATTACACCTTTTGAACAAGCTCAATTGCAACGGGTTCCATTATTAATTCATATTCCTGGGGAGAAAATTGAAGGTGGAGTAAACCATACGTATGGTGGTCAAGTAGATGTTCGTCCAACTATTCTACACTTACTGGGAATTGACACGAAAAATTATATTGAGTTTGGTTCTGATTTACTCTCAACGGAGGACCATCAAATTGTTCCTTTCCGGAATGGAGACTTTGTAACTCCTGAGTTCACAGAAGTTAGTGGTAAATGTTACAGTAATGAAACTGGTGAATTAACTCAGGATTCTAAAACCTGTGCCCAATATAGTGAGGCTGTAAAAAAAGAACTAGAACTTTCAGACAAAACTGTGTATGGTGATTTATTACGTTTTCATGAGGTGAAAGGGTTTAAGCCAGTAAAACGTTCGACGCTAGATTATTCCAAGGCAGAACATTTGAATCAACAATAAAAGCATGCACCTTTAATGGTGCATGCTTTTACCGTTATCCCTCTCTATTTATTTGTTCTTTTTTACATGTAATAAGAAAATATGAAGGATACACCTTTTATATATAAGTATTGTTAACGCTCTTACACAGAAAGTTGATAAATCAAGGATGTATAAAAAGCTGCATACTCTATAAAAATCACCCACTTGGACCCTTCATCCCATGAGGATTCTTTTACCTTCTTGCTTCCTTGAAAATCTACTATGTTAACTAAAATTGAAAATAACATATTGTCTATAAAGATAAATTACTTTTTGTACGTCCATAAAGGTTAATTCTATTGACTAAATAGACATTTTGTTATTTGATTCTACATAGTCCAAAAAGGTGTACCTTTTGGGACTAGCTATACAAAAAAAGATCGTTGCTACATAGCAACGATCTTTTTCGAACTCGATTAGATGATTAGGTTGATGCATAGCATAACATGCCATCTAAGCATTTAACAACCTTAAATATTTGTATAAGCAATATAAATATTTAATAAGTTGATGATATAATAATTTCAAACTAGGAATTACATGTAGGTGCTTCTGTGGAAAGGGACCACCTTTTTTAATCAAAGTATCAAATCATTTAATCTTCAATTCAAAAAGGCATTTGCGCTATTTTGAATTTGTATAAGCATGATAAAGAAAGTTAGGATGATTAATTGTGTTTAAGTCCATATGGTGTACTTTAGAAAATGAAACGCAGGAAATGATTCTTATTATCTCTCCGGTAGTGATTTTGGGAATTATCGCCCTTCTAAATATACATCCTTTAGTAACAATAGCATGCACCTTATTAGCAGGCTTATATGGTGGTATATTCTTTGCAGTAAATCTGATTAGAGAGTTTATAAATAAACTGAAGGGCAATTTTAAATAAAATAAGAAAAAAGGCATAAGAAAGGAAACCATTAATGATACCCATTTCAATGGAAGCATATGTGAATAAGCATTGCAAGAATAATCCTGGAGAAGAACCAAACCAGTTAAGGGAAAGTTTAAAACAGGCAGTTAAAGATAAGAAAAATGGAGCGATCTGCATCAACTGCGGTCAGGAAATTTGGGCGATTGGCAGTGCTATCGCTTATCAAGGATGTTTTTCGTGTTTAACTGGGGAGGTGGATTCCTCGGAAGACTATGAGATCGATGAGGTGTGTTGGTCATAGATTTAAAAATACCTATTTGGGCCCCAAATAATAATAAAAAAAATACCCTGAAGGAGTTAATTGAAGAAATTTCTATGCTTAGGCAAGAGGTATAAATATATCCTACTTGTCGTCAGGTAGAGTAAATAATGAAACTAATTATTTTTATGGAATACTTCACGATTTACTTAATATAAAATACGTTATCGGCACAAAAAAGCCTTTAAGAGCATATTATCTTAAAGGCTTTTTTGCCATTACAAAAGATATGATAGCAAAGAGTATTAGAAATACTGCTAAGAACAAATAAGCAGCACCTTCAAAACCTCGTACTTCTATATAACCAATATAAAAAAGAACGATTGCAGCTATAACTGTTAAAATTGCAGGAATCATTCGAACAGCTATACCCCACCTCATACGTCTAAATAGCCAAGTTAAAAATAATACAATTACACCTGGTATTAATGCAATAAGTAAAGGAACACCGATCATCATTAGCTATCAGCCTTTCAGAATACCTTTTTGTACCATATTAACATAAATATTCTTTAAAAGATTCTGTATACCATATACAAATTAAGACTACATAATAATGATTACAAGAACCAATAAAAGTTCGTAAAAGTATACTTTTACGGACTTTTATTTTTAATACGTAATCCATCATTTTATCGTTCATATAAGTTTAAAGTAACTTTACGAACGTTCTCTAAAAAGCAACCACTTTTACATACTGTTTTCATATACTGAGTTATGATAATAAATAATTTACAGCATTATTTTAAATTAAAAAGAGGGAAAATTTGCATGTTTATGGAAAATATTATAATTGTTAGGATATTTTTATTTAAAAGGGGATGAATGTAAAATGAATAAAAAGCTAAAGCTATTTTTAGGTGGCATGATTTTAGCCACTGGTCTGAGCGCTTACAGTGCTTCTCCTGCATCTGCTGAGTACTTTCCTGGTATATCAAGTACTTCAAGTCAAGGAACCAATTCATTTATAAAATCAGGAAGTTATATACAATCTAAAGGGACATCAAGTGCTAATCGAATAATGGATCATATTTCAGTTCGTAACTATATTTATATACAAGGCAAGCTAGATGATGAAAATGTCGCTCAAAAATCCAAGGCATCTTCCGTAAGTGTTCTTTCTGGTAAGTATAAGTTTGCTACAAAAACAGTATATAGAACATATTCTTACCATCACTTTGAAAAAGGCACACAAGCTGCTGGTGGATATTCTAGTTCTGTTTACTATCCAAAATAATTGAAAGGGGAGTCCACTTTGTGGACTCCTTACATTTAAGGAGGCTCTATGAAAAAGTTACTTTTGTTTCTATTTTTTGCCATACTAACTATAGGATGTTCAATGATACCAAAAGATGAGGTAAGTAAAGATACAAATGATAAAAAAGCTATAGAGGTAAGTAGCAAGCCAGAAGTCCGACAAATGATTCTTATATCAAGTGATGAGACAGCTAAGAGCGATCAACACCGTTTATATATGTTAAATAAAACTTCTTTTACTCCTCATATTGAAGTTGATAACGATTTCCCTTGGCAGAATACATATCGTTTATTCTTTTTTGTCGATTATAAACAAGTTAATGTGACTAAATCAGGAAAAGTTCAACCATATGTTGAGGTAGATTTAGAAGCTCGAAAAAGAATTAAATTTGATGATATAAGTATTAATAATCTTAAAGAAGGTAGACATGATTTTTTATTATTTTTAGTAAGAAACCCAGATAAACCTCTAAAAAAGGATGAATTTATTCCTACTGAGGCTTTGCATCTTTCAAGAAGAAGCACCTTAATTGTCAAAAAAGATATACCTCCGCGTCCTAACTTTTCAAAACTTGAAAATAAAATTCCAAATAGTAATGACTCAAAATCAATTCCTTTTATTTCATATAAGCCTACAGAATCATTAAGAGAGGCGCTTGGTGTAATTGATAAAAATAAGTCAGATAAAGTATGGATTAATTTCCCTACACCAGTAGTAAATAAAAACTATGCACTTATCGCGTTATTAAACAATAAGCAACTCAAATTAGAAACGCCTTTCATTACGTCAAATACAAATGGCACTACAAGCTTACCTCTAACTGTCAAAGAATGGAATCACAACGACAATCTAATTATAGGAGTAATTGAAAGGCCATTTGAAAAGGGAGAAGACAGTAAAGGGTCCCTCTTAGATCCTTGGACACCTACTTATACCAATAAAATTACGATAAAATAAAAATAGCCTTGCCTCGATTAAGAAAAAGCAGCCTAAAATAATATTAGGCTGCTTTTTTTATTTGTATATCATATACAACCCTAGTTTACATAAGCTCGATTCGCGGAACCAAACAAAAATGCTATCCCTTGGGCGGCAAGGGATAGCGCTACACTAAAATTTATCGTTTATGCAGTATTTTATACATCGTTGATTTATCGAGGTTTCAAGCCTTTGACAAATTACTCGTACTGAATAAAATCATGCATAAATTAAGCTTTTATATTGAACTTAAACTCTATTTCATTCTTTAAAATTTCTGCCCCTCTTGGACTTAACACTAAACCTTTTGCATACTCCTTATTTTGAGGAGTGATTTCACCTGTAATGACACATTCATTGTAATGCGTATATTTCTTTAGAATGATTTGATTTCCGTCAACAAAGATTTCTACAGGATCTTTTTCTCGAATAGCAAGAACCTTTCTTAGCTCAACTGGAATAACAACTCTTCCTAATTCATCTACTTTTCGTACAATACCTGTTGATTTCATTTCATATTCTCCTCTTCTTGCTGCAATATTCTACTTCATTTTATTTTCTATGAATTGGATTTATCAATCCAACAAAGGAATCTTAAGTGCTCCTTCCTACATTATATAAACGGTACTAAAACAGTCTTCATCCTGTTTATGTAGCCTCAAGACTGTCGGATGTTTAAAATAGTACCCTTCTATAACTACTCTAGACATTTTATGATTCATCTTTTGTTTCTCCTTGCACCATTTACTTATTCTTATGAATAAACGAAGGGATTTTGTTAAAATAATGTCTCTTCCCTTTCCCTTTTAGGCTTTTTTCTTAAATTGTTCTATTACATAGGTGCAATTTCGTTTATGTTCACGGGAAAAAAAATGATCTTGCTTATAATACACTCTTACTTCACAAGAAGGACATAGAAAGAAACCTCTTTTTATTTTCTCATTACTCACCTCATGAGCATAAAACTCTCCTGTTGCTTCAAACATCCATACATGTTTAGCCTTTTCAATTTTCGCTCGCATAATGATATCCTCCTTATCCATATTTTTCATATATCTCTATGATAAGGGCTTTATGGTAAGAAGACAAAGAAAAAACAGCATTCCGTGATAAACACGAAATGCTGCTTCGTTATTAAGTGTTTTTTAACTTGTAGCCTTTGAACTTGTAACCATATACTTTCGTAAGATCAACAAAGCTCTTATAGGAATAAGTGATAGCAACCGGAGTACCTACTTGAACTTTGTCATATAACTTTTCAACAGAAGTGTTATGCATCCTCACGCAACCTTGACTCACGTATTTTCCAATGCTGCTTTCATTGTTGTTGCCATGAATGCCGTATGTATCGCCATACGTACCGTTTGCATTTAATCCTAACCAACGTTTTCCTAATGGATTGCGAGGCTCTCCTCCAGGAATCTTTCCTTTATAATAAGGGCGATTTTTAATTTTGTTTACGACTTTAAAAAATCCAACCGGTGTTTTGTCCCACGATTTCCCCGTCGCAACCGGCTCCACCATTTCTAGTTTTCCATTATGAAAATAAGCAAGCTTGTTATATTATATTTAGGTTAGACAAGTAAAACTGTTGAGAATAAAAAACCCTCACATTTTAGATATGTCTAATATGTGAGGGCTTAACTTTATAACTTTGTAAAGTAATCGGTGAGCTTTTCATTTTCTTTTTGGCGCAACTCTCTATTTTCTTTTTCTAATTGTTGATTTTTTTTCTCTAACTTTTCAATTCTTCTTTTGAGGGAAGAGATGACCGCGTTCTGATTATTTTCATCCCGTTTAATTCTATCATCCACAAATGCTTTTTCTTGTTGATTTCGCAAGAAATCAATGCGCTCTTTGAGTTCTATATGATTGTATAGGGTAGCTTTCGCTACACCTGCTTCTTTCGCCACACTATTAAAGTTTATTGCCTTAGAACTCTTTATAAGACGTTTAATAGCCTCCTCAACTTTATCTTTAGTTGCTTGTTTTCGCTGTTTATGTAGTTGCCTTAGTTGCTCCTCACGTTCAAAATTAGCCATGTTTAACACCTTTCTTCTGTTTTCTTTCTAACTGTTTCTTCACACGTTCAAATTTTCCAAAAATTACATTCCCACCCTTAATTGTTTTATAAATGCTCTGGTATCTCTCCAAGTTTTTTTCATTAGCTTTGACCATATCTTCGCGACCATATTTTTTGGAGGCTTCAATCCACTTTGTAGTGGTTTCTATTAGAAGTTCATACTTTTTAACGTCAAAACTCGTCATACCTACAGCTAAATCAAAACAAGGCTTTCCATCGTTGGCTGTGAGACAAGGAGGTTCTGCTGCTAATGGGCAGTTTCCTTTCACTCTAGCACGACAAGTTCCGTAGGGGTTGTCCAAAGCGTTTAGCTTTTCATCTTTCCACATCATATCTAGAATGTCTTCAGGGATATCTTCTGTTTCAGATACTTGATGAATTTCCCCATTTAGGTTAAAGGAAAATACACCTTGCTTAACCACCTTTTCAAACGCTTTCCGTTTTGTATCGTCCAATAAACGGGCGTATCGCAGGGTCATTTCAGGCGAGGCATGAGCTAGTAATTCCTGGACGGTTAAAATGTCAGCGCCACCATTCAACATCTTGACCGCATATGTATGTCGAAATTGGTGTGATTTGAAATGGAATACATTGCCCACTTCGTCAGTAATGTTCTTTTCGAAAGCTAGTTTTCCAAGTTGATCTCGTACCCAAAACTGGGAAAATGGTTTTCCCTTACGGGAACCTTTGTACCGAACGAAGATGTATTTATTAGGGTTGTTATCATCGTTACTGAGTTCCTTGGATTTATGGATTAAAACGGCAATCATATTTGCTAATTGGTCGTCAATCGGGATTTTATGACCATTCACATATATTTTTTCAATATCGGTTTGAATAGAATATTTGCCATTTAACCGAACCAAACACTCCTGTGTTAATCCTAATGTATCGCTGATACGCAATCCAGTTTTAAAAGCAATCCACACGACAGGTTGTACATCTGAATGAAGGTCGTTTATATTGTCAAATAATTGCTCTAATACATAGTCAGGAATGTAATCAATAGTATCATCTGATTTCTTATCAAGAGAAGGATAATCCTCAGAGTAAAGTAACTTTGTAGTTGATTTCTTAGGTGCAATACTGTAATCGTAACGCTGGGTATCTCTTAAAAATGAATAAGTGCACTCCACGTTTATATATATAAATTTCTCCGGGTTGGCATTTCTATTCTTTAAGTTATTTTGGGCATAATGATGAAGAAACTCTACATACTTTTCTATATGCTGTCTTGTAAGATCTTTTAAATCATCCCATTCAGGTTCTAATTCATTAATAAAATTAAAGAACTTTGGAACCCATCTCACATAATTTTGAGCAGTTGACCAAGAAAATTTCCTGCCACCTAGTAATCTAGTTTTAATATATTTTTTTAAATATTGTCTAAAAGTAACATTTTCAATTTTTGTGAAATCAATATAATAAAGTGGTAGTGAGGCGTTGTAATCTACTCCATAATTGGCATTTAACACCCTAACATCCCATCTATCTTTTCTCCATTCCTCACGGGTATCGGTTAGATTAAATAATTTCTCATATATGGAACGGAAGAAAGTTGCTATTGGTGTTTTAGTCTCAAATTCACCATACTGCATACTTTTTCTTGTTAGGGTTGTTTTTACACCTTTGGTGTTCAACCACCAAATCCACTCTTTCTCAGTTTTCTCAACGTCCAAATCAAGGAGAGAATAGAGGTGAGAATGTTTTTCGTTAAGAAATAAAACTAATTTGTTTAGAAATGTTTTGTAAGTATGAAAAAAGCTGTTTAAACTCCATTCATCGTTAAACAACTTACAATAATAAACAAATTTAAGTTCTAAGCCAATAGTTTTGTTTTCGGTTGGAAACTTTTGATTCCTGCTAGGAACTTTGTATCTGTTGAAGCTTTCCTCAAAGTTAGGGATGTTACCAATATCATTTACATTCCAAATATCATTGACTAAAAAGTAATCATTATTCACGACTCTCCTTGTTACTTTTCCATCAGGAGATATATCCTTAACCTCGTAAGAGGAGAGAGTAGATGTGATTAAGTTCCAATATTCATTTTTTGTAATTGCATTGTTTGCTATGATTTTATCCAATAAATTGCCTCCTAAAATTCTAACTAGCTTCTAAAAAGGAACTGCTTCGTCAGGGATATTTGATTGAAAGTCTTCCTTGTTTTCTTGCCCAATCTCAAATGCATGGGCGGCTTTCTCCCAATCCTTTCGGATTTCATCCTCAGAGGGGTGAATGTATAGGTTCATCGTGGTTTGAATTTGGGCGTGACCTAAACGTTCTTGTACCAGCTTGATATTTTTGGTTTGAAGATAATAAATTGTAGCATGAGTGTGTCGAAACATATGCGGGGTAATATGTATACCTGTTTTTCTTTCAATCTCTTTAAAGGTCGCATAGACATCGGAGTAGGTGAGGGGGTCTCCAGCATTCCTTCCCCAAATCTTCACAAACACAAAATTATGGTCCGGGTTATATTCATCAACCACTTCGTACAAATAATCATCGTATAGGTTCATGAGACCCTGAGAGATGTCTAATTTTCGCTCTCCAGTCTTCAATTTACCTCCGTTTGGCAATTCACCTCTATTGGTCAGTTGGATTTTGTGCTTTCTTTGTTTAGCATCGAATTGAAGATCTTCAAGAAACAGGGAGAGAACCTCTCCGATACGCAATCCACTTTCAAAAAGCAACCGCACAAGAAATTTATCTCTTATATTTGTAGTAGAATAATAGATTTCTTCGACTTGTTCTTTCGTAAATACTTGGACGCGTTTCCTGGTTTCCTTCAGCTTTAGAATATTTTTAGAGATAGGTTTCCCTCCATTTACATGGTGTAAGAAACCCTTGTACCCATTCCCACCAGCACCAATGAACATCTTCTTCATAAGCTTTTCAACCATGTCTGAGTCCACTAAATCATTTCTGTATAAGTAATCATAAAATGATGCCACGACCGTAAGGTAATTGTTTACTGTGCTTTCCCTGCGTTTAGCTTTTGCTGTTTTATGGATTACAACGTTATTGTTTTCATAGGGATTTCTAAGCCAAACAACGAAGTTAGATAACTTTTCAAAGCTCACCTGTTGATAATCAATTCCTGTTTGCTCCAAGTATGTAAAGTAAAATTTCAAAGCCGTACAGTACGTCTGTAAAGTATTACTGCTCCTCTCACTGTTGTATAGGTATTTCATATACTTTGCAACAGGTTCAACAGGTAATCCACTTGTACCAATTAGAAGATATGCCTTTCTATTACCAACAGATATTTCTTCTACTCTCATGAAAACGCCTCCCACATAATGTTATCTAGTTATCGTTATTTCTTTAAGATCCTCGAACCTAACGGTTCTGCGGAGTGCTGTCCTCGCACCGAGGCTTTGTCCTCCACTTAAAACCAAACTAACACTCTTATCTACAATCACATTTTATACATATTAAACTATTATTTCAATATTCATTTTTCTAATCTATTATGTAAATAAAAAAGGATAGTTAGACCACATAGCAGACTAACTATCCTATGAATTATTACCTTAATTTAAATTGTAGTATTTATTAATGATAATTAAATCTTGATTCACTGGTTTGCTTGCTGCTTCTGTTTTTCCTCCATTAACTCCACACAATGCGACCATTAGTAACGTAAGAACGGTCATTGATTTGATAAAGATGTTCTTCATAAAAACTCTCCTCTTTTTTATATTTTTATAGGAAACAAAAAAAGCACCTTCTTTATATGAAAAAGATGCTCTTCGTAACAATCATTTATGAACAAAAACCTATTAAATTATCGATTTTGACATGCAGAGAAACGCTCTCTGACGAAATTAACTTTTATTTCTCGTATAATTGCCCATTCGATGCAAATTTCAGCGTTCTAAAAACCGTCTATTTCTTTGCTCCTACCTTTACTTATTTATTTTTTCGGTATGACGACAGGAAGGAAAAGATGAACAGCCAAAAAAACGATCTCCCTTTCCTTGTCTCACCACTAATTGCTTACCGCACTTTGGACACTTGCGTGCTTCCGGTGTGACATTTTCATAGATTTCTTTTGCTTCGAACGTAGGGTTAATGGCACGAATAAGTTCTTGCAGATCCTCACGATCAACCAACTTTACATCACATGCAGCTGCCAACTCTTTGGCTTGTTTGGTGAAATAGCTATTCGTCACCACCCAAGCTTGATTAGCTCGATAATAGGCTTTCGCCCCGTGTACCTCTTGCACAGCTGATAAACTTACTCGGTTTTTGTGGCCGTATCGTTTGGCTTGAACCACGATTTTTTCATCTCTCTCCATAACTAAATCAGCGCCAAAATCCCCTGTTTGCTTGGTTACTTCTGGATGATATCCTAAATGTCGAAAAAGAATTTGTAAATAGATTTCAAATTGCCTACCATCCATTTTATCAATATAAGGCATATCAGCTTTCAATAATGCCTTATGCTGTTTACGCGTTCGAATAACCTGATAAAGCATAAGAGAACCTTTAAACAATATGACAAAAAGAAGAAAATATCCGATACTTGTGATGAAATTATCCATTCATTGAAAGCTCCTGTTCATTCGGTTTGTTTCTCGAAGGAGAAAAGTGTTTGGAAAAAGGCTTTTCTTTTGCTCCTTTTTTTAGCTCATCGTTCCAATCCTTTCCTGTAGACGGTAGTTTTCCTTTGATGAGATCCGCATTGACAATTTGATTCATTTTCGTGATAAATTCCTTTCCTCCTTGGTCATGATCCACAGCTAATATCAGTTCCTTGATGGGAAGACCTTCACGTCGAGCTGCAAGATACGACTGCGCAACCGTTTTAGGCTTCAAGCCATTCATACTAATGAGGCGTGTATTCTGCAACTCTTTCTCTTGTATACTCCAATAGGAAAGGAGATCAATCGGACTTTCAAAGAAATGAATACTCGTTGGTTTTCCTACATCAACGGAAAATCCTGTATGAGGGCTATCATTGGGCAGGACTTGTTTAAAGGAACCACGCTTATTTTTCATCGGTACGGTTCCTTGTCGATCCGCCCCAATGACTTTCCCTTTGCCTCCCTGTTCTCGCCATTTAAATACCACATTATTACGTTTGTCTTGGGCAATTAAATCTTTTTGAAAGAGCCAATGAACAAGCCGAGGATCAATGTGCCGTTCCCTGATAAGATACTCTTTTGCTTTCGTTTGATCCTGTACCTCTAATTCCTTTGGATATCGAAAAGGCTCTTTTGACGTTGAAACCGACGGTTGTTCATAGGAATGAGAAATTTCTTTATAATCGCCTTTATTAATATCTAACACGGCTTGTGGAAACGACATGCCATAATACATTTGAGCAAAACTAATCGCTCCGTACCCTGTCTCATTCCGGCTATTCCATGCATACATATTCCCTTTAATCAGCAGGCTATCATGTTCGGTATGACGATAATACTGGCCCTCTTTCACAAATGTTTCGCCTTTGGCTTCCAGATACGACAATAAATCAACATCTCTCGCTTTCATAGACTCCTCCTTTCGGACATAAAGGCGTTTTTCCATCTCACTCCCTCCTCCTTTTCACCCTATGAAAAAAGAGAGGGAATCATCCCCCTCTAGTTATTCCATCTTTTGCCTTTTTTAACGTTCTACTTCGTGTGAATCATGTTGTTTTGTCTTAGAATGTGCACCATTTTTCCGTGCGAAAAATTTCACAAAGCCATTTTGTGATTTCTCTTCTTTTTTCTGTTGGTCATGATTCTTTTTCTCCGTATCTAAGTTTTTTTCCAATTTGGTTAACTTTTCACGTTGCGAATCCGTCAAATCTAACCCTTTTAATTCCCTCAGCACTTCTTTTTTCAACTTATAAACCTTATCAAACGAATGTTTTTGTTCAAATTCTCTCATCTTGGCCAAACGCTGCTCTTTCGCCTGTGGTGTTTCTTCTTTCGCCTTTGGTTGAACAGGTTCTTGTTTCTCCTGATCTCCTTGCTTATTTGATTCTTTTTCGGTTGTTTTTTCTTGTGATATGCCTAACTGTGTAAGCAACTGTTGTTTATAAACTGCTTTATATTGTGATTCTTCACTCGGCTTCTCCAGCTCATGAAGAAGTTCTTGCTTGTAATCATCTTTATATTGTCCTTGTTCTTTCGCCTGTTTTTGATCGTAGTAGTGCACCGATACACGAGACTCCATCGCATCCACCTGTTCCCTCGTAAAAGTGCCTTCTTTTATGGTCAGTCCTTTTAACTGTACATAGTCCTTTTCGGCATTCACACGCGCCAACATACTTTCGACATGTTGTGGCTGTTCTTGGTCATGTGCTTCTAACAACTTTTGATAACTCACTTGTAGCTGTTGGTCCCGATCTTGTGGTAGTACAGGACTGACATCATGACTCGTTAAAAACTCAAGTGTTGTGTCACTTTCATACGCTTGTTTTTTTCCGGTTTCGTCTGTCGACACCAATAAAACCTGCGGTTTTCCTTCGCCTAATGCGGACTGCGTGAGGTAGATCGCGCCAGAAGGAATGTCTTGCAGCTGTTCACCACTGACATTCGCCCATCCTGCCTCAATTTTTTCATTCTGTGGGTGTTTCATAAACGTTTTTAACGCTCGTTTATCCGCAATAAGGGTATTAAATTGGTCATTTGAAAGAGATGTCACTTTTTTCATCGTTATTCCTCCATTTAAGTTTTATTTAGGCATAAAAAAAGAGCGTGCACGCTCGCTTATCTTTCCATTTCCTGTTCATCTTTTTTGTGTTTGACGGTACCTGTTCGCTTTTGAAAATATGGCTGATGCTCCTTTTCATGATGTGTTTTGAAAGTAAGAGGCTCTTTTTGAATTTGACCATGTATAACTCCCTGTTCATTTTTTTTCGTCACGGAATCTATTTGATGCTCAAGTTTTACCACTTCTTCTTTCGTCATCCATCCATTTTTAATGACTTTGACTTTGATTGAATAATAGGTTTCCTCAGCCCTCACGCGCTCGAATACACTCTTTACATCGTCCGAAGATTCATTCTGCTGTTTTTCTCTATAAGCCTCATATCCTTCTTTCAATTTTTTACGCACATTTTGAGGAAAAAGAGGCTCTTGTTGATCTATCTTCTTCTCAGATGATGGGTGTTTTTCTCGTTCATTGACAAGAGTTTCTTCCATCGTTCCAATAAACTCAGCCGACGTTTCATGTACTTCTTTTAACAGGTTGGTTTTATCTTCAAAGGTTTTCCCCTTCGTCCAGTTCGACAGGTAATCGAGTGAGTACGAGCTCGTGTCGATTCCAAAGTAAGACGAAACGGTATAAGCTGTCATTTCAGCTTGAAACTCCTTTTCCGCCGCCGTATAGTTCATATGTGTTTCTTTTGTATGAAGCTTGGCGTGGGTCAACTCGTGTAACAGGGTTTTGACATTTTGTTTTTCAGAGTTTCGAGGATTGAGGGCTACTTCTTTTGTTAGAGTATAGCTCACACCCTTAGCACTCCCTAGTTCCTCTTTTGGTGCAATAATTGCGATGCCGTTCTTTTCTGCGATAGCTTCCATTCCTTTATATAACGCCTTGTAATCCTCCACACTTCCCTCTAACCAACGATTTGGAAAGACTTTAGGTAAATCACTCGATTTTACGTTCGTCTGGACCACATCAAAAACATGGCCGACTGAAAAGTACAGTCGGCCTTGAGACACTTCTTTTTTTCCATCTTGTATCAGCTTCTTTTCTTGAGGAGTCGCTTTATTAATCGACTTCCACTTTCCCTTTTCATCTTGAAACTTAGGAACGGTTTTGTTTGGGACCAGAATTTTAATCCCTTTCTCTCCTTTATTGACAGAGAATCCTTTTTCTTTCCAGAAAGCAAAGGAGCCAACGGCTTGTGCTCCCATGAATTGGTGTTGAATTAGTTGAGTGTTTGATAAAGAATATTGATGGAACTTACCCATGAAAGAGAGATACTCTTTTAAATCTTCTGGTGAATGAAAATGCTGTTCCATACGCTTCTCCATGTCCTTGGTGAGTGATTCAATTTCTTTTCTCTTCTCTTCGGCTGATTTTTTCACATATCCTTTACTCATCGTTCTCGTTCTCCTTTTGGTATGAGATTTCTTTTAATTCCTCTAATTCTTGTTCAACCCAAGGTTCATCTACTTCGACAAAGAGCTTCTTCGTTTTGATATTCATCGGGATCAACATATCACCTAGATGACTGATATATTGATGAAACTCCTTCGCTTCTTCTGGTGTAAAAAACACTTCCTCTTCTTGATCGCGATACTGTACAATCGCACTCTTTTCACCAATCGCTTTGATTGATACCAACACCACATCTTTTTGAAAAAACATATTCATTTCCTCCTTCTATTTCGTTACACCTATTCATTGAGTAGATGTAGATTTCCCTCTTGATTCTTCCCAATCAATTCGTTTTTGTCGCTGATGAGCAATACGTTCCTCCACTAATTCTCGTGCAATTCTCGTACTATCCATTTCTCGCATTTGAGTAGTAATGAGTCCTTTAAAACCTTGGAAAGCAAATAAGCCATTCATATACTCAATTAAAATCTGCGTATTTTTATCTGTCGCATTTGTGCCAAGACGGATCTTCTTAAGTTCCTCTTTTAGTACGTCATACAAGTTTTGACTGACGACTTCAGAAATATATTTCAATGACCATTCTTTACTTTGTTCGTTTCGATACTTTTGGCAAATATCCATAATGGCTTCGCCAGGAAAACGAAAATGATGCTCTTCCATATAAGATTGAATATACTCGTCTGTTTCCATATCTAATGAAATGGTACGTCTCTGTTTTTCCATTATTCATACCCTCTTTCCGTTGTATGTTTATGTTCGATTTCTTTTTGTAATCGTTCATAGTGCTGTTGGTTTTTCCAACTTTCATATTCACTTTTAAAAGCTCGTTCCATTCTTTTTAAGGATGCATGCATCGACACATGCTGCTGAAATCCTTTGGGACGTTTGGATGTTTTCCCATGCTCGATAAGACGTTGAGCACGCTGTTGCTTTTCATCATAAGTCTTCATTTCTTGTAAAAAAGCATTGCCCATTCGCTGATATAACTCATCGATTTTATTCTGCTTATAATCTTTATATCGTTTTTGATCATTTGTTCCTTCCCCATAAGCTTTCTTTAATTCTTTGACCTCTTCATCTAGTTTTTTAAGTAGCTGTTGGTACTCTTTTTGATGATGTTTTTCAATATAGTGTTGACTTAACATATTGATTAAAGGTTTAAGAGGCTTTATGG
The DNA here is from genome assembly GCF_025910025.1 of Priestia sp. JV24. Lineage (NCBI taxonomy): Bacteria > Bacillati > Bacillota > Bacilli > Caryophanales > Bacillaceae > Priestia > Priestia sp. JV24. The sequence goes on from NZ_JAPCIN010000042.1 coordinate 28,979, forward strand.
TTTGATATCCATAGTGCCATTGTCTTTTATCAACCGGTAGATGATTATAAATTTGTAGAAACAAAGGTTTCATGTGACGGTTTTTCCATGTCATCGAGGAATCTTGTTTCTTTCTATCTACAATGCGCGCACGGATTAACTCATTAATTTCTTTTTGATAATCGCCTCTCTCTATGATTTGATTCACTACTTTAGACTTCATTGCATCTAATGTTTGAGGTTTTCGTTTTCCTCGTTTGCGTGTAGGATCTGGCTCTACGGTAGCAACATGAATATGGATGTTTTGGGTATTATAATGAATAGCAGCCGACCAAACAGCCGACTGATCTAACTTTTCCCTTTTAAGCATTTCCTCCATTGATTGACGAGTCACATGCATTAACTTTTGTTCATTAACTGTATGAGTACGTGCATCATATAGCCCATTTTCTTCGAGCCACGCATTATGGAAGGTGATAACATCTTGCCACATGATACTCTGATTTTTTTGTGCGGTTTCAAACAGTATTTTTAATTGTTGCTTCTCTTCTTTGTTTAACTGATCAGCGTGTTTTGTAAATAACGCTGAGGTCTTTTCAGGGTTATCCATGTAATCATGATAATGTGAAAAATGTAGCTCAGGACTCTCTTCTTTTTGGGCTTCTTCACGATCGACATACTCTACATAATCTTGAAAGGCTTTTTGATTGGCTGTAATGAATTTTGTTTTCAGTACGACACCCGGTGTAAGAGAAGCTACACTCATTGGTTATACCTTTCTAAAATAGCTGCCACCAATTCTCCTCGTTTGGCAGCTTGTTTTTCTTCTACTTCTTGAAAGATTTCCATTATCGATCGCTTCATACTTTCTTCCATGCAAAACCATTCATTTCGTAGAAAGAGGCGCTCCGTTTCCATGAGTTGATTTATTTTTTCAGCGATGGCTCCTACCATTTCCTCGACAGATGGAACAGGTACAATCTGACTTGGTGTTTCTTGTTTTTCTTCTTTTAGTGTTTGATGCTCTAAACAGATACGAGCAATCGCATCTCCAGGAAAACGAAATTGTTGTTCTTTCATATATTTTTGAAGGTATTCGTCTGTTTTTATATCGAAAGAAACCATTCTTCTTTGTTTCATTACTCTTCATCTCCCTCCATTAATTCGGTGATAAATTGATTCATCGTTTCCATGACTTCTGTACATTTTTCTACAGTTTGAATATTGAAATGGACCAGATTCTCTAACTCCTTTTCTCGGTCTGTTTGTGCTTGAAATAACGTAAGTGTTTCAAGCTGACCTTTTAAAAATTCTTGACGAGACAACTTCTTTTTCTTGGCCAATTCATCTATCTTTTTAACGGCAATTGGATCTACATTTCGTATTTTAATCTCCATTTTATCTTCCCTCTCTTTTTTAGTAGTGCTCTCCCCTCAAAAAAAGAGAAGAGCATAAGGGGTTTTTGCCCCCACAGACTGTGTGGGGCTAGGCAAAGCCTAGCAAAACCATGGGGTCAAGAAAACCGTCTTCCTGTGAACCTACTGTGAACCTGAAACCACTTATGTGAACCTGCTGTGAACCTCAAAAAATACAAAAATTGGATAAAAAACCAAGCATGTGAACCTACTGTTAACATGCCTTTTTTCACTTCATGACCAAATCCTGTTCTTTTTCGTTCAACATTTTCAGCTTTTCTTGCAAACTTTTTTGTTCCGTTTTATAGAGTTCGATGGTTTCATCACTCGACTGTATACGATCTTTTTTCATGGCGATTTTCGATTCGGTATCTGCTTTTTCTTCATCTACTTGGTACTTCATATCACGTTGTAAATCATTCATTTCCTGTTGCGTTTGACGTTTTTGTTTCGCTTCCAGAGCGATCGCTTTTTCATAGTTTTGCATCTTCTTTTTGACGATTTTTTTCTCCAATGCATTTACTAAAAGGGAATAGTCTTGCTTCTGTTGAAGGCTCTTTCCTTTCCCTTTTTTTGTCTTTGTCTGATCGGAATAAAGGGTCGTAAGGAATGATTGACTGTCTTCTTTTTCAGCTGAATCTGTTGAATAGTGGCTCGTCATATCCTCCACGTTCACCGTTTCATTTTCTTCCTCTTCTTGATACAAATCAAAGGCAAGTGCTTCCCAGTGAGGTGATAAATTATTTACCCTTACTACGTAATATCCTTCATCTTCATAGATGACTTTCACAGGTAATTTCACGTTTGGGTTTGCTTTTTCCATCGCAGAAAAGGAGAGGTTTTCGTCCTCTCCTTGATCGATTTTCACCACCATATCCAATGCATGGGCTGTTGGATAATACACACGTTCTTCAAGCGTAATGTTTCCAGTTCCTGCCGTTGAAATCGGCTCAAACGTTTTCGTATGATAGAGCCTGTCGTCCGTATGAATATAAAATTTTGACGTTAAGAGAGACAAAAAACCAAGAAAGAAAAAGGCTAAAATGGCTGTGTATTTCCATGACTGTTTTCTCCGTAAATTAAATCGATAATCATCTAGTTTCTTTTTAATTGTCAATGTGTTCACCTCATTTCAAGATCTCTGTTTTTAATTCTTCGACACTATAAACGATCCACTTCTTTTCTTCCTTTCGCAATAAAACCTGAATGATGTCATGCGTTTGATCGTCTACATTTTCCTCTTTGATAACCAGATGATTGGTAAACTCTGCGATCACTTTCACCTCATCTTGTCCCCCATCAAACTGTTGAACATAAAGATGAAGGTCACTTGGGTTAGAGCTATACGTATTGCCATAATCAAAGGTTTCTGTTGGATAAAATTGCGCATAAAGTTCTTTGTCCATAATCGCTTTTGCAATCTTTTTTCGTTCCTCAAATCCTTCTTTTTCACGATGGTAGGACACATCAATAAACTGTCTGACGGTATCTAGGTACGCTCGCTTTTGTTGTTCTTGCGCAGAAGGAAGCACCTCATTCAATTGCTTTTTCAATTCATTATTTTCCTGTTTTAATGTGTCATTAGTGACTTGAAGTTGTTTCGAAGCTGTCGCTTGAGAGATATTCTGATTGAGGTAGATATTCCAAATGGTCACGCCTGCAAGCGCAACGGCAAGCGCTCCAAATAATATGACACCAGCTTTGTTTTTCATCCTACATTCTCCTTTAAAATCGTTTTACGCGACCGTTAAATTTGTCACCAAAGTAGGTGCCTTTCTCCATACTCGCAACAGCCACACCCGTTTTTCCTTGGCAACCTAAGAACTTATTGTCACCCACGTAAATACCCACGTGGCCGTCTTTTTTATACGTATCAAAGAACACCACATCACCAGGCTTCATGTCTTTTGGATTGATCGCTTGCCCTTGTGTTTTAAGGGTATCGGTTGTCACACCGGACAATGGACCGACATTCACTCCTACCTGTTCAAACGCCCAACGCACAAAACTTGAACAATCAAACCTTCCTGCGTTAATATCAGATTGAGAGCGTCCCCCACCGAATACGTAACGTGTTTTTCCTATGAGGGTTTCTCCTGCTTCAATGACTTTTACACCGGATTTACTTCCACTTCCACCACCTGAAGGGGTCATAGGCTTTCCATCAGCTGCAATCGTTCCTGTGTAATATTTCAACACGGCATCTACATATTTTGCGTCGCCATAACATGCCCCGTAGGGTATCATTTCAGGACGTACACAGTGATAATTTCCGGTATGTTTAACTCGTTGATATTGCATTTGCGAAAAGGAAATCGCTAACTCTGGGGTGTACTTTCCTCCATTTTTCATCACATAATTGATAAATCCACCGCCAAAATTATAACTCTGTAGACATAATTTCAAATCATAATTCGCTTTTTCTAGTACACTTTTGAAGTGTAAAACCCCTTTATCAATCGATAATTCCGGGCTCTTAATACAGCCAACCTTACCGTCACAATAGGACTCTGAGCTTTGCATCGGATCGCTTCCGCGTCCGCCACTTTCTTGCATCATGAGAGCCATCATAATTGGCACATACGAAGTATCTAACCCGTGCTTTTGAGCGTACTTTTCAAGCAAAGGTTGATATCTCATGACCTCTGATGAGACATTCGCTGTTCCTGCCCCAATGCCTCCACCTTCAATTTCTGTTACTTCTCCTTGTTCATTCTGGCTTTCAAATCCGCCTGTTATGGCGACAAAGGTTCCCATGAGTAAGAGGCCCGATAATCCTAACAGGATCAACGCGCCCCCAATCAAATATTTTTTAGGAATGAGATGCAAAACGACATGCAAGACTTACGCACCTCCTCCGTATAGAGCTTTCTCTTCTTCATCCACTTCGATATGGAAAGGAATGTTTTTTACGGCATCAATAGATAAGATCACGTCCCCTGTGGCAAGCTTTGGGATCTCCTCAAGTTCACTGGATGTGATCCCCGTTCCAAAAACGCGTTGAATCGTTTCAATGCTGTTTCGGTCTTGCTGCATGATAAATTTATACTGCGTAAATTCAAATAGTTTTTTGATTTCCTCGACGGCTGTTTGATCCGAACCCTCTGGCACAAAGTCACGGATTGAGTGACTCGCAAAGATTAATCCGCCAAAGTACTTTCGGGCTTCTCGGCTGAATTTTCCTAGAAACTGTAGGGCATGTTCATTCCCTTTCCGCGTGTTAATAATATGATGCGCCTCGTCAATGACGATGAGATAACGAATGGCATCTTCAAAGGGAAGTTCGCCACGCCCGTAAGCTTCCATTTGAGGAGCTCCTTTTTGAAGCATGTTATCCCACAACATGTTCATTACATTAAACAGCTGTGCTTGAAAGATTTCACTTTTCAAACTAGATAAGTGTCGAAGCGAAAAGAAGACAATTTGTTCTTCCGCAAAATTATCAATCGTTGAAATACCATCAAACAATTGAGCATAGGTTTCAACTAAGTTTGTGATGTGTAGCTCCATTAGTTCTAATCGCTCTTTACGCCCTTCACCTAGATGCGGATGGTGAATTTTCCGTTCACGATCCGCATAGAGTTCTTGACGAATATACGCTAAAAAATCACTGAACGTCGGATATTCTTCGGGACTAAGACTTGTAATGGTGTTATCATCGCCTTTTTCTTCATCCCATAATTCCCTTTTAATATAAAACTTTCGCAGAAGGTTTTCATATTCTTTAAGTTCAGCGTCTGTTGCTTCGGGCGCAATAAAACGGTAGAAAATGGTCAGTTTAGACAAGTGATGCGTAAAACTTAGCGTCTCTTTTTCATCCGTTTTATAGACTTGTAGGGGGTTAATTTGCCCTTCCGATCCATCAAGGGAAACTTGCTTTCCTCCCAGTTGCTGCACAAGATCTTTAAACTCCCCAACGATGTCTAGTCCACGGATCTTATAGCCTTTGATCGCGTTATCCATCGTGACTTTTTTGAGGAAGGTCGATTTCCCAGCCCCCATGCGCCCAATCATGACCGCATTGTAACTTTTTCGTTGTTCATCTTTATGAAACAAATCAAAAATGACGCTGCCGCCTGTGCCAGTTGTGCCTTGATAGGTCCCGTAAGGATCATCTAGCTTCATAAAATGAAAAGGAAACCCTCCGGCTAACGCAAGTGCGGGGATTTCCTTTCCTTTTCGTCTATTGGGGTATTTCTTTTGAATATGAAAAGGCGTGACCATCGACTCCCATTCATACTCTTGTTCATTTAAGAAAATGGATCCTCGGAAGTTATGGGTTTCAAGGTGATGAATGACTTCTTTCACGTGTTGTTCCAAGTCAGGAATCGTTTTAGCTGCAAGGTAAATACGAAGATGAACACGTTTAATGACTTCGCCATTCACCACATGCCGGTACAAGTCTTTCATGTCTAAATATTGTTCCTGGGCATCCATTCGATCAATGTTTTCTTTGGCATTAATATGACGAGCGTTTTGTTCACTCATGTTTTTACTAATGGCTGCCACGACTTCTTTACGGTTGTCACTGATCACATCAAGTGTCGTAATCGCATTCGGCATATTCATAATCGGGGCTAACCAGAAGTTATTCACGTTGGTTGGGTAGCCGTATACATGAACGCATGTGGTATAACCGTCACCATTGCGCGTCACATTTTCTTTGAAGCTCACGCCTCCTTGCGGCTGAATTTGAGCAATTAAGCGTGGGTTGTATCCTTTCTTTTGTTTTTCTTGTTCAGGCGTTTTCTCTTTTTTACGAAATGGAATAGACATCATCTTGGTTTCATCCTCTCTTCTTGATTTTATCGTTTCTCTATGGGTTCATGAACAAGGTGAAAAGGATTCACGTTTCCCTTTTTGACCTCTATCACTAATTTCGTTCCTCCTACTTGCTGCAGCATATGAGTAAAGCTCTCTGTTTTTTTATTCATTAAGTATTCTCCTTCTCTATTGTTTATTGCCGAGCTTGGCATTTTGATTATAAAGTTTGTAAAGCAAATCAATTTTCTTTTCTTGTGATACGGTTGATAAAGGCAAAACGGATTGAACATCACGCATGAATTGAGCATGACGGGCGATGACATCCGTTTCCTTGTCACCATAGAGAAAGAGGAAGTATTCACGATTGGTGCGCCCCCACTCTAAGTATTGCAGTTCCTTTAATTTTTTCTGTAGGAACCGTAAGAATAAGGCATCCTCTGATTGTTGGATTTTCTTCTGTAAAAACTGTTGTTGTTTTTGAGTGGATACAGGTAAATTCAAGGACACCACTTTGAGCGACTTCTCATCCCCTTGATATCCTTTCGCTAGCATATAAATGTGACGATTCGCATCTTCCTCATTTAATGAGTTTACATCGGTACTTTGAATTTGCCAGATATCAAAATAACCTCCTTCTTCTTTCAGTTCAAACAGGCCATTCTTGGTTTGATCGATAATGGGAATAATATCCGTTACACTCTTTTTAATTTCTGGCGGTTTTTCCTTTTTCTTTTTTATTTCTCCTTTTGACCCTTCACGACTAAAAGGAAAAAGCTTTTTTGAGGAACGTGCTGCTTGTTTTTGGATCTCCTTTTCATCAAATATCGCCATGTGGTAAGCCCCCTTTATTCATAATCCCGATCAATGGCGCAATAGGTGCTTTTCTTGCGCACCATCGTGAGTAATAAGATTTCATACATCCGTTTTTGAGGATTGGTTAAGGGTCGAAGAATCATCACTAAACCAAATAGGCTCATAAACACGTAAAATGGAATATGGAGCATCGGATGAATAAAATAGCGTAGCATCATCGTAAAAAGCAATAAGCCGATGATGAACAGCAGATCAAACAAGTAAAGAGATTTATTAATCTTCAATTCCGTTGAAATTTCTTTTGGGATTGTATAGTTTGCCATCTAGGAATCTCCTTTCCATAAAAAAGAGAAGTAACGTCGGTTACTTCTCATCTAATTTCTTCTGTTTCTTAGACACAAGTTTACGTAAGTCTTGCCCCGTATTACGCCCAATTTGATACGAGCGCTTTGTCTTATGAAGCGTTGGTGAGCTTTCAATTCGGTTCTTGACGTTTCCTATTTTTCCTTTAACATTATCACGCACGACATGGGCGATATTCCGCGTTTCTGTCCGATGTTGATGTGGCATTGGAATATCGCTTGTGGAAGCAGGAACCGGATCTTGCTTGATGGTTTCTTTTACCTGACGAGGTTCTTGGGTAGTTGCCACTTGCCTTTGTGCTTGATCCATGTCTCTCGGCATCGTAATAGAAGGTTCATTTATTGATGAAGGAACCTTTGTACTCCCTATAGAAGAGCTGCTTTCACTCGGGCTTCCACTATAACCGGAAGTTTGGATCTCCCCTTGAACAGGTGTACTTACACTTCCTATAGAAGAGCTGCTTTCACTCGGGCTTCCACTATAACCGGAAGTTTGGATCTCCTCTTGAACAGGCGTACTTACACTTCCTATAGAAGAACTACTTTCACTTGGGCTTCCACTATAACCGGAAGTTTGGATCTCCTCTTGAACAGGCGTACTTACACTTCCTATAGAAGAACTACTTTCACTTGGGCTTCCACTATAACCGGAAGTTTGAATCTCCTCTTGAACAGGTGTGCTTACACTTCCTATAGAAGAACCGCCTTCACTTGGGCTACCACTATTTCCAGAAGCCTGCATTTCTTCGTGAAGAGAAGCCCCTCCATTTTCTACACTAGAAGATGTTCCTTCACTTGAGCTGTTGTCATCATAACCAGAAGCCTGCATTTCTTCATGAAGAGAAGCCCCTCCGTTTTCTACACTAGATGATGTTCCTTCACTTGAGCTGTTGTCATCATAACCAGAAGCCTGCATTTCCTCGTGAAGAGAAGCTCCTCCGTTTTCTACACTAGATGATGTTCCTTCACTTGAGCTGTTGTCATCATAACCAGAAGCCTGCATTTCCTCGTGAAGAGAAGCTCCTCCATTTCCTGCGATGGCTGTATTTCCTTGTTGCTCTCCTTTTCCTTGGGCGTAGTTAACATTCCCTTTTTGTCCACCTTCTTGTTGACCGGCTTCTTTGCCTGGTGCGGCTCCTTGCTTCTTACCCCCTCCCTGTTGTCCTTTAGAAGCATCGTTTCCTTTTCCATTTCCTCCTCCAACTCCTGCTTTTTTCATTTCTTCGTGTAGACTTGATTGTTGTCCATTATTCCCTTTACCTCCTACTAATCCTTTACTAAGTCCCCCAACACCTGCGGCAGCTTGAAGAGCACTGCTAGCTGCACCTTTTCCAAGACCTCCAATCCCCTTTGCAAGATCTGTTGCATTTTTGAACGTCCCTTTCGCACCATTCATGGTACTTTCCATTCCTTTCATCATCGCAAGACCTCCTGCGACTGCACCCCAGCCACTTCTGAGGCCAGCATCAATTCCGAAGAGACGCTCACACATGACCGGTCCATCTACAACTGCAATACTAAAGGCAATCTGAAGAATAAGCGTTGTGACACCTTCTGTGTGTTCAGCTATATAAGTCATGCCTATCAGATAGACCTTCATCGAAATGAAAATCATAATAATTACCAAGAACGTATTCAATATGTTTTGTAGAACAGTTTTTAACTTTTGTCCATCTCCTACATCCGCAGGAGCTACTAATTGAGCCAAAATCGCATTAAACCCTAGCTCATAACATAACTTTGCTAGTTTAATAGATGTAAACAGCATCGTCATCCCTGTGACAAAAAGGGAAATTGCAATCGTCCAAAAGTTCCAGTGCCACCGATAATAAAGCTCTGGAAAGAAATCAAACCATCCATTTTCAAGCTCTACTAGGCCTTCCTTTCCATCAGGAGTAATAGCTGCTTTATGGGTTAAAATTTCCCTCCCTTCTTTGCTCATCTCCTTATCTTCTCCTAATTTAAACTTATCATCTATTTTCTCCGTAATGTCAATCATATCAATACGGCTTTGTGGCACTTTATTGGATTCTTTAAGTTTAGGTGTTTTCCACTTATTTACATCAAATTGAGCAACATCCGTAGTATTTTGCTTAATAATCTTTTCACTAACTGTACTTTCACCCTTTAAATCAACGGCATCTATGGCCTCATCTGTAAATTTATCAGCCTTTACCATTCCTGCGTTGAGCAATAACAAAACAGCCATCGATAGAAAGATGTTAATCATAATTTGTTCTCGATTGACTTTTTTATGGATGATTAACATATAGCCGATATACAGGAAGGAAAATGCCCACAAGATATAGAGAAACGGCTGGATCTCTTTAATAAAATCTTGAATCGCAGGTGAATTGAAAAAGAGCTTAATGCCCAATACATTGTTTGTAATGCCTTCTAAACTATCCACAAGGAAGGATAGTACTTGTATAATGCCCCACCCTATTTTTCTCAATAAATAAGAAGCAATATTTCCTTTATCAAGGTAATCAGCAAATTCATGTAGCTTTTTCAGAATCTCTTCATCTTTCATTCTCTTGCCTCCTTTCTACATCTTTACAATCCTTGAAATAAGGCATCTACCGTCATATTTAATCGCTGATTGAGAAGAGAAACACGAATTTGAATCGGTGCTTCTCCTCTTCTTCCTTTTTCAAGATGGACAGTGCCATCTAATAAGCCGATTGCGATCTGTCTCCCTTCCTGTACAAGAGGCGAATACGCCTCTAAAATTTGTTCTAACTCCTTTGAAATAGCTCTCATCCTGTTTCCCCTCCTTTAATATACGTTAGTTTTTGGCATGTTCTTTATCTTGCTGACATTGTATTAAGATCTTATTAATCGTTTCTTCAATGAGCTGATAATCTTGTTCATCCAGCTGATCTGCATAAGCTGATCCCATAAACGCGTCGTAAAAAGCTCCCATCGACTGTTGTTTAAATACTTCAGATGGGATAGATAAGGAAGGAGCGACTGTGGTTTGCATATATGTCCATACTCCTTCATCCAATGAAAAGAATGCTTCAACCGTTTGACTTTTCCAGTTCTCACTATTCACATCGGCAAAAGGTTGATCCTTCTCTTCTACAGATGATTCTTCTTGTAACTCCTCTTCTTTTACTGGTTCTGGCTCTTGTTTGGCTTGTTTTTGGAAGGAGAAGAAGTTTTCAATCACTAATTCTCTTGGATTCACTTCCTTATGCAATGATTCAATATCAATGTCTAACAGCGAACGATCCGTGTTAAAATCGTCTCCAAGATATTCCCATCGGTATTTAAGAGCCGTTTTTCCTGTGTTATGAATGGGATGAGCCTTAATACGGCGGCGTGATTGGTCTTGACGTTTGACGACACGCACCACGACGCTTTCTCCTTCTTTCAGTTCCATCAGCTCGTTGGGTGTTAATAATGGCTTAGCATCCACACCCTCCGTCTTATTTTTATCAGTTGATAAGGTCTTTCCACTTCGAGACATAGAATTGATGGTCCCGTCTCCTAACTTCTTTGAAATTTCTTGTGCTGTTTCATAGTTATTCGTTAAAATATAAATGGTGTTTCCGCAGTTCCCTTCAATCGTAGCTGCGTCTTCACCATATTTATTTTTGAGCTGCGGATAGGCTTGAATCACTAAGTTGAAGCGTATATTTCGTCCTAAACAAACCGTGATAATGTTTGCCATTCCTTCAATCGCCGGCATATTGTAGGGTAAGAACCCGGCGCCTTAAGACCTCTCGGTCTTAGGTTTCCGAGAACTCCCCCCCGAACCGTACGTACCCCTCTCAAGGTATACGGCTCTCCGTCTCTTCAGTCTAGCTTCCCGTTATGCAGGTCACGATGACACTTTCGACAAAGTATCATTGTTTTACGGTTCCTTGCTATCATCTGTCTTTCCCATTTCTTTTTCCCTTTAAGGTTCTTTAACTTTCGAACATGATGAACTTCCATTGAACCTTCTTCAGCCTTACACCATTCACATTGATTAGCCATCAACCTTTGAATAAGGGATGTTCGGGATTGGTATGATACTTCCGAAGGAAGTTTTTCTATATCCTTTTTTGTTATAGGAGCTTTATTCCTACGAAATCCCTTATCATAAAGCACTTCTGTTTTCTTACCGGACTTTGTCATATAACTGACTTGGAATATTCCGTTCACCATAAATTTTCGTTTAGCTTTACTTAAGGTCGTACGGTACTTATTTGCTAAGGTTTTATACATAGAATATTCAAGGAGATACTTATAACTATTTAAGTGGCACACATTCACTGCCAGTTGATAATATTGATAGGTTCCACGTATTTGGGCGTTATAGTTCCTTAGAATCTCAAGAGGAACCAATTTAATTAATTCCGGACGATGCATTGGTTTCCATTTTCCTGTCTTTTGGTTGACCTTTATTGCCCCTTTTTTAAATAAGCGACTATAAACAAGATCAGTAGGCATATATAGTTCGCACTTTAACGAAAATGCTCTTGTTTTTATTCCATCACTTCGTCGTTTAGAGTGAAAATCTCGCCCAACTTTAACGTCATAACCTAAAAATCGAGCCTTATGCCTCGTATTTGTTATAAGTGTTTTCTCCTCGGATAACGTTAGCTTAAGTTCAGATTTCAAGAAATTAGCGATGTCTTTCTTTGCTCTACACGCATCTTCCTTACTCCCAATGACTCCAATCAGAAAGTCATCTGCGTATCTCACATATTGAATTCGTTTGTAGTTTTCATCCATTGGATACCGTTGGGGAGTGCGTTCTCTTTCAGCTAATAACTGGCGTATCCTATTACTCAACTCTTTTTCCCGTACTTCATCTTTTTCTTTAGCTTCCCTTAGTTCTTTCTTAGCCCCACTTATCTGATGCTGAATTTTAGAATAGGCTGGATTTGTCCTTTTAGCTTTTCCTATATCAAAAGTTGACTTATATCTACTCATAAAGTTGTCTAATTCATTCAGATAGATATTTGCTAATAGAGGGCTAAGAATACCACCTTGTGGTGTACCACTAAACGTCTTATGGAACTTCCAATCTTCCAAGTAACCAGCTCTAAGAAACTTCCATATAAGCGAAATAAATTGTTCATCATCAATCCTCTTCCTTAGGATATTGATAAGAATATGATGATTAATATTGTCAAAAAAGCCTTCAATATCACCTTCGATGAACCATCTGCTCCCCGTAAATGTGCCTTTAACCTGAATCAGAGCTGTATGGCAGCTCTTTTCAGGGCGAAAGCCATGAGAGAACTTACTAAAAGTTGGTTCATAGATGGATTCTAATAGGTTTTTGATGACCTCTTGAACTAATTTATCTTCTACTGAAGGTATGCCTAATGGACGCTTTTTTCCATTTTTCTTTGGAATATAAACTCTTCTTACTGGTTGTGGCTGATAAGAAAAATCTCGTAATTTATCGACTAACCCTGAGATTCTTTTTGTAGACATTCCGTCAATGGTCTTTCCATCTGTTCCAGCAGTCATGTTTCCTTCGCTGGCGTATATGTTTTGATAGGCATCAAGGAAAAATAATGGATTGTACAGATTTCGATATAACTTCTTGTATTTATATCCTGCTTTGTTACTGTAAGATGCTAGATTTTCTAATACGATTTTTGGGCTTCGCAAGAGCCTCACGCCCCTTCCCAATTTAATATTAGTCGAAAAGACTGTTCTCCTTCGCCTTGTACGAGGCTTTCCCTCGCTCTGACTACTACGAGAACTCCGTTACCATATTGGATTTTCATGAGCCACATACCTTGCTTTTTACACTTGGTATCATCCTCAATAGCCTCCTTACGAGGCGCTCCAGGTTAGGTAATCCCCATTTAGTACATATAGAGACTAGACTCGTTATGATGTCGGATGCCACTTTCGTCCGTTACTTGTTATCCAAGTTAGTCAGTCTTTGGTCTGCCATACGTATCACGTATGTTCAATGGAAACTTCGGAAACATTTCCATTCTTTGACTGCGAAGCGTTTCAATGACCCTTCACTTCGGGCGACGATACTCCACTTTAGACTATGGTTGAAGCAGTTTAGCCTTCATCCTTATTCACAACATTTTTTTACCTTGCCCCTCAGTCGTACCTAGGTCATTTTGGTAACTTAGGGCTTTCCTTGCATGCTCTGGTCCCCTCCGGGTTTCCCCATGTAGGTAAGCAAGGTGGTAACTGGGTTAAGCGCAGACTCCCATCTCTTGTCTAAGGAGATTCTCTATATGCCCGTATGGGCGCACTCCAAATTCATCCAGTAAAAACACCACTTCACGGTGACACTTATTTCCTTTAGCCAGCGACGCATTTTTGGCTAATACATAATACAGTTGACGCACAAAAATAGAGGCAATCACATGATTACTAGAATCATAGTCAGGTGTAACCATAAAGATCGCAATTGGCTTTGTAAAATACGTCACTTCGCTTACGTGGATGTCTGGATGTTGTTTCTCTACGCGAAAAGAAGTGGTTCCTTTTTTTCGGTCTATATTATAGACCGATACAACCGTTTCATTTTTATGATCGGTGACAATCTGATCGTTCACTTTTTCAGCAATCCGAATTTCATTTTCTTTTGGCTTAATCTCACTTGTAAAATTAAGTTCAAATAAACCTTTGGCATCCGTTTTAATACTTTCCACTTTCCCATCGGGAAAGGTCACCTCTAAACGTGTAAGAGGCATCGCTTTTCCTTTCAGGGTCTTTCCAAAGCCTACGCGCTTTAGATCCACACTATTTTTAGCCGTCATTTTTGCAATTTCGTCAAACGTGAAAATAGACAATCCATTCATCGTTTGGGTAAAGATCCCGCCCCGTGTTGTGCCTTTCGAGAAGTTTGATGTCGCATATTGCATTTTCGCGACACTATTCGTTGGTAAATCATCGAAATACATATCCAGTGCATTTTGTGTATTTCCTTTTTTATCAATCACGACTTCTTTTGATCCTAACTCTGACAACATATTAGCTACCGTGTACATCGTAATCTTTTCTTCTGTTTTTTCATTAATACACTTATCTGTTACAGCTAGAATCATGGCATTACAAAGACTCATCGCACATTGTTGCCAAAAGGGATCTTTGGCATTAGGGTTGTAGTAAAGCGTATACGATAAGGTATTACACAATGCTTGAGCTGTTGAGTAATCGTCGTCTTTATACGTTTCTTTTATCATCTCCAATAGGTTATAGCTCATGGATTCTAATGGATTTAATAAATTTAGAACTTCAATATGATATCCTCTCTTTTCAAGCGTTTCCTTCGAAGCTGCAAGCAATTCTGCCTTGGGATCGTTGAGGATCAACGAAGGCTGTTTTTCAGCCCTTGAATATACGTCAATCGCTGGAATGACAAAAGTTTCTCCTTTTCCTGATCGTGTAATCCCTATAATGAGATTATTTACAGGTGTATCATCAATTAATAAATGATTACGAGTCGTAAATAGTTGATGTGCTTTAAATAATTTATCCATCCCCTTTAACTTTTGATAGTCGCACCAATTGTGAATGAGATTACGCGTTTTGATACGGGATATTGGTACACCACCTCCGCCTTGATAATATTCGGTTTTTTCGGGTACTTTCCGATATTGTTTTTGAAGCTCTCGACGTGTTGTAAAGCGTCCAGATCCTTTTTGGTTTTGGTTTAAGTCTTTGAAGTTGGATCGTACATCATACGTCAATTTGGCCGTCAGTAAGCAGGAAACAAGTGCCATCATGCAGTAGATGGCTGCATACTGATGGGTGTTCATCTGCCAGAAAAACGAGAGAGACAAATGAAATGGCTGCGGATCAAACACATCACTAAACGTAGTTTGAATGAGACTTCGCAGCGTATTGAATAAAAAGTTTAAAATCAGAAAAATAAGTACAAAAAAACAAGCACTTAAAGGAATAAGCACTTGTTTCTCAGCTATGATATATTTGATAGATTTAGTAGGTTGCATGCTGTACCTCCTGTTGCACATGAGTGGACAGTGGAATCACATACGATGAGCTAGGTGTAAACAAAAAATGCGATTGATCTCTAGCCTCATACTCTTGTTGAAGGTAATGAAAAGCTGTCTTGATGTCCCAACTGACCTCTTTCATATCCTCTTCAGTCACGATATACGCTTGATTTCGGATAAACTCCTCTCTCTCTTGATGAGTAAGTACTGATAATTCTAGAGGCGGTAACTTAGGCTTTATACATACTCTAAACTTATATGCGTGTTTGAGAAAATCATCATTAATCGTGATTGAATCAGCATTTTTGAAAATAACTACCATGTGATCTTTCAGAAGAATAATACTGTTTACACTATTCACAATCCGTTGGGCATGAAGAGGAGTCGTATGGAACGTTCCCAACTCTAATTCTAAAAAGAGATCCTCATGTCCATATTCGACACCCACCACAAAAGAGTGTCGCTGATTCTTTGTTGTGCTCTGATTGAACATTCTTTTCATCCTTTCTTTAAACTGGAATTAATTCACCCTCCAAATGATAAAGGAGTTGCAACTCCTCGTACGATGTCTGGATGCTTGATGGCTATATATATAATCACTCCCAATAAAAAAGATACCGTGAAGCCCATGTATTTTCTCATCCTAGCTGCCTCCTCTTTTCCTTATATATTTTTCATGGTATCTTCTTGTTTCTTTTGTTGGTCGGCTAGAGATTTAATTTTCTCCTCGTCTTTTTGATCTTTCTTACCTTCGTCCTCCATCTGCTTTTTCGTTGATTCTAATTCTTTTTTGGCTTTTTCATACACAACAATCTTTTGATTCAAGTCTTGATTCTGAATGTGAGCTGCTTCTTCTTTTGCCTCCTTCACTTTATCGAGCTTCAAATACCCGTAAGCCTTCATTTCATACCTTTTATCGGTCATTTCCACTCCCGGTTGCTTCACCATCTCTTCCCACCGTTGTTCTTGATAAGCCAAATCAAATGCACCATTAGGGGTAGGAAACAATTGCTGAAATGCTTTTAAAGCGTCTATATCTTCTTTTTGAGCAATCATATTTTCTACAGTTTGTGGATGATGGTCTTGAAGCTTTACAGCTTCCTTATAATTTTTTTGACTAATAAGAAGGCTCGTATAGACGTTTTTTTGTTCTTTCGTTAGGTTTTTCTTTGGAATAGTTGAAAGCTTTTTTAAAGCCCCTTTCTGCTCTCCTAAAAGAGCATCCTCATAAACACTAGTTATTTGTTGCTCGAATTTGACTTGTTTTTGTAAATCTTGGATAGTTTCAGCTCGATTGTGAGAAGTAGCCACTGTTGAAAAACATGTAGCTGAAAGGATGAGAAGGGCAAGAACTCCTCCTCCATACATCCATTTTCGATGATGATTAGATGATGAAACGTTCGTCAGGAGATGTTCTCTGGAAGTAGAAAGACCACCTGAATGCCTCAGATGGTCCGGTACCTGTTCGTTCAGTCGTTTCAGAAAAATTCGCTTTCGCGCTTCTTGTTGATCGTTCATTTTTACACCTATTAATGTCTTACAGATATGATCCACCACATGAGAAGCAGCACCTGATCCAAAAGATAAGGCTCCACGGTAAAACTCTACGCCATCGTTGTCAAGGACAACAAAATCAACCTTAGCTTTTTTCTGTTGCTCTTGGTACTCTTTTTCAATCTGTGATGTGACTTCGCATGCTTCTCCAACCGGCATCTTATGAAATGCCTTCAATTGGTCAATTTGGTTTTGCATAAATAGGACAGATAGCATGTTTTCCATTCCTTCCTTCTAAAAATGGGCATAGAAAAAAGCTATACAACCCTCGTGTATAGCTTTTCTTAACCACCGAAATGAACATTTGTGTTAACCCCTTCGGCTAACTGATACGCTCCCATGACAACAATCAAACCAATTGCTCCTCCTACAAACCACGCGATACATTTATGACGACCTCGTTCACCTCCCAAAATTAAATGGTAGCCTCCTACACAAAACGCAAGTGCTGCGGCTACCATGGCGATTCGTTGCATCCATTTGATAATCGATTTTCCACTTTCAATTAGCCCTGTCATCCCATCTGCGGCTCCCAGTGTTAAATGAGAGGTTAACTGTGTCACATCTACGCTATTCAATAAATCTAACATGTCTTTCACTCCTCTTATTTGTTAATTTTGCATTGCTGGAATACTTGTTGGCTTTACAGAAACTTGTTCATTTTCCTTTGGTTCGCTTTTCTCCTCCTCTTCTCCTTGGCCTGTAAAAGCACTCAATGCTTGAAGAATTAAATCTTGATTTTCTTCAATGAACTGTTGATGCTGTTGGTGAAGCCAATCGTTGTATTTTTGGTCATTAACTTTCAACAACTTCTCGACCAGATCCTTTGACTTCTTTACATCTTTTTGCGAAACGGTCATCTTATCACCACCTTCCAAGGGAAAACATTTATTCTTCAAAGTACAGTTCTTTTGATGTTCCAATGAAATGAGATAATTCACCCTCTAATTCAGATGGATCATATTCATCAAGCTTAATCTGTTGTTTCAATTCTCCATTCTTATAAGCAGCTAATGTGTCAGTATCCTGTTGTAAACCATAATAAGTTTGGCTCTTTTTTTGATTGTAAAGAGGATCATAACTGTAAATCTCTTTAGCATCTACATCATTTTCCTTTAACGCCTTTTGCACTTCATTCATGTAAACTACACGTTTTTCCTCATCGAACGAACACATCACAAATCCCGTACCATCTTCTTTCATGAACTTTTTCATTTCAAGAGGTTTTAATTCTTCTAGCTGACCATTTCCTTGTACTGGACTTGAATTCTGAGAAGAGATTGCTGCCGTTCCAATTCCTAATGCAACGACAATCCCTGCGGCTGCCGCCATGATTTTTTGTTTACGATTCATCATTCATTCTCCTTTATTCTTAATATTCAGACATAACAAGCGATTCTGAAACCTACCGAGAGGTATTCATAGTTTATCATACATGTTGGCATCTACTCTGTCTTTTCAAGTACTAAAAGGAAATATATACCCATTTCTGGCTGGAAGGGCAAACCCTATATTGGCATGCATAGTTTTCACTAAGCCCAATAATGCACAACGTTTTCGGCATGTACGAAGAACCTCGTGTATCTACTGCTTGGAGTGTCGTCGCTTCGTCGGAATTACCCTCACGCCATCACTCTTCACAGATCGTGGATACACCGTCACTGTTTTGTTGCTAGATCACCAATGAGTTTTAGGACGCACTCATCGAACCTTTCTTTTTAACCGTATACCTTGACCCCCTTGTGATCCGTTTAGGGGAGGCACGCAATATGAAGTTGTCTAGGTTCCATTCCTCGTGCTCTCGGCACGTTTCAAAATCGCTTGTCTGTTTGGTTTAAGAATTAAGAACTTTTTTGAATCACTTCTGTTAATTCTTCTTCTCTTTTTCTTCGCTTGGCGACGATGGTATGAGACTGATCCATCACTGAGCGTACGTCATAATAGATATCAGCTACACTCTTAATGTCGCCCGTTCCATTGTCAACAGCTATACCACCTTTTAAGCTGTATGTTCTTCCATCAAAGGTTTTGGCACTTTTCGCCCGTGCGTCTGATATATCATAGAATGCTAGTCGCTTTTGTGCTTCCATGTTCATCTCGCCCCTTTTAACCGTTAAGTATTATTAAAATCACTTCATATCCTTATGATTCGGTAAGAAAATATCTTCTAATCTAAGATCCAATGCCTCTGCAATCTTCTTCATATTTTCAAACGTTGGATATTGACGAGTCCCATTTTCGATTTGAGAAATAGTAGGTTGCGGGACTCCCGACAGTTGAGCTAGATAGGTTTGACTCCACTTTTTCTCCAACCTCTTTTCTTTTATGGTCTTTATTTCCAGCACCTCCTTGATTACATTATATTCGTTATCGACTAAGTTGTAAACATTTTTTATTGAAATAAATTTAAATTTTTACGGTTAATTTCACAATAACTATTTATTTTGATAAAATTAATAAATAAATCTAAGGAAAGTAGATAGATAATTATGGATGAGCTAAAAAAATATATTGGTACAAAAATCAAAGAGTATCGTAAAAGCCTAGGTATGACCACCATTGAATTAGGCAAGTTATCTAACACTTCTCAGACTACTATTAGTGCTATTGAACGCGGAACGAGATTTGGCACATTTGAATCAATGCTAAAGATCTGTGAAGTATTAGGCATTACCCTTTACGACATATTACCTTCTGAGCAAAGTGAAAATTTAAATGTTCCTCAGATTCATAATGAACGCATCGCACTTATATTAGATAGGTTATCTTCTGAAGATATTGAAGTAACAGAAACTCTTGTTATAAACGATATGTCGCTCTTAAGAACACTGAATAAATTAACCCCTAATCAGAAAAGACATTTATCCAATCACCTAAATTCGATAATAAATAATGATTGATTATGTAATTTAAATGTTACAGGACTTAATACTTTTAAGGGAGGGTCAAAAAAATACCCCTCCTCAAACAAGCATAAGTGTAGTATAATATTTAACCTTCTTTTATAGATTGTGGTTCTCCAAAACATAAAAAAAGCAAAATGCAATGAAAAATTAGCTACAAACTAACTTCTCATTGCATTTTGCTTTTTATAATTCGTAATTGTCTTTTTATTGTTTCGACAGATTTATATAATTTGTCAGCGATTTGTGATTTATTTAACCCTTGTTCTTTTAAGGTATAAACTTCACGTTCTGTTGGTGTTAATATCTTTACTTTTCTTTCTTTCCTTAATTCTCCAACCAATAAATTTGTAACATCAGCATGGAGACTAACTTTTCCTCTAAACGCTTCTCTAATAGCGTTAGGGATATCTCTATAAGATGTTTTCGTTATGTAATTAACAACCCCTGTATCAAAGCATTCAAGTATAATATCCTTTTCATCCCAAGAGGTTAGCATAATAGTTTTCTTTAGACCTTTTTTATATAAATGTCTAGCGACTTCAAGACCACTTAGGTTTTCTTCGTCACCCTCATCTTTTAATAACGTTAAATCCAATAAAACTACATCAATATTATTATAATCAACTTGTAAGGCTTCTTCTTTGTTGTAAGCTTGTTTAACAACAATGATATCGTTCTCTTTTTCTATATAATCACTTATACATTGCATCCAAACAGGATCATCTTCTACAATCATTAATTTTATTTTGTCCATTGGCTATTCTCTCCTATTAGTTTAGAGTTAGATTGTTCATTTACCCTAAATTCAATAATTCTCTTGGAAGGCAAAGTTAATGTAAAAGTTGTTCCTTTTTTAACTTTACTTTTTACCAAAATATCGCCACCATGTTTTTTGAGGACATTGTAACAATAGGTTAAGCCAAGTCCAAAATTTGTTTGATTATGTTTAGTTGAATAAAATGGATCTAACACGTGAGTAAGTTCATCTTTTTCGATCCCTTTACCCTCATCAATAAAGTCAATATGAATCTTCTTTCGAGTTTTGTAGACTTTTATTAAAATTACACCTTGACCATTCATTGCCTCACTGGCATTTTTGATTATATTTAAATAAGTTTCTTGTAATTGTTCGGTATCACCAAAGACTATAGCATCAACTTCATATTGTTTAATGATTTTGATACCGGGATTCATATTTAAATAAGGTTTAAGCAAGATAATTGCTGAATCTATACTTTCTCTGAGGGAAAATTCAGATTCTTTAAGGTTTATAACATCTAACTTACTTTGAATACGCCTTGAAAGTTCTAAAACGTGATTTGTTGAATTTAAAACTAACCCTAGATTTTCAGCAGACCTTTCTTCAGGTGGAATTTGTTCTTTGATCTGATTCACTAATAAATCAATTTTAGCTATTTCATTTTTTATTGTATGGTTGAACAACGCTGTACCAGAACGCGCTGCTTTCATTGTGGAATCACGCATTTCTTTTTCAAACCTAATCCGCACTCCAAGAATTCCATATTTAACTCCAAAGTAAACAAATACAAGAAATTGGATTACAATAACCCAAGGATTATAATGCCATACGCCCACAATCCCCAACGCTTCTAAGATAATATTTGTAGTCAGTGCAAATGTAAACATTGGAACTACAAATACACAAGTCAATATTTTTCTTCTTTTAATAATTGGACGATCTTCCCGCCATGCGGAGTATATCAATAAAATATTAGCTGCTATCACATATGGTACTACCCAAATCGCTAAAATACGAAAATCAACTCTAAACTCTGGGTATACTTGAAACATAGGATACATAATGAAGACCGGAATTAGTAAAAGCAGCTTTACTAAATTTCTCTTTCGTTCATTACCAATGGCATCTGAATAAACTATTCCAAAAATCAACATACCATATGGAGTGAAATAGTGTCCTATTGACGTAAATATCCCATCCAAGTGTAATACCCACTCTGGCCGTTGTATGCCTTTTCCTAGTAAAGCTCCTATCCCTCCAAAGCCACCACAAAACCCTATAACACTTGCCCATCTAATTTTCTCATTTTGAGGATTTCTAAAAAAGAGAATTGAACTCATTAACCACAGTAAAGCCACCATTATAAACATAAACATATGTCCATTACCTCTTTAGCTTATTTTGTAGAAACGAAATGGTATCCTTTGCAATTTTTTTTCGTTTAAGAACTATTCCTGCATGTCCACAATTGTAGACATACCGTGTAGGTTTCCCCCAAGATTCCCATAACAGATCTGCATCTTGAATGTGAACGTACTGATCGTGTTTAGCAGAAATCAGTAGTATATTATCTTTATTCATTTTTGGAATGGCTTGATTTGGCTCGGTTAATTCCCAATATTTCACTAAATCGTTGTAATTCACACCATGAGACTCTAAGTCTTGTCTTATATACTTACCAGGAATCGTATTCCATATCGAATAACTAAGGCGATTAGAATAGAATATAGAAACTAATGCATCGATCTCTGACTCAAGTGTAGCAACTAAATTTGAGATAAAGCCACCAAGACTAACACCTATTATAATTACGGAACCTTGTTTGTTATTTTTTATCCATTGGATCAAAGCCCTTAGATCAACAATTGCCTGTCTAGTAGATTCAACAGTCCTATTGATATTGGCACTAACCATAAACTCCCCACTATAAAGTGATGCCTCTGGCTGACGTTCCAAGTGGTAAGGAAGAGTATAGTAGTACATATTCCATCCTAAACTATTCATAATCGAATTATGAAAAATCTTCTTTACCCTATCGAATCCTTTCATTCGCCAACCATGTACAAAAATAACATTAGGCTTACTTTCAGCTTCATTTAAGTAAGCCTCTCCTCTTACATAGTCATTGGGATCATCCCCTGAAGGTATCAAACTTTCAAATCCAAATTCACCCATGCTATATCCTTTGTCTGTAGAAGTTATGTTCAAGCCAATATCTGAAAGTGATACTGGTACTTCAAAAAAAGTTTCTCTATCTATGTTTATTGGTATATGAGCAGAATCAATATAGTATTGATACTCCTCACTTCGGTCTTTATGCAAATCATTTAAAGCGTAATGATCTATAAGTTTCGAAAATAACAAATTAATTTCTCCCTACGACCTAAAAATTAGATATATTTTAGTTTTTTTGTTAAATTTTTGTACTCTTTTTCATGATATCAAACTTGTGTTCTGATTTACATGCACCCACATTCCTTTTATATCCAATAATTAAGACCTAAATTATTGGATATTATTTGAATTATAGGTAATAAATTAAATATATATCATATATTTACCATTTAAAGAGATTCAAAATTCCTATAACAGCCCTATATTCCCCTAAAAAATCCACATAAATATTCCAATTATTAATAACAAGCCAATAATAGGAGCTACTATACCTATTACCCCCAATAAAATATAACCGAACAAATACAAGCCACATAAAATACAAAAAACTACTGCAACAATAATTAAAGCTGCTCCTATAAGCTGTAATAATAACCCTTTAAGCATAAATAAAACCGTAAGAATTAAACCTAATATAAGAAAAGATATAAAGATTGGAATTGCATTATGCTTCAACAGCTTCATATAAACCCCTCCCCACTCCATTTCTGTAATTATCCTTTTCATAAATTAAAATTAGCTGGTTCATCTTAAATTTAACTTTCTACCCTCAATTTTCCAATAGGGCCATTTTCACACACCAATAATAATAGAAAATGCAGCTCAAATTTATACTAAATGCTACATATATTATATTCTTTATACTTTACAGAGAGTGATTACCCTCATTTTCAGAGAATAGTGCTTCCTCTCTATATTGTTTTGTGATTGACAAAACACAATATGCCTATATCTTTTTAAAAAAAGAGCCCTAGCTCACCTTAAGTTCACCTTTAGTTTAACTTAAGGTGAACTCACCCTAAAAACTCACGCAAACATATCACTCACCCACCATGGAGTTCAACTCGAAAGCGAATGAGTTTAACTAAAGCTCACTCACTCACGAAAGAAGGATAATGCTTGTTTTTGTTGAATCTGTTAGAATAAGTGAGTGGTAAGCAAAAGGAGGTGATTGTGTGAGTGAATGGTTTACCGTACCTCAAATAAGCGAAAAAACAGGTATTCCGCAACAAACATTACGAAGATACATAGCTTCTCATGCACATTTATTACGCATTAAAAAGGAACATAAAGCTTATCAACTTCATAAAGATTGTTTAGATGTACTAGCGAGAATACGTGAGTTATATGGGAATGGTAAAAATGCGGAAGAGGTAGACAAAATCCTTACATCACAAGGGGTTCCAGTAACTGTAGAGGTTGTGAGTGAGACTGGTGAGCAAGAGAGTGCAGAGCTGAGCGAAGTTGTGATGGACATAAAAAAAGCCTTAGATGAGCAAAAAGAGTTTAACAAGCAACTTTTAGAAAAATTTAAAGAACAAGAAGAACTATTAGTTTCTCAACAAAAGTACATTGATGAAAAGTTGAAGCAACGTGACGAGCAACTGATGTTATCAATAAGGGAAGTGCAAGAAACAAAATTATTAGCATCTATTAGTAAAGAAGGTGTCAATACTGAAGAAAAAAAGGAGTCTTGGTTTACAAAGCTGTTTAAGAAGTAAAGTTGCACATTATACCACATAAAACGGAAATAGGGGAGGGGTAAAAAAATACCCCTCCCCAAATCTATTAAATTCATATATGATGAAGTTGATTCCTCCAATAAACAGTGAAGGATCGATTGTAGCTAAATATACTTGTTTTGATATATTTTGCTATTTTTTATTGAATTTTGAGATGAGTTAACGCTATAATAAAACTAACAAAAAGGTTCGGAATAGAAAAAAGACTTCAACTGTTTAAGAAGTGTTGGTCGCACTCTTAAACCGTTCCCCCTAAATCCGGTAGGGAAAACACTTGTCGAAGTCTCTTGTTAATAGATTCATTTTTTTATAAAATAAAACTTATGTTTTTATTTTATACGAAATTGACATCTATTTCAAGGGCTTAGTTCATCAAAATCAAGGCATTGTTTTCCTTTCTCAAGGGAAACAGTGTCTTTTTTTGTTCCTAAAAGGAGACGATGAACAAATGACAAAGATATTAACCTGCTATTTAAAAGATGTAGATACCTTCAATGGACGGTTCAAATGGTTATGGACCAACAAGTCCACGCTTCGTAAAAAGAAAGGAGAGTTTTTAGACATTCTTCGTACCCACTTTAAACAACAACAATCTGCTATACATAAAGAATTTCCTAAAAAGAGAATGGAAATGCTCGATCACGTCATCTATAACCTAGTGGCTACAGGCATTCAAGCAATCCGTTCTGAAACGCTTATGAAGAAATTTAACGTGTCCAAAAGTACGGTTTCTCGTTTTGTACGCTCACTAAAGGCAACGCCCTTTGTACTTGTGGCGCGATACATTAAAGAGGATGCAACAGGTACTCATCCTGACAGTTATGTATTTATCCTTAAAAGCCATAAGAACTTTCAGCATATTTGCGACGAGATCTTTTTTGCCCATGATACAACAGGGATACAAACACTTCAACAAGAAGAAATGACCACTCCTGTGACACGTCCTGTGACGTCTCCAGAAAGTGCTGAAAACGTTGATACACCAAGCTTAGAGGACGATAAATCACCTGATGCCTTTATTAACCTTGATTTACCTGTAAATCATATAAATAATCATTTAATATCTGTTTCACAGTCCTTCAGTTATATCAAAGGTGTGCCTAAGAAAGTCAATCAAGTCTATGCAGGTAAATATGGTCATCAACTAAAAGACTTCTATGCTCGCATTCAAAATGCTGCAAAAGCAGTAAAAAGAGATACAGAGATTACGATTGAGAAAGAGCAAGTACATGACATTGCGTATACATCCATTGTGGGATTAGATAAATATGTCCATGAAGCTAATCAACAAGGCAATCCTTTATCCCTACGGGATATGTGTCGATTAATCTATCAAATTGCGAAAAATCAATTCTATGAATGGGTAAACCCTAAAGGACAGGATCATTCATCAGTATACGCAAACCAACAAGAAGTTATACATAACGAAAGTCAATCAATAACATTGGCTAAACCGAAACATATTATCCGTAAAGAATTGGTTCCTGATTGGTTAAAAGCTGAACAGCAGCAAGAAGAAGTTCCAAAAGAAACAGAGATTTCTTTGGATCAACAGCTTGAAATGATTCAGTTAAAGCAAGATTTAGGACAAGAGCTAACACCAGAAGAAGAGAATTTGCTGGAGGAGCACAGCTCCACGTATAGCTTGTTGGAGATAGCTCAGGTGAAACAGGACTTAGGACAAGCTTTAACACTAGAGGAACAAGAATGTTTACGTCAGCATAACCAGCTAGAAGACACAGCTTCCTAATCAAAAAAAGTAGAAATTCCTTAGAAGCTGATGTTTTAATAGAATATGTTTATTTAGAACCGTGTTCTAAATAAACAATAACCAATAATCTACGCAGGAGGAGACTATTATGCCACATAAAATTACCTTAACCGGATCAGCCACAGGACCACTACGAGAATATGATCGCTACGTTGCCTTTGATATGCGTGAAAAAGGGTCACCATCTGCACCGAAAGGATTAAAGAAGAGTACCTTTATTTCGTATACCGTATTTGTTGCTAAGAAAGCCTTTAATAAAACAGGCCTCACGAAGAAAAGTATCATGCATGAAAAAATCTTAATTCAAGGAGAACCAACGTTAGATATTCCGATTGATGAATGCCCTGGCGAAGTAGGGGTGATCTGTTTCCAGATTACCGTTCTACCGAATAAAAACGACAAAGAGAATGAGTCGGATGCAAAAAAAGAAAGTAAACAAGAAGCTTCTGCGCCGTCTCAATCCCAAAAGAATACGGAACCTACTAAACAGGAAGAAGACCAAGCACCTGTTTCTCAACCTGTAGCAAAAGAGGAGAAAAAAGAAGCAGAAACGGTACAGACAGAAGCAAAAGAAACAAAAGAAACACCTGTACAAGAGAAAAAGGCTGAGCCAAAACCGAAAACACTACCGAATCAACCAAAAGGGACACAGGATCTTTTGAGCTTTGATGATATTATCGTACCTGAAGCATTCTTAAACACACGTCCGAACCCTGAGAAAACACAAAAGGTCATTGATTATGTGAAGCGTACAGGACGCTTAGATGAGCCATTAACGATTGAAAAAGGCTCCAAGGTTTTAAAAGATGGCTATCGTCGTTATGTCGTGGCTAAAACTGTGAAAATGGAGAAAGTTCCTGTGGTCTATGAATATCAAAAGTAAATAAAGTGGGAGTAGAATGGTATAGAGAGAGAACATCTTGACTCAAGTTGAAAAAGAGAACCCTAATATCGAGCGTGAGGACCTATGTTATCCCATGACTATGAGAATATTAAGCTGTTCATTATTAACGGTAAAACATGAATTGAAATCAATAGCTGAACGTACTATCCTACCTTCAGCCAACACTGTTCCTTGGTACATTAACGGCAAAATGACAAAACACCAAAGATGGTCCTCTTATTATTTGAAGGTTTTTACGTATATACCTAGAATAGTTCTCTTGATAAGAGGAGGTGATCATATGTTGAGAGTCATAACCGCAGAAGCAGCATATACCACCGAAGAATTAGCCGATATACTTGGTTTGCCTATATCAACTATACGAAAATACAACTTCCATTTTACCAAAATAGGAGTGCAGTTTACTAAAAAACAAGGTAGATTAGCTTATACGAATGACGACGTTACCATCTTTCATGAACTTAAAAAAATGTATGCCCATCCCGAAATGACCTTAGAAAAAGCCGTTATAACCGTTGCAAAAAAATTCAACTTAGTACCAGACACTCCACCTAACATTTCAACTGAAAAACAAACCCTTAGCTTAGAACCATTCGACGTACAAATGAAAAAAATACAAAGCTATATCGATGCAAAATTTGAAGAACGCGAACGTCAATTAATTTCAATGGCTCGCGAAATTCGGGCGTTAAAAAAAGCACAACAACAAAAGAAGAGTTTTTATAAGTGGTTAAAAACCTTTTTTGAAAAATGATTTGCTAGAATGGTGTTATCTAATATTCTCTAAAAAACAAGCCCTTTTTCCTTTACCTAAAGGAAAAAGGGTTTGTTTATGTGAAGTTCAATTTTGAGGAATATCTATAACAAAGACCGCCCATTATGTATCAGTCTATAAGGCGGTCTTACCTGTATTCATGCTATATGTTTATGACAAAAATATCGACAATATTTTAAAAGAGATTAAGAGAAGAACGCAATGGCTAAAATAGCAGCCACACAACCTAGATAAATGTTTCCACTCCAATCTCTTTTATCTTTTTCATCAACAGAGTAGCTATTATACGAGCCAGCAATTGGCTCTATTTTTAATTTACGTTTTGTCTCTTGTTCACTATCGAAGATCAAGTCTGATTCCTCCATTATTTGAGAATTGTACGATAGGAAGCGTCCCTGTTCGTCTCTCAGACGTTGGCTCACATCGTGAAGGTGACTCTTTTTCACTGTAGGAGGAACGTGAGGGTTGAATACTTGCTTCTGGTATTCGTCTGCTACCAGTTGGTGTTCTAAGTACTTTAGAAGCGCTTGAAGACGTTCCTTTTCCTTCCATGACATCATATATAATGCTCCCTTCTTCTTTTACATTCGCGTCTTGCTCCAGCCATAAATAATGGGCAGAAGCGTCCCATGGTGGAGAGGGGGGAGTGACATCACTTCGTTTATAGTGACTCATAATTTCTAGAAATAACGGATTGTTGGCAGCTGTAAACAATGCACATCTGACAATTTGATTTCGACTTAGGGATGTTTGCTGAAACCATTCATCAATATATGTACGATAGACGTCGCTACACCTTAAAGTGAGTCGATACACAGAATCCTCTCCTTATTAATATATTTATCTCTTAGATCCTTTTTATTTTGCTGTATACGCTGTTTTTTTATTTAAAATGGTTTCTAATACCTTCTTACCTTCTGATGTCAGGAAGACACCATTTTGTGAGTTTAATAATTGAATGGCTAATTCTTTATTCATGTCGTTCACTCCTATCCTCATGTTATGACACTAGTGTGATGCCTTCGTGACATCTTACTTGAATGATATGAAGGAGAGCTTGTACACTATTCCTCATCTTTCAGGAAGAATGGGTTTATTTTTCAGGATTATTGGACACTACTGGAAAATGAAGGAGAGTGAAAGTATGTTTGGACTTGGAAAAAGACGCACAAAGTTAGGTAAATGGCTGGATAGACGGGGAATATCTCAAGCATGGTTAAAGGATAAAACTGGATTAAATAAAAACACTATTGGAGATTTAACGAGTGATATGGATCGATCACCAACTCAAAAGACTATGAAGAAAATACTTAAAGCACTAAGGGAGATTGATCCTAATCTTAAAAGTGATGATTTTTGGGATATTTAAAAAACTCCTATTTATACAGGAGTCTTTTCTTACTCGTTATTCTAATGCAACACTCGTCATCAACCCTAAATAAGTACTTATAATAAAACTGATTACTAAGAAGACAGCTAAAACAGGTGTTTTTTTCTTATAAAAACTAAGGACAATCATAATAAGAAACAGAACTCCAAAAATAAAGGAAACTATTCCCTGAGATGAGCCTATTATCTCTAAATTTACTGGTATTTTAATAGAACTACCAAGTAAATTAGTAACCCAATTTACGGCTCCTTCAGATTTGACGGTCTGATCAATATCATGTGGTGGAGATAATGTGCCTAAAACTCCTGTGAAAAAGAAGATTATTACTAAACATATACTTTCAGCTTTCACCCAAAGACGAGGATCAAATGTAGGCGTTTTCCTCATTCTCCTTACTAAAATCCCATTAATAAACGCAAAGACGAGAAGAGGGATAATACTTATATGTTTAAATAGTAACATCTGTCCATAGGGCAAAACCCAGGCATTTACGTAATCTTTGAAATCTATAACAAATAACATTACAATGACACCACTTATTAAAATAACGATCATACAACTAACTGCAAATGGCGTAAACCAACGTAAGAATCTATCCCAATTTGTAGAATCTTTACTGAACCATGAAACTTGTATTAAAATACCTGCCCATAAAGTGACAGCTAAGAAATGCACTGTATGAGAAGTAAATCCTGTCCAAAAAGATAAGGAGGCTACATGACTAGCATATCCTATGCTTAATACCATTAAAAATAATAAAACAGCTTGAATATATTTGGAGCTTTCTAGATAGATAGCTAACCATAAAAGGATGGAACACCAAACGATAGCAATCCATGCTTTACCTATTTCAAAAGTAAATAAAACAGAAAATAAAGTTTGAGCCACCCCAACACTTCCGCCAAAATAGGCAACTACTTGCAAAAGAGGACCAAAAGTGAAGAGAATAATTCCTAAAACACAGCTTAATAAAAACCTTCTGGATATATATATACTAGGTTTCTTTTCAGGTGAAACAAATTGAAGAGCAACATGCCCTATTAAGATAGAAAAAAGTATATACGTTATCAGTTCAGTAAGAGGTACTAGTACGTTCAACATTAATCACCTTTCTTCTGCAATATAATCTTCCTATATAACCCTTTCATCATAACATCTACGTCTTCTTGAATTTCACACTGATTTTCAACATTTTTGTAAACACTTTCAAAGGATAGCCCAATATCTGTTCCGAGCAACTTAATGAGAGGTCGAAGCATCTTTTTACCGAAAGAAAGTTGCTGATTAGTTGGTTCAAATTTATCGAAAATTAGGATCGTTCCTTTATCCTTGGTTACTCGAATCATTTCATTTAATGATTTATTGGCGTTAGGAACAACACTAAGAAGTAGGCTGGCCACAACAATATCAAACGAATTTGATTTAAAGTCTAGTTCCTGAGCATCCATCTGTAAAAACTCAATGGAACTATTTTTATATTTATCTTTTGCTTTTTGAAGCATTTCGTCTGAATAGTCAATAGCTTTCACTTGTAAGTCATCGTAGGGTATAAATGTTAAGTCTGCGCCTGTTCCAATTCCCACAAATAAAACACGTTGTTTTGGTTTAAATAAAATATTTTGAAACACTTTCTTTCTAGCTTTATAAAATGTTCCATGGTTAAAAAAAACATCATAGAAGGGTGCCCAACATCTATAAATAAACTGATTCCACTGGTTATTCATCCTATTTCCTCCTTATAAAAAGGGCTTTCCAACTATCGATGGAAAGCCACTACATGATGTTTATTCTTTCATTTTTAATATTCGAAGACTATTTAAGATAACGAGTAAGGCGGCTCCTGTATCACTGAGGACAGCAATCCAAAGCGTTAACCAACCAGGGAAAATAAATACTAAAGCAATTACTTTGATAATAATCGAAAACCAAATGTTTTGTTTGATAACCGTCAATGCTTTTCGACTTAATTTCATGGTATGAGGTAGCTTTTCTAAGTTATCCGCCATCAATACAATATCTGCTGTCTCCATAGCTGTGTCTGTACCTGCACCACCCATTGCAATTCCAAGGTCTGCTGTCGCCAATGCAGGGGCATCATTAATGCCGTCTCCAACCATAGCTGTTTTATAACCTTCGCTTTGTAACTGCTTGATTGCTGTTACTTTATCTTCAGGTAGAAGGTCTGCAAAATAGCGATTTACACCTGACTGAGAGGCAATCATTTTTGCTGTACCTTCATTATCGCCTGTTAACATGACAATTTGTTCAATTCCATTTTGTTTAAGGCTATCTAAAGCTGATATCGTTGTTTTTCTGATGATATCAGCTACTCCTACAATTCCTAACACTTCTTCTTTTGTTCCCACAATAATAATGGTTTTTCCTTCAGTTTGAAGCTTTTCAATATGTGTTAAAGAATTAGATAATGGTGTTCCTATATCTGAGAATAAATTTGCATTCCCAGCATAATAGATAGTTCCATCAATTGTTGCTTGCACACCTTTACCTGTTATACTTTTAAAATTTGAACCTTCTAAAGAAGTAATATCTTGATTATCAGCATGGGCAACAATTGCTCGTGCAATTGGATGATTTGAATACTCTTCTAACGTTTTAGTGATGGATAGAAGCTGTTCTTCTGTAGAAGTATAAGGAATTACGTTTGAAACGGCTGGTTTACCTTCCGTAAGCGTACCAGTCTTATCAAAAGCAATTGCGCTTATAGCTCCTGCTTTTTCTAAGAATGTTCCACCTTTTATAAGGACACCATTCTTAGCCGCATTACCAATAGCTGATACAATAGCCACTGGCGTAGAAATAACCAACGCACAAGGACATGCTACTACTAATAATTCAAGCCCTTTGTAGAACCAGTCACCCCATGATCCACCGAATAAAGGAGGGACCACCATCACTAATAAAGCTAGGATAAAAACAATAGGTGTATAAATCGTTGCAAATTTATCGACAAATGCTTGAGTTGGAGCTTTCTTTTCTTGAGCTTCTTCAACCAAGTGAATAATTTTAGAAATGGTCGTGTCTTCTACCAGTTTTGTCACTTTGATTTCTAATGAACCACTCTCATTAATTGTTCCAGCATAAACAGTATCGCCAATTTCTTTATCAACTGGAATCGATTCACCAGTAATAGGGGCTTGATTAATACTAGATTCTCCTTTTACTACTTCTCCATCTAAAGGAATTCGATCTCCCGGTTTGACCACAATGATATTTCCTATAGATACTTCTTCTACGGCTTTTTTTAGCAATTGGTCACCTTGTTTTACCCAAGCTTCAGGAGGAGCTAAATCCATTAAGTTTCGTATCGAATTCCTTGTTTGTTCGATGGACCTAGTTTGTAATGCTACTCCTAGGGCAAATAGCCATACAACTGTAGCACCTTCGAGCCATTCACCAATAATAGCAGCTCCAAGCGCTGCAACGGTCATTAATACATTCATATCTAATGAACGACTTTTAACAGCATAAAAAGCACTTTTAGCAGGCTTATATCCACTAATGACCATAGCTACTGCATACATAATGTTATTAATAAAAGGAGAAACCCCTGTATAAGAGCCGATGAAACCTAACGCGATAAGAATTCCTGAAAAAATAATAGGTCCATTTTTTCCTTTATTATGATTTGTTTCGACAGCTTTTCTATTATTAGTTAGTAAAGTCGCGGTATATCCTGCTTTAGAGACTTCCTTAATAATTTCTTCTACATCATTATCATGGTCAATCTGTGCTTTTCCCGTTGAAAAGTTCACACTGACATCTTTAACAGCAGGTACAGTCTTTAAATGATTAACAATTGTGTTCGCACAAGCAGCACAATCCATTCCTTCAATCAAATAAGTTTTCATTCGCTTATTTTGATTGATTGGCTCAATACTAAAACCTAGTTTCTCAACTCGGTTTGGGATAGGGGAAAAAGCCAATTGGTTGTTTGCTACTACTTGCAATTTTCCTGTGCTGTAATTTACTTTTACATCTTGTATATCGTCTAAAGTTCTTAGACTTTTTTCAATTGTAGCAGCACAAGCTGGACAATCCATTCCAAACACTCGATATTCGCTTTTTTCTCCAGTTCCATTTGTAACAAGTTCTTTGTCTTCAGAAGCATTACTGTCACTGCTACAACAACTTGACTTATGTTGTAGATTTTCTTCTTTGGTTAAGGCAACACTATCTGAACTGCAGCAACTATCTAGCTTTACATTGTTTGATGAAGCATTTGAAGCATTACTGCTACAACAATTTGATTGTGGTTCTTCATGTTTTTCCTCAACTGCTGAGGAGTTATTTGAACTACAACAGCTCGATTTCTTCTGGAGATTTTCCTCTTTTATTAAAGGAATAATATTTGAGCTACAGCAACTATCGCTTTTCACTTCATCTTTTAGCTTATTTGAAGGATTGCTACTGCAACAACTCTTATTTGATTCATCTTGTACATTTTTAGGTGCCATTTCTTCCAACTCCTCATATAGTAAGAAAAGCTTAAAGCGTAATTTCTTCCTTCTCAGTAAACATGACTTCAATCAACTGCTTAATATGTTCATCATTCAAAGAATAGAAAGCTAGTTTTCCTTCTTTACGGTAGCTTGCAATTCCCATATTACGAAGAAGTCTCAAATGATGAGAAGCTGTTGCTACTGTAGATCCAACAATATTAGCTACGTCACAAACACATAATTCTTCCCCCTTATACAAAGCAAGGACAATCTTCAATCTTGTTTCATCTGCTAAAGCTTTTAGGGTTTTTGTTACATCTTGAGCTTCCTTAACATCTATAGAAGACTTAATACGATTAACTTTTTCTTCGTTATAACAATAAATATCGCAGCGATCTTTTGCCATAATTTCCTCCTTATATTCAAACATTCAAATGTGTATTTGTTTATAATATATGCCATTTTTTAAAAATGTTCAAATGTTTATTTGATTATTTTAATTATATTTTTAAACTAGCACTAAATTACCGATAAAAAAGCATATGTTGGATATTAGGGGATAGTTTAAGGTTGATAGCAAAAGGGGGAAAGACATGAAATGTCTTAAAGCATTGAAAGTATTTTATGTACTTTTAGCTGTAGTGGGAGCCATTCTAGCTATCGTTTCTTACTTTCAGCATTCACTTTACTTGAAGTCATTTGGTCTTGTTTTGTTAGGAGCATCACTCGTTTTTAATGGTTACGCTACTCATTTAGAGTGGAAAGGAAAGGGACCCTTTCTTTACATGGGTATAGGCCTAATAGTGATTGTGATAGCTATAGGTGGTTTTACTGAGGCATGGTAACTATTCTTTATTAAAGAAGGAAGGTCTATAGAAATAGAAAATATGTTGAATGTTTTAGGTTCCAACATCTAAGAACAACCAAACTATCCTCATTTTCAGCAAAGGTTTCTTACTATTATTATCTCTTTTATAAGTGAGTGCCGTTATTTCTGCTGAAAATCTATAAAACATAGGTATGATTGCCTTTTCATCGAATAGGTTAATTGTAAATAACAATATAGCCGAAAGGAAGTAACAATTATGCACATAGAAATGAATTTATTATTCACTTTAGGTTCATTACTTGGCTTGTTAGTAGGCGGTGGCCTCCTTAAAATAGTGAGCTATGTAGTTCAGGGAAGGATCCAGTTTATGTATGCCATTTGTGGAGGAATCTTATTAGGATTATTGTTATTTGATATCCTTCCCTCTACTTGGCATATATACGACCTAAAAGGAGTACTATTGGGAATTGTTGCAGGATATATCGTAATGCTATGTATTGATCTCTTTTTGCATAAGAAAAATAGTGAAATTTCACCTTTACAAGCACTCATTTTATTAACAGTTGCTATATTCTTTCATAATGTAATTACTGGAATTACATTTGGTATAACCGATATACATGAATCAACTTCTGTATTTGTAGCCACCATTTTACACCAGGTCCCAGAGGGCATGGCGATCATGACTGTTCTTTCCGTAGCAAAAGTCCCTCAATTATTCTTCTTACTAATTGTAGCCTTCTTATCTCTATCCTTAGGTGGGAGTTTATTGATTGGAGAAAGCGTACAAGCTTCCTCACTTAAATTACAAGCTTTATCGACCGGGGGAGCAATCGGAACATTGTCCTTTGTTATCTTTCATGAAGTAATAGGCAAGGCTGTGATTCATTTCAGACGTCTACATGTATGGATGCTTATAGGCTTAGGAGTATTAATTATTTACGTTTATCAGTATTCTCTTTCATTGTTTCACGGTCATTAATGGGATTTTATTTTTAGTTGTTTTAAAAACGCCAAGAATGATGAATATACCTTGTAGGCTGAACTTTTCCCTACTATTATAGAATTAGTTACTAAAATAAATAGTAGGAAAGGATGTTTCAGTTGCATAAAAGGTCTCTATTTGTACTAATCATGTTAGTCGTTAGTTTTATCTCGGTGGCTTGTTCAAACACAAACGAAGAAAAGGTAAGCAAAGAAACAACAAGCCAAACAAAGAAAGACCACGAACAGCACTCAGAAGTCGCTAGTGGTGATATTAGAGAAGAAACAACAAGTAATGGAGTTTTACCTGAATTTTTAAAAGATAAATCGGAAGATATGCAAGTCATTTATGCAGATGCTGCACAAAACAAAGAGCTATTAGAGAATATTCCATGTTACTGTGGCTGTGGTGAATCTGCAGGGCACAAAAATAACTATGATTGCTTCATCTATAAGAATAAAGAAGATGGAAAGGTAGTATGGGATGACCATGGAACAAAATGTGGTGTTTGTCTCGAGATTGCAGCTCAGTCAGTTTCTGATTTGAAATCCGGCAAATCAATTAAACAAATTCGTCAATCAATTGATGAAAAATATAAAAGTGGTTATGCTAAACCAACACCAACACCAACTCCAGAGGTTTAAAATCCCTTTTATAAAAGGAGAGAATGATGATAGTATTCCTTATCTTGATGGCTTGTTTTGGATTAACTTTAACCCTTTTAGGCTTATGGTTTGTAATTAAAGATGGTAAGAGGAATATAAAAAATAATTGGAAAGAAAGGTAAAGAGATTAGAAGTTTTATTTATGGAGGAATAGTGATTGTTTAAATTACTTTTTTTTGGAAAATATAAAGTATTTTATTATAAATAAATGAGAATAAACATTTTGAAGAAGTCTTTACGGTTTTTAAGTAAAGACTTCTTTCTTTTATAAAATTGTGAACAAACAGTGACATAGCTTGCTGTTTGGACTGCTACTATTTATGATTATAGAGCTAGTAATAATAATATACGGAAGAAAGGATGCTTAGATTGTTTAAAAAACTTTTATTTTTATCAGCAGTATTAATAATCACTACTATATGGGTTATTTTACCAAATGCGAATATAGGAAAAGATGCTCAAATAAATAATAACACAGCAGATGCTAGTGAGGATGTCAGGGAAGAGACAGAGAGCCAAACCTTACCTACATTTTTGAGTGAGAAACCTGACAATATAAAAATAGTCTATACAGAAGTTTCGAAAAACAAAAAGTTATTGGAGAATATTCCATGTTATTGTGGCAGTGGGGAAGCAGAAGGTCATAAGAGTAACTACGATTGTTTTATTAAAGAGAACAAAGATAACGGTAGAGTAGTATGGGATGATCATGCAACAAAGTCTCGAATCTGTCCAAATATTGCGTCTCAAGCGATTGTAGACTATAACGATGGAAAATCAATCAAGGAAATTCGCCAGGGTGTTGAGGATAAGTTTAAAGAAGGATACCCTAATCCTACTCCAACTCCTGAAGTATGATTCTAAATTGAGCAACAATCGTAAAATTATACACACTAAAAAGCCAGCAGATACTATTAATCGTCTGGCTTTTTCAATTAAGAACAAGTAGAATTTTAAGAACAATATTAGGATTCTTCTCACCATCTTACCTAGAAGCAGCTACTATAGTGTGTTAACAAGGAATGTTGACACATTAATCTTGAAATGCATATAATCAATATATGAACAATTGTTCATATATTCACCTTAATGAAAACATGTTCAGGTAGATTACAGTTAACAACTATACTACGTATATTAAAAGTTTAACTATTTAAAATCCTGAATATGCATATAGGAGGGAGAAAAATGTCAGATTTTTTTAGACGTTTATTAGGTGATCATCATGACGACCATCACCGTCGACATGGGCATCACGGGGACCATCACGGGCATCACGATGACCATCACGGGCATCAGGATTATTATGAAGAGCCTCGTCCATATCGATATGAGGACCCAAGAACTACACCAAGGCCTTCAAATATGATTGTTTGTCGGCGCTGTAATGCTTCTAATGATGTGAGTCATAAGTTTTGTTATGAATGTGGAGATCGGCTTCAAAAAGATCCTGTACTTTGTCCAAAATGCAATAATACTGTAATGGCACACGCAAAATTTTGTCAGCAGTGTGGAACATCTATTAGATGAACAAAACCTTCTCTTCTTACAACCTGAAGAGAAGGTTTTGTCATTAAAAGCTAATTTTATTTACCTATACTATAAAGAGCACATATTTATTTTGTTTTTAAAACATCAAAACAACTACTCATTAGGCTTTCCATATATTAAATTAAAGATGCGAAATTAACCTTTCACGCACTTTACAGCTTGATTTAGAAACCCGAAGTCTTGTGTTATGGTTTCAAAGAGACAAATCTGAAACAGATGCTAAATTCTCATTAGCATAAAGTAGAGAAATTGTATTTTTATTCTTTGCCATTCCAGTTCTTATCAATGTCAAACATTTCTTCTCCATGGGCATGTTGTTCGTCCTCTACTTGAATTGTCACGTGACCAATTTGAAACTTTTTCTCTAGAACTTGTTCAATGTTACGAATAATGTTCATAGTTTCTCGAACTGTGATACTTCCATCTACTTCAATATGACTACTCATCGCGTTTTTATTCGAAGTTAAACTCCAAATATGAAGATCATGAATGTCTTTAACATCTGGTATAGATTTAATTTCTGTTTCTACTTCTGAAAATTCGATTCCAGCAGGGGTGCCTTCCATTAATACAACATAGGTTTCTTTTATGATACGCCACGCCCCAACTGCCACAAGTAGGGCAATTAAAATACTTAAAATAGGATCTAGAATGTACCACTGTGTAAAATACATAATTATACCTGCTACAATAACCCCTGCTGAAGCTGCAGCATCACCCATTACGTGAAGCATGGCACTTCGAATGTTTACGTTGTCAGCTTGATTTTTCATACCTAGACCTATGTAAAGGTTTACAACAAGTCCAATCCCTGCGGTAATAAATAAAACAGTTCCTTGAACGGGTTCGGGATTTGTAATACGTTTATAAGCTTCTCCACCAATAAAGATGGCTATTCCAATTAATGTTAATGCATTTAAAAGCGCGGCAAGTATCGTAATACGGTGATAGCCGTATGTCATAGAAGGCGAAGGGGGATTCAACGACATTCGAATGGCTAGCCAGGCCACAATTAGTGAGGCCACGTCGGTTAACATGTGCCCAGCATCACTTAATAAAGCCAAGCTATTTGCTAAAAAACCGCCTATCACTTCTGCAATTAATACTAATAAGCCTAAAAAGATTGCTTTTTTTAATTTGTCTTGTGCAACGTGAACATGTCCCATTCCATGAGCATGTTCATCATGGTTATCATTATGTTGATGAACATGCCCGTTATTTTCTAGAATTTTCTCCATCATATCCTCCATGTAACATATTATTGTTATTAAAAATCGAGATGATTTTATAACTTCTTTCAGTTAATTCATTAATTTTTAATAAAGAAGCGCACATTTTGAACATTATCTTTATTTTTTATCCCCACTTTATATCTAGAACATATTTTAGATAATGATTGGAAACTTTCTCCGTTAACTACGTTAATGCTAGTATTTGTTTGTTCAGAAAACTTTATGCCGTGCTAGGAAGCGTTCTTGAGTACAAGATAAAAACAGTGATCTTACACTTTATGGATTAAGAGCTGAATATTAAGTTCTTAAGAAAGGAAATATTATTAATTGTTTAGTAAATATCCATTGACACATTAGAAGTATGCTACATATAATGAAAACAAACATATGAACATATGAGTTATTGTTCATATATTCAAGGATGTGAAAATATGATAACAAATAAAGAAACTAAAACAGTGGCGACAATTCAGGAAACGTGCAGTCAAACGGTTATTCACGAAGAAGTCGTAGCAAAAGTAAAAGAGACAACACCAGATCAAGAAGTCTTAACAAATGTCGCAGAGCTATTTAAGGTATTAGGCGATCGAACAAGAACACGTATTCTCCATGCTTTATTTGAAACAGAAATGTGTGTATGTGACTTGGCTTATCTATTAGAAATGACACAATCATCCATTTCTCATCAGTTACGTGTCTTGAAGCAAGCTAAGCTGGTTAAAAATCGTAAAGCAGGAAAAGTAGTATATTACTCACTTGCTGATCATCATGTGATTCAAATTTTCAATCAGGCATTCCAACATGTCACTGAAGATAGCATAAAAGAAGAATAGAGGCGAGGAATCGATGGAAGAACAAAAGCAAAAAGTGAAACGGGAACTGTTACTTGAAGGATTAGATTGTGCCAACTGTGCTCTTAAAATTGAAAATGGAGTAAAGGGTATACAAGGAGTATCTTCATGTTCTGTTAACTTTGTTACAAAGACTCTTACCTTAGAGACTGATAATACTCAAGAAGGAACAGTTATATTAGAGGCAAAGAAAAAAGTGAAAACGTTAGAACCTCATATCAATATACAAGAAAAAGGGGCTTCTAAAAGAACTGCTGCTGTAAGAACTTTTTATCTAAAAGGATTAGATTGTGCAAATTGCGCAGCCAAAATTGAACAAGGAGTAGGAAAACTAGAAGGAGTAACATCTTCTACTGTTGATTTTGTTTCTAAAAAACTAATTATGGAAGCTTCTAACCCAGATCAACTAGATCAATTAGAAAATGAAGCTACAAAGATTGTGAAGAAGTTAGAGCCCGAAGTAGAAGTTATATCAGAGTCTCATAAACACGATGACGGTCATGATCATGGTCATGGTCACGACCATGATCACGGAAGTGAAAATACTAAAAAAATGTTTGCACGATTAGGAATAGGTGCTGTGCTAGCCGGAATCGGAATGTTTGCTCCTGTTTCCGGAGTGGCAGAGCTTGGATTATTTCTCATTGCTTATCTCATTATAGGTGGAGATATCGTTTTACGAGCTGTTAAAAATATTCTAAGAGGGCAAGTCTTTGATGAACATTTTCTTATGGCTTTAGCAACCATCGGAGCATTTGCTATTAAACAGTACCCTGAAGGGGTTGCAGTTATGCTCTTCTACCAAGTGGGAGAATTATTCCAAAGCATTGCTGTAAATCGTTCTCGTAAGTCTATTAGCGCATTGATGGATATTCGACCAGATTCTGCGAATGTAAAACGTGGAAGTGAATTCATAAAAGTTTCTCCAGAAGACGTAAATATAGGCGATATCATCTTGATTAAACCTGGCGAAAAAGTTCCACTAGATGGAAAAGTATTAGTTGGTACTTCAATGATGGATACATCAGCTTTAACGGGAGAATCTGTACCACGAGAAGTAGAAGTCGGAAGCGATGTGCTTAGTGGGTTTATTAATAAGAATGGTGTCTTAACCGTAGAAGTAACAAAAGGATTTGAAGAATCAACCGTATCTAAAATTTTAGAGTTAGTTCAAAATGCAAGTAGTCGAAAAGCACCAACAGAAAACTTCATTACAAAATTTGCTCGTTATTACACTCCAGTTGTAGTAATTGTGGCAACAGCATTAGCTGTTTTACCACCGTTATTGATTAGTGGTGCTACTTTTTCAGATTGGATTTATCGTGCACTAGTATTCTTAGTTATTTCTTGTCCTTGTGCACTTGTCGTTTCAATTCCATTAGGATTCTTTGGAGGAATAGGTGCTGCATCCAAAACAGGTATTCTTGTAAAAGGAAGTAACTATTTAGAAGCGTTAAACGACGTTAAATATGTTGTATTTGATAAAACTGGTACATTGACCAAAGGTGTATTTAAAGTAACAAGTATTCGTCCTAAGTTTAACTTTACAAAAGAACAAGTTTTGGAATATGCAGCTTTAGCTGAAGTTCATTCTAATCATCCAATTGCGGAGTCTATCCGCAAGGCATATGGAAAGAAAATAAATGAAGATGCAATACAGGAATATAATGAAATTTCAGGACATGGTATTTCGGTTACAGTAGATGGAAAAGAAATTGCAGCTGGAAATGCTAAGCTTATGAACAAAGAACAAATCTCTTTTCAACGACCAGATGAAATTGGAACCATTGTTCATGTCGCTGTAGATAAACAATACGCTGGATACATTGTTATTTCAGATGAAGTGAAAGAGGATTCTAATCAAGCCATTCAAGCCTTAAAAGCATTAGGCATTAAAAAGACAGTCATGCTAACTGGAGATGCGAAAGCAGTTGGAGATTCTGTGGGTAAACAGTTAGGGTTGGATGAAGTTCATGCAGAGTTGTTACCTCAACATAAGGTAGAGAAAATCGAGAATTTAGATAAAGAAAAATCTCCAAAAGAAAAAATTATATTTGTAGGCGATGGTATTAACGATACACCTGTTTTAGCACGAGCAGATGTTGGAATTGCCATGGGGGGACTAGGGTCAGATGCAGCCATTGAGGCAGCAGACATTGTCATTATGACAGATGAGCCTTCTAAAATCCCAACAGCTATTGGTATCGCTAAACGTACTCGTCGCATCGTATGGCAAAATATTTTATTTGCCTTGGGAGTTAAAGTTATCTTCTTACTATTAGGTGCATTTGGAATTGCAACCATGTGGGAAGCTGTCTTTTCAGATGTGGGTGTAACGTTGCTAGCTGTTTTAAATGCCATGCGTGTATTACGTTTGAAATAAATAACAAATAGAGCTGACCAATTTTATACTGGTCAGCTTTATTTGTTATTTATAACACCTGTAATTAAGAATTTTCTACTACAATCTTTGTCATATTTTGACCACTTTTTCTTCATAACTATTTTATATAATTGAATATGATCCATGTTGAAAATTAACTACCTATGACTATGAGAAAAATCATTTGATAAAACACGAAGAGAGGCCTTAATCAATGTTAACGCAAAAAATTATCATACTGCTATTCATTATAGTATTCACCCTTGCAGCTTTTTCTACTTATCATCTGTTTGTCACTGATTCATATTTTAACCTAAAAACAGCTTTTCGTTTACTGAATCATATTCCTTTTAGTTTGACAAACATATTTATTTTAATATTCGGTGTCTTAGGTGGTGTAGTGTTCTTTCTTAAACGATTTAAGGTCAAGAAATAAATACTGTAATAAGCGTATTTATGAGGCTTAAAAATGCACCTAAAGTCTTCAAAGGAAGCTTAAAATATAGGAAATAAAAAGTTATGAGCTGTTTTAAATTACATGAGGGACATTAATGTAATGTCCCTCACCTTTTTAGTCTTACATTATTTATAACTAATTTATTATTTTGTTTCCTTTAATTCATTATGATTATTCTTCATTCCCTTTTTTAGAAAAAATAAGAAAGATAAACATAGTCCTGCTCCAATCCCCACTGTTAAATTAGTAAAGACGGTGAGCAAAAAAGTGGTCGTTAAAATCAATGAATGTGTAGATTTATCTTTTAGAATAGTAGAGAATTGTTCTCTTTTACTTATATTCCATGCTACCATCATTAAAACAGGAGCCAAACTAGCAAGGGAAACGTATGAAGCATATGGTGCAAGTAATAATAAAACAAATAACACAAATAAAGCATGCGTTATTCCTGCAATAGGTGAAGAGGCGCCATTTTTTATATTTGTTACAGTCCGTGCTATTTCTCCTGCAGCTGGAATTCCATGAAATAAAGGGGTAACCATATTTACAATTCCCTGACCGATTAACTCCCTTTTGCTACAATGTTTGGATTGAGTCATTTCGTCCGCAACCCGAGCTGTCAACAAAGATTGCAACCCTACAAGTACTGCTATGACAAAAGATGAGGGTAAGAGAGTTATCATCTTGTCAACGGTAACTTGGGGGAAATGAGGTATAGGAAGCTGATTTGGAATTTTTCCATAAATTGAACTGATGGTTTCAATTTGACTTGAAAAGAGCATAGATGAAATTAAACTCGAAAAAAGTATTCCTAACAAATAAGAAACCCCTATAGATTTAGGAAAAAAATGCAGAACAACTAGAATGATTAACAAACAAAGGGCTGCAGTAATTACACTATAGATATTCACTCTAGTAAGGTTTTCAAATATTTCTTTCATATTTAGATAGAAGTATTTGGATTTATCAATATTATGCAACCCTAACAGATTTGGGATTTGTCCAGTAAAAATAATAACAGCAATACCAGACTGAAAGCCTATAATTGTTGATTGAGGGAAAAACTTAATTAAGCTTCCTACTTTGCATATTGCAAAGATAATTAGTAAAATACCTGACATAAATCCTGCAATTAAGAGGTTTTCATATCCAAATTGC
Source organism: Priestia sp. JV24 (assembly GCF_025910025.1). NCBI lineage: Bacteria > Bacillati > Bacillota > Bacilli > Caryophanales > Bacillaceae > Priestia > Priestia sp. JV24. The sequence continues at coordinate 72,800 of NZ_JAPCIN010000042.1, forward strand.
AACATAATACCTAATAAAACCGGAACAAAAGCACCAGTGGGCCCACCAATTTGAAATCGAGAACCTCCAAATATAGAAATTAATAAACCAGCTACAATGGTTGTGTAAAGTCCTGTAACAGGGTTTATACCTGAAGCAATAGCAAATCCTAAACCTAACGGAATAGCTATGATACCAACTACAATTCCTGATAGTACGTCCCTTTTTAAATGATCTACAGAGTATCCTCTAAGTGTCTCTAATTTCATGGATATATATTACCCTCCTAATTGATAAAGAATCTGCTATAGACTTTATTTTTATGCTGCATTAATAACTTGTTTTTTATTTTTAAAGGTTAATTCCATATCTAGGTCAGACATTCCAATAATTCCGCAATGTTCATCTTAATTAAAATGTTATAGAACAGACGTTCCGTTGGTAGGCACATGTATTGAGGTCATAGTATTCAGATTATTGTATTTAACCGTTTTATGTGTTTTACTTCTCCTTTATTAAAATTTTACTATCACAAAACTCTATCACCTCTCTAAATTTAATTATTAACTACTTAATAATTTAAGAGATAAAATTGAAGAAATGGTGAAGTTTTCTACTTTAGATTCTTTTTACCTATTTTATTAAAAAGCGCGTCTTCTTACCTAAATAAAAACTTCATAATTTCTTCAAAGTTATAATGTAAAATTTAAAGTAAAATTGAAAATAATTAGTATAGAGGATGTAATCTCAAAGTTTAGCAAAATTATAATAGTTTTGTTAGAAATGAACCTACTTTTGCTATAGTAGATTTTATCTTTTAATTGGATGCGGGAGGAACTTTTATGAAAAAGAAGATATTAATTGTCGATGATGAGTGGAATATGAGGAATTTATTAAAAATTTATTTAAAAGATGAATTTCACGTTATAGAAGCTGATGATGGGGGTACAGCTTTATCCCTTATCTATGCAGAACATTTTGACCTTATCATACTGGATATTATGCTACCAAATATAGATGGTTGGAAAATATGTAAAGAGATAAGAAAAGAAAAAAACACTCCTATCCTCATGTTAACAGCTCGTAACGAATTAAAGGATAAGGTTTATGGACTGGGAATTGGAGCTGATGATTATTTAGGAAAGCCCTTTGAACCTGATGAGTTAGTTGCTCGAGTAAAATCTTTGTTGAGACGATCATTTATGAATGAAAATCATCTTGAAAATGTTTTAGTATTTGGAGAACAGTTATTGATTATAAAGACAGATAGTAGAATAGTTTTTGTGAAAGGAGAGAAATTGGATTTGACTCCTAAAGAATATGATGTTTTTTACTTATTAGCTAAGCAACCTCATCGTTTATTTACAAGGGATGTATTATTAGATGTAGTTTGGGGGCTTAAGGATATAAAAGATGTAAGAACGGTTGATACACACATTAAAAATATTCGAATAAAGGTAAAACAGAAGATACCCACTTATAATCCTATAAAAACGGTCTGGGGTCTTGGATATAGATTTGACCCAGTAGATGAAGAATGATGAGATGGAATAGTATTGTTTTTAAATTAGGACTCACTATTTTTATTATTTTAGTAAGTGTACTCTTACCACTTATTTATGCTATCAACCAGTTATTTTCTGGTTTCTATTTAAGTGAGAATCACCATCAAGTTGACCGATTAGCTGATAAATACTCTAATATTCTGAAGAGTACAGAAGATCTTGCTTCTCTTACAACAGTTGCTAACTTAACAGAAACGGAAATCTGTATTATTGATCAAAAGGGAAAGATTCTATATAGCTCTAATAAAGGTCTCTTTCGCTCAGGTAACCATGTATCAAATAAGTTATTACAAACGCTTAATTCAAAACAAACCGTCCAAATAGAATATCAGAACCCGACAAATAACACTAATTACATTGTTTCCGGAAAACCTCTACGTTTATCAAATAAAGTAAGTGGGGGATTATTAGTGTTTTCAGATGCTGAGCATATAAAAAACTCTGTTCGTCATATGCAATTGTTGTTAGTGGTATCTTTAGTTGGAGCCTTGTTTATTGCATTAGGATTTACTTACATTGCCTCAAAGAAACTTGCTTCTCCCCTTCTAGAAATGGAAAAAGTAACACGGGAAGTAGCTAAAGGAAAATTCTATAATAAAGTAGATGTTTCTTCAAATGATGAAGTAGGGTCCTTAGCTTTAGCTATAAATGATTTAGGCCAAGAATTAGAAAGGTACAGAAATAGGCAGAGAGATTTCTTTGCTAATATCTCTCATGATTTAAGAACGCCTATCTCTTATATTAAAGGTTACACACAAGTAATTTACGATAAACTTTATACAGATGAAAAAGAAAAAGAACAATATTTATCCATTATTATAAATGAAGTGAATCAACTAAATGTATTAATAGACGACCTATTTGAATTGTCTAAACTTGAAGGAGGACAATTAGAGCTATATCTAAATTGGATTAATGTTCAAGAATTAATTGAGGGATGTCTCAATAAAGTAAGATTAAAAGCAAAACAGAAGAAGATACAACTCTCCATACAACTAAAGGATAATATTCCTTATATCTATACAGATGGTGCACGCTTAGAGCAGCTTTTAATGAACATACTAGAGAATGCAATACGCTATAACAAGTTAAATGGTCATATAGAGATAAAAGGGTGGATAGAGAAAAAGAAAGTTTATTTATCCATAAAAGATACGGGCGTCGGTATAGCAGAAGAAGATCTTCCATACATTTTTGAAAGGTTTTATAAAACAGATAAATCTCGGTCAAATCGTTTAGGGAGCACAGGTCTCGGATTGTCAATAGTTAAACACCTTGTTTTATTATTAGAAGGAGAAATAAAAGTAAAGAGCACCTTACATAAAGGAACTACTTTTCTTATTACCTTACCCTCTAAAATAAAGGGAGACGTACAAGATGAAAAGCTTTAAACGATATCTTCCACTTTTATTTATTATTTTAGGTATTTTCTGTCTAGTAGCTGTTAGCAACTCTTTATATGTAGATAAGCATTTTCTTAAAGCGTTAATAGGAATAGTTGTTCTAATGTCCTTTCCTACTCTTTTTCTGTTTATTTATCGTAAGGTAATGAGAAAAAAGTGAAAATTTTATAAAATATGTTATTTGTCTTCAAAAACTGAATCTGGTTAAGTATGTTCATTAAAAAACAGGATTTTCATTTCTTTTATCTAATTTTATCAAATAAAGATGCATAGAGGATCTATTACGTTATTTCCTCTACATATTATCTAACTCAAGGTGAAAGGATGGAATGGCCGAATTTTAATGAAACTGAATTCTCTTAAAAAAGAACGACTAAATAAAAATTCCATAAAAGCTATAGATACTTTCTCTGATATGTTTTCTATAGAAGAAAAAAGATGCCCTATAATTGATAAATCCTAATATGCATAAAAATAAAGTAAATCAAGTACCATTTTAGTTTCTATAATTCTTATCCTTTTTTAAATTTTTATAAAGGTTTTGAAAAATGAACTCGTTTCCCTAATCTTATTTAATTTTGGAATCCGTAAAGTGCACCCTCAAAATCAATATATTTGTTTATTAATAGGGGGAAGTAAAAGTGAAAAAGAGATTGTTCTCGCTAATGATAATATCGTTTCTTCTTTTATGTATATATACCTTTCCAGCCAGCGCTATAGAAAAAGAAAAACGTGAATGGCAAGACGAGACTATGTATTTTTTAATGGTTGATCGTTTTAATAATGGTGACACCATGAATGATAAAGAAGTAGACAGGCAAAATCGCCTTGCCTATCAAGGCGGTGATTTTAAGGGTATAGTAGATAAACTTGATAAACTCAAAGAGATCGGTTTTACTACCATTGTACTTACACCCATTTTTCAAAATGAAAAGGGGGGCTACCATGGCTATTGGATTACCAACTTTTATAAGATAAATAAACAATTTGGTTCTATAAAAGAGTTTAAAGATCTTGTGAGCGAAGCTCATGATCGCAATATGAAAGTATTAATTGATTTTCCAGTTACACATGTCAGCACTTCGCATCCTTGGGTAGATGAAAAGGGAAAAGAAAATTGGTTCACAAACAAAAAGGATCCCGTTTCTCAAAAATGGCTCGGAAACATGGCAGCTTTAAATCTTGAAAATAATGAAACAAAACAGGAGCTAATTAAAGTAGCAAAATGGTGGGTTAAAAATACAAATCTTGACGGCTATTATTTAAGTAATGCGTCCGGGGCACCACTTAATTTTTGGAATGACTTTTCAAAAGAAGTAAAAAGAGAAAAAAAAGATCTCTTTTTACTTGGAGAAAGTCAAAAGAAAGATTTAAAAACGTTAACGGCTTATGAGAAAACAAGACTTGACGGGATAACCTATTCACGTTTGAATAATCCACTACGTCAACAGTTTATAAAACTTAATAAAGATTCTAACGAAACGATTGACCTTCTTCAAAAGAAAGAAGAGACATTCGAAAATTCTCGTCTTTCGGCTAACTATTTAGATTCCTATAAAACAGAACGCTTTACACGAGATGTAGTGGAAGAAAAAGTATTCCCAGGGGCACGATGGAAAATGGCTTTAACATACTTATATACTATTCCAGGTCTACCCCTTGTTTATTATGGGTCAGAAATTGCACTTAACGGAGGTGAAGGTGTAGATAATCATCGGACAATGGATTTTCGTGCAGGTAATGAATTAATCGATTACATTACAAAATTGGGAGAACTCCGCCAGCAATTGCCTGCTTTAACAAGAGGCACGTATGAATCTATTTATAATAAAAAGGGAATGACAGTTTTCAAAAGAGAATATAAAAAAGAAACGTTAATTGTAGCTATTAATAACACAAGTAAAACACAGAAGGTAACTATCCCGGTGTCAAAATTCGCCAAAGGCAAAGAGCTGAGGGGACTCTTAGCAGGAGATCTTGTACGCCCTAACGAGGAAAAGTTTACAATCATATTAGAACGAGAGCAATCTGAAATTTATGCCCTTGCAAAAAAAACCGGAATTAATATTCCATTAATTGTAACATTAGCTACTATCTACATTTTTTTCATACTTTTTATTTTCCAGAATAAGAAATATAGACAGCGAGAACGAAAAAAGTCTGCTTGAATTTTAGAAGTTTTAATTAATAAGGAGAGGAAGATCAAGAATCTTTATATAAAATGATTTTTTTAAGGGGAGAAGATAAAAAAACGGAAAAGCTTTTTCTTGTTAAGAAGTTTTTCCATTTTTTATCTTATAAATTTAGCCATTAATAATCCCTGTTGTATTTAATTGTTGTCGTTGATTAGAATTAGCTATGATGATTTTGAATAGTTAGCTTAAACATACACTTAATTAACTTAAACCTCGTCACCTTGGTTTTATTATTTCATCTATTCCTTGTAGCTTGTCTTCATATGTTACCTCTTTTGAAAAACCTTCTGGAACCCCAACTTCATTTGTAAAACCTTGGGGTGAATTTGTTGCTCCTATATCATAATTTTCAGATAAACCTAACTTTTTTATTACCATTCTCATCTCTCCTTTTTGGAATTTATATTATTTAGTTTTAACTGTAAGAGTAAAATAATAGCTGTTAATAATTACTATTTTAAAATATTCTTTTTCCAATTTTAGTTAGTTGGATTATAAACTTTTATACCCTCAGCCTTTATTCCCATGTTATACCACAAAAATCTTAATACGGGTATATAAAATAATACAGATACTATTAGGATCCGTTTAATAATTGATGTACCTTTATGGAGTTCTACAAGGTAGTTATTGATTTGGCACTTTAAGACCTTCTCCGTATGTAAAATTCCCTTTTATATTCTTATACAAATTCGTATAAATTAGCGAGGAATCTTCTT
>NZ_JAPCIN010000043.1:0-57435 GCF_025910025.1 Priestia sp. JV24
TCTTTCTTATGTTAGGGGAAAATAATAACTATTAGGTCCAAAAAGTAAAATATTTTATTTAATATATGTAAATTAAAACAATATTTTCATTTAATTGTCTCATTAATAAAGAAACCTATTGGCATAATAAATTTATACATGAAAATAAAAATTTTAACCATAAATCTGTAACACTTCCTTCACATATCCTTAATTAATATCTGTTAAAATAAATTATACGTAGTAGTATGTCACTATACTTTAGTAAATAGGATTGGTTTAAATTTGAAACTTAATTTCCTAAGGTCACCTAAAAATTTAATTAATTATAAGAGAATAAATATATTTAAAAGTACACAAAATCGCTTAACTTTTCTATATAGTGGGTTAATAATGACTTTTCTTATTCTTTTTGTAGTGGTTGTTTATTCAATACTTTACATAGGAACCATGAAAATTCAAGAGCATAAATTAGAAAATATAGCAGAGAGCAAAAAGAATATTGTGGAAGATTATTTAACACAACAAAAGGAAGAAAAGAAATTAAATGATATTCAGACACATGAATTAACTCAAAAAGATGCTGACCAATTTTTTTATTATATAGAAGACTCCGAAAAGAATTTAATTATAGCAGATGAAGTAAATATTCAACTACGGCCCCAAATATTGAAACTTTTACAAAAATGGAACCCAAGGAAAGTTGATACACATCAAGAAAAGTTGAATATAACTTATTCTGAATTAAAAATTAATCGAGATAGAGATAATGTTATTTTGGGTAGATCTCAAAAGTCTCGTGAAGTGCGGCTTATGATAGCTGGTCATCCTATTTTTCATAAAAACCAATACATAGGGATGTTGTATATAGGTAAGGATATATCGTTTGCTTATCAATTATTTCATTGGCTTCTTGTGGTTTTAATAATTTTAGTTGTTTTATTTTTTGTTATCACATTATTTGTAAGCCATTTGATGTCTAAGAGATCTATGCTTCCTATTACAGATTCTTTCGAAAAGCAACGTCAATTTGTTGCTGATGCTTCTCATGAATTGCGCACGCCCTTAAGCGTAATGTTGTCTTCTCTAGACGCAATTGAAATGACAATTGATACCGAAAAAAATAACTTCACTCAGAAACTTCTCCATAATATGAGGAATGAGGTGAAGCGTATGACTAAATTAGTAAGTGATTTGTTAACATTAGCTCGTTCAGATTCAAATAAACTTGAAAAAACAATTAAAACGTTCAATTTTCGCTCTCCAGTTGAACAAGCAATTGATTCAATAAGGATTCTTGCTAAAGAAAAAAATATTAATATTCATTTAGATGCTGCTGAATCTATTATAGTACAAGGGGATCCTGAAAAATTAACACAGCTGCTGTACATTTTGTTAGATAACGGTATCAAATACACTCTACCTGGCGGAGATATCTACCTGAATGTAACGATTGATTTATATCAACAACGCCCAACCTTATTTCTTAAAGTTCGTGATACAGGTATAGGAATTAAACAAGAAGATTATGATCTAATCTTTAATCGATTTTATAGAATGGATAAATCACGTAACCGACAAACTGGGGGGAATGGATTAGGTTTAGCTATTGCTAAATTAATTGTAGAAGCTCATAGTGGAACAATTGAGGTTACAAGTCAGATAAATCAAGGAAGTACGTTTACAATTCGAATCCCTTTATCTAAAAAGGCATAAGGATGTGAAAAGCATCTTTATGCCTTTTGGGGTTTATTTTATACAGTTATTTCTAAATAGGTTATAGCTTTATTTATATTACTTAGTTTTTTAGTTCATTTGTGATACATAAATTATAGTCTTTAGAATGATGGTATGAAAATACTTTTGACCGTCATTTATAAATTTCGAAACACCTTATTATCCTTAGTAAATTTCTTTTTATTATAGTTAAATGTATAATTCCACCACCCTAAGATTCTAAGAATAATTGTCACAACACCTAAGAAGATTATCCCTGTTCTTGAGAAAGAATAACTATAAAGAATAGTTAAAAGTAATAAAAATAAAATAGTAAGCAATAAAGTAAATATCCAGTATGTCTTCACTTCTAAAACCTCCAGATTTCTTGAGAATGATAATGATCTTTCAGCTTGAATTTCACTAGTGAATTACAAATGTATATATTTTTTATTGAATTGAGTTGCATACTAATCTTAAGTATTGATTCTTATTTATTGGTTTATTTTTACTTTTATAAAAGAATAACATGATGTTACACTATACTTATTGGTAATTTATAACATATGAATGTTTGTGGGTAAAACAATAGATTAACAATCATTTTGAGAATTAAAAATTCAATCTCTTTAAAATTCTTCTAAGAATGATATGATTAATATTTAGTAAAATAAAAATGATAATTTTTTATTTATTACAAAAAATATAAGTTAGAAACTAAATAAAGAATGCAGCGACAGCGAGGGAGGTAGTATTAAACATAAAGATAGAAGAATATATAAATAATAAGACAAAGCTAATACAGTAATATAAATTATACAAGTAAATAAGGTATAAAGGATTTTTTAATTTCTAATTTCTTTATGTTACAATATAATCGCTTAAGATGGAAGATAGGGATTAATCCCTTATACTCAAAATTTTAGAAAAAAACGTCCTGTTAATAATAAAGCCACTGAAAAAGTGTTCATTTGTGAAAAAATTAACAAATTTGGTGGTGCTTAAATGTATCCTCAAACAAGAAACGGGCCTTAGAAGCGATTCTAGAGGTCCGTTTTTTTATGACTATATTGTTGTTCTGAAAAAAGGGGACTTTTTCAGTGCCCCCGTTAGTAATAGGACGTTTTTTTATTTTATAGATCTTTCTCTGACAACATCCCATATTTTCTTTTCGCCATTTTAATGTTCTTCAATATCACACTTAGTTTCCGGACTATCTATCTGTATAGTAGTATGTTTTATTTTAAATTGTTTCTCTAATATTTCTTTAGCATTGTTCATAACCATAGAACTACTTTTCAAGTCATTAACTACGATATGGCAGCTGAGAGAAGGGACATCTGATGAAATGGCCCAAATATGGAGATCATGTACTTCTAGTGTATTATTTATAGCAACAAGAGCCTCCCGTACCTGAGTGACATCAATGTGAGAGGGAGCTCCCTCCATTAAAATATTAATGGAATCTCGAGTTACCCTAAAAGCGCTAATAATAATAAGAATAGCCACTAGTACACTCGCTATTGGATCAGCTAAGGTCCATCCGAAAAACATAATTAATAAAGCTGCAATTATAGCACCGACAGAACCCAGTAAATCCCCAATTACATGAAGAAAAGCACTCCTTACATTAAGATTTTCCGATTTATCACCTTTCATTAGGATATAGGCAGCAATAATATTGACGACTAATCCAATAGAAGCAATAATAATCATTCCTGAACTCTGAACTTCAGGTGGCTGTGAAAAGCGTTTATATGATTCCCAGAATATATACAAAGAAATCACGATTAGGGTAAGACCATTAATAAATGCAGCTAAAACCTCAAACCTTTTATAACCAAAAGTCTTAAATTCAGTCGCTTTTCGTTCTCCAAAAGTCATCGCTAAATAACTTAACCCCAAAGCTCCAGCATCACTTAACATGTGACCCGCATCGGAAATTAGAGCAAGGCTGTTTGTCATAAAACCACCAATAGCTTCAATAACCATATATGTGGTGATGATAAAAAAAGAAAGTTTTAACGCCTGTTTATTAGCATTTTTACCATGATTATGCGAATGACCATGTGAATGTTTATGATTATGTGAATTCTCTTTTGAATTCATGTACTTCATCTCCTATTTTTTTGTTTCTAATTAATAAATTAGTATTTATATTCTACAATTAGCCCATAAATAAACCATAAAACCTTTTGTTAAATTATTAAGTTGCATTTTTTCACATTCCAAAAAGTAAAAAAATCTATCCTCTTTAATTGGTAAGTAGATAAGATTAACCCCAAAATTGACTTTATCAATTATCTATAATTAGATTCCTTTCTCCTATCCGTGCTTAGATAATAATAAGTGCTTTTGAAGATGTGTTTGGACATCTTATTTTTTCATATATGAAAACTTTTAGCTTGTTCTATGTATTCGAGATTGTACATTTTATTTAGAACGCATAGAAGATAGAGTGAAGTCTTTCATACCCTAGTCTTCTTACTTTAATTAATAATGTTTAATTTAGATTTAAATAGGTTATTTTATCTAAGAACACTATTTAAATCTAAATTAAACTCGAGAGGATGAATAACTTTGCATACTACGAAGGATTTACATCAAACAGGAGATAAGGTAATTGAATCTGGTCATTATATCGATAAAGACGGTGAACATGTTGATTTTAAACAAGGAGAAGTATTTCCGAATTGTCCAAAGACAGACCAGCCTACTACATGGAGGCATGCAGATCATGAACATCAAACAGGGGATAAAGTAACCGAAACGGGTCATTATGTTGATAAAGACGGTGAACATGTTGATTTTAAACAAGGAGAAGTATTTCCGAATTGTCCAAAAACAAATCAGCCTACTACATGGAGACACGCTTGATAAATAAAGTGCTTATTAATTATGACTCCAAAAAACAACCTCCTCGATTCTGATGTCTTGAGAGGTTGTTTCTATGTCTTTTCATATTTAATCGTAGGGAACATAAATTATACAACTTGACTTACCTAAACTTATTTTAATTATTTAGTAAAATTCAAACTATAAATTTATATTTACCTTCTGAAAACTCCATCAAATAAACCCAATTTCCGATCTACTATGATAGATAAAATGGCAACGCCAAAAAGTATAAATGTGTCGCGTAACACATGAAGAAAGCTCATATCTTTTTTTACATAATATCTAGCTTCACTAGCTGAATAATGAGTTGGTAAAAAACTATTTTGTATTTGATTAGAATTGTCTTTCAACTGGTTCTGCGTAGACAATTGCTGATTGTATAATATTCTCCCTTGATCTGCATTGCTTAAGTAATTATTTCTATAGAAGGGTATATTACCATATAATAAACTAACTACTAATGGGACAAAAAGAAACAAAATGACGAGAATCTTTATTATTATATTTATATTAGTTTTCCTTCTTCTTCTCAATATAGACACCCCCTTTTTAAGTCATCTTTCTCAAAGAGTACTATGTACATTACCTGAATTTTAGTACTCAATACAAAAAAGGTAGGTAATCTTATTATAGAATCAACATTCAGAGAAAAATATATAAAATTATCTTATCTTTACATCCCCTTATTAATTTCGTTTTTGATTATAATTACTACCTTGTTAAGACACAAAGTTGTAGATAATGAAGGAATATCACTCGTAAGAGGGATGCTATAATGAATTGGCTATAGTGTAAAATATCTATAAAAAATGGAAGGTGATATTAAATGAAAAAAAGTTTATTTTCTTTTCTCCTATTGTTTCTACTCGTGCCTACAATAGCTTCAGCCCATACAGGATTAGCTTCGTCTACTCCTAGCAAGGGAGAAGTAGTGAAAAAGAACTTATTTGAAGTCAATACAGTTTTTGAAACAAAAATAGAAAGCTTAAGCACAATGAAATTGATGAAGGATAATAAGGAAGTACCGTTTGATCGGCTAAAAGTAATGGAATCACAAATGATTGGAGAGTTTTCTACTCCTCTGGAAAATGGTTCTTATCAGTTAGAGTGGAAAATTGTTGGTAAGGATGGGCATCCCATAACGGGAGTTATCCCATTTTCAGTGGATCAAGCTAAGAAAAAAGAAGTGAACGAAGATTCTTTAACCGAACGGAAAGCTGGTACAAAGGAAGAAAACAACAAACTTGAAAAACAATCGATTAATCAGCAAAGTAAGAGTGAGGAAACAAAAAATAACTCTTCTTTTCCCATAACAATTGTGATTATATTAGGCTTGATTATAATTGTAGTATTCTTTGTATCCTTAAAAAAGAAAAATAAATAATGAATATTCTTACGCCTATTTCGGAGATTTTAAATTACATTCTTTTTTCTTTTCTAGTTGGACACGTAGCATTACAATTTGTTTCAGATTCAAAAAAACCAAAAGTTTCTGTTCCTAAACAGCTTTTACTTCTATCTACTCTTGGAATTATTGTCTGTTCATTAATTCCTGTGTTAAAAGTTATTTTTTACTTTTCAAATAATATGGGATTTAGATTAACTACTTTATCTGTTCTTACCAATTTTCAGATAGGAAAAGCTTGGGTCTTTACTTGCATTATAGGAATTTTGTTATGGTTAACTCTTTACTTTAAAGGATCTAAATACCTTCAATCTTTTTGGCTATTATTAATGATTGGTGCTGTTGGTTATGCAAGCCATGTTTCTTCTTTATCTTTCTGGACAGGCTTTTTATCACATTCTATTCATTTCTTAATGGTTTCACTTTGGAGTGGAATAATTCTTCATGTTGGTTGGTTTTCAAAAGGAGAGAAGAATTGGTCAACGTTCTTACAGTGGTTTACCCCACTAGCTATTGGTTGCCTAACTTTAGTTATTGGTAGTGGTTTAATACTGATGTTTAAAATTATAGAGCCTAAAGAATATTTTATGGTGTGGGCAATACCTTATGGCCAAATGTTATTGCTCAAACATATTAGCCTTATACCTGTATTAGCATTTGCTTTGATTAATGGAATTCTTACAAAAAAAATATCATCTTCTCCATCTTTTAATCCAAAATCATGGGTACAGGTGGAAAGTATTGTTTTACTCTTTGTATTTGCATTTACAGGAGTCTTAGGTACTTTATCGCCCCCTGATAATATAAATTTTATGGTAATACCAAAATGGATAGAACGAATACTTGGTCAAGACATAGGTGTTCCCTTACACCCTGAAATTAATTTATCATTTGAAGGGATCATTTTATTTGCTATATCATTAATTTTTATAGCAATGATTATTATGAGCTTTTTTAAAAAATCTTCACCATTTTCTAGCCTGCTTTTTACTATATGTTTTATAGTATCCCTATATTTAGCCTTAATGATGAATATAACATTGTAAAAGACAAAGTAGGCACTATTTAAACATGTTTAACTTAAAGCTAAACAACTGCTTTTAACACCGTTCAACAACCGAACGGTGTTTTTTAGCATAAGGGGAACCATTTATTTATATAACAATAGGTTTCGTAGTGGTTATCATAGCACTTGGTGAACTCATACGAATAGCGTAAACTGGTCTTCTTAACTCATATCCATCTCATTGGCATCTTATAAACTTTAGAATATCACTGCTTATAAAATCGTAAACTATCTCCTTTTTATTAATTCTTTTAAACCTTTAAATTTATGCTGTGATTTAAGTACATCTCCTTTTACGAGACTTATATCAACATTATTTTTACATATACTTAACCTCTTCTTTAATTAAAATTAATACATGAAATTTAAGCTTAGGTTAGATTAATAGTTTCACAATAAATTTAAAGAATGAGGGTAAAAAAATGAAAAAACGCTTAATAGGAACTGCTGTTTTATCCGTTGCAACGATTGCTGTGTTAACGTTAAGTACGACTACTCACTCAAATGTAAAGGCTGCTACTGCAATGAACAATGGGAAAGCGAAAAATGTCATTCTATTTGTTGGAGATGGCATGGGAACGGATCATCGTAATGCTATTCGTCTTGCGACCGTTGGAACAAATGGTAAGCTTGCTATGGACGATATGCCAGCTGCAGGTAGGGTTCATACGTCTTCAGGAAGTTCTTTTGTAACAGACTCAGCTGCAGCAGCTACAGCAATGGCTTCAGGTGTAAAGAGCTATAATGGAGCTATTGGTGTCAACATGAAAGGGAAGCCAGTTCAAACGGTTCTTGAGAAGGCAAAGTTGTCCGGAAAAGCAACAGGATTAGTTACAACAAGCCAAGTGACGGATGCCACTCCTGCTGCTTTTGGCGCCCATGTTTCAAATCGAAACGCTCAAAGTGATATAGCTAAACAATACCTTGAAGGTAGCAAGATAGATTTTATTCTGGGTGGTGGGGAGGATTATTGGTATCCAAAAGGAAATCCAGGTTCTTACCCAGATGCACCTCCAGAAGATAAAAAAGAGGGCAGCAAAGGAACAGAAGGTAATTTAGTCACCAAAGCTCAGAAGTTGGGTTATACGTATGTTGATAATGCTAATCAATTAAAATATGCAAAAGGTCAAAAAGTTCTAGGGTTATTTGCCAATGAAGAAATGTTCCAACAAGCTCCTGAAGGTGAAGGGGATGTATACAATCCTTCTGTTTCTTTACCAGACATGACAAAAAAAGCAATAGATACGTTATCTCAAAATAAAAAAGGGTTCTTTCTTGTAGTAGAAGAAGAGGGTATTGATGAAATGGCTCACAATAACAATGCTTCACTTATGATAAAAGCTGGACAACAGTTAGATAATACCGTAAAAATGGCCAAAAAATATGCAAAGACCCACCCAGATACATTAGTTCTTGTTGCAGCTGATCATGCAACTGGTGGACTTTCACTCGAAACGACAGATAAGGGCGATGAATCTGGTGAAGGTGTCTCCAAAGAGGATGGCCCTTTCAACATTGCTAGTTCTAAAGAACAATTTATGGTAGATTGGACTACTGGCGGACATACTTCTTCAGATATATCACTTAATGCTACGGGAGCACGGTCTGAACTTTTCACAGGTGTTTATGAAAACACTTATATTCACAACGCCCTTGTTAAAGCAATGAATCTTAAATAATGAAAAATTCAGGCTGAAATTATAATCTATTGTAAAAAACACCCTTCATTTTGAAGGGTGTTTTTTTATTAACTGCGACTTGGAAACTGTATAGGCTCCATCGAGTCATCAATTTCTATCGACTGATATCCGGTTTCCTTGATATATTTTAAAATTTGAGGTAATGACTGAGCAGTAAATGATTTATCATGAAATAAAATAACTGGTGTACGATTGTTTTGATAAACAGTTTGAATATGTGGCTTTATTGAGTTAATTATCTTAGGTGCAGAACGTAAAGCCCAGTCTTCACTATCAATATTCCAGTCCCATAGTTGAAAATTGCTAAGTAATTCTGTGCGATGCGGTTCTTTTAGATAAGGAGCACTACCATACGGTACCCGAATTAACTTACTATCTATACCTGTTACTTTTTTGACAGTTGCTAGACACTGTTGCATTTCTTGTAAAGCAGTTCCATCTTTACTGTAAATGATATTGATATCATGTGAGACACCGTGACATCCAATTGCATGACCTTCTTCAGCTACTTTTTTAGCAATATCAGGATAAGATTCCATTTGATTTTTCAACATAAAGAAAGTAACTTTTACATCATACTTACGCAGTATCTCTAAAATTTTTAATGTGTCAGGAGTGGGTCCATCATCAAATGTAAGATAAATAGGTTGGGTAATTTGCTGATTTTGGTTACTAACTGTGTTTGACAAATACATGTTCTGATCTAATATTTTTATTTGTTTTTTAGAATGATTAAAATCACTTATTGATTTTAATGGTAATGGACTAGCGTTTAGTAATATTTGCTGACTGGTTGCTTGCTTATTCCCTCTTACTTCCACAATAACAAAAAAAGAAGCAATAATTACTAACATAAGAATTATCATTACATAAAATTTTCTTTTAAGTTTAATTTCCTTCTTCACATATAAAAACCCTTTCTATGAATTTACTATATATAAATATATTATAAAATATGGAAAAATTATAGAGTAAAAATCATTAAATTGGCCATTACATAATAATAAAAATTCACATAGTCATATTTTCTATAAATGCAAAAAAATCTTCAAAAATGCTTTTAATCATGTAAATATGAAGAAATTACATGATATTTGTTACTGATTTATGAAATTATTAAGTCTATTTTTCGAATATTGATTAAATGAGGAAAAAAATTTTGTGTTACAAGCCCCTGACTTTTACGACTTTTGATAGTATATGTACGTAAATATTAAATCTGTTTTGCCAATAGTAATTTGTTTTATGATTGGTAGTTTAGAAAGGAAGGTGAACAAATATGTTCAAAAGATTAACATTACATAATCTATTCAAACCGTTGTTAACCCTTATTTTAGGAGTAGGTTTATTGGTTTTAAGTGGTTGTAGTAACCTGGTCATCTTAGACCCTAAAGGACCAGTGGCTAAGATTCAAAGTGATCTTATTATGCTATCAATTCTCTGGATGTTATTAATTATTATCGTTGTTTACGTCTTATTTACCTGGGTTGTTATTAAATATCGTAATCGTCCTGGATTTAAAGATAAAGACTATCAACCTAACATGCATGGTAACACAAAGTTGGAGATTATATGGACCATAATTCCAATTATAATTGTTAGCGCTTTATCGATTCCGACAGTACAAGCATTGTATGAACTGGAAAAACCACCAAAGTCAACACGTGATAAAGACCCAATCGTTATTTACGCTACTTCAGTTGACTGGAAATGGATATTTAGTTATCCAGAAGAAAATATTGAAACTGTAAATTATTTAAATATCCCAGAAGATCATCCAATTCTTTTCAAAATTACTTCCGCGGATTCTATGTCTTCCTTGTGGATTCCACAACTCGGTGGTCAAAAGTATGGAATGGCTGGGATGGAAAATAAGTTGTATCTTCAAGCTGATGAACCTGGACTCTACAAGGGTAGAAACTCCAACTTTACAGGGGAAGGTTTTGCAAATCAAACCTTTACTGTTTTAGCCCAAAAAGAAAAAGATTATAAGAATTGGGTAAAAGACACTCAACAAAATGCACCGAAATTAACTGAAAAACAGTATGAGAAATTAATGATGCCTGAAGTAGCTAAGAAGATGACTTTTTCATCTACTCACTTAAATATCGTAGACCATGCAACATCTTCGGAATATGCATTAAGAGTTCGTGAAAAATATGATGTTTCAGTTAATCCTGAAAAAAAACAAAATACAAATGATGATAGCCAAGTAGAAGGCGAATCAAGCTCTAGTTCCCAGCATGGATCGCACTCTAACTAAGAAAGGAGGAACCCAAGATGATTGATTTTATTAAGAATAATTTAATTCTGAATAATCCGATGATTATTGGAGCTAATATATCAATTTTACTCACTGTTATCGGAATTCTATTTGTTTTAACGTACTTTAAAAAATGGAAATGGCTATGGACGGAATGGCTCACAACAGTTGATCATAAAAGATTAGGGATTCTGTACATTATTTCAGCTATTCTAATGCTGTTCCGTGGCGGTGTAGATGCATTATTAATGAGAGCCCAACTAACATTACCTAATTCTAAGGTTCTAACTTCTGAACATTATAATGAAATTTTCACCACACATGGTACCATTATGATTATTTTTATGGCTATGCCATTTTTAATTGGAATAATGAATGTAGTGGTTCCATTGCAAATCGGTGCTAGAGATGTAGCTTATCCATATCTCAACGCGTTAAGCTTCTGGACATTTTTCTTTGGAGCAATGTTATTTAACATTTCTTTTGTATTTGGCGGATCACCAGACGCTGGATGGACAAACTATGCACCTTTAGCAAATGAGGGAAGTCCTGGACCAGGTACAAATTATTATTTAATTGGTCTTCAGCTTTCTGGAATCGGCACTTTATTAACAGGAATTAACTTTATTGTTACTATTTTAAAAATGCGGGCGCCTGGTATGACATTATTTCGTATGCCTATGTTCACATGGACATCGTTAATTACAGCGTTTATTATCGTATTCGCATTTCCTGTATTAACTGTCACATTAGCATTAATGACATTTGACCGATTATTTGGAACCCATTTCTTTACTTTAATGGACGGTGGGATGCCAATGCTTTGGGCCAACCTCTTTTGGATTTGGGGACATCCTGAGGTATATATTGTAATTCTTCCGGCGTTTGGTATCTTCTCTGAAGTTATCTCGACCTTTGCCAAAAAAACATTGTTTGGTTATAAAGCAATGATTATTTCCATTGTTTCTATTTCTGCCCTAAGTTTCCTTGTTTGGGTTCACCATTTCTTTACAATGGGCGCTAGTGCAGGAGTTAACTCTATTTTTTCAATCTCAACGATGGCCATCGCCATTCCAACTGGAATTAAAATCTTTAACTGGTTGGTCACTCTTTATAAGGGAAAGATTGAATTTACTACGGCCATGCTTTGGTCACTTGCGTTCATTCCAATTTTTGTGATAGGTGGAGTAACGGGTGTTATGCTGGGAATGGCAGCAGCTGACTACCAATACCATAATACGTACTTCCTTGTTGCTCACTTCCATTACACATTAATAGCTGGAACTGTGTTTGCCTGTTTCTCAGGTCTGATTTTCTGGTATCCAAAAATGTTTGGACATAAATTAAATGAACGAATTGGTAAATGGAGTTTTTGGTTCTTTGCAATTGGCTTTAATATCTGTTTCTTACCTCAGTTCTTCTTAGGGTTTGCAGGTATGCCAAGGCGTGTTTATACGTATGGTGCAGAAGAGGGATGGACTGGATTAAATGTTCTTTCCACGATTGGCGCTGTAGGTATGGCAATTGGTTTTGCGATTCTTGTTTATAATATTTACTACAGCTTCCGTTATGCTAAAAGAGAAACTAGTGGAGATGCGTGGAATGGACGTACTCTTGAATGGGCAACAACCACTGCTGTTGCACCGCATTATAACTTTGCCCAGATCCCTGTAGTTAAAGGGTTAGATGCTTTTTGGCTCATGAAAGAAGAGCAAAAGAAAGGTAAGAAGCAAAAGGTTGAGTATAAGAAAATTCATATGCCTAGTAATTCGGGGCGACCATTTATTATGTCATCATTCTTCTTTGTTTCTGGGTTTGGGCTAGTCTTTGAACTATGGTGGATGGCAATATTAGGAGTTATTGGTGTATTTGCATGTATGATAATTCGTTCAATCCGTTCAAATGAAGAGGACAAAGGCTATTATGTCAGTGTAGAAGAAATTAAAAATACGGAACAGAAGGTTTCATTATGAGGAGGCGTAAAATATGGCACATGGACATGATGATCATTATATGAGTGCTGACACGCCCTTAGAATATCAGTCTGAAACAGGTAGATTAAATATATTTGGATTCTGGATTTTCTTGGGGGCGGAAGTTGCTTTATTTGCCACCTTATTTGCAACTTATTTTACTCTTAGTGGTAGCACAGCAGGTGGACCATTGCCTGGAGAGTTATTTGAATTAAAAGGCGTATTGATTATGACGTTCCTATTGCTAACAAGTAGTTTTACTTGTGGCTTAGCAATCCATGCAATGAGAAGAAACAATCTTACATCTATGATAGTATGGATGATTATTACATTACTGTTCGGTTTAGGTTTTATATATATGGAGATCAGTGAGTTCATTTTATATGTGGAAGAAGGAGCTTCAATTGGGACAAATGCATTTTGGTCTGCGTTCTTTTTAATAACCGCAACACACGGTCTTCACGTCACAATTGGTATCGGTTGGATGATCTTAATTCTTATTGAGTCAATTAAATCAGGTTTAACACCTAATACTGCTAAAAAGGTATTTATATCTAGTTTATACTGGCACTTTTTAGACTTTGTATGGATTTTTATCTTCACGGGTGTTTATTTATTAGGGATGGTGGCATATAATGGCTAGTAAATCAGCTAATAATCATTTTCCATGGTCTCATGTAATTGGTTTTATGCTTTCAATTGCTTTAACACTTATAGCCTTATGGGTAGGGTTATATATGAATTTGCCGTTTAATACAGTTGTTATTATTGTATTTATTCTTGCATTCATTCAAGCTGCTATCCAGCTGTATATGTTTATGCACATGACCGAAAGTAAAAATGGTATTTGGCAATCTGGAAATATGCTTTTTGCAGCTTTTATAGCAATAGTCATCGTTGCAGGTACTATATGGGTAATGGGTTCTATGCATTAGTAACATAATAATGAAGTATAACAAAATTAAAAATGATAAATAATTACCTAATTAGCAGCATGGATGAGTACAGCTACTATTAATTTTCATTTTCCTGATTGAGTAGGCGTGTGTGCAGCTCTATATCCTTCCAATAGTAGCGACGTCTTCTTTCCATGCTCTATTTGTTATCTATATATTAGGTTCTTATTTTACTGCTCGTTATATTACGAACAGAAAAGTCCTGAAGAAGAAACTGACACAAACAGCATAAGATTTAATAAATAAAAAAAGAGTAAACTTCCAAGTTTGCTCTTTTTTATTTATATGACATTTATTCAACATATGAAAGATATCTACTTAACTATAAGGAAACATTAGTATGGCTAGTTCCTTTAATAATTATTGAAGAAAGTTAATGGCTAAGCTTTCATGTCTTATTTTAATTTTATTACATTTTAAGATATACAGCATATTTAAAGCTATCAGAATTATTAGTGCCAATGGTTTTTCTTCTTTTAATGCTTATTATAGTGCGACAAGAAGTCGCTTTTATATGGTGTGGCTCACGCCACTAGTTTAGACGCAAAAACTATCCCCGTCCAAAACTGCGTTTCTGGTAACGGATTCGTGGGTTGCATGCGGAAATGCGGAAACAGATAGTCAATGCACGACTCGGAACACTGCTAAGGGAAGATGAGTATGGTGAACATTAGTGAAGGTTTGTATGCTTCGTAAGAGTTAGCCCAGGATCATGCACAGATTTGCTTGGGAATTGGCAAGAGGAAAAGTAGATTTATAATGCTGGTGTAGCGCTTCCCGTATCTTGCCCAGAGTAAAGAACCTACCTAACCTTGTTGTATCTATAAGATGCAGAACTTGGTAAGCCCTCTGTCATCTGGATAAACTGTAGGGAGATTGTAAGATTAAAATGTATGACAGAGGGTAAAGGATACGAGATAAAGCAAATGCCGTTGTTTCAAAAGGGAATCGCACGGTTCTTAGGGGAGACAGGGGCAATGATGCCCCTAACTTACCCGACTTAACCATATAGATAAACGACAACAAGAAAATAAAACACAAACCTCTAAAAATAGAGATTTGTGTTTTATTTAGATGATTTCTTCAAATAACTGATGATTAGATTATATAATAACTTACTAAAAAAATAAAGCTTAGTATTTGATTATGTGAAATACTTATTCAAATTCGAAAGAGAACCATTATCTAAAAAAAAGAGGTCTGCATCAGTTTTTTTGTTTAGTTCTTGTAAAGTTCATACTTTTTTATAAAAATTCCCATACATTCCAAGCTTCAATTGCATAATTTAAAATAATTGAAGAAAAAAGGAGTAGGGTCATTATGAATTTA
This sequence comes from Priestia sp. JV24, assembly GCF_025910025.1. NCBI lineage: Bacteria > Bacillati > Bacillota > Bacilli > Caryophanales > Bacillaceae > Priestia > Priestia sp. JV24. The sequence continues at coordinate 15,286 of NZ_JAPCIN010000043.1, forward strand.
AAGATAAATAATGAAGATGATTTTAAAAATATTCTACAATTCACCGGAAAATGTTTAGAAAAGATTGGAGATATGTTTATAAACAAAGCTTTTGTCAACAACGTTTTAAATTTACCCAATATCAGCGAAAACAAATTCCCCGTTATAAACGGTTAAGTAGTCAACTTGGCAGGATAAATTCCTGCCTTTTTCTTTTCGCGTAGACGATATGAATCTCCCTTTATATTAAATGTAATCGCATGATGAAGAAGCCGATCTAATACAGCTGTTGCCAACACTTCATCTCCAAAGACGTTTCCCCAATCAAGATAGGATTTATTTGATGTTAAAACCATTGCTCCTTTCTCATACCGTTTAGATACAACTTGAAAGAAAACATTTGCTGTGAGTTCGTCAAATGGAAAATATCCTACTTCATCTATAATTAAAATATCTGGCCGGCTCCATCGATTGACAAGCCGATGGAGGGTACCTTTCTCATTTGCCTTTCGGCATTGTTCTACTAAGTCATCTGAGGTTAAGAAGAGAGCTGTATATCCTTTGGTAATGGCCTCTACCGCGAAAGAAATAGCTAAATGCGTTTTCCCTACACCAGGTGGACCAAGTAAAATTCGATTTTCTCCATTCGAGATAAATCGGCACGTAAGTGTCTCTTTTACTTGTTTCTCACTAAGACTTGGTTGAAATGTAAAATCAAAGTCGTGAATCGTTTTGTTATAAGGGAGTTTTGCCTGTTTCATTCGTTTTTCCAATTGTCCCGACTCTTGCTTCTCTATTTCCTGTAAAACGATGGTGTGAAGAAATTCAGAATATGATACATTATCTTTAGATACGTCTTCTAATACACTATCTAGTTGGTTAGCTGTATGGTGCCAACCAAGCTTCCTTAGCCGGTCAATTAAGAGCTCATTCATCATACATGTTCACCTTCTTCTAATGCTGCGTAAGCAGCGAGAGGACGTTTCTCTACTTTAGGGGATGGGTCTTGTGATTGAGAAACATCGGTCGCCAAACCTTCAATGTGTTTCTCTTTCTGACCCATCTCTGTCTTCTGTAAACCTTGATAATGTTCCATCCGGATATGTGTCGTTGCGTTTCCAGTAAGAATAGGATGTTTTGCTATACATTCATGTTCATCGTATATTTCTATATGATGATTTAATGTTTCCTTTACTTTAACGGTCTGTCCAACATAACGATAAGGAACGGAGTATTGTTTTCCCCCGTATGATATAAAACAATCTCGACTAACCTCTCTATGCTCCCAATGGGAAGTAGGAAATAAAGGTTTTTCCCCCCAGGCCTTCAGGAACTTCTGTTCCTGCTCAAACCTCTTAAAGGGTGCTTCATTTGTTGTCTGATTTTCCTTTTTATTAGCCACCTGATTTAACCATTCTTTTATATCCTCGTTTAACGCATTCAGTGTTGGTTCATGTTTTCTTTGAAAAAAGTTATCTTTTAAATACTTTACCGTTCTTTCTACTTTCCCTTTTGTTTGAGGCCTCCTTGGACGGCAGGCCTTTGGCACAATTCCATAGTAAGCCAAGAAATCTTCGAATTTCCGATTAAAACGAACTTCCACTGGGCTGTGCTTGATCACCACTGTTTTCATGTTATCGTAAAGGATTTGGTCTGGTATCCCATTAAAATAAGAGAAAGCATTCATATGGCATTTCATTAAAGTTTCTAGGTTCATATTCGTTGTGAATTCTACATATTTCATCCGGGAATAACCCAAAATCATGATAAATCCATATACATCTTGCAGCACATCATTTACTAAGTACTTCCCGACATACGCCCAGTCCATTTGAGCTTGCTTTCCAGGTGGCGTTTCAAACCGTAAGGTTGCCTGTTTCTTTGGTTGTTGGCGAAGAGGACGAACAAAATCTCTTAAGATTGTGAGCTGACCTTCATAACCCATTGCTTGTATTTCTTCTAATAAGACTACGCAATTAGTGGTACCCTCTTTAAGCCGTCCAAGTATGTACGGTTTGTAAGGGGTTAATTTGCTTTCTTTTTTCTGTTTACTTCCTTTACGCTTAGGTAACTGGTTATCTTTTAGGTATTTACTGACTGTTTTGCGATCGAAACCCGTTGCTTCTGCAATAGCTGTTTTCGTCCAACCTTTTTGAAACAATTCTCTAATCATAAAAAACTCCCCAATCTTCAGCACCGTTTCTCCACTCCATCCATGATGTTGTCTTGAAACGATTATCTGTTATTATTGGGGAATTTGGAATCGCTGTTATTGAGTATTTTACAGTCGCTGATTACAGCTTTAATGTTACAGAAAGAATTAAATGAAATACAAGATGAAAATCAAAAACTACAATTAGAGAAGAAAATTAAACAGTTGGAAAAACAAATAGAACTGGTACAAAAGAACATAAAAAATGTGCCTTTTTAATATTAAATTTAATTTTTAATTTTAAGAGTGTATTAATTCTCTTTTTATAAAAGGGGGTCGATGTATAAAGAAAAATCCGTTTACTTAATTCCCTTAATATATAGAAGTAACTCGTCAAAAAATAAGCCTGTACCTTAAATAAGAGGATATAAACTTACTTTTAATAAAAGTGAAGCATATTGTAAAACATTAAATGTTTTACAATTTTAAACACACACAAATTTCAAATCAATACAGTTGAGTTTTCTTGAATAAATTCCCTTTTTATGAAATTCAAGGCCACATAAAAACATATATACATTCCTCTGAGCAACACTAATCATCATTATAAAAAGCAAAGAAGCTTAAGCCCAATAAATATAAAGTGTGAAATTATGTTTTTCTGAAAGAATCGAAAGAATAAATTAGTAAATCTTTTGGTTGAAATGGGTGGTCATATGCTAATCATTAAATACCTTGAATATGGGCATACTACACTTATTCCCATTAGGAGGTGCGTCATGAAGAAACAGTTCAAAGATTCTCAACCTGCATTAGGAGATGACAGATTCAATACAGCTGGATATAATTCGACTGAAGCAAATGTGAATGACCCTTACAAGGAAAATGTCTTTCAAGCCAAGGATGAAATTCCTACACCTGTAAGTAACAAGCATTCTTCTGAAACTTCAAAACCATAAGCCCTTTACAGAAAATATAGTTACTTCAATAAATCCTATTATTAAAAATAGGATTTATTGAAGTAACAGATATATATTTCTAAAAAATTGGGAACAGGATTATTAATTACTCTTATTACTCTTTATAGTGGTATTTCTTATAAATGAAAGATGCTCATGTATTCATAATATAGAGCGAGGCACCTAACATATTCAAAGAGGCGATATTTTTATGTTAACAAAGAAATTTTCTTTTTTATTTTCCTTAGGAACTACGATTTTAACTTTCTTAACGTTACTTTTAGAGAACATTAAATTATCTACAAATTCAACGATAGCTTGTAAGAACACTTGGTTAAAGTGTAATGGTTATTGGTTTCCTGATTCCTTTAATTATCATACAATGGTTGAATATTCTTACCGACTATTTACTATTTTGTTAGGGGCTACAATCCTAGTCAATTTCATTGTTACTTTTAGAAATAATTACAGAAAAAAAACGATTCTTATAATATTAGGATTATTGAGCTTGTTTCTGTTTTTGTTTCAATTAGTAATAGGAATATTAAATGTTCAATTAGAAAATCGTCTTACGCTTACAACGCTTGAGATGGCGTTTAGTTTATCTTTGCTAGTCTGTTTAATTTTTTTAACGATAAAACTATACAGTAATACAGTGAAAAAAAGTCATGATGATAATCCCATCTCGGGTCAAATAAACCTTCCTGCAATTGAATTATTTATATGTTTATACCTTAACATTATCTTAGGCGTGTTTTTTAAACAGGTACATCTCAATAAAGAAAATTTTAGAGGATATGAATTAGAGCTTATATTTGAAAAACCTCTGGTTCCAGACTTATTACACTTTATTCATAGTATAATTGCAATTGTAATTTTACTAGGAGGCATCTATCTTTTTGCTTTCCTTAGGCACACTAATCTTCGAATTATGTCAATGTTATTATTAGTTTTTATTGTGTTTGGTTCATTGTTAAGTTTTATTTCGTACATAAACGAATTAAATTCATTTTTTGAATCTGTCCATACAATAGTTTCAACTATTTCATTAAGTTTATTAAGTATTATAGTCGCCTATTTGATATTTATTAATAACCCCAAAATAAATATTGACGATTATTAAATTATATTTTCTTTTAGATATATTATAAAAAATTGATAATATATCGATAAAATGCTAAAAGAGTTTATTGATGTTTTGTTACAATTTTAGTTATTTGTAAAAGTGAATTTCACCTTATTATTTACATAGATGAGGTGAAATTCACTATAATTTTAGGATAATTCTAACAAAAATTATTTAATACTTTTGCAAACTCATTTACTCAATTATTAATGCAATACTTGATTCTCTATAGAGTAAAAAAAGAATACAATGTTCTTTTTAGAACACTGTATTCTTTTTCTTTATTCTATAGTTTAATTAAAGAGCTGGTTAAATCTATTAGCATCGAGTTCTTTAATTAGTTCTGTTAACAATTTTGCACTGTTTTCTAAATCTTTTTTGCTTACCATTGATACATGACTGTGAATATAACGAGCTGCAACTCCTATCACTATAGTAGGTACGCCTTTTTTAAATAAATGAAATCTCCCTGCATCTGTTCCGCCACCAAGCATTATATCTACCTGATATGGTATACTATTTTTTTCTGCAATTTCTATAACTAAATCTCTCAAAGATGTATGTGGAATCAGTGAGGAATCAAGAAATGTAATTAATGGGCCACTTCCTAACTTTGCTTTATTTGAATTATCACTTGGTCCATCCTGTGCTATTCCCACATCTACTGCAATAGAAAGATCTGGCTCCATTATATAAGGTGCAGTAGTAGCTCCTCTTAGACCAACTTCTTCTTGAACTGTAGCACCACAATAAACGGTATTTGAATGATTTACTTCACTGATCTGTTTAAGCACCTCAAGAGCTAAATAGCAACCAGCCCGATTATCAAGTGCTTTAGCAAGAATAGTGTCATTGTCAGGAAGTAATTCAAATGGACAAATAGGAATAATAGGATCACCCACTTTAATGCCCCATTGTTTTACCTGATCTTTGTCATTTGCTCCAATATCAATAAACATTTCTCTCATAGGATAGACTTTTTTAAGTTCCTCAGCCTGTAAAATATGTGGAGGTTTAGATCCAATTACTCCAGTAAATGTTTTATCTTTTGTTATTACCTTTACTCTCTGTGCTAGCAAGACTTGATCCCACCAACCGCCAAGAGGAACAAACCGAAGATAACCGTCTTTTGTAATTTCACTTACCATAAAGGCTACTTCGTCCATATGACCTGCAAGCAGAATTTTAGGACCGTTTTCAGATCCACATTTCTCTCCAAATATACTTCCAAGACGATCATATACAGTTTTTGTACCTGTTTTTTCGATTTCGCGTTTCATTATCTCTCTAATCGGTTTTTCAAAACCAGGTGCACCATTTGCTTCGGTTAATTCTTTCAATAAATCCATTTAGCTCACCATCCTCTACTACTTAGAATGGTGAATTAGAGAGATATTATTCTACTTTTAAAAAATTATAATTTACTGTTAATGCTAAAATTCTTTGACGGATACGAAACTATATATACTAAATGTGATTACTTCTCTATATCTCCATGAGCATGATATTATTGATGGGAAACAATGATTACTTTAAGCAGGTGTATAAATGTTCTCATACATATATGATTGTTAATTTTTTAATGTTTTTATAATTTGGATATTTAATAAAACACTAAAAGATAATATGAATTAGAAAAACCATTAATAATCCTGATTTCAATCCTATACTTATTTATCTTGCTACTTATTAACCTATATTCAGTGATTTTAGACGAAGATTTAACCAAGCATAGAATAGATCCAATTTACAATTTCATTATTAATACATAGGAAAGGGATTTTCTATATACGGACATTCATAAATTTATTAAGGAAATCATTTTATCATTTCCTATAAGGGCGTTATTTTAGATAATTTTTTCAAAATTGAATAATTCCCAAAAAATATTTTAACTGGATTTATTTTTAAATTGAAATATCTTTGTCTACAATTGCTTTTGTTATTAATCCCAATTGGAAAATGTTGTATTTAAGCTATTTGTTTTTAAACACTGTAGGAAGTGGGAGAGGTTATTTATTACAAAATCAACTTTAAAAAATTTATTTGGTTTTTATACATAACCTAAAATATAGATATAGACTCAAGTTTTTTCTATAGAAGGAATGCAACTAGAGTAAGTAATTAATATTTATGGTATATTATTTCAATTAATTATAGGAGGTACTAAATGGTATGACTTTGATTAATTTATTATTTAGTATTATAGGTTTACAAGTACTTGGCCTAGGACTTGATATTGTGGGTATTTGTTTTATTACATGGGACATTGCTTTTCCTTTTACAGATACTGAGAAGTTAAAGAATTTAAAAGGAAATGCAATTAATCCGTTAAAAACTAAAAAGAAAACGATAATAGGCTTAGGGCTCATGATTTGGGGATTCATATTTCAAATGTTAGCATTATTTGTTGATAGATTTTAAAGTAATCTATTTTCATTAAAACTAATTTAAATTTTAATAATATGTATTACTTTTCCAGCTATAATTTATAAAAAAATATAATTATATACCCTATCCATAACATCAATAAGAAAATAAATTGTTTTTCTATATAAAGAATTACAGTCCATAATAGCAATAATAGAGAAATTACTAGTGAATTCATCTTCATTTTCATAACTCCCTTCTAATGAACCTCTTTTCTATAAAATCAAAAACAAAAGAAGTATATGTTATACTTCTTTTGTGGATAACATTTCCTATTTATTCATTTTAATTATATATTGCCCTTATGGAACAATAAGTTCTAAACTCTGTTTAATATCTTTCTTAGTCATACCGCCTATGAAAATCTTTTTTACTTTACCGTTTTTATCTATTAGGTATGTAGCAGGGAGAGGATCTACTCCATAGGCATCTACCACTTCACTCTGTTTATCAATTATAACAGGAAATTTTAAATTATATCTTTCGATGAAAGTTTTGACTGCTATATTTGTCTCACCAACATCTACAGCAAGAATCTCTACTCCCTTTTTCTTATACTCTGGATACAACGTATTCATAAAGGGCATTTCTTTTTCACAAGGTTTGCACCAGGTTCCCCAGAAGTTTACAAAAACCCCCTTACCTCTATAATCTGAAAGTTGATGCCTTTTCCCCTGTAAATCTATCAAAGCAAAATCAGGTGCAACTGAACCTACTTTTACTTTTTCTTTATTAATAAAAAAGTTTAGATAAAACGTATATCCTAGAGCTCCAAATAATACAAGTAAAATAGCAATTCTTATAACTAAACGCCTCTTCTTATCCATATCTTACCCTCTCCTCTTGAATAATTCTTTCGAACTTCTTTTATCAAGATTAAACCACTATGATAGAATCAAAGTTTACTGAAGGACATCACTATACTTCCTTTTAAAAATTCACAATCATTTACAAGGAAGGTTTATCAAAATGAAAAATGTTACTAACAAAAGATGAGTTACCTACCGTTATTTTATCATCAATTACATTCCTAAAAATCCCCTTTTTAAATTACGAAAGAAATTAATAACACTATCTCTCTTGAAAATGAACATTTTGTTGCAGTCAATAAATAAAGGGAACTAACCGTTAATATTTTTAAAAAATAAGATAGAATAGTTTAATAAAATAAATTGTATTAATTGTATATTAATCTGCCGACCATGAGGTAGTTTTCACTCTGCTACCTTATAATTCCCTATGTTATCTGCAATCATCTATAGTCAATTACCACTAATAGATTTTGTATTTTTAGGAAGACATTACAAATTCATTCAGTAAGTTCAAAATATGTTCAAAATTAATTAATTGTTTTCAAACGATAACATGTTACGATCAGATAAATACAAGAAACGAGGCTCAGATATGTTGGAAATTATCTCCGCCGGTATTGCTCCCGGTCTCGCACTTATGAGCTACTTTTATTTAAAAGATGAGTACGATACAGAACCAATTTTATTGGTATTAAAAATTTTTATTTTTGGTGCCTTGTTAGTACTTCCAATTATGTTTATTCAGCATACTTTGACAGAAGAGAATATATGGACATCTCCATTTAAACAAACCTTTTTGTTAGCTGGTTTATTAGAAGAGTTTTTCAAATGGTTCATTTTATTTTTCACAGTTTATAAACATGTAGAATTTGATGAACATTATGATGGAATTGTATACGGAGTAGCAATTTCACTAGGCTTTGCAACCCTAGAGAATATTTTTTATTTGTTAGCAAACGGGCTTCACACAGCCATCGGCAGAGCTATACTTCCCGTATCAAGCAATGCATTATTTGGAGTTATTATGGGCTATTATTTGGGGAAAGGAAAGTTTTCAAGGAGAAAAGAAAGAAGAAAGTGGATTTTATATTCATTGTTAATTCCTTTTTTTTTACATGGGACGTATGATTATATTTTAAAAAATATTAGCAACTGGATGATTTTAATGGTTCCATTTATGATGTATTTGTGGTGGTTTGGCTTACGAAAAGTTAAAATGGTGAAACACCAGTAATTAAATATTAATGATAGTTATACTGATAACAAGAAGAAATTTAGTTAAGAGATTTCGACAGAAACATATATATATTGAAATGATATAGGTAATGAAAGGAGACGGATGTAAATGGGTAACAAAAAAGGGAAAAGAGAGTTAGGAATAAAAACGAATTTGAATGAGGATAACTCGTTTAAAAATCATAAATCGGTGGATTTATCCAAGTCAGGATTTTTGAAGGCTTCATTACCAATTATAGCACTTGGGGCAGTTGTCCTGTTTGCTACCTTAAAAAATCATGGCTTCTTGTCTTAAAATCTTAATAGGTAAGATCCTATTCGTAAATATTGGAAAATCCTCTCTATTAATAGTTTCTGAAGTAGAGAAATATAACTAACAATTTAAAGAAGCAATTGTTACTTTCTCCTTATTGTTATTAATGTTTGAGATAGAGGAAATCTAAGTGAATATATTTTTGTTTATGGTTCGCATGTTCTATAGCCTGGTTAAGCAAATAAATAACATGCATATCATCATATGAATAATGGGAATTAACCCCTCGTCTTCTAAAATTGATAAGTTGTAAGGATTTTAAAAATCGTAACTGGTGAGATACAGTAAATTGCATCAGAGGAAGCTCATGTGAAATTTCGTTAACTCTAGATAATAAGTGTAAAATCCAAATCTGTGTCGGATCAGATAATGCTTTAAAAGTCTGAGAAACACTGTAAAGAGTTTTTTCATCTAGATCAAATTATAGAAATGATTCAACTTTATTTTCTTGTGTATCACTTATATATCTACTCCTTTATTTAAAAAAATCTGACTATTGTTTAAAAGTTTAAAGAAATTAGTCTTGTTATAAACTGTTTATTTAGGACATAAAGCGTTTTCTATCTTTAGTTTAAATTACTCTCTTTGGAAACCAGTAGATTCTCTATCGCATAAATTCTTTTTTTAAAACTTACAACACTAAGGGAAAGCAACAATTCTTATATATCATTATTATATAAAATTGAGTGAAATAAAAAAACCAAGGGTTTCTTAGAATAGCCCTTGGCTGTTTGCTAATCCCTATATTTTCTTATTATAAAAATTAATAGTATTTTGTGTAAAAAACACTATTATGAATCTGTCTATACTCAAATGAGTATTTATGAGTAGATTTTTTATCATAGTTGGCTTTTTTGATGTCTAATATCAGTTTTAGTTATCATGGTAAGCTTATAATAAAAAATATAACTTTAAATATTTATTTAGTTGCTATTTCTGCTATAGACTCAGTAAAAACCTTCGATAAGCTCCTCAACATTTTCTCCATTAACAGATATCTTGTTATAGCCAAAGAATCAAGTTATTCAATTTCATTATTTACTTTTAAGCGCTCTCCAAGTCCTTTCATGACGATCTCAATAAATTCCTTTTCAGTTATATGGCAGAAAGAGTCAGCTGGCTCTAAGACGGCATCTGGACAAACTTTAATTTCCACCATGCCATTAGCTCCTCGTCTAATCTCTAACCATTTTTGATTGGCTAACTGAAAGGATAAATTTGCGCCCATTTGTCTCCCTCCTCTCATGTACGGTTAGTTATTAAAACATGGATAAACTGGTTTTTAACACAATTAAATAGAAAAAGAGAATGGTAAATACCTTCTCTTTTGGATACAAAATCATTTATTGTATGATACTCCTCTTCATTCCGCATTCTCCATATCTTAATATTTTTGTATAAAAATTATGGTTTTATACATTTGATAAAGCAGTTACGATAGGTAGCGCAATGCCTAGACCTAAAAGTATAGAAACAATATTAACCCACCATTTATTTTTTGATAAAATAAGCCATATTCCAGCCGGTATAACAAACACATATTTTGAAATAGTTTGGTTTACATTCATAATTTCAGGCAAAAAAACAATTGACAAGTAATAACCAACAGCTAATATTAAAGAATTTCTAAGTATAGTTAAAAACACGCTAACACTCCATTTACTAAACATTATTAAATACTTATACATAAAATGAAAGCAATCACCCTTTAAGGGGAAAGTTTTTTATTTTTTATGATAAACATAGTATACATTATACATCTTTAAATAAGCATAATTCATCCCATTTAACTTCTATACATAAGGCAATAAATTGACGATAATTTGAAGATCATCTATTTTTTATTTAAATATGGTATATTTAAAGATGAGTTTAGTTGTAAAATTCCATAAGATTCCTAAAAATAAAAAGCTACTTAACCCTAGACTAAATTACTTTTATAGTAATAAAAAAAGGGGAGTTTTCCCTTATAGGAAAGTCACCCTTGAAGATTCTGGTGCAAAAATTTCAAGGTAATTGCAATTAATCTTCGAATCTTGGACATGCTGATACTATTATTTTAAAAAAGGGGCATGATCAGTATGGAAAACCAAAGTTTGTTCAAAATGTAGAGAGGTGAAAGTATGAGATTCTTCTTAAGGAAAAGCCACCAAATTTTAAACACGCATTTAGGGCTTTTCCTATTTATTGCGGTTCTTTTTTGGTTAAAGACCTATACGGCTTATCGATTGGAGTTTGACCTTGGTGTTAATAATTCAATACAAGAATTTCTTTTATTTATTAACCCGATTAGCTCAGCTTTATTCTTTTTAGCTTTTGCTTTCTTTTTTAAAGGGAAAGCACAGTACCGAGCCTTAATTATCATTAACTTTGTTTTGACATTTCTTTTATTTGCAAATGTTGTGTTCTACCGTTTCTTCAATGACTTCATCACACTGCCGGTACTCACACAAACTCAGAACTTTGGACAACTCGGTGGCAGTGCAAAAGCTTTAATGCAACCAACCGATATTTTGTACTTTACAGATACAATCATTTTAATCGCACTTGTATTATTTAAAATTGTGACACCGCATTCTGAGAAACTTAGTTGGCGTGGTATGGTGGCTGTTTTCACAGCAGCGATTATATTTTTTGCAGGAAACTTAGCTCTTGCTGAATCAGATCGTCCACAGCTTTTAACACGCGCTTTTGATCGTAACTATCTTGTTAAATATTTAGGTGCCTACAATTACACAATTTATGACGCCATTCAGAGTACAAAGTCTTCAGCACAAAGAGCATTAGCTGATAGCAACGATATTACGGAAATAGAAAATTTCACAAAGGCATCTTATGCAGAGCCAAATGATAAATATTTTGGTGTTGCAAAAGGGAAAAATGTTATTTATGTTTCCGTTGAATCGTTTCAAAACTTTTTAATTGATTATAAACTGAACGGCCAGGAAGTGACGCCGTTTTTAAATAGCTTAGCCAAAGATGATAACACTTTATACTTTAATAATATTTTTCATCAGACAGGACAAGGAAAAACGTCTGATTCAGAATTTTTAGTAGAAAATGGATTGTATCCATTACCACAAGGATCTGTATTCTCTACAAAAGCTGAGAACACATACCAAGCTGCTCCACAAATTTTGAAAGAAAATGGTTATAAGGATTCAGCTGTTTTCCACGGTAACAATAAAACATTCTGGAATCGTGAAGAAAATTATAAAGCATTTGGGTATGATCATTTCTTTGATGAAAGTTACTATAATATGGTAGATGAGAACGTGATTAACTACGGTTTAGAAGATAAACCATTCTTTAAAGAATCGATACCATATTTGAAAAGCTTAAAGCAGCCGTTCTATTCAAAATTCATTACGTTGTCAAATCATTTCCCTTATCCGCTTAATGAGGAGGAACAGACCATTGCACCAGCTGAAACAGGTGACACAACTGTTGACCAATATTTCCAAACAGCGCGTTATACAGATGAAGCACTTGAACAATTCTTCAATGATTTAAAGAAAGAAGGACTTTATGACAATTCCATTATCGTGATATATGGTGACCATTATGGTAATTCTGAAAACCGCAAAAAAGCAATGAGTAAAATTATGGGTAAAGAAATTACAGATTTTGAGCAAGCACAATTACAACGTGTTCCATTATTTATCCATGCACCAGGTCTGGAAGGTGGCGTTAAGGAGACGTATGGGGGACAAGTTGACATTCGTTCAACGCTTATGCATTTACTTGGTATCGATACAAAAAAACAAGTCCAATTGGGTACAGATCTTTTATCAAAAGAGCATAAAGAACTTGTGCCATTCCGCGATGGAAGCTTTGTAACACCTGAATTTACTCAAGTGGATGGAAAAGTCTATAGCAATGAAGCAGGGGAAAGAATTGAAAGTACAGAGGCTGTTAAGAAAGCAGAGGAAGTAGCTCAGAAAAAGCTTTCTTTATCTGATAAGCTTGTTTACGGTGACTTGCTTCGTTTTTACGACTTAGAAGGGTTTGAGCAACCGAAGCGTTCAGAATTCAACTATGTAGATGATGAAAAGTTAGCGAGGGAACCTGGCTTTTTAGAAGAAGAAATAAGAATTCTAGAACAAGAAAAGCAAGAAAAAGCGCAAGAGTATGAGCAAAAAGGCTATAATTTAGAACAAAGTGAAGAACAGGTATCAACTCAACCACAGCCATAAAAAGATGTGAGGGCACCCCCCTCACATCTTTTTCTATCCTCCATTCAATTAGAGAGAAATAATTAACTAATAAATAAAAAACCCCCAGGTTACACAAAGAATTTGAGAGTTTTTTTGCTACTGAACAACATTATGTTAAATGATCTTTAATCTAACTGTTAATTAACGGTATTGACATCTTTATTCTATAAACCGAGCGCTTTTTTCGTTGCAGGACCAACTATACCATCTATTACTAAACCGAGCGCTTTTTGAAATTGGCGAACTGCCTTTTCTGTGTTTGAATCAAAAACGCCGTCTATTCCTTTTGTATTGTAACCAAGAGCTGTTAATTTACGTTGAAGTTCTTGAACAGCACTACCGTGACTACCTTTCTTTAGAACAGTTCCAGTAGAAGGAGCCGGTGCTGATCCATTTCCATTACTTCCTGAGACTTTAAAACCATTGGCTGCCGCAATTGAGTTAAAGGATTTCTGATGGTTTAAAGGGTTATCAGTAAGATAAATGCTGCGATTCGCGTTGTAGCGAAATGAACTCTGTTCAAGCTAGATAATGAGTCATTCGCTGCAAAATCCCTTACTATAATGTATATCAAGTTATAGAACTGGAAAGATTAATAACTGACTCGACCTTTGTTAAATAAGCATGTATCTTACTATTTAAGATACATGCTTATTTTATGACGAGTTTCTTCTATCTTATTATGTACGGCTTAATTTTTAGTAGATAAGATAAATATGAATAATTTAACCTTTTTAACCAACTGGTTCAAATTAATTCGGAAAATTATTTTTATTAAAAAGTGATTAAGGTAAAGAATAAAAGATAAATTTCTATTTGTGTAACTTAAGATACACCTTTTATACTAGTAAACGTCAGAGTGAAAACAGTGAATGTTGCATAAATAGAAAATACCTGTCTGTGCAAAGGAGGTATAACATTAATTTTATATATTAAGTAATGACAAAATTAATGTTATACATATAAGTAATACCCAACATATTTTATTAAAAGTTATTTTATCTATTACCTATATTGTAGAAAAATTGTCTATTTGTCGTCATTAAGAGTAAATATTGAAACTATTATTTTTATAAGTGACTTTATTCATTTACTCCTATATATAAAATACATTTATTTTTTATTTTTAATAAAAATTACATTATTAAAAATACATCAACATTAAATATTTGTGAATTTTATATTTGGTTGTTACGAATACACTAATGTCTTAAAAGGTAAATATAAGATAGATTGATATATTAAAAGAAGTGAAATAACCAATTTGTCATCACTAAGTTTAAATAGTTAAACTAATTATTTTTATGAACTACTTTACGATTTACTTAACAAAACAGACATTCTAGGAATAATTCTCTCCAAATTCTGCATGCGTTTGAATTACAAAATAGCAATGATAAAATATGAGTGTATAAGAGTATCTAGGAGTGATTAAAGTTTGCCTAAATTCATATGTGAAGTATGTCATCTAGAGTTCAAAAGCTATAACAAAAATGCAAAATATTGCTCTCAATTATGTAAGGGAAAAGCTTATATTAAACATCCCGTTAAAAATTGTGTGATTTGTGGAAAAGAGTATAAACCCGTAAGAGCAACAAGTAAATTTTGTTCTCTCAAATGTTGTGCTGTAGAAAAGAAAAATAACAGCAAATCTAATACGACTTTAATTAAGTAAAATCGTAATAAAAAGCCTGTATGTTTTATTATTCGAGAGCAATCTTATATTTGTCTATAAAGAAAGAGCAAACCTTAAGGTTTGCTCTTTTTCTATATTTATTAACTATTAGGCTGTTTGAGCCATTTTCTTCTTCATTGCCTTTCTCTTCGTTACATAACGAGCAGCAAAATAAGAGCCTACTACATAAATAACAGCTAAAGCTTGGAAAGATAATGTCTCTACAGTAGGGAATATGCAGAACCAAACGCCTGCCCAATCAGGAAAATGAACATTAATTGTAGTTGTGCTCATCCATCCTGCAAATTGCATCTCTTGTACTGTTTCTCCTACCATTACAGCTAGAACTACTACTAAAAGAGCACCTGTAAATACCAACATTTTTTTATGAGGTAAGCGACGTTGAGCTAAGAACGTAAGAACACCCACTACTAAAGTTAACGCTAACCCAATCAATGTTCCTTGTAGAACGATATCAGAACCTACTTTTAATCGTAAATTTTGAAGGAAAAGAACAACTTCAAAACCTTCTCGATATACGGATGTAAGACCAAGTAGGAAAAGAGACCAGAATGCACTTTTTTCAACAGCTTCACTTTCTGTTTTCTTTCCTGTTAACTGTTGTTTTTTACGATTATGAAGTTGAATCCAACCAGTCCAATAGATCTTATGAAAGAACCAGTTCATGATAATTAGTAAAACAACTACAGCTAGAATTCCTGTGAAAGCTTGAATATCAAGCTCAGATGCACTAACAGAAGAAATAATGCCTACAACAATAAACCATGTAGCAAGTGTAGCTATAAAGGAAACTCCTGCTCCTGCAGAAATTGGTTTCCAATAATTATCTTGTTTTTTACGTACTAAACCAGAGATGATCGCTGATAATACCAAAATAGCCTCTAGCCCCTCACGAAAAACAAGGATAGCTGTATTTAATATAGCAGCACCTGGTGTTAAATCTTTTGCAGTAGGATCAGGATTTCCCTGATAGTTAACTCCCTGCCAAACTACAACACCAATTAATATTAGTAATGAAATAGCAATAAGAACGGTTTTAAGATTAAAAATTTTCTTTACCAATGTGTTTTCCTCCAAAGTATGTATGTTGAAAATGATAATCCTTATCAATAATATCTGAATAAAGTGTATCCCTGTAGCTATCTTATGTCAAGATAATTTACGATTTACCTGATTTTTCTTACTAATTCCATTTATAACAAACCAGTCAGTAATAATGGTAGCAAAAAAAAATAACACATTTTGATAAATGTCTTATTTTTATCTTGCTCATTCAAGTAAATATTTGAATAAAAAATAGAATGGAGTATATTATACTCAAGTAGATATTAGAATGATAAGGAGGGATTTTTGTACTAAACAAACACCATCTTTATCTAAACTACCTTATTCAACTAGAATTCTAGCAAACTCTCGACATAGACTTTTTCGATTGTCCCAATTCATTAAACAGTCTTCCTTTCTATAAATACTCAGGAAAAAATAAATTTTCTTACCATAATAAAATGTGCTTCATCTATTATTTAGAAAGGAACAAGCATACAAGAAAACAGCACATTTTACAAATAGAAAAAGAAGGTTTATTTGCTCGCGAGCAAATGGATACAATCTGTGGTTATAATGTTCAAGATAAAGTTTGAGTGACAGATTCAGACGGCAATCGGTGGGTATTCTTATAGTGATGCGCACAAAATTGGGTCTGATATAGGAGCCACTGAAAAAGCTCATAACACTAAATCTTGTTTTTAAAAACGCTCTACCAACTCATTATATACTATCCGATATAGCAAATAGATATTTTGAAGATTGTCTATTTTTTATTTGGATAATACTGAAATTAATTTTATGAAAAACAAAAAAAGAGCTGATAGTGACCCTCTATATTTAGCTAGTTTAGCTCAGTTCATACTGTAAACAGCTTAATTATAAAGGAGATAAAATAAACTCCTAGTTATTCAATTTTTCTAAAAAAAGAATCTAATTATAATATTTGACTTTTTTTGTTTACTTGCAAGCATGAATAACCCCTAATACTTTGGGAAATTAAAAAAGATGCATTGAGGCATGTATCAACTCTTATATTCTCTCATACTGTAATCGAAGAAAAAACACCTTTACTACGAGTAGGTCTTTTCTGTTTGCTGCTGTATATCATATTTATTCTTATTTTGCATAAGGAACCTTTACATAACCCATGCAAAAAAGAACTCTTCAGGATCAAGGATTATAATGAGGTTATTTTTTCTCGATTATACAGATGAACGCATTGAATACACATTTAACCAAAATATGCAATAATAACTTCCTGGTGCGATTTAGTGATTATTTTTGATTGAGTACATCACATTTCAATGGCACATTCTTCAAAATGTTTGAATAAAATAAGTATTGCATAGAATGTGGTTTAGAGAATATAATTTGCGTGTGGGCAAAATTATTTGAACTGTGCATTTTTTTGCATTTAAATTTGGTTTAAGGAAACATATGTGTACATGGTAAAAATAAAGGATTTTAATATTTAGGAGGATATATTTATGAGTAAGGATGGCGTTGTAAAAGAACAGTCCTCAACCATTCAATCTGCACAGGCTGCTCTAAGAGGTAAAACTTATGGAATTAAAAGATTATTACCTTTTCTAGGTCCTGCATTTATTGCAGCCATTGCTTACATTGATCCAGGAAACTTTGCAACAAATATCGCTGGAGGTTCAAAATATGGATACCTACTCCTATGGGTAGTACTTTTTTCTAATTTAATGGCTATTTTAATTCAATCCATGTCAGCAAAATTAGGAATTGCAACGGGTAAAAACCTGCCTGAAGTTGCTCGTGAGCAATTTCCTAAACCAGTTTCAACTGGTCTATGGATTCAAGCTGAGCTGGTCGTCATGGCTACAGATCTCGCAGAGTTTATTGGTGCGTCTTTAGGGTTATACTTACTCTTCGATATTCCTTTACTTCCTGCTGCATTAATTGCTGCGGTAGGCTCTTTTGCGATCCTTGAACTCCAACGCCGAGGGTTCCGTTCTCTTGAAGCAGGGATTGCGGGTCTACTTTTCATTGTTGTGCTAGCATTCATTACCCAAGTCTTTTTTGCCAAACCAGAAATTAGTCCGATATTAAACGGTTTTTTTGTGCCTCAATTTAAGGGGGTAGATAGTATTTTACTTGCAGCAGGTATTCTTGGTGCAACAGTAATGCCACATGCAATTTACCTTCATTCTGCACTAACGCAACGTAGAATAGTGGGAAAGACGGAGGAAGATCGACGGAAAATCTTTCGCTTTGAATTTATCGATATCTTAATTGCCATGTTCATTGCAGGAGCCATTAATGCTAGTATGTTGATTGTATCTGCTGCATTGTTCTTTAAAAATGGCTTAAATGTTCAAGACTTAGATGTTGCTTTCGAGCAGTTCGATCATTTAGTTGGTCCTGCTTCAGCCATTCTCTTCGGGATTAGTCTCCTTGCTTCTGGTTTATCCAGTTCATCGGTAGGTACAATGTCTGGTGATATTATTATGCAAGGATTTATTAATAGACGAATCCCTCTATATCTTAGAAGATTTATTACGATGATGCCACCACTTGCTATCATTGCTCTAGGCGTCAATCCAACCCATGCACTAGTCATGAGTCAGGTTGTACTGTCATTTGGGATTGCATTCGCATTAATTCCTTTGATTATGTTTACCAGCAATCGTCGTTTGATGGGCAGTTTGGTTAACCGTCGTATTACAACCATTTTTGCATGGGGTGTAGCAGCGTTAATTATTGTATTGAATGTGTTCCTTCTGTTTCAAACGTTCTTCGGTTGATACAATTGAAGAAAATTACAATAAATATAATGAAAAAACGATTCCCTAAATATATTAATGAAAGAATAGTTCACATAGCAGAAACTTACTAACCCAAACAAAAAACAAGTCCTTGGAGACAAGGACTTGTTTACTTTACAATCTTTATAAGAATAAATAGCTTAGGATCAAGGATAAAGAATGCAAGCCCTAGGTAATAATTGATACCTAGGGCTTTATTCTATTCAGGTTTATTGTTTGCATTCGGAGCTGGTGTGAAAGAAGGTTTAAAATTCTTGTATTTTACTTCTGTAACCATTCCAGCAGAAGCATGATGTAAATCATGACAGTGAAACATCCAGTTTCCAGGATTGTCAGCCTTGAATGCTACAACGTATTCTTCACCTGGTTTAACATTTAGTGTATCTTTCATTAGTGGTGAACCTTCTATTGTCTTTCCGTTTTTACTCAACACTTGAAAGAAATGTCCATGTAAATGCATTGGATGATCAGCTGATTTAGATGTGTTTTTCAACGTTACTTTAACTAAATCACCTTCTTTTACATTTAAAGGTTCAGTATTAGGATAGGTTCTATTGTTAATCGTATAAACCATGCTATTATCTTTCATGGCTGTACCAAGATTCATTTTATATTCAACATCATATTTACTATCAAGAGAAAATTCACTTTTTGTAGTTTTACCATATTTAGTGATATCTACATTTGGTAAAGATTCTTCTGGATTTAGTTTATCATTATCTTTCTTTGAGTTATCATAAACGATTTTAGCAACCATATTTTTAGCAGCATCGGTATCATCATGAGATTCAATATATGATGTACCAGGGTTATTAGCTTTGAATACTAAATCGTATCGTTCACCTGGAGAAACTGTCACCGTTTGATCTTTTATAGTAGCAGGATTATTGATTGGTTGCCCATCTGTTGAGAGAATTTTAAATTCATATCCATGTAGGTGTATCTTATGAGAGATATATCCTGCATTGACTAAGCGAATTTTTACTGTATCTCCTTCAGTAACTTTTAGGGTTTCCATATTATTTTCACTTTTTCCATTAATGGTATAAAGATCATACATACTCATATCATCTTGCATATCCATATTCATATTCATTCCATCCATGCTTTCGGTTGAGTTATCTGTATCATTCTTATTTTCTTCACTTGTCATGGATCCATGGTCCATACCTTCCATGCTACTCTCACCAGACGAAATCCATTCATCTAAAACAAGTGTATAATCTTTATCTACTTTTTCTTCATTTTTTCCTTCTATAATCAGCGTTCCATATAAACCTTTGTCTATTTGATTGACGCTATCCTGATGTGAATGATACCAATATGTTCCCGGAACAGAAGCTGTAAATTCATAAGTGAATGTTTTACCTGGCTGTACAGCATTCATAGTGACTCCAGGAATCCCATCTTGACTATTTGGAACAGGAAGTCCATGCCAGTGGATTGTTACAGGTTCAGATAATTCATTTTTTAAGTTGATTTTAACCTTATCTCCTTGTTTGACTCGAATTTGGGATCCAGGGACAGAACCATCATATGTCCAAACAGGTAATTTCGTTCCATTCCTAAAATCATGTGTAGCTTCTTTAGCAGTTAGAGTGAATTCCTTTCCTATCTTTACTTGTGTTGTTCGAGTAGAAGGGAATTTTTCTTTTTTACTTTGTTCTCCCTTGTTTGTATTATCCATGTCAGACATATCATGCCCTTTCATACTGTCTTCACTATTAGAGCAAGCAACTCCAGTCACAACTAACAATACTAAAATTAAAGTAAGACATAACTTTTTCACTACAGCACCCCCATATTAATTTAAATATGTCTACAATGTAATTTATAATTGTGCAGAATGTTTGCAGATACTGTAAATAATTAATGGCTTACGAAATTTGTCTAAAGATAATTTTGAATTATTACCCAATCTGCACACTTTCTTCACATATTTTTTCTAAAATTTGTTGAAGGCTAAGTTAAAGGACGTGAAAACATGAATAGACTCTCATTAAAACTTGGCTTATTGTTTTTAGCTTTCATTCTATTGATTGAGGTTGGCTTATTTTTTTATCTATATACTGGGCTAGCTGGCACGAGAATTTCAGAGGAATTAGAAAGTTTAAGACTACGAGGGAACAGTCATCGTGAGGTATTAGAGAAACACCATGATTCTGCTACCCTAAGCCATGTCGCTTTGATGGAATCAGAGGCAGAGACAGATGTAATTATTACAGATGAAGATGGAAAGATTGTACGGACTTCTAGTCCTTTAGTAAAAGGAGCTAGAGAAGCTGTAGAACAATGGCAAGGCTATTCTCTTAGGTATAAAGGGGAAATTATGCAAGGGGATTGGAAAAACAAACCCTATATTGCGACTGCCTCTCCCATTAGACTAAACCAAAAAAACGCCGGAACTGTGTACATGTTTGAAAATACTAAAGATATACAAGACATGATAGCTAGGCTTCAACACCATTTTTATATAGTTGGAGTTATTTCAGTGTTATTTTCAATTATCACTGTTTTTGCGCTTTCTAAATTTATAACACTCCCTCTTATAAGAATGAAACAAGCAACTCAAAAGCTTAGTCAAGGAGATTTTTCTGTAAAGCTGGGTGCACATTCAAGAGATGAATTGGGCCAGTTAGGAACATCTATTCAAACCCTTGCTAATGAACTACATCGTTTAAAGGAAGAACGTAACGAATTTTTAAGTAGCATATCACATGAACTACAAACCCCCCTTATGTACTTAAAAGGGTATGCCGATGTAGCTAAACGCCAATCAAACAGTGAAGTGGAAAGAAATAAATACCTTAATATCATTGAAGAAGAGGCACAAAGGTTATCTCAACTAGTTAAAGATCTATTTCAACTTGCTCAACTTGATCAACATACATTTTTAATTCAAAAACAGAATGTCAAATTATATTCCTATTTACATCATATAATTCAGCATTTTGATTTGGTCTTAAAAGAAAAGGATATTCAACTGCATTTAAATTGCCCACAAGAAATTGAGGTGAATATTGACCCTGAAAGATTCCAGCAAGTTGTTGTTAACTTGTTAGATAATGCATTGAAGTATTCTGACAATGGAACCGAAATTTTAATAATAGTGCGAGAACTACCTAAAAAAGTTACGATTACCTTTAAAGATCAAGGAATAGGAATTCCTTCGACCGATCTTCCTTATGTCTTTGATAAATTGTATAGAGTAGAAAAATCGCGCTCAAGGAAAAGTGGAGGTTATGGTTTAGGATTATCTATTGTAAAAGAAATTGTGGAATCTCATGGAGGCGCAGTCACAATAGAAAGTGGGGTAGGAAAAGGCACTATGGTTGAAATCTTGTTAAGAGAGGATGTTTAGAATGCCAACTATTTTGTTAGTTGATGATGAATCAAGGATGTTAGATCTACTTGAACTTTATCTTACTCCAAATGGTTTTATATGTATTAAATTTGATTCTGGTATTGAGGCATTAAACTATCTAGAAGAAGGAAATGAAGCTGATTTAATGCTCTTGGATATTATGATGCCCGATAAAGATGGATGGGAGATATGTCATGAAGTTAGAAGTAGTTCCAAAATTCCAGTAATAATGCTAACCGCACGTAATCAAACCATTGATATAATAAAGGGTTTGAATACAGGAGCTGATGATTATATCGTTAAACCCTTTAGTGAAGGAGAACTGATTGCTCGCCTTAGAGCAGTATTAAGGAGAGTTTCAACAGAAAATGAGGAGATTAACTATAAAGGATTATTATGGAGTCGAGAAAATCACCTGTTAAAATATGAAGATCAGGAAATACAAGTGACTCCAAAAGAATTTAAATTAGTAGGATTGCTCTTACAATACCCAAATAGAGTGTTTAGTCGTGAAGATTTATTAACCTCAGTATGGGGATACGATGCTGAAATTGAAGGAAGAACAATTGATTCACATGTGCGAAATGTAAGAGATAAACTACGTAAAGCAAACTTTCCTGTAGATGACCACCTTCAAACTGTGTGGGGGCTAGGCTATAAATGGGTAGACAGCAATTAAAGCAAGTTGTTGTTGAGTGGTTATCTACCAATGAACTTATAGCCATATTAATTAGTCTATCCCTTAACATTGTCATAAGTATTTTAGGCATTGTACCTAGTGTATTTCTTACAGCTGCAAACTTGAAAATATTTGGTTTTTGGGAAGGGACTATCATTTCATTTTTAGGAGAAGTTATAGGAACAAGTGTATCTTTTTGGTTATATAAAAAGGGATTTAAATCAGTTTTAAGAAACAAGACGCAGAATCAACCTAAACTAGATAAACTCTTATCAACTACAGGAAAAGATGCTTTTTCTCTAGTTATAGGCCTGCGCTTATTACCTTTTACACCTTCTGGATTGGTTACATTCCTTGCTGCTGTTGGAAATATGAGCTTTTCAATATTTTTCTTAGCCAGTACATTAGGAAAAATCCCTGCCATAGTCTTAGAATCCTATTCAACATATCAAGTGGTGAACTTAACGTTAGAAGGAAAAGTAATTTTAGCAGGGTTAGCGTTGATTTTAATTCTTTATGCCGTAAGGCGTAAAAAAACGAACAAATAAAATATTATTGCTCCCTAGTCTAACAGAATAACTCTCACAATCTTTTTTGCTTATTGCAAGGGTATTCATTAATTTTTTTTAAAAAAGGGCATTTAACCCTTCGCATAGGGTACAGGGGTACCGTATAATATAATTATGAAAGGAGGAAATTAAATGGATGAATTAGAAAAAATCACTGACAATGATAGTTGTTGTTCTATAAATAATGAACGTAGAAGTCATCACTCTCCAGAAGTGAAGAAAAACCTAACTAGTAGATTGAATCGCATAGAAGGACAAATTCGAGGGATTAAAGGATTAATTGAGAAAGATACTTATTGTGACGATATAATTACTCAAATTGCAGCCGTACAATCTGCTTTAAACGGTGTAAGTAAGATATTACTTGAAGGACACCTTAAACATTGTATAGTTGAGCGTGTTCAAGAAGGAGATAAAGAAGTAGTAGATGAATTATTGACAACAATTAAACGACTAATGAAATAAAAAAGGAGATGTTAAGAATGGAAAAAGTAACGTTAACAGTTAAAGGAATGTCTTGTGGTCATTGTGTGAAATCTATTGAAGGAAGTGTTGGTGAACTTAACGGTGTACAACATGTAGAGGTAAATCTAAATGAAGCAAAGGTGTCCGTTGAATTTGATCAAAACAAAGTATCGTTAGAATCAATTAAAGAAGCTATTGATGACCAAGGTTATGAAGTAGCCTAAATAAAATAGCGTGCGAATACTTCCGCACGCTTCCTTTAGGAATTGAATATACCTAATAGGGGTATAATAGGAGGTTATAAAATGAGCGAACAGCAAAAAGAAACCACTTTACAAATTAGTGGCATGACCTGTGCAGCTTGTGCAAACCGTATCGAAAAAGGATTAAAGAAAATTGATGGTGTTCAGGATGCTAACGTAAATTTTGCATTAGAAAGATCAACCATTGTTTATGATCCATCAAAAACAACTACTCAAGATTTTGAACAAAAAATTCAAAAATTAGGTTATGACATTGTAAATGAAAAAGATGAATTTAGTATTACAGGCATGACTTGCGCAGCTTGTGCAAACCGAATTGAAAAAGGCTTGAATAAATTAGAGGGAGTCTCAAAGGCCACAGTCAATTTCGCATTAGAAACAGCAACAGTAGAATATACCCCCTCCCAGGTAAGCACAACAGAAATGATTCAGCGAGTAGAAAAACTGGGATATGGAGCTATATTAAAGTCAGAAGAAAAAGAAGAAAATCTTAATCATCGAGAGAAAGAAATTGAAAAACAAAAAGGGAAGTTTTGGTTTTCACTTATTCTAAGTTTCCCTCTGTTATGGGCAATGGTTAGTCACTTTTCATTTACTTCGTTTATTCCACTACCCGCCATGTTAATGAACCCATGGGTTCAATTAACTCTAGCAACTCCAGTACAGTTTATTGTAGGTAAACAATTTTACGTAGGTGCTTTCAAAGCACTCCGTAATAAAAGCGCAAATATGGATGTTCTCGTCGCCCTGGGAACCAGTGCAGCATATTTCTATAGTTTATATGTTTCAATTAAATCAATAGGCTCAAACGCTCCTATGATTGAACTATATTATGAAACAAGTGCCGTATTACTCACACTTATTATATTAGGTAAATTATTTGAAGCAAATGCTAAGGGACGTTCTTCTGAGGCTATCAAAAAACTTATGGGTTTACAGGCAAAAACAGCAACTGTTTTACGAAATGGTGAGGAAGTTGAGATTCCCATTGAAGAAGTACAATCAGGAGATATTGTTTATGTAAAACCTGGTGAAAAGGTACCTGTGGATGGGGAAATTGTAGAAGGTCAATCAGCCTTAGATGAATCCATGTTAACAGGAGAAAGTGTTCCAGTAGACAAAACCATTGGAGATGCAGTCATTGGAGCAACAATCAATAAAAATGGATTTTTAAAAGTAAAAGCGACAAAAGTCGGAAGAGACACAGCTTTAGCACAAATTATTAAAGTAGTGGAAGAAGCTCAGGGTTCAAAAGCACCTATTCAACGATTAGCTGACCAAATTTCCGGCATATTTGTTCCAATTGTAGTTGGTATTGCAATTGTAACCTTTTTAATTTGGTATATCTGGGTTCAACCAGGTGATTTTGCTTTAGCACTAGAAAAATTAATTGCCGTATTAGTAATTGCTTGTCCATGTGCATTAGGGTTAGCAACTCCAACTTCTATTATGGCAGGATCAGGTCGTGCAGCAGAGTTTGGTATTTTATTTAAAGGTGGAGAACACTTAGAAACTACTCATAAAATCAATACCATTATCTTAGATAAAACAGGTACAGTCACAAACGGTACTCCTGAATTGACCGACGTATTTGTATCAAGTGGAATTGAAAATCAGGAGTTTTTAGAGTTAGTAGGTTCAGCTGAACGACAGTCTGAGCACCCTCTTGCTCAAGCAATTGTTGAAGGCATAAAGGTAAAAGGAATTAAGCTTGTTAGTCCTTCATCGTTTGAAGCTATTCCTGGTTTTGGGATTAAAGCTGTTGTAAATGAGAAAGAGTTATTAGTTGGAACACGTAAATTAATGAACCAGAATAATATCCAAATTGATAATGATTTAAAAAAAATGATTGAGTTAGAACGTGAAGGAAAAACAGCCATGCTGGTTGCTATTAATGGTCAATACGCAGGATTAATTGCTGTAGCTGATACCATCAAAGAAACTTCGAAAGAAGCTGTCACTCGATTAAAAGAGATGGGTTTAGAAGTCATTATGATTACGGGTGATAATAAGCAAACTGCCCAAGCAATTGCTCAGCAAGTAGGTATTGAACATGTCATTGCTGAGGTATTGCCTGAAGGAAAAGCTGAGGAAGTGAAAAAACTCCAACATCAAGGTAAAAAAGTAGCGATGGTTGGAGACGGCATTAATGATGCACCTGCTTTAGCATTAGCTGATATCGGAATGGCCATTGGTACCGGTACAGATGTGGCGATGGAGGCTGCTGATATTACCTTAATGCGTGGTGATTTAAACAGTATTGCTGATGCGATCTTTATGAGTAAAAAGACAATCCAAAATATTAAACAAAATTTATTTTGGGCATTTGGGTATAACACACTAGGTATACCGATTGCTGCGATTGGTTTATTAGCTCCTTGGTTAGCAGGCGCAGCAATGGCCTTTAGTTCTGTTTCTGTCGTTCTGAATGCACTAAGATTGCAAAGAGTGAAATTATAAAGGAGTGTAAGGAAATGAAAAAATGGATTGTTTCAGCTGTTTTATATCTCCTTATTGTTATAGCTGCTTATGCTATTTGGGCGAGTTTCAATGAGAGTCCAAAGAATGAACACCAAAATCATCAATCGATCTCTTATCCTACGCCGATTGAAAAAAGTTATAACATTAGGGTGCGATAGAGATGGATATGCAGGGAGTACAAAAACATGTGTTAATCTGTAATGGAAAAAGCTGCGTCAAGAATGGTGGAGAACAAGTCGCAGAAGCGATTCGTGATGAGATAAAGAAAAGTGGTTGTACTAAATTTATTCATACAACTAAGACGTTATGTAACGGTCAGTGTAAAAATGGAGCTATTACAATTCTGTATCCTGATGGTATCTGGTATAAAGAAATGGACGAAGACTCTGGAAGGAAGCTTATTAAAGAGATAAACACTCCCATTCCTTTAGAGCAAAAGATCCTATTGGACTATAAAAACCACCAATTTACTGAAAAGAAAACAGAATAGCAAAAAGAGTTTAGCTTTTCTTTAGCTAAACTCTTTTTCTATACAGCTAAGGTAACAAATTTTCACGAAAAAAGGAAGTCTAACAGAATAATCTAATTATCTTCAAACTTTCTCTACAGTTTCATGGTTTAAATATTAAGATTATCGTTCTTTTATTATGTTTCTAAAATTATTAGGTCATTCTATAAGGTGAAATTATTTAATTCTCACTAAAACTGCACAAAAACTGCACAAAATTTATTTATGCTAAAGAAATAAAGTAATAGGAAAGTTTCTCATTTATACCATTGTTTTATTAAAGAGCGAATTCTATTGCTCAGAAAGAGGGATGAAAATGAAAAAACAACTTTTTATTCTTGGAGTAGCAACAATTATAGGGCTGAGTGGTTGTGGAAATAATTCCAGCAATGATGATCAATCAAGTAATAAAAAGGAGTCAAATCAATCAGAGATGGATCACTCCAAGATGAATCATTCCGGTTCAAGCGAGGTTCCTGAAGGTTTACAAGAAGCGAAGAACCCAACATATAAGTTGGGAAGCGAAGCAACTATTAAAGCAGATCACATGAAAGGTATGAACGGTGCTAAAGCGACAATTGTTGGGGCTTATGATACTACAGTTTATACAGTTTCTTATACACCAACTACTGGTGGAGAAAAAGTAGCAAATCATAAATGGGTCATTCAAGAAGAAATTAAGGACGCTGATGATAAAACGTTAAAGCCAGGAACTGAAGTTACTCTAGAAGCAGATCACATGGAAGGTATGAAAGGCGCAAAAGCAACAATTGACTCAGCTGAAAAAACTACTGTATATATGGTTGATTACACACCAACTACTGGTGGAGAAAAGGTAACAAATCATAAATGGGTTACAGAAAATGAACTTTCTGCTAAATAAAGCAAGCCTAGAGATTATTCAATAATGCAATTAAAATATATTACGTAGGTAATACCTCTGAAACATATAGATTTCAGAGGTATTCTTTTCACCCTATATATTTTTAATTTAAAAATAAAAGGAGGAATAGCCATTTGCCATTTCTCCCTTTATAGGTAGCAATTTTTTAAGATGCTAATTTCCTACATTCTTCTGCGCATTTCAAACAAGCATCTGCGCACTTTTGACAGTGTTCATGGTCATGTTTTTTACACACGTTTCCACATGCTTCACAAATTTGAGCGCATGCCTGAGCTAATTCAGAGACAAAGGGTGTTCCTCTCCCTAAAGCTTGTTCCAAATACGCACAAATATCTGCGCACTCACGGTCAAGGCGAATACATTCAACCATCATATTTACATTTTCTTCTTTTAAACATGCATCATAACAATGATTACATGCAGTCATACATTCATGTAACGTTTGAATAACAAATTGATAGTTTTCATGTGACAAGTTAAAATTCCTCCTCTAAATTTGCGTTCTCTCTATTACAATAGACTAACATTCGGTTTATTAAACATAATAAGATATATTGTTATATCTTTTACATATTCATAAAATCTCATAGGGAGGTTATTTAGCTGACACTTGCCATAACACGGCATTCTCTGGCACAGTCTAAACACATTTGAGCACACATCTGTGATTGTTGATCAGAAAACCTTGAACATTCATAGGCACATGCCTTACAAGTATAAGCACAGAATTTGCAAGCGTTTCTCATAGACTTGCTGTTGCGCGATACTAATTGCGTACATAATATACAAATATCACAACAATCTCTAAGTAATTGGATTTGTTGAACTCTGGCATGTACATCAGGACTATGCAGAGAGAAATTTATTGTTTGTTCACACATTATCACGCAGTCTTGAAGTATTTTCATCATATTTTGAAACATATTTACATCCATCATGCTTTTTCCCCCTATTTGGTTCATTTAACACGATATTTTATGTAGATACTCTTCTCCATAGAATCCTATCAAAACGTTAGAGGGTCTAAAATTTGTTCTTCACCAAACCACGGAGGTAAAAACTCTAACAAAACAACCAATATACAAGCAATTTTCTGGTCAACTTAATCCCTTCTCTTCGAAATGTTGTTTCACATCTAAGTTTGTTTCTTTTATACTTTAAAACATAGAGATATGTAAATTGAAGGCGGTGAAAGTAACATATGAGTGAAAACCATAATGAATTACTATCAAATATCTTAGGACCTCTTGAATTAGAAGTAATGAAAGTTCTTTGGTCTAAGAAAGAAGCAACTGTTCAGGAAGTATTAGCAGATTTAAATAAACAAAATGAGTATGCTTACACCACAATCATGACGATTATGAATCGTTTAGATAAAAAGAGAATTCTTACACGTAATAAGGTAGGAAAGGGATATCAATATAAAGCTCGTTATAATCAGGATGAGCTTGTTCAACATACTTCATCTAAGAAGGTCGAACAACTTCTTGGAAACTATGGTGATGTTGCTATTGCACAGTTTGTCGATGCTGTTGGCCATAATCCAGATCAGCTAAATAAATTGAAACAACTTATTCAAAATTTAGAGAATGGGGAAGAATCGTGATGCAATTATCTCGTCAGTATAGCATTTACATTGCATTTCTAGTTAGTATTACAGGTTCCTTTTCTCTCTGTTTTTTCGCCTATCACCATAAAGGGGAAAGTTTTTGGGATGGTATGCTTATGTGTTGTAATAGTCATTCGTGGGAACAAGTATTCAAGGTATTGGTTATCTTACTAGCGGTCTTATGTATATTATTTATCGTTTATTTTGTGGGAATTGTTCAAAAGACAAAACAATTTCTTTCTACCCTAATCCCTTATAAAGTGAGAGGATTTTTTTCTCAAGAGATAGAAACATTTCAAAAAAAATATTCAATACAAATTCATATTATCAATGATAAACGACCTATAGCTTTTACCTATGGGTTTGTTTTTCCTCAAATTATTATAAGTACAGGGCTCCTTCAATTGTTAGATTCAGATGAGATAGAAGCTGTTTTAGAACATGAATATTGTCACTATAAAAATAAGGATCCTTTTAAATTGTCATTATATAAATGTTTAGCACGCCTATTCTTTTTCTTGCCCATAACTGAAAAAATATTGAAACGCTATGTCACTCAAAAAGAATTAGCTGCAGATGCTTTTGCAATTGAACAAGTTGGGCTAAAACCAGTTGCTTCAGCTCTATATAAATTAATGACATATTCTTCACCTCTATCTTTCTCAATAGCTCATTTTCAAAATAATGATCTCAAAGATGTTCGTATTGAATTTCTTTTGACAGGTACACATACCAGGGCTTCTCTGAGCAAAAAAGAATGGACAGTCTCGGTTCTACATCTTATTTTTATTACGCTGATAGCAGGATGTGTGTCATATTTGTGGCAAAATATATCTTCTATGATTTTATAATTACTACATAATTGTAGTAATGCATTGACTCCACTTTCACCATCTACTACAATTGTGTAGTAGATGGTGTGTTCTATAGACTCCATCTCTATTCCATGTAAGAAGGAGAGGAAAAACATGAAAATAAAAAAAACAGTTGCGGGTTTATCCTTTGTTGCCCTAATGGCAGTTGGAGGAACAGTTTTTGCAGCTAGTCCAGCAGATCATAAACCTATGAGTGAAAAAGATTGTATGGAAATGAGTAAGAAAGACTGTATGAAGATGATGAAAAATATGAGTGAAGAGGATTGTATGGAAATGATGAAAGGCATGAGTAAAAAAGATTGTATGAAAATGATGAAAGAGATGAAAAAATAAAGCTTTAGTGTAAGAAACCTATTATATCTAATATTAAAGTTATCATACTACTAATCTAAGACAAGAGAGCCAACTTTTAATGTTGGCTTTTTTATTTCATGTTAAATAACTTCCAATGGCGAAATTTCAACCATATTGAGAGGCTTTTTAATACTGTCTTGGTGTCATTTAATGATACTTTATCGAACATGGTTAGCATATGGATCATATACTTCTGTAAGCAATAAAATACTTACTGATAAAATTATTGTTCCTACTAATAACAACCCATTACTTACAATTTTGTTGTTCTTTTTACCTAAAAAGAGGCCAAAAGGTTTTATAAACTAATAAGAATACCAGGAATCAAAAAGAAAGGAGCCTGATTATAATGAATTCAGGCTCCTTTAATTAACAACAGCTATTATCCATTCCTACTAATACAAAGCCTGACCCCTGAGGACTTTCTTGTACATCAAGCGTAAGACCTTCAGTTGAAGTTAATACTGTGTTTTCAATCGCTACTTGAATACCGTTGATTTCTTGTACTGTATCATTTTCAGCTGGTACATCTAACGATAAACCTATTTGAGGACCACAACATCCAGCACCTTCAGAATAGAAACGGATACCTTTTGCACCTTGTTTTGCGAATACGTCATCTAACATTTTTTTTGCTTCATTTGTGATATTCATGAAATCTCTCCCTCTCTTTACCTTTGTTTACGGTTTAAGCTTCTGGAAATAGACGTTGAAGTGAAGCTTTCATTTCTGGTTTTACGTTAATTTTAGCACGAGCTGCTTTGGCTTTCTCTTCTGCCTCTGCAATTGTATCTACTTCGCCTAGTGCTAGTAGTGTTCCAATTGCAACCGTACCTGTACGATTACTTCCTCCTGCACAATGGAAGTAAATCTTTTTTCCCTCTTCATACGATTTTACGACTTCATTAATTGCATTTTGAATAGACTCATCTTGGTTTTCTGCATCATCCACAATTGGTGTATGAACGCGTACTTCTGGAGCATCGTGTTCTAATGCTTCTGCACGTAAGTCATAAATGACATCTGCTTTATCATTTTCCATCATTTCTTTTACATCGGATGCTCCACCGATGAAAATACGATCGTCAATTAATGCTTGATAATTCTTGTTGCTCATTTTTTACACCTCTATAATTTATAATGTTTAGATTATCATTGAAACGTACTATCTTCTATGTTTACTATTGTTGACTATATTCTTTTACCTTCTCATAACCAATTTTCTCTTCTGGTTGCCATGGAATAATCGCACAATTAGAAGTTAGTTCTTCACTTACTTTTTTAATCCATGCTGCTTCAGCTTGAGCTCTTCCTTTTAAGACAGGATCTACTGTGTCAGTCGCATATAAACTCTGATTAACCACCCACCATTTCGGGGTAATTTCAGCTCTTTTCAAGTCTACTTGAAGACGACTTGCTTCTAATACAGGTGTAGCCTCAGCAAGTGTAACAATAACCACACTGGTTTCTTTTGGGTTACGTAAGCGTGGTAATAGTTTTTTGACGCTTTCAGGAACTTCACCGGTTGAACGTTCTAATTCCTTATGATAAGACTGTGTAGCATCAAGTAAGAGCAACGTATGACCTGTTGGTGCTGTATCAATGACCACAATTTCATCATCTGATTTAGCTACAACATCGGCAAATGCACGAAATACAGCAATTTCTTCCGTACATGGAGAATTCAAATCTTCTTGAATGTACGCAATTCCATCTTCATCAAGTTCCTCACTTGCCTTTGACAATACTTCGTTTTTATAAGCTTCTACTTCAGCCTTAGGATCAATTCGACTAATACTCAATAGCTCCTGGGCTTCACTGTTACTAAAGACAAAATCTAAATGTGCCGCAGGATCTGTCGTCGTTAAATGAACACGATGACCTTTTTCAACTAGTCCTACTGCAATCGCAGATGCTACCGTTGTTTTCCCAACGCCACCTTTACCCATCGTAAAAATGACTTTGGTTCCATTTGAAGAGAAATCTTCTACCACATTTTTAAATACAGAAAGATTTTGTTGAGACAAGTCTACATCTTTTATTTCTGTTGCTGGTAACGTATACGATTTAAATAAATGGCGAAGAGGAGAAATTCCTGTTAAAGGATAAGATACGTAAGGTACTGAATACATAACCATTTGTTTTAGTTCTTTAGGCATTCTCTTTAAGGCCTCTTGTTGTCGATTATAGAAAGCCGTTGAAATTTTATCCTCTTTTACATGTTGCTTCATTAAGCCATTTACAAGTAAGTTTTGATTTGAAATACCAATCTCTTTTAATTCCTTTGAAGCTCGATTCGCTTCTTCTAGGGAAGAAACATCAGGACGTGCTACTAACATTAGAGTTGTTTGCTCTGGGTTTGATAAAGCCTCTACCGTTTTAGCGTACAAACCTTTCTTTTCGTCTAGTCCTGATAAAGGCCCTAAACAAGAAGCTCCGTGTGTGCTTTCCTCCAAAAAACCTGTCCAGGCAGTTGGCAACTGTAATAAACGTAGGGTATGCCCTGTTGGGGCTGTATCAAACAGAATGTAATCAAATTGATTAACCATCTCTTCATTTGCTAATAAGTTCGTGAATTCATCAAATGCAGCAATCTCTACTGTACAAGCTCCAGACAATTGTTCCTCCATAGTAGAAACAACAGAATCAGGAAGCTTTCCACGATAAGGTCCTACTACTTTGTCACGGTATGTTTTTGCTGCTTCTTCAGGATCTAAGTTACAAGCGTATAGATTCCTTACATTTGGTATTTCAATTGGTTCGTTTGTCAGTTCCACTTCGAATACGTCTTGTAAATTTGAAGCAGGATCTGTACTGACAATAAGTACTTTGTTGCCTTTATCTGCTAGTGATACAGCTACTGCACATGCTGTCGATGTTTTTCCAACACCACCTTTACCTGTGAAGAATAAGAAAGGTGTCTGAACAATTTTTTCGGGTTGAAAAGGTTGAAACATCTCTTTTGCCTCCCTATTTCAGATTGTTTATATTTAATTTAATTGGCGTGCGTGGCTTTTCGCCAATTAACTCCTCTGCTTTAACATCGAACCATTTAGCCAACTCTTCATTAGTAGGATAGCTCCCTACTTTTTCAACTACTCCATTCACTAGTACCACTGGTAATGCATCAGGGCCTTTGCTCATAAGAATTTTGTTTACTTCTGCTTGATCAACAAACTTATCCGGCTCGCTGGTTAAGTTATAACGTGTAATATCAAAGCCTTTCTTTTTCAAAGCAAATACAGCAGAAGCTACTCTCGTTAGCTCTGGATCTACACTTGGACCACAAACACCTGTTGAACAACACATAGCAGGATCAAAAATCTCTACTTTCTTCATATTGTCATCCCCTTTTAGTAAAATACAATACCTTAACAACAACTTATAATAATATACTTATATAAAGGGTAAAGAGTAAGCCGAGAGTTATTTTCCCGGCTTATTTGATTTTTATTATTACTTACCTGTTTCAGCGAAACGGTTAATGCGCTCACCGATTTCATCACGTACACGTTGGAAGAATGCCCACTTTTCTTCATCTGTTCCTTCTGCTTTTGCTGGGTCATCAAAGCCCCAGTGTTCACGTTTCACATGAGGTGGTGTCATTGGACATTTATCAGCT
Source organism: Priestia sp. JV24 (assembly GCF_025910025.1). Taxonomy (NCBI): domain Bacteria; kingdom Bacillati; phylum Bacillota; class Bacilli; order Caryophanales; family Bacillaceae; genus Priestia; species Priestia sp. JV24. Next base: position 49,738 of record NZ_JAPCIN010000043.1, read on the forward strand.
GCATCTCCACATAATGTAACAACTAAATCTGCATTATTTAAGATTTCAGGATCGATAATATCTGATGTTTGATTCGAAATATCAATACCAGCTTCTTTCATTGCTTTTACAGCATTCGGGTTTAAACCATGTGCTTCAATCCCTGCACTATATACATTCCACTCATCACTATTTAAATGTTTTTTTGCCCAACCTTCTGCCATTTGACTACGGCAAGAGTTACCTGTACATAAGAAATAAAGTGTTTTTTTAGACATGTGTAAAATCTCCTTTATGATGTGTTATGAAATAATTAGTAACCAAATATATAAACCAACAAGCGTAATAAACAATGTTGGGATGGTTAAGATAATACCTGTTTTAAAGTACGTTCCCCATGAAATTTTCACACCTTTGGTTGACAGAACATGAAGCCATAAAAGCGTCGCAAGAGAACCGATTGGTGTAATCTTTGGACCTAAATCTGATCCAATAACATTTGCGTAAATAAGTGCTTCTTTAATCGTTCCTGTTGCATGTGTCGCATCAATCGCAAGGGCATCAATCATAACAGTTGGCATATTATTCATAATTGATGAAAGAATAGCTGCGATGAATCCCATACCGATAGTGGCTGCAAATAATCCATGATCGGCTGTTGCTCGAATAACATCGGCTAGTACTTCTGTTAGACCAACATTACGTAGGCCATAAACGACTACATACATACCAATAGAGAAGAAAACGATAGCCCAAGGCGCGCCTTTTAATACTGTTTTCGTTTCCACTGCTGGACTTTGTCTTGCTAATCCTAAGAAGAAAATAGCAATAATTCCTGCAATAATGGAAACTGGAATATCAAAGAATTCACCTACAAAATAGCCAAGGACTAAAACAATTAGTACAATTCCTGACAACTTGAACATTTTTTCATCTTTAATTGCCTCAACTGGTTTTGGTAGATCAGCTACATTGTACTTTTTTGGAATACTTTTTCGGAAATATAGATACAAGACGACTATACTTGCGAAAAGTGCGAATAAATCTGGAACAATCATGCGTGAAGCAAATTCAGAAAATCGAATACCAAAGAAGTCAGCTGATACGATATTTACTAAGTTACTTACCACAAGTGGTAACGACGTTGTATCCGCAATAAATCCACTTGCAATAATAAATGGAAAGACCATTTTATCTTCAAATTTTAACGCTCGTACCATTGCAAGTACGATAGGTGTTAAAATTAAGGCTGCCCCATCATTGGCAAATAAGGCTGCCACAACGGCTCCAAGTAGCGAAACATATACAAACATACGAACACCATTGCCACCTGCAGCTCTTGCCATATGCAACGCTGCCCATTCAAAGAAACCAATTTCGTCTAAAATTAAGGAAATAATAATAACTGCGATAAATGTGAGGGTCGCATTCCATACAATGCCTGTTACATCCAGAACATCGTGGAAATCAACGACTCCTGCTAATAAAGCAAGAACTGCTCCTCCACAGGCTGACCAACCGATAGATAAGTTTTTCGGCTGCCAAATAACAAAAACTAATGTCACTAAAAAGATCAGTGATGCTAGGACAACTGATGTCAATTTTTAAACCTCCAATTACTCACAACAACTAATACGTAGTCCTTGTTTTTCTAACTCTTTTAAGCGTTCATCTTGACTTGGTACTGATTCAAGTATGCTAAGAACAAACTCATAATACTTACTTTCTTTGTTAAGGGAATAAAAGATCCATTGTCCTTTTCGTCTTTCCTTAACTAGTTCCACATCTTTTAATTTTCTTAAATGCTGACTAATTGCCGGCTGGCTAGCTTGATAAATGTCAACAAACTCACAGACACAACATTCATTGTTCTCAATTAACTTCATCATAGAAAGCCTAGTCTTATCGCCTAGTAGCTTTAAAATCTGAGCTGCTTTTTCAACTTCAACTATAGTTTTTACACTCATTCATCGACACCTCCTGATACGTTAAATACATATATAATAATTTGCTTATGTGTTTATGTTATTAATATAATCGTTTTCTTATATATTTTCAACCGTTTTGTTTAAATAAATTTGAAAAAACAAATCTATTTTATAACTACATCATAAGATGCCTATATTTTGTTTTTATTATGTAAGTAGCACCTTATAAAAAAGCCTGGATATATGAATGTATAAAAAACAGGAATCGGAAAGAATCCCTCCGATTCCTTTATTTATTATCTATCTTTCTTGAGGTTGAAAATATCTCTTTTTTAACCAAAACGCTGCATTTACAAGGGCAATGAGTGCCGGAACTTCTACAAGAGGTCCAATTACAGCTGCAAATGCGGCTCCTGAATTAATCCCAAATACCCCAACTGCTACAGCAATGGCCAACTCAAAGTTATTGCCTGACGCAGTAAACGAAAGAGAAGTTGTAACAGAATAACTTGCTCCTGCCCTTTTTCCTAAATAAAAAGAAACAAAAAACATCAAGACAAAGTAAATCAAAAGTGGAATAGCAATACGTACAACATCAAGAGGTAATTGAATAATCATATCTCCTTTTAACGAAAACATAACAATAATCGTAAATAGGAGTGCAATAAGAGTCAAAGGACTAATTTTAGGTACGAGTACACGTTCATACCATTCTTTCCCTTTGATGCCGATAAAGATAAATCGAGTCAATATACCAGCTAAAAAAGGGATTCCCAAGTAAATGAGAACACTCTTTGCAATCTCACCCATCGTAATATCAATCACAAAGCTTTCAAGTCCCAACCATTTTGGAATAAGCGTAACGAACAAATACGCATAAACAGAGTAGAAAAAGACTTGAAAAATGGAATTAAGAGCGACTAAACCAGCAGCATATTCGCGATCCCCTTTCGCAAGGTCATTCCATACAATAACCATGGCGATACAACGTGCTAGTCCAATTAAAATCAAACCAATCATGTACTCTGGTACATCTCTAAGAAAGACAATCGCAAGTAGAAACATGAGAATAGGGCCAATAATCCAGTTTTGCAAAAGTGAAATTCCTAATACTTTTTTGTCTTTAAACACATGTCCCATATTTTCGTATCGTACTTTTGCTAATGGTGGGTACATCATCAAAATTAATCCGATTGCTAAAGGAATGGATGTTGTACCTACCTGAAAGTGATTCAGTCCATCTACGAAGCTGGGAAAAACATAACCTAAACCAATTCCTATAAACATAGCTACAAAAATCCATACAGTTAAATACCGATCTAAAAATGACAGTTGTTTACTCAATTGTTGATTCATTCCTTGCTCCAACTCCTTTTCAATTTTAGATCCACAGCCTCTACAACCTCCTTTCATTGTTGTACAATCATATAGTTATTCACTTATATATTGAGAAATGTATCTATTTATGAATTTTTAAAAATAAACTATACAATTAGATAGCTGCTATATGATCCTTACTAAAAAATCCAACGTGAAAAAGCCACTTCCTTTCTGTAAAGAAGTAGCTTTCATTCGTTATATAAATAAGACTTTTTTGGACTTTACACTCACATGGATCTGCTGAAAATTTGTTTTTTTTCTAGGTGAATCTTTGTCCATCCAATAGCTAATACACCAAAAATGACTGATCCTCCCCAATATAGATAAGCGAAGCCATTCTGAATTTCAATCAGCATGTAACTAATAAAGGGACCGAGTGCGGCTCCTATATCTTGAGCGATAGAATAGACCGTAAGAAAGGATATAATATTCGATGTTTTTGCTATATCAGATGCTAAAGCATCCGTAAGAGTTGTAATAGATGTAGCTCCTATCATGACGATCAGCATAATAACAACCCAAATGATTAGTGGTATATCACTAGCAATCATCCCAAACGCGAAACTACTAACAATAAGCGAAAGGATATAAAGAGGAATTCTTCCAGATGGTCCATCTGACCAATGTCCAAAGAGACTACCGAAGAAGGGTTCCCAGGCCCAACGAACAGCCTGTAATAGCCCTGAAAAGAACGTAACACTAATAATCAATCCGAATAATGTGATTTTCTCCCCATATGAATGCTCAAGAATAGCACTAACAGTCGATGTTAAAACCCCTTGAATTAACATCGTAATCAGAAATCCACTAATAATAATAATGATTTTATGTTTTAAGATCTTATGTATGGAAACATTGGTATTAGCTCTTTGAACAGCCTCAGTCTGTTGATTAGATTTAACTCGAAGAGAATAAAAAACTAAAGGTAGCCCTATAAAAGATAGACACCCAAAAAGGATAGAAACAAATTGCAATCCTACTATAGGTACTAGAATTCCCCCAAGTAACATACCAAATAGGCTTCCTGTGCGATATAGACCGTTATATAGCCCCATTGCTTTTCCACGAGTGGAGTCATTTGAATAATAGACAACTGTCGATAATCCTCCGATTCGAAAGAAAGACCAAGCAATTCCCCATAGCCCTCGTAGAATAATCCAAGCAATAAACCCTTTAGCCATCCCATATCCTAACGTTGTCACGCTTCCAAGTACAACTGCAATAATAAGGCCTGTCCGTAAAGATATTTTCTGGTATAACCATCCTATGAAAGGATTGAAAGGCAAACGAATAAATCGATTAACGGATAAAAGGATACCAACCTGCCAAAGGGAGTCAAGCCCTGCCACTTTCCAATAAACAGGTAATACAATATAGAGCATGGAGTCACCTAGAAGACTAAGTGCCGTTATAATAGCAACAAGAACAATCACGTTTGACGAAGAAGATTTAGATCTTGCAGTAAACATACAATTACCACCTTCTTTAAGAAAAAGCTTATTTTTTTTGATGTTTTAGTTCATCGTAAGCTAGAAGAAAATTTTGATATGTTATATGTCCCATGCTATCACATTGTGATCCAAATAATCGCTGAAAAGTTAGTTCCCTTGCCTGTTCAGCTGTATATTCATATGCGTTCATAAACAGTTTCATGTAGGATACAAAATACTCCTTACTCAACCTTCCTGAATGATTAATTGTCATTCTTATGTCCTCCTTTATATAAAAAGGGAGTAAGCAAAATGATTACTCCCTTTCTAAAACACTATTTAACAACCACAGTTCGAACTGTTACTATCCGTACTGCATGAGCTTTCTTGCTGTAAATTCACGCTACAAACCCCAGTCTCGGGTAGATCTAGCTCTACTCTCTTAGCTGCTTCGTAATCCCCAGCAAGATGAGCAGCAATTGATCGCACTTGTTCATAGCCAGTTGCCATTAAAAATGTTGGTGCACGCCCATAACTTTTAGCTCCTACAATATAAAAATCCTTTTCAGGTTGTCGAAGTTCTTCTTCTCCATGTGCGCGAACAGTACCACAACTATGCAGATTTGGATCAATTAGAGGAGATAATTTTTCTACACTCTCTGTAATCGAATCAATGGCTGTACGTAATTCACTGATAATCGTAAAGTCTGGGCGATTGCCGGCATTTACAATCATTTCATCAATACCTGTCAGAAGTTCTTCTTCTCCTTTATGCTTTCCTATAATATCTATATGGTTATTGAATTCCTTCACATATTGAATCTTATAAGGTGTTACTACCTTTACTTTTCCTGTATCTACAAGGTCGTGAATCCGACTTCCAAGAGCTCCCCTTTCTGCAAGAGCATCTTTTTCTTCCCCACCATATGCTTCTTCTACTTTTTGTTTTCTCATAATCCAAATGATATCTGTTTGTGGATGAGTTTCCTGCAATTGAGCTAATTCTAATAAAGTATTAATAGCTGAATGACCACTTCCTACAACTGCTACACGTTTATCTGCATATCGAGATCTATCCGTTTCTAACACATTTGGAATGCCGTAAAAGATGTGGTCTTGAAGGGACCGTTCTCCTTTTAGCCAGACACCACCTGAATTAGCAGGATTCGGGTTACCCCAGGTACCAGAAGCATCTAAGATCGCTCTAGCTTCGTATGTTTGAAGTTCACCATCTTTTACTGCATAAATTAAGAAAGGTTTATTTTCACGACCAGCCGTTTTCATCTTATCTGTTTCTTCTCGCGTAATGGAAAGAACCTTCGTGTTAACATGCACGTGTGGCTTTATTTCTGGAATGTTTGCTAATGGCTCTAAATAGCCTTCTACAAGCTCTTTTCCTGTAGGTAATGTTTCTAATTCAGGAGATCTCCAGCCATTTTGTTCTAAAAGAGCGTGTGCTGCTTTATCAATGTTGTAACGCCAAGATGAGAATAAGCGAACATGCTCCCATGTTAAAATATTGGCCCCTACCTGTGAACCTGCTTCTAACAAAATGAATGATTGACCTTGTTTAGTTAGGTGTGCTGCTGCTGCAAGTCCAATCGGTCCTCCCCCAATAATGGCTACAGGTAAATGTTTATGCTTTGTTTCTTCCACCTGCGTAGTAATTGGTTCAAATTTAATCTCTGGTGAGCAACAAGATGTTGTATTTAACGGAATTTTAATAGGTTTCATAAGAATTCTCCTCATTTCTACATGATAAATTGTTCTTTCCTTAATCTTAAATCAAAAAAAATTGATTTATTAGGTGTGAAAACAGAATTGATTTTCTTTATTTCCTGCCTTGGTTCTTAGCATATCAATCCCTTTCCCCTTCGCATTTACATTGCCTCTATTTTAGGAGCTAAAGTCATCGCATCAAAAAAAGTTGATGTAATGACTAAAAAATTATATGAGCTTTAAAAGCTCGTTATGACATTGGTCGGAAGATGCAGCATAATTGTTCGGATAGCAGTGCATCTACTTCCTCTTTATTAATACTGTAATAATTCCATGTTCCTTTTTTTGTTTTATTAAGTAAGTTTGCATCTAATAAGATTTTTAGATGGTAAGAAAGTTTAGACTGAGAAAGACTAAAGAAATCCGTCATATCGCAAACACACATTTCCCCACTTTGGCATAACTCATAGAGAATGTGTAATCTTTTCTCATCTGCTAATGCTTTGAACTTTTTTTCATATATAGAAAATGAATTACTCATTACTTCGTTATATAAAGGTAACTGTTTCATAAAACTCTCCTTACATCAATTTTTTTTGATGTTTTCAGTATACCCACATTTTCGTCTTTTTACAACTGATAAATCAAAAAAAATTGATGTATTTATTTCCTCTTTAATTTTCTTCAAATTTTGTTAAAGAAAAAGCTCCTAAAAACGTCTTTAAGCTTATTTTAGTTAATCTTACTACTCTCTAAACATATAATTCCCTATTGGATCATTAAAGATTTTCTAAGCTTTGAGGAGGGATAATTGTGAAAACAAGAGGGATTTTAAATGCATTAATAGGTGCCTGGTTTATTATCGCACCTTGGGTGATTGACTCTTCAGATCAAGCAGGAGCTTTTTGGTCAAGTATAATTTTTGGAATCATTCAGCTTATCGCTTCATTGTGGGGATATGACAAACCTGGTTGGAATTCGTGGCTTAACTGGATTTCTGTGATTACCGGTGCCTGGTTTGTAATTTCTCCATTTATCTACTCATTAACAAATGAAGAGTTTGGGCCAAGCGTAATTCTTGGTTTAATTACGATTATATTTAGCTTATGGAACTTAGGATCTAATTCAGAATCAAAATCTGTAAGTTAAAACTAAAAAAATTACATCAGAACTGTCAAAAGAGATAGCCTATAAGGGAAACTTAATCATGGGAGAACTCTTGGTAAACAAGGGTTCCCTTTTGTCATATTTCCATAAAGAGG